>NZ_CP151997.1:1355180-2032770 GCF_038595005.1 Chryseomicrobium sp. FSL W7-1435
ACCGCAATGTGTCGGATTTTTTTATCGCGAAGTGTTGCAGCTGCTTCTTTTAACGTTTGTGTAGGGAACAAAGTCGCTACATCACGATTCATAATTTCTTCTAGTAACATTTTATACCCTCCTAGTACATGAAGCGGTTCATGAAACGAAGTTGATCAAACTGTTGGATGGAATCGGTATCAACACGAGAGCCAATCCTTGCCATTAAGCAATTAGCTGGGTGAGAGCTGATTTCAGGATCGTCTGTGGCAAAGTATTCAAGACCACCGGCATTCATCATCTTTTCCATTACTTTGCGATACTCCCAGACATTTAAGCCAGTGCCTTTTAAATCCCAGTGCCAATAATATTCGGTCGTGATCACAATATAATCATTCATAACGTCGTCCATCATCGAGACTTTTAGTAGGCTTTTTCCTACACCGCTCCCGCGATATTTAGGAATAACTTCAATTGCTCCAAGTTCAATCAAATTTTCCATGTTACCTTTTGACCAACGTTCGAGAGGGTCAGGATGAAGAAATGTTGCATAGCCCACGATAGTCGTTTGGTCACGTACAATGATGAGCCTGCCTTCAGGTAACTTGGCAATCTCAGTTATGGCTTTATGTTGCTGGTCTGGAACACGAAATGCAGTTAAGTCCTCATGGAACTGAAGGGACGCGATTTCTTCACTAGGAACAGGTCCTTCTACTATGACTGTACCGTGCTTTGTTTTCACTTCAATGGCATTATACGTTTTTTTGTGAATCACATGTACACCACCTTCAATTTACTCTTCATCATTATACCGTAAAGTATTTCAGATGTGTGCGCTTTCAATAAACATTCAGAATAGTTGTACAACGAGATATCTTTAGGTAAAATAAGGGGGTACATACATAGAAGGGGTGAAGGATATGAAACTTGAAACACTACCAGCAGTACAAGGAGATTACAATCTCTCCGATTATGAGAAATTTTCACAAGACTTTTCGTGGGAAAATGCTTCAGAAGTATTTGATTGGCACACTACAGGAAAACTAAACATTGTTCATGAAGCAATCGATCGTCATGCTAAATCAGGAAATAAAAATAAAGTCGCTCTTTACTATCAAGATGGCACTCGGAAAGAAAGCTATACATTCTACGAGATGATGCGGCATGTAAATCGTGCGGCTAATACACTTTCAAAACATTCTTCACTGGAGAAGGGCGACCGCATGTTTATTTTCATGCCTCGTTCACCAGAACTTTATTTTGCGCTTTTAGGAGCTTTAAAAATGGGTGTCATTGTTGGACCATTATTTGAAGCTTTCATGGAAGGTGCTGTGTTTGATCGTCTAGAGGATAGTGAAGCGAAGGTTCTAGTGACAACGCCTGACCTATTGTCTCGAGTTCCAGTGGATAAGTTGCCAAACCTAGAAACGATTTTCTTAGTAGGAGAATATGACAACTATGATTCAAAATATGTAGACTTCACAGCGGGACTGCAAGAAGCAAGTGATAAATTTGAAACGGTGTGGGTAGACAAAGAAGACGGTCTCGTTCTTCACTACACATCAGGTTCAACAGGCAAACCGAAAGGGATTTTGCACGTTCATGGGGCAATGGTCCAACAGTATCATACGATGAAGTGGGTCATGGACATTCGTGACAACGATATTTATTGGTGTACAGCTGACCCAGGGTGGGTTACAGGAACAGTATATGGTGTATTCGGCCCATGGTTAACAGGAACTACATCACTTGTTTTAGGTGGTCGTTTCTCTCCAGACGCATGGTACAAAGCAATACAAGATTACGGAGTAACCGTTTGGTACAGTGCACCAACTGCCTTCCGGATGTTGATGGGTGCCGGAGATAATCTTGTGAAACACTATGATCTTTCCACGTTACGTCATTTGCTTTCAGTAGGGGAACCGTTAAACCCTGAAGTAGTGAAGTGGGGTATGCAAGTATTCAACTTACGTATTCACGACACATGGTGGATGACCGAAACTGGATCACAAATGATTTGTAATTACCCTACTATGGCAATTAAGCCTGGATCGATGGGTAAACCAATTCCTGGTGTCTATGCTGCAATTATTGACAATGAGGGCAAGGAAGTTCCACCACTCACAATGGGGAATCTCGCTATCAAAAAAGGCTGGCCATCAATGATGCGTCAGGTCTGGAACAATAAAGAAAAATATGAGTCTTACTTCATGAACGACGAATGGTACTTTTCAGGGGATTCAGCTTACATGGATGAAGAAGGATACTTCTGGTTCCAAGGACGTGTGGATGACGTCATCATGACTTCTGGGGAACGTGTCGGGCCGTTTGAAGTAGAGAGTAAACTAATCGAGCACCCTGCTGTTATGGAGGCTGGCGTTATTGGTAAGCCAGATCCTGTCCGTGGCGAAATCATTAAAGCATTTATTGCACTTAATGAAGGTTATGAGCAGTCGGATGAACTAATAGCTGAAATTCAGCAGTTTGTTAAAAAAGGACTTGCCGCGCATGCTGCACCTCGAGAAATCGAATTCAAAGACAAATTGCCAAAAACACGAAGCGGAAAAATTATGCGTCGTGTATTGAAAGCTTGGGAATTAAACCTGCCGACAGGCGACCTTTCCACAATGGAAGACTAATAGATACCCAAATCCAGCCTGATAGTGAGGCTGGATTTTTGTATAGGCAAAAAAACAGGTACACCGACTTCAGTCAGTGTACCTGTTAACTATTATTCGCTATCGTCTGGCTCTTCTGGATCTGTTGGTTCGACCGGTTCAACCGGTTCTTCAGGTTCTTCTGGCTCTGAATCATTACCGCCTCCAGTATTACCGCCACCTGAAGCAGGTGGAGTAGGGGTTGGAGTTGGTGTCGGTTCAGGGGTTGGTTCAGGACGTTCACGAGTAATCACGTTTGAAGGTGCTGACTGTAATCCAGTTATATCGACAGCTCGAACGGAATAATCACCGAATCCTCCTAACACATAACTATTTGCACTAGCTTGTGGTATAGCAGCAATACGAGTAGTTCCCTGATAAATATAATACCCGACGACATCTGCTGATGGTGAGTTCGTCCAAGTCATCACACTATTGGCTACTGCAGCTGAAACGCCAGCTGGAGCTACAGCGTCTGCTTGGAAACTATTTTCCGAGACGACATTTGATGCAAAGCCTGTGTTTTCAGGGAACAATTTACTTGCATTGCCTCCGAAACGACCAAGCATACGATCAATAAAGCTTTGACTTACACCGAATCCACCACGGACAACAAACTCTTGTGGAGTAGAATCAAGTGCACGGTAACGATTTCCATTAATGGTTACATAAGATGAACTTACTAAACTGTCATCTGGTTTTGTTGGTAAGAACGTTGCGGCATTAAATAAATCTGACTTGACCAGTCCTGCATTTGAACAAGCAGAAGAGGGAGCAAGACCTGAAATACCACAGAATGAGCGCTCAACTACTCCTTCAGGACGTTGGAAAGTCTTATTTGGAGCAGCAATCAATTCTGGGTTGACGTCATAAAGGCCGTTCATAATATTTGACCATAATGTGTTAGATCGAACAGAAGGGTGACCATACGTATTGTTCATATAGAACAATGTGTTGTCGCCAGCTTTGAAATTGTAATTGTCATACCCTAGCCATACGCTAAGAGTGACGTTTGGATTATAACCAATTAACCAAGCATCTTTATGATCTTGAGTAGTACCTGTTTTTCCAGCGAAATCTGAACTAAATTTCAATCGCGAGTTAGCAACAGTAGCTGTTCCTTCATCGAAGACATCACGCATCATGTCATTCATGATATAAGAAGTTGCTGCACTAAATACTTGTACAGGTTCAGCTTGATGTTCGAAAACAATATTGCCTTCAACGTCTTCAATTTTTTCAATTAGATACGCGTCTACAAACGATCCGTTATTGGCAAGCATAGAATAAGCATTTGTGTTTTCTTCAATCGTGACACCTTTATTAGTTCCGCCAATTGATAAAGACAAGTTATTATTTTCAGCATCTGCTACACTATCAAAGCCCATTTTATGAAGAAATTCGATAGGCTTGCGATCCATGATTTGATCATAGAGACGAATGGCTGTTAAGTTTTGAGAAGTAGTTAATGCACTGCGTAAAGGAATGATTCCTTTTTCTTGATCAGGATTGTAGTTCTCAGGTGACCAGCCATCGTTAGAGGCATCTGTGAATGAAAACTCGACATCTACGACTGGTGTACCTGCTCCAGCAACACCATATTCAATGGCAGGTGCGTAAACCATTAAAGGCTTGAAAGTAGAACCAGGTGATCGAATTGCTTGAGTAGAGTGATTTAATGCTTCTAAGTTGTGATCACGCCCACCCATGAAGGCAAGAATTCTACCAGTTTGGTTTTCAAGAAGCATTCCACCCACTTGAACGGGTTCTTCAACTGTTTCAATTTCACCAGTCTCTGAATTCTTTACTTCTTTTACTCGAGTGTAGCCATACATATCATAAGAACTTTTGACTTCTTCCATTTTACGCATCAACGCTTCATCAATTGTCGTGTGGATGCGGTAGCCACCCGTTGCGATTTCTTGACGAGCAAGCTGACGGTACTCTGTGCGTAGGGATGAATCTCCATCGATTCGAGCTGGATCAAGTCCATCGCGTTCAGCCAGGACTTTGGCCATGATAGTCGTTACACGCTCTTCAACTTCGATTGTTAACCAAGGTAGGTCTTCATAAGTCGATGACTCACGAGGTTTAAAATCTTTAGTAATATCGTAAGCAAGAGCTTCTTGGTACTGCTCCTCAGTAATATATTCCGTTTCACTCATACGGAATAGGACCGTTTTCATTCGGTCAATACCAGGTTGCAGTCCTTCAGCATCTTTCAGTTGTCCTTGACTCGTAAACGGTGTATAGCGATAAGGGGCTTGTGGGATACCAGCAATATAAGCAGACTGAGCTAGATTTAAGTCTTTAGCTTCGACACCAAAGATACCTTGCGCAGCTGTTTCGATTCCAGCTATATTTCTTCCGCTAGAATTACGTCCATAAGGAATGATGTTTAAATAAGCTTCTAAAATTTCTTCTTTGTTCATATATTCTTCTAATCGCATGGCCAGCAAAATTTCTTTTGCCTTACGGGAATAGGAAACTTCATTTGTGAGAATCTGGTTTTTAATAATTTGTTGCGTTAATGTAGATCCACCGGTTTGGGTGTCTGCATTTGTAATATCTTGGACAAGTCCTCGTAGAACAGCTTTCGGTACTATTCCGTCATGTACTTGAAAATATTCATCTTCCGTGGCAAATACTGCATTTAATACATTTTCAGAAACAGAGTCTAATTTTGTTTCAGTACGCTCTAAGTCTGTCCTCATTTTTCCAAAATAGTTATCGTCTTTGAAATAGATTTCGGATGTTTCTTCATACGTGAAAACAGCGCTTCTCATTTGGTCTGGCGTCCGCAACGGCTCGTCTTTAACAAGCGCTGCAAAATAACCGGCTCCAACTGAAGCACCAAAAGCACCTAGTACTGTGAATATAATGATGAATAAGAGTACTAAGTTCCAAAAAACACTTCCTGTGATGCGTAATGCTTTGGCCCATTTTGAACGGGTCCAGCTATCTAGTCGTTCTTTCCAATTCAAGGTCGTGCACCCCCTAAAATATCACTTCATTATACCATATTTAGTTAGTTGATTTCGATAGTTATTGACAACTCATTTGAATTGAGTAAAATAGGGGTATATTTAAGCGATGAGTAAATGCGAGTAGCTTACGGTCAATGCCATTAGAAATCTGGTGGGTGCTGAAAACCAGACATTGCCGTAAGTGAAGTACAGTTTAGGAGCTTGACGTAGGACGGCGTTAACGTCATTCAAGTGAGAAGGAGATAGCTCCTTTCTAAACTGGGTGGTACCGCGCATTCAAGCGTCCCTGCATCTTTTTGATGCAGGGATTTTTTGTTTTTTTGAAAATCGCAAGGAGGAGGAGCAGATATGTCAAAAGAATTATTACAAGATTTAAGTTGGAGAGGCTTGCTGTATCAGCAAACAGATGAAGAAGGAATGGCTGCTCTATTAGAACGAGAAAAAACAGCTCTTTACTGTGGAGTAGACCCTACTGCAGATAGTATGCACATTGGTCACATCGTTCCTTTGCTGACACTTCGTCGCTTTCAACTACATGGGCATCAGCCCATTTTACTTGTTGGCGGCGCTACAGGTACAATCGGGGATCCATCTGGACGCTCTGAAGAACGCCAATTGCAGACTATGGAACAAGTCGATAAGAATGTTGAAGCAATCGCTCAGCAAATGAGACGCATTTTTGATTTTGAGACTGAAAATGGTGCTAAAATGGTCAACAACAAAGATTGGATCAGCAACATGACCATTATTGATTTCCTTCGAGATTACGGAAAACTCGTCAACATCAATTACTTATTAGCAAAAGACTCCATTTCAAGTCGTTTAGATTCTGGACTTTCATTCACCGAGTTTGCTTACACGTTAATTCAAGGGATTGATTTTAATCATTTATACGATCATCATAATTGTCGTGTTCAAATTGGTGGTTCTGACCAGTGGGGAAATATCACAACAGGTCTAGAAATGATACGAAAAACTCATGATGAGGAAGCGAAAGCGTTTGGTATTACGATTCCTCTAGTAACAAAATCGGATGGTACTAAATTTGGGAAAACAGCGGGCGGCGCAATTTGGTTGGATGCCGAGAAAACATCGCCTTATGAATTTTTCCAATTCTGGATCAACACGGCGGATGCGGATGTCATTAAATACTTGAAAATCTTTACCTTCGTAAGTCGTGAAGAGATTGAAGGATTAGAGAAGGCTGTCCAAGAAGCAGCTCACCTCCGGGAAGCTCAAAAACGTTTGGCAAAAGAAATGACACAACTTATTCATGGTGAGGAAGCACATTACCAAGCTGTACGGATATCTCAAGCGTTGTTTAGTGGGAATCTAAAAGAGTTATCACCAGCTGAAATGAAAGATGCTTTTAAGGATGTACCTTCTGCAGAACATGCGAAAGAAGACGTGAATCTTGTTGAGTTACTTGTGAACACAGGCGTTTCACCGTCAAAACGACAAGCACGTGAAGATGTAACAAATGGGGCTATTTCCATAAATGGTGAAAAAGTCACGGATGTTTCTTATTTAGTAACTGGTTCGGATCGTCTAGACGACCAGTTCATAATTGTTCGAAGAGGAAAGAAAAACTATAGAATGATACATTTCTTACAATAGATGGTATTAAGAATTGTTGAAAAAAATCAAAATTGACTAATTTTTTGTTGTGGAGATGTGGTACACTAGCATATATATGAACCTATGCAAGGAGTAACGGAATGTCCCTAACAAAAATTTGTGTAGTTAACGTAGTTGATGATTTTTTTGTGATCTTAAATGAAAAAGAAACAAATGACCGTATTTTTATTCCAAAGGATAAATTTACTATCAAAGCCAAGCCAGGTGACGAACTTGAAATCACGCGTGATGAACGTTTGAATGGCTATATTTTTAAAGAAATTATGTAACCCAAAAACCCTGTCCTCAAATTTTTGAGGGCAGGGGTTTTTGTTTGGAAGGAGACAGGTTGTAATTGGTTTCCATAAAACGGCTTCAGATCTACAAATACGTTTACTTGTTCTAGAAAGTGAGTTACTTGTCTTAGAAATCGAGTCACTTGCCTTAGAATTTATAGTACTTGTTCCAGAACGGCCGCTCAGTTTGTAGAGTGGCGTTCTCCACATCTAACTCAATCGAGTTCCGAACGCCTTCCACATCTAACGCAGTCGAGTTGCAGGCGTTAGAAATACATTCAAAAATCAATCGTACCCACAGAGGCAAAGAACGCCTCTATGTGCACGCTTGATTCCCGAAGCATTTCTGGGCGAACGCCTTCCACATCTAACCGTAATCGAGTTCCAGGCGTTAGAAATACATTCGAAAATCAATCGCACCCACAGAGGCAAAGAACGCCTCTATGTGCACGCTTGATTCCCGAAGCATTTCTGGGCGAACGCCTTCCACATCTAAACAAAAAAACCTCCCACAAGGGGAGGTTTGAGAAATTAACGTGAGTAGAATTCTACGATAAGAGCTTCGTTGATTTCAGCAGATAATTCGCTACGCTCTGGAAGGCGAGTGAATTTACCAACTTTTTTGTCAGCGTCAAACTCTAAGTACTCAGGTACGAAGTTGTTTACTTCGATTGATTCGTTAACAGCTGTAAGGTCTTGAGATTTTTCACGAAGTGAGATCTCTTGGCCTGGTTTTACTAAATAAGAAGGAATATCAACGCGTGCGCCATCAACCATTACGTGGCCGTGGTTTACTAATTGACGTGCTCCGCGACGAGTGCGAGCAAGACCTAAACGGTAAACTAAGTTATCTAGGCGAGTTTCAAGAAGAACCATGAAGTTTTCACCTTGTTTACCTTGAAGCTTAGCAGCTCTGTTGAATAAAGTTTTGAACTGGCGCTCATTTAAACCATAAGAGTGACGTAGCTTTTGCTTCTCTTGAAGTTGTAAGCCGTACTCAGAGATTTTTTTGCGTTGGTTTGGACCGTGTTGCCCTGGAGCGTACGGACGCTTTTCTAATTCTTTACCTGTGCCGCTTAGAGAAATTCCAAGGCGACGAGACAATTTCCATGATGGACCTGTATAACGAGACATTATAGTCTCCTCCTCTGTTGGTTTTATTTTGTTGTAAAATAAAAACCAATTGCATTCAGTCAAACGTCTATTTTGTCATCGGGTGATTTCGCCCATGCAGCCGGTGGGTTACGTATCACTTCCACAGTAAAGTGGGACAAACTAGCAGCATCTGACCATACAACTGCTGCGTTTATTTTACACAAAGGCCATTGTATAATAAATTCCAAAGCCTGTCAAGGGATTCAGCAGTACATCTAGTAACACTGGTCTGACTTCTTAGGAAACCATTGCCATTCAACATAACGACAGAGTAAACTATCATTGAAAGCGTTTACATTACAAAGGGGTGCTTTACATTGAGAAACGATACTCGGTTGATCCATGAAGGAATGGACCCGAAACAACATCATGACAGCCTAACTGTACCGCTCTACCAAACGTCTACTTATACTTTCCATAGTGCAGAGCAAGGGCAACGTAGATTTGCAGGAGAAGAGAGTGGAGGAATATATTCTCGTTTAGGAAATCCTACAGTAGAGGTTTTAGAAAAACGGATGATGGCATTGGAAAATGGCGGAGGGGCACTGGCATTTGGATCTGGTATGGCGGCAGTGAGCACTATCTTGGTTCACTTAACAAAAGCAGGCGACCACATTCTTTGCTCAAAAGGATTATACGGCTGCACATTTGGTTTACTAGGAATCTTCGAAACAAAATATAACATTACGCATACACTTTCTGAGCTTGCCTCACGACAAGAAATAGAAGAAGCATTAACGGATAAAACCACCGTCATTTATGTCGAATCACCAATCAATCCAACCATGGAAATTGTGGATTTAGCTCTAGTTTGTGAAGTGGCGAAGGAACGCGGAATTCGTGTCGTAGTGGACAATACTTTCTGTTCACCTTATCTACAACAACCACTTGTGATTGGAGCAGACTTTGTTTTGCACAGTGCCACTAAATACCTCAATGGTCATGGGGATGTCATTGCAGGTATTCTAGTTGGAAGAGATGCAGATGAAATGCACCAAATACGAATGACTGTTCAAAAAGACTACGGCGGGATTATCTCACCATTCGATGCATGGTTGATCTTACGCGGTTTGAAAACTCTTCATGTACGTATGGACCGTCATGTAACTAATGCAGAAAAGCTTTTGAGCTATTTAAAAACGGAACCTGCCATCAGCAAAATCTTCTATCCGTTTGATGAGGATCATCCACAAATGGCAATTGCTAAAAAGCAAATGAAAGCGGGCGGAGGGCTTATTTCTTTTGTGATCGAGGGAGGCACGGAGGCAGCGCAACGATTTTTAAATAACTTAAGGCTGATCCATGTGGCTGTTAGTTTAGGAGATGCCGAGACACTGATTCAACATCCTGCCACGATGACGCATTCAGTTGTGCCAGAGGAGGATCGTCTAGCCATGGGAATTGACAATGGTATGCTTCGTTTATCGGTCGGTTTAGAAGATGCAGAAGATATTATCGATGACTTGAAGAAAGCATTTCAAGCGATTTAACTTTAAGATATCTCATTACAATTGAAAAAGACTAGCACCCGAGGTCAACTCTTAACGAGCGGACGTCGGTGCTAGTCTTTATTTTTACTATGTTACAAATTCTGAAGAGAAATCAGATATGCTTCATTAAATGACGAACAAATGTCTCAAGCCCTGCTTGATCTTGTTCTGAAAAACGAGCTTTAGATGGGCTATCAATATCTAGCACACCGATAACTTCTCCGTCTTTGATTAAAGGGATAACGATTTCTGAATTAGAAGCTGCATCACAAGCAATATGACCAGGAAATACGTGTACATCTTCAATACGAAGAGTGCGTCGTTCCGATACAGCTGTCCCACAAACGCCGCGTCCTACCGCAATGCGCACGCAAGCAGGTAACCCTTGAAAAGGTCCAAGGACCAATTCTCCTTGCTCCATTAAATAGAAGCCCACCCAATTAGTATCCTCTAAAAACTGGTTCAAAAGAGCGGAAGCATTACTTAAATTTGCAATCTGATTCGATTCTCCATCAAGTAGTGCATCTAATTGTTTTGCTAGTAATCCATAATTTTCTTCAAGTGAAGCGGAGTAGGACTGTTTCGTAAACATCATCATTCCTCATTTCTCAAATTCAGTAAAGTGCTCTGCAAACTGGTGTAAGTCATTCGCTACATGCGCATCAGACCCAAACACTAGAGGAATTCCTTGTGCTTGAGCCAATTGGGCGATGGCAAGTGGCGGATACGGCTCGCGACAAAACGATTTTGCCAAACCTGCACTGTTCATGTCTATTTCCATACCAGCTGACTTGATAGCACTCAACACTTCGAGTAAATGCTGACGATCGTCAGGTAGTGAAGGGAGCGCATGCTGGAATTTGTGGATTAATGACAGGTGACCAATACGATTAGGCTTCCAGTTTCCGAGAGAAGTTGTTATAGATTTTAGCACAGTAGCATAGTAAAGTGAATAAAGTTGTTCACTAGATTTCAGTTGTTGGACAGTGTCCAAATAAACCTCTTTAGAGTAGTCAATACAAACATAAGAATTATTCGGTAGTTTTAAAAAATGAACAGATAGGATGCTATCATCAAGTTCTTGGCCGTAATTATCTAAAAAGGCTGTTGTTTCTTCTTCAAAACCTTCTATATAATCTAGTTCTAGTCCAACTCGAACGCGAAGGTCATTTGCATAGATTTTCTGAACACGTTTCACTTCTTTAATATAAGCTTCCATCTGGTTATAAGACATTCCACTGTCTTGCGTAGGTGTCGTATCGATAAAACTTTTAGGAAGCGGGGCATGCTCTGTAAAGCTGATATCTCGAATGCCAAGTGCTATAGCTCGCTCACAATAGTGGACAAATGTGTCGGCTGATCCATGGGGACAAAAAGGTGTATGAATATGGGCATCTCTCTGCATCTTGAAAATCCTCTCAAAAAATAGTTACAATAGAATGAAACAATCTTAACATAACATGGTAAACTAGAAGAACAATAAATGTATGGAACAAAGGAACAGGGGGCTTCTAATGGAATATCTTATCCCAATACTCATCATGATCCTTGTGGCGATAGTCTTAATTCTCATATTTAGAAGAAAACATAACGCCATAATAAGTGATTTAGACAAACAAAAACTACAAATTCAACACAAACCCATTTTAGAAGAAATGACAAAAGTAAAGCAGCTTAATATGAACGGCCAAACGGAAGAAATGTTCGAACGTTGGCGCACTATCTGGAATGAAGTTATGGACCATGACATTCCAGAAGTAGATTCTTTATTATTCGATGCCGAAGATTTTGTCGATAAAATGCGATTTGGGAAAGCTTCACAGACGGAGCAGCAGATCAAGGAACGCTTACATATAGCTGAAGAAAAGATGAACTCGATTTTAGAGGAACTACATAACCTGATTGGTAGCGAAGAAAAAAATCGCATTGAAATGGAGCAGATCCAAGAGCAGTTCCGATCTGCACGAAAAAATGTACTAGCTCATCAATATTCATTTGGTGAAGCACTTCCTGCTCTTGAAAAAGAATTGGAGAGCTTCCAGCCTGAAATGGCGGAGTACAACGAGTTAACATCAAAAGGTAACTATATGAGTGCGCGTGAAGTAGTGATGCGTTTAAAAGAAAAAGGCGACCAACTGTTTCCGAAGTTGCACGATATTCCGACATTATTCTCTGAGGTATCCACGAAAATTCCTGCCACTTTGCATGAACTTCGCTCTGGTAAAAATGAAATGGAATCACAAGGCTATTTCCTCGATCATTTAGAAATTACTCAGAAACTTGATAGCATCGACTCTGAACTTGTCAATCTGAAGCAAGAAATTGCTCAATTGTCAGTTGGTCCAGTGAAACGCCGCGTCGATGAAATGAAAGACGAACTCGACTCTCTCTATGACTTACTCGAAAAAGAAGTGAGGGCTCGTGGCTATGTTGATCAGCAACATCTAGCCATTGCTCAGCGATTAGATGATACTAAACATCAGACTATAGCTGCTCAAGAAGAGGCAAATTATATTAAGCAAAATTACCATTTATCAGATGAACAATTAGCAGTACCAGGAAAATGTTTAGACAAACTTGCAGTGGCGGAGTCAAAAATGGCACTCGTTCAAACAAGATTAAGCGAAGAAAAATCAGCGTACTCTTCATTAGAAGAAGAATTACGTGCACTTGATCAAGTTGTAGGGGAACAAGATGAAGTTCAAAGCGAGTTCCATAACCGTTTGAAAAATCTTCGCATAGATGAGAATAGCTCGCGGGCGAAAATTGTCGAATTGAAGCGAGAATTGCATATGACAGAACGTAGCTTGCAAAAAGCCAATCTTCCTGGTGTTCCAGAAGAGATTGATGCTCGTTTTGAAGAAGCAGATGAAAATATTTTTGTCGTTGAACAAAATCTACAAGAAGTGCCATTAAATATGAGCACAGTAGATGCAAACATGAAAAAAGCAGAAGGTGCCGTTCAAGAAGCGATCGCCAAGGCCAAAGAAATGCTTGAGAACGCCATGCTCGTTGAACGAATTATCCAATACGGTAATCGTTACCGCGCAACCAATACAGCAGTCAACGTCAAGCTTTTAGAAGCTGAACATGCGTTTCGTCAAAAGCGCTACACAAAAGCGTTAGAAGAAGCGGGAATTGCAGTGGAACAAGCAGAACCGGGTGCTTTAAAAAAGATTCAAAAAATGGTCAAAGAACAACAATGGAATCAATAAAAGCTGCCGCAATGGCAGCTTTTTGTTATGGTAGAAATAGAGGTGAGCTCGATGATTTATTTAGATAATAGTGCTACAACTAAGCCCGATGCTTCTGTTCTCGCGTCGTTTATTAAAGTGAATGAGGAACTGTGGTACAATCCCTCTTCCATTCATGCAGGTGGAGAACAAGCCAACAAATTGTTAGAAACTGCGCGAGCACAAGTTGCAACTGTGTTAAAAACAAAAGCTAAGTCTGTCGTGTTTACATCAGGAGGAACAGAAAGTTCAAATTTTGTGTTGCGCCAAACAGCTCTCGAAAAAAAAGACATAGGTCGACATATTTTACTTTCAGCTGTCGAGCACCCTTCTGTTCGAGAAGTAGGTCTCTATTTAGCTCAACAAGGCTATGAGGTCGAATGGCTCGATGTGGATCAAACAGGAACAGTCCTCCCAAGTGAACTGAAGCAAAAAATACGAAAAGATACGATCATCGTCTCTGTTCAACATGTGAACAATGAGATCGGCACCATACAACCGATAAAAGAACTAGTCGCTATTACGAGAAATCATTCTCGTGCTTCGTTTCATGTAGATGCCGTTCAAAGTTTCGGGAAATTGCCAGTCGATTTTGAACAACTGCCCGTGGATTGGATCACACTCTCTTCGCATAAATACCACGGGTTAAAAGGTTCAGGTATTGCCGCATGCAATCGCTCGATAACTCTTGAACCGTTCATTCTAGGCGGTGGACAAGAATCTGGCTACCGCAGTGGTACAACCGCTGTTGCACAAGCTGTATCAACTGCTCGTGCTACCAGACTTGCTTTTGAAGAGCAACCGCAAAACTTTATTCGATTAACAAAGATGCAGCGTATTCTTCGCAAAGCGGTTACTGAACTTCCACTAGTGACGATTTTGACTCCTGAACTTGCAGCACCTCACATCCTATCTGTTGCAGTAAAAGGTGTGAAGGGTGAAGTGCTGGTTAATGCGCTTGAAAAAAAGGGTATTTATGTTTCGACAAGTAGTGCGTGCTCTTCTAAGAAGACATCGACCAGCCATGTGCTAGAAGCTATGGGTGTTTCAAAAGAGTTGATTGATGGCGTCATTCGCATTAGTATGAGTAAGGACACAACTGAGCAGGAAATTGAAAGCTTTAATCAAACTTTTCAAGAAATCCTCCAGTTATTAGAAAGGAATTTGCATACATGAAATGGGATCGAATTTTAGTTCGTTACGGCGAACTATCTACTAAAGGCCGCAACCGACGTCAATTTACAAATCGACTTCGTGACAATATTCGTTTTTCGTTCGAAGACATTCCAACACTGCAACTACAAGCAGAGCGTGACCGGATGTTTTTAACTACAGACACGGATGCTGATATGGATAAATTGCTTCACCGATTACCGGCTGTATTTGGTATTCAATCATTTAGTCCAGTAGCGAAAACAGAAAAATCTATTGATGCGATGGCTGCCACAACTATTGCTATTCTTGAGGAATTGGAAACTGACGGTAAAACTTGTAAAGTCAACGTGAAACGATCTGATAAAAGTTTTCCACATGAGACAAATGAAATTCAACATTTAGTCGCTAGCCAAGTGCTGCGCCATTTTGATGGATTGAGTGCAAAAATGAAAGAGCCAGACTATATAATTAAAATTGAAATCCTGAAAGATGCTGCCTACATTTCTGCGCAAACTATTATGGGTGCAGGAGGAATGCCAGTAGGATCTAATGGTCGTTCATTACTGATGTTATCTGGAGGAATTGATAGTCCAGTTGCTGGCTACTTGATGCTAAAACGTGGCGTGCGATTAGACGCTATCCATTTCCACAGTCCCCCCTACACAAGTGAACGTTCACTAGACAAAGTAAAAGATCTTGCAGAAAAACTAAGCCATTTCGGCGCTACTGTTCGCCTGCATGTTATCCCATTTACGGAAATTCAAGAAGCGATTCAGCAACAAATTCCGAAAAATGTATCGATGACGACGACGCGTCGCATGATGTTGAAAATCGCCGATCAAGTCCGCGAAGAAATTGCCGCACTTGCGATCGTAACAGGAGAAAGCTTAGGCCAAGTGGCAAGTCAAACACTGGAATCCCTTACGGCAATTAACGAAGTGACCACAACTCCGGTTTTGCGACCATTGATTGCAGAAGATAAAACAACGATTATTCAAATCGCACAAGAAATCGGTACGTACGAAACCTCGATTTTGCCATATGAAGATTGTTGTACGATTTTTGTGCCAAGCTCGCCAAAAACAAAACCGAAGCTAGAAAAAGTAACTTTCTACGAAAGCTTCGAAACATTCGATGAGCGTATTGAAAAGGCAGTTTCTGAACGCGAAGTTTATCGATTCCCTGAGAAAAAACAAAAGCCCACATTTGATGAATTTTTATAAATAAAAAATTTCCTTGTTGTGCGATGTATGAATTGCTCGTTTCGGGTCATTCTATTTGCACAAGGAGGTGACACACACATGGCAAACAACAACTCAAACAAGCTTGCGGTACCTGGTGTAAAACAAGCGCTTGATCAAATGAAGTATGAGATCGCTCAAGAGTTTGGCGTACAGTTAGGTGCTGATGCAACTTCACGTGCGAATGGTTCTGTAGGTGGCGAAATCACGAAACGTTTAGTTCAGATGGCTGAACAACAATTAAACAACGGGCGTCAGAGCTAACACTAAAGTCCAAATGACTCACACAGTGAGTTGTTTGGACTTTTTTTATTTTTACGTGGCTAGCCACCAATTGGTTTGAAGTTCTATTTCAGAAAAAATAATGCGTAAGATTTAAAAACCCTACAGCTAGAACTCCATCTTTCAGGTGACGTTTGCTTAAACAGCTTTAGTAGGATTTAAAAACCATCCATCCAGAACATCAACCTTCAAGTGAAGTTTGTTAAATTAATCTAAGTTAAATTTGAAATCCCTCCAGCCAGAACACCATTTCCTAGGTGAGTTTCTTCGAGCCTCCCCACGGCAGCCGAAAGAAGAACGCTTTCGGCTGCGTTGCCGGGTCTCGGTAAAACTCAGATGGCCTGGGAAATGGCATCCTGGCTTCCGGGATTTCAAATTGATTAAGTTAGTGGCATTGAATCCGTGATGAGCGAATAGTGCGTGGTGATGATGGATAATCCGATTCTGATGAGTGATTTACTCATTCTGATGATTTAGTAAATCCGTGATGAGCGAATAGTGCGTGGTGATGATGGATAATCCGATTCTGATGAGTGATTTACTCATTCTGATGATCGATTAAATAATTCATGAGCGAGAAAACGAGTGTGATGAACACTACCCGAGATTAAAACACTTTAATTTCTAAAGATCTTACTAGTAAGGGCTTTAAGTAATAAAGAAGTTGCCTTTTGAATCAATATGCAGCAATCTCGCTGACCTACACGGTGAATGTTCACAAGCTTAATCGAGCCTCACGTTAGCGCAGCGATTGGCCCTCTAGTTAATTCGAGCAAAATTAGAACTACTTTAAAATGAGTAGAGGCAGAGCCGACTCGAAGAACCGGAAAGGCACCACTTCCTGAAAAAAAGAACTTCAACTAACAGGATTCAACTGGAGAAGCTTGTGTAAGTTCGAACTAAGAAGATTCGCGCTGGGCCCGCTCGGACAGAGCGGGCCCAGCCCTTTTCGTTCTTAACTTGATCTTGAAAGCAAGCTTCGGAAGATGCCTCCGGATTAGAAAAAGTTCTTTGCCCAGTCCTTTTCATACTTGATTTGATCTTGAAAGCAAGTTTCTCAACATTGCATCTGGATTAGAAGAAGTTTTTGGAGCAAAATTTAGTCCTTAATTTGAACTTGAAAGCAAGCTTAGTATGCTGCACAGAAAGTTCTTCAGACCGTTTACTTCAATTCACTAAAGTGATACACTGAGAGCGTTATTTCGAAAATAAAAATAAATAGAGGTACAACCATGACAACAGAACAAAAAGGGATTGGCCAAGTCTTTTTTGCCTATCTTCTGTGGGGACTCATGCCTATCTATTGGAAAACTGTACAACATATTGCCAGCGACGAAATACTAGCCAGTCGTATCGTCTGGTCCTTTATTTTTACAGTTCTTCTGATTAGTGTGCTTCGAGACATACCAAAACTGAAATTGGATTTGAAAAATCTTTGGGGGGACAAGAAAGCTTTTTTTAGTCTGATGATTGCTTCGTATTTAGTAACGGCCAACTGGTTCACTTTTATCTACGCAGTGAACAGTGGTGAACTTGTTCAAACAAGTCTAGGCTATTACATCAATCCATTGATTTCCGTGCTATTGGGGATCCTATTCCTAGGTGAACGATTGAGCGACGCGCAAAAAGCCGCTGTCGGAATCGCAGCAGCAGGTGTATTTATTTTAACTTTTACATATGGTGAATTGCCTTGGATTTCGCTTGTTCTTGCCGGAAGTTTTGCTTTTTACGGCTTGATCAAAAAACAAGCAAAAGTGGGTGCTATTACCGGCTTAGCAATCGAAACATTTTTTGTTTTGCCATTTGCTTTTGTTTATATGGTCTATTTGTTTACACAAGACTCATTACAGTTCCTAGAGAGTTCACCGGTTACTATGCTGCTTCTTATGTTATCTGGAGTTGCTACGGCGTTACCACTACTTCTCTACGCTAGTGGAACTAAACGTATCCCGCTATACTTGTCTGGTTTCATTCAGTATATTGCACCAACCATTATGTTGGTTTTAGGAGTGGTGCTGTACAATGAGCCATTTTCTCAAGCAGAATGGGTAGGGTTTAGTTTTATTTGGGTAGCATTGGCTCTGTTTTCTATTTCAAAATTTATACAAATAAAACGCTCATTACAGAAATGAGCGTTTTACTTTTTCCCAGTAACTATTGTCTTTTAGCTTTACAGTCTTCACGACTCGTTCGCTCAAGCGAATATCAATCGTGTTGACGTGTTGAATGCTGAGCGCCTCATTGTCTGTAGACATAGTCGGGTAGTCGTTCCAATCATCATGCAACTCTAAACGCAATGTTCGATTGCCACTTAATATGAAAGGAGAGCCAAGGGAACGGTATTCATTATTGTTCATAGAAGCTACTTCAGTCACTTGGAAACAGGCAAGTTGCGGATCCACTACAGCACCGCCTAATGATTTGTTGTAGGCAGAACTCCCTGTAGGTGTGGAAACAACGATACCATCACCACGGTAAGTTTCTAGTAAGATATCATCGATTTTGACATCCATAGCAATTGTTTTCATGATGTTCGAACGAATCGAAAATTCATTTAAACAATAAAAGTGAGGCTCGTTGTTCACTGAGATTTCTATTACCGGATATTTTCGAACTTCTACGCGGTCTTGCAAAATGGCGTCTGCCATGTTCGGGAAATGAAGATGCTCCAGTAAAAAATCGCAATACATTGCGAGGGAACCGGAAGTAGAGATACCTGCATAAAGAACATCTTGACTGAAGCCTGTTTTTCTCACGGCTTGTAAAAAGCTACCGTCAGTGCCAACACTCACTATGATAGAAGCATCTTCAGGAGATAAGACAACCTCTAGACCTTGGGCATCAATGGCAGTACCTAATTCTTTTCGTAACTGCTGGGAAGCAGTATCATTTTTAGCATAAATATAGAGCGCATTTCGTTTTTTCACTCGTTTGGCCCCTTTCAAAAGATATTCTCTAATCAATTTTACATCGGATGAAACATTTCTGCATGTTTTACGTAAAGAATAATGAACAGACAACAAGGAGGAACTAACTATGAATACAAAACGATGGGTAGCACTTGGGATTGCTACATTATTAGTGGGCGTATCGATTCTTGTGAATTCGGTATCCGCTGCATTTTCGACAGACTGGTCTTCTTGGCTAGACGACTATGAAACTACCATGATGGATTCAATGGGAACTAGCGTGATTGAGGCTGGAGATACATCAAATCGTATCGCCGTGTTGCGAGTCGATGGAGTGATCCAAGATACAGGTTCAGCTACGAGCCTATTAGGTTCAACAGGCTACAATCACGGATTCTTTTTACAGCAACTTGAAGAAGCTAAGAATGATCCTACGATTAAAGGTATTGTGTTGTCAGTCGACTCACCAGGTGGTGGCGTTGTAGAGTCAGCAGAAATATATAAAGATTTAATGAAGATTAAAGAAGAAACAGACAAGCCTATTTATGTTTCGATGGGTGGAATGGCGGCATCGGGCGGATATTATATCGCAGCTCCAGCAGATAAAATCTTTGTTATGCGTGAAACGATGACAGGTTCCATCGGTGTTATCTTGCAAAGTATCAATTATGGAGACCTTGCAGAAGAATATGGCGTCGATTTCGTTACGATTAAAACAGGACCTTATAAAGATATTTTAAGTCCGTCTCGTGATATGTTGCCGGAAGAAGAAGAGATGCTACAAGAGATGATCAATGATTCTTATGAAGAGTTCGTACGTATTATTGCGGAGGGCCGTGGAATGTCAGAAGAAGAAGTACGTCCTGTAGCAGATGGTCGTATTTTAAACGGTCGCCAAGCAATTGAAGCGAACTTAGCAGATGATTACGGTTTTGAAGAAGATGTTATTGCTGCACTTAAACAAGACTTAGACTTACCAGATGCTGAGGTGTTTGAGTTTTCTCAAGACCAAAGCCTAAGTTCTTTATTTGGTGTGAAAGTTCAGTCATTCTTAGGTCTAGACTTGGAAACACAGATTATTTCTAAATTGATTACAGATAACCAAGCACCACGCATGATGTACTTGTATGGTGAACAGTAAGGAGGAAGCTTAAATGGAAACAATCGCAGATTTTCAACCAAAATATGCAGGATTTTGGATTCGTTTTTGGGCATACCTCTTTGATCTGTTGATCATTGCAAGTGTGGGCTGGCTCATTGTGAAACCATTGTTTCGTCTATTTAACATCGATTTACAAGCCACGATTTGGTACGCGCCAATTACAATTTTGTCGGCTATCATTTTTTATGGCTACTTCACATTGATGACCTATTTCTTCCGCCAAACATTGGGGAAAATGATTTTTGGGATTCGTGTACATTCTTTAGCTGGTGAAAAGCCAGATTTCTTCACTGTATTGTTCCGTGAAACAATCGGTCGTATCTTGTCAGTGATTCCTTTCAATTTGCCTTATATCATTGTCGGATTTACTCCGAAAAAACAAGCCATTCATGACTTCATTGCCGATACAGTTGTCGTCCATGAAGCTGATTATCATCGCACATTTCGACCGAATCAGTTGCACCAACCGAATGTCGTGCAGTAAGATGATAACAGAGTGAAAAAGGAGGCGTTTGATAAATGGCATCAGTAACATTTAAAGGAAACCCTATGACATTACCAGCAAACGAGGTAAAAGTAGGAGACAAAGCACCAGACTTTAAAGTACTAGCAAACGATTTATCTGAAGTTACACTAGCTGATTCAGCTGGAAAAGTACGATTAATCAGTGTAGTGCCTTCATTAGATACTGGCGTCTGTTCAACACAAACGAATAAGTTTAACAGTGAAGCTGCTAGCATGGGAGACAACGTAGAAATTTTAACGATTTCAAATGACCTTCCATTTGCACAAAAGCGCTGGTGTGGAGCAAACGAAGTTGACGCTGTTCGAACATTGTCAGATCACCGTGATCTATCATTCGGAGAAGCTTACGGCGTAACAATGAATGAACTTCGCTTACTTGCACGTTCTATTTTTGTAGTAGATGCATCTGATACTGTCACTTATGTGGAGTATGTTGCAGAAGGTACAGATCACCCAGATTATGAAAAAGCAATCGAGGCAGTCAAACAAGCTGCTGGGAAATAATAAAAGTGCCCACTTCATGGAAGTGGGCATCTTTTAGGTTCACGAAAAGGAGTTCATTATGAAAGCAGTCGAACATTACTTTACACAATTAAATGAAGCAGCTGAACAAATTGAAAACTCAGGCCAAGGCACTTACCTAGAAGGTGTTGTTTTTGGATTAGAGCGTTGGTTATTGAACAGCGTAGAATTTACACCAGTAGATGCCTCTAAAGAAGAGAAACGCCGTGCGATTCAATTGGCGATTTTGAAAGGTATGCGCAAGTCTTCGCAGCCTAATCACCAAATGACACCAGATGCATTAGGTATGATTGTCGCGTTTCTTGTTAACGAACTTACACAAGAAAAAGAAGCCATTCGACTTTTTGATCCTGCAATCGGTACAGGCAACTTGATGTACACGGTAGCAAATTATTTGCAGGGCAAAGAAGTCGAGATGTACGGTAGCGAAATTGATGAGCTGCTTCTGCAACTTGCTTCCCAGACAGCAGAATTATTGAATCAACCAATTGAGTTATTCTTGCAAGATTCGCTCCGACCATTACTACTTGATCCTGTAGATGTTACTTTAAGTGATTTACCGGTCGGGTATTACCCAGATGATGACCATGCAGCGACTTTCGAGTTAAGAGGCGCTCAAGAGCACGCGTATTCCCATCATCTCTTTATTGAACAAGCCATGAATTACACAAAAGAAGGTGGGAGTTTGTTGTTATTTGTGCCAACAAACTTATTTTCATCACCAGAGGCAGCCACTTTACACGGCTACCTTTCTCGACAAGGACAATTGGAGGCTGTGCTGCAGCTTCCTAAAGAAATCTTTAAAACAGAAGCTTCTGCTAAGGCGTTAATCATCATTCGCAAAGACTCAAAGAAGACTTTGCCTAAGCGAGATGTGCTCCTTGCACAGGTTCCTTCACTCTCTAACAAAAAGAGCATGGAGTTGTTCTTTGAAAAAGTTCGTCAGTGGAAGTAAACTAAAAGAAATGCCATGGAGAGGAAGATGGTATGCAAAACATACTCGCAATTAACGCAGGAAGTTCAAGTTTAAAATTTCAATTAGTAAGAACACCCGAAGAAACAATCGTGGCAAAAGGTCTGATTGAGCGTATTGGGTTTACCGATTCGTACATTACTGTCACAGTGAACGATGAAAAAGTAAAAAAAATAGCCGATATTCCTACTCATGAAGTGGCTGTCCAGTTATTAATGGACGCTTTACTTGAAACAGGGGCGATTGCTTCGCTACATGATATTCATGGTATTGGACACCGTGTGGTTCACGGAGGAGAAGTCTATAGCGATTCCGTAATGATTACTGACACGATTTTGTCTAATTTGATTGACCTGTCAGAGCTAGCACCTCTTCATAACCCGGCAAATATCACAGGTATCCAAAGCTTTAAAAAGGCGTTACCAACTGTTCCTGCGGTTGCAGTATTTGATACAGCTTTCCATCAAACAATGCCAGAAAGCTCATTTTTGTATTCAATCCCGTATTCGTATTATGAAAACTACGGCATTCGGAAATATGGCTTCCACGGCACGTCGCATAAATATGTTTCAGAGCGAGCGGCTGAACTATTAAACCGCCCGATTGAGACGACACGATTTATTTCATGTCACCTCGGGAATGGAGCAAGTATTGCGGCGATTCAATATGGAAAATCTATTGATACATCAATGGGGTTCACACCACTTGCTGGTGTAACAATGGGAACGCGTTCAGGGAATATCGATCCGTCACTCATTCCATTTTTGATGGAGAAGACAGGAAAAAGTGCGGAGCAAGTACTGGATGTATTAAATAAAAAGTCTGGGATGCTTGGCGTCTCAGGGTTCTCTAGTGATTTGCGCGATATCGTCGAACAAGCTGAAAAAGGCAATGACCGTGCGCAGCTTGCACTAGATGTTTTCGCGAATCGTATTCATAAGTACATTGGCTCGTATGCTGCCCGCTTGAATGGTGTAGACGCAATTATTTTCACGGCAGGTATTGGAGAAAACAGTTCAATCATTCGTGCCAAAGTACTCGAAGGTCTTCAGTTCATGGGTGTCTACATGGACCCAGAGTTGAACGAGCAGATTGGTAAAGAAACACCAATCAATTATCCGCACTCACCGGTTAAAGTGCTTGTCATCCCTACAAACGAAGAAATCATGATTGTCCGTGACACCGTGCGTGTTGCAGATTTAGATTAAACTAGTTTTATTAAAATGAAGTTGAGTGGAGTGGAGGGGCTGACTCCGGAGGGATCAAAAAGCGGAACGTGAGACCCCACAGGCGCGTTCTTCCGCCGAGGAGACTCACGCGCGCCCTCGGAAAGCAGACCCGCAATGGAACTCAAGTTTATTTATCCAACCAAAAACAGCACCATCTCTAGAAATTACTCAAGAGATGGCGCTGTTTTTTAACTTTACTTATTCTACATCATCAAACTGAGAATCTGTTCGTACTACCAATACGTCACACTTCGCGGAGCGAACAATATTTTCAGAAACACTACCGATCAAGAAACGTTCTACAGTATTCAAACCAGTAGCACCCACAATGATTAAGTCTGCGTTCACTTTCTTCGCAAGATCTTTCGAAATCATCGTTTTCGGTGAACCGTACTCAACCATAACGTGAACATTCGCCACACCATGTTTTTCTGCTTCTTTCTTGTATCCATCTAGTAGCTCTTCAGCAAAATTTTGTGCTCGTTCTGCAATCGAACGGTCATACGCTTCAATTGCCGCAAATGAACGTGTATCAATAATGTTCACGAGGTGAAGTGTTGCATTGTTTCGGGAAGCAATCGCTACTGATTTCTTAAAGGCAAGCTCCGCTTCTTTTGAACCATCCACTGCTACTAAAATTTCGTTGTACGTTAGTGTCATTTGAAAATCCTCCTTATAAATGAATTCACTTATACCTTTCGACAAGACTTTCCAAATCTCCTTTTTTAATTTGTGAACAATTTAAGAAACTACTAAAAAAAATAACTAGAGCTTTTTTTTTTACAATTTGCTAAAATGGATTTGATTTGAAGAAAGGGAGGCAGTTCGAATGAAAATTGGCGTTCCAACAGAAGTAAAAAACAATGAAAACCGTGTCGCGATGACACCAGCTGGAGTCGTAACTCTAGTTTCAAGCGGTCACGAAGTATATATTCAAGCAGGTGCTGGACTTGGTTCTAGCTTTACAGATGAAGATTACACAAAAGCAGGCGCACATATCGTAGCGACTGCGCAAGAAGCATGGCAGCAAGAAATGGTGATGAAAGTAAAAGAACCGGTTGCGTCTGAATATGAATTGATTCAAAAGGATCAAGTTCTGTTTACATACCTTCACCTTGCGCCAGAACCAGAATTAACAAAAGTGTTACTTGAGAAAAATGTTACAGCTATTGCTTATGAGACGGTTCAATTACCAAACAACTCACTTCCACTCCTAACTCCGATGAGTGAAGTAGCTGGTCGTATGGCGACACAATTAGGTGCCCAATACCTTGAAAAAATCAACGGCGGAAAAGGGATTCTTTTAGGTGGGGTTCCAGGCGTTGAACGTGCAAATGTAACAATCATCGGTGGCGGAATTGCAGGAACGAACGCTGCGAAGATGGCAGTCGGCCTTGGAGCAAACGTAACAATTATCGACCTTAGCCCAGAGCGTCTTCGTCAATTAGATGAAATGTTTGGTGCTACTGTCCACACGTTAATTTCCAATCCTTACAACATCGCAGAGTCTGTTAAGAATGCAGATCTTGTTATTGGTGCTGTTTTGATTCCTGGCGCGAAAGCTCCTAAATTGGTGTCTGAGGACATGATCAAATCAATGTCGGCAGGTTCAGTAGTAATTGACATTGCTATTGACCAAGGCGGTATCTTAGAAACTTCCGATCGTATCACGACTCACGATGACCCTACGTACATCAAGCATGGCGTTGTTCATTACGCAGTTGCTAACATGCCTGGTGCGGTTCCACGTACGTCTACAATCGCTTTAACTAACACCACTGTACCTTATGCAGTTCAAATTGCTAACAAAGGGTACAAGCAAGCGTGCTTAGACAATCACTCATTATTAAAAGGCTTAAACACATTGAACGGCGTTTGTGTCTATAAAGCTGTTGCGGATGCTCAAGGAATTGAATACCGTGATGTAAATGATGTACTAGCAATTATCTAATCTTGCTGAGCTGATTCTTTAGGAATCAGCTTTTCTTTTTGAGGAGGGGTCCTATGTTGTTTGTCATGCTTGGAGGAGCCGTTGGAACTCTGCTTCGTGCTGCATTAACTTTTTTTGTGCCACTGGGACTTTTCGGTAATCCAGTTGCCACATTGATTGCAAATTTACTCGGCAGTGCAGCGATTGCAACACTCTCTCTTATAGGTCCGGAAAGACTTCATTCGAAGTGGCAAAAATTTTGGATGACAGGCGTGCTCGGCGGTTTTACGACGATGTCTATCTTTAATTGGGAAGCGCTGCAACTGATCCAGCAAGAGGAGCTTGTCATCTACGCGGTCTATGTAGGACTCACTTTGATTGGCAGTGTTCTAATGGCACGCTTTGTGTTAAAGAGGGGGCGTGCAGGATGATCATCTTTTTGCTTGCAGTAGGTGGAGGACTTGGGGCGGGGATGCGCTATGCACTGAGTCGATTCAATAATGCATTCCCTTATGGAACCTTGCTTGCGAATGTTCTAGCTTCCTTTTTTATCGGAGTCTGCATACCTTCCATTCAGTCAGGAGAATTACTCGCATTTTTCGTAGTTGGATTTTGTGGTTCGCTCAGTACAGTTTCCACGTATGCGATAGAAGCAGCGACATCAGAGAAACCACTCCGGTATGGTATCATTACGTGGTCTTTGACGTTAGGAGCGGTGAGTTTGGGGTATTTTTTAGCGATGTTGTAGTTGGAATGGTTTCCATAATTTAAGGAATGTAAGAGTGGGAACCGCTAACGTCAGAGTGGAGCAATTTACTGTCAGAATAAAATCATGTAACGTCAGAATAGAGCATAATAATGTCACAATCAAAAAATGCCACAAGCGAAGTCTACTTAACTTTGCTTGTGGCGTTCTCCACATCTAACACAATCGAGTTGCACCTCCTAGAAATCACGCAAAATGCCATCGCGGCTCATGAAGCCAAGAGCGCTTCACGGCCCACGCTGTCATTTCGCACAATTTCTGGTCAGTCGGCTCCACATCTAACGCAATCGAGTTCCGAACGCCAGAAACACACTGCGGAATCAGCCGCACCCGCAAAGGCTGTAGGACGCCTTCCCGGGCACGTCTGATTTCCTCGGAGTTTCTAGAGTGGCGTTCTCCACATCTAAAACTAAACTAAACAACCAATAGTTCTTTAGTAAATTTCGTCAGCACCTCTACACCATCCGCTGTGACGACGACATCATCTTCAATCCGAACACCGGTAACTTCCGGGTGATAGATGCCTGGCTCGATTGTAAAGACCATACCTTCTCGCAACTCCATGTCATTTTCCCCGTGAATAGAAGGGAATTCGTGAACTGAAATCCCAAGCCCGTGGCCAAGGCGATGAGTGAAATACTCCCCATAACCTGCTGCTTCGATACTATCGCGAGCGGCTGCATCCAATTCCTTCGCGAGAACACCCGGACGAACAAGTGCAACAGCCTTTTCTTCAGCCTGTTTGACGGTTTCGTAGATTTCCCGCTGCGCTGCAGTTGGTTCGCCAAAAGCAACTGTGCGTGTAATGTCTGAACAATAGCCATTGACGATTACACCTAAATCGAATAACACAAAATCGCCTTTTTCAATCTTTTTATTTCCCGGTGTACCGTGAGGAGAGGCTGTCTTCAAGCCACTCAATACCATCGTACTGAACGACATTCCGTCTGCACCTTTAGCTTTAACGGCAGTTTCTACTTCTGATAAAATGTCCATCTCAGTTTTGCCTTCTGCAAGTAGAGAACATCCCACTTCAATTGCGTAATCCGCAAGTGCAGCTGCTTCTCGGAGATGCACGAGTTCTTCTTCAGTTTTGATCAAGCGCATCTCAGTGATTACTTCATCAATTCCTGAGAATGCCACTCCCTGGATCCGGCTCTCCAAAAATTCCATACGTTCAACGGTCATATGGCTTTTTTCAATCGCAAGTTTTGCGACGGGAATTGTGAAAGATGCGACAAGCTTATCCCAAGCATTTTCTGTGTCGACGTGTCCTACAATCGTACCGGAGAAAAATTCTTTTGCATCTGGAACTTCCATTTGAGGACAGATTAGAAAACTCTCGCCTTGTACAGGTACGAACACCCCTAATAATCGTTCATGAGGATTGCTGCGAAACCCAGTGAAATAAAATACATTATCAGGATGTGTGATAAAAGCTGCATCCAGTTGATTGTCGGTCAAATAAGCTTGTAATGCTGCCAATTTTTGCATGAGAAAACGCCTCCTAAGTGAATGACTACCCATTTCTCATCCTATCATAGTAGAATACAAGTTAGCAGTAAAATCTGATAATTGGAGTGATTACTATGAAGTTCACCTATCATGGACACGCAGTGGTGAAAATCGAAACAGGAGATTTTACGATTCTAATAGACCCCTTTATTTCAGGTAATGGGCAAACAGATTTAGAAGCAGCCGACGAAAAACCAACACATATTCTTTTAACTCATGGCCATAACGATCATGTGGGCGATACAGTGCAAATTGCTAAAGCAAGTGGAGCCCTAGTCATTGCGACATTTGAATTGGCGGATTATTTAGCGACTCAAGGTGTAGAAACGCATGGCATGGGGATTGGGGGAGGCCGAGATTTCGATTTCGGTTATGTGAAATTCACACAAGCCTTCCATAGTTCGTCGTTTACAGACGAAGAAGGGACTGTGCATTATACAGGCATGCCGGCTGGGATTTTGATCAAACTAGAAGACACTATGATTTATCATGCCGGAGATACCGGGTTATTTAGTGATATGAAATTAATTGGTGAACACGGGATTGATGTAGCGTTCTTACCGATTGGCGATAATTTTACAATGGGGCCACATGATGCAGCACGTGCCGTTGAATTTATTGAACCTAAAATTGTTGTCCCTATGCACTATGATACGTTCCCACCTATTAAACAAGATCCAGAGAATTTCCGTTCATTAGTCCACACAGCAGATGTACAAATCTTGAAGGCAGGGCAAGAAGTCCAGTTCTAGTTCACAGTCAAAACTATGTTAAGATGAGAGCAAGACTTAGACAGGACGTGAACAAACGTGTCAACAAAGCATGAACAAATTTTAGGGTACATCGAATCCTTACCGATAGGCGATAAAATTTCCGTTCGACAAATTGCAAAAGACTTAGCAGTGAGTGAAGGGACTGCCTATCGTGCCATTAAAGAAGCTGAAAATCGTAGACTGGTTTCGACAATTGAACGAGTAGGAACGATTCGTATCGAAGTGAAGAGAAAAGAAAACTTTGAGCGACTGACTTTTGCAGAAGTTGTAAATATTGTGGATGGTTTAGTGCTCGGAGGGAAAACAGGGTTACACAAATCACTTAGCAAATTCGTCATTGGAGCTATGCAAGTCGATGACATGATGCGCTACGTTGACCCTGGTAATTTACTAATTGTCGGAAATCGCTTTAAAGTACACGAACATGCGCTAAAAGCTGGTGCGGCTGTGCTTGTGACAGGAGGTTTCGATGTCCCGGAATCTTCTAAACGATTAGCGGATGAATTGGAGTTACCTCTCATATCAACAAGTTATGACACGTTCACTGTTGCTACGATGATCAATCGAGCTATCGACGATCAATTGATTAAGAAAGATGTTCTGTTGATTGAGGATATTTATATCCCTAAGGAACAGACGGCTTACCTATCTACTACAGACACAGTTCAGCAATACCGTGAGCTAAATACAACTACAATGCACGGTGGTTATCCAGTTGTCGATGCAAAGGATGTAGTGGTAGGGGTTGTGACGGCAAGAGATGTAATGGATGCAGATAATAGCGAATCCATTGATAAGGTCATGACGAAACATCCGATCGTCATTACTTTAACTACGAGTGTTGCAGCTGCTAGTCATCGCATGGTCTGGGAGAGCATTGATCTGCTTCCAGTCGTGAACGAAGCGAATAAGTTACAAGGTATTATCAGCAGACAAGATGTATTGAAGGCTCTTCAAGCATCTTCTCGCCAACCACAGAATGGTGAGACTATTGATGACTTGGTAAAAGCGCAACTGACGCCTTCAACAGACGATAAAAGTGTCGTTGGTTTTACGGTGACCCCTCAAATGACGAATCATTTTGGTACCATGTCTTATGGAGCTTTTACAACCGTGCTGTCGGAAGCCGGATCCCAAACTTTACGAATGCGAAGACGGGTGGAAAGTGTCGTAGAAAATATGACGATCTACCATACAAAACCGGTGCCGTTAGAAGCGCATATCAAATTGCATGCGAAAGTACTCGATTTTAGCCGTCGAATGGCAAAAGTAGACGTTGAGGCATATAATGACAAGCAACTAGTTGGTAAAGCGCTCATCACCTATCAAATCTTTGATCATTAAAAAACCGTTCTGCCTTCACGATTAGGCAGAACGGTTTTCTCTCAATTTTCGTGATTCAATTCCCATTCTTCTTCTACAAATTTCCCATAATGTTTAGACGCTTTATAATTATGAATAGCCATATAGCCACCTAAAGCTAAGAAAACAGCTGAAATAACATAAGTGAGTGTTTCTGGGAACAGGAACACATAATTCAAACCAAAGAGAAATACAAATGTCCCAAGACAAATGCCGCTCTTGGCTGCATACCATTTTCTTCGAATGGGTAAATCTGTGCGAAATTGTCTTGTTTTAAAATAAAAATACCATACAATAGAGATAATAATCGCAATAACTAATACTGTATTCATTCATTTCCCTCCAAAAGCTTACTACCTCTAGTTTAACGACTTTTGGTTGAAATTGCGACATGGAGAATGACCCTATTAGGAGGAAAGCCCATGCACCGTCAAATACTGGACAAAATTAAAGAGTATTCGAAGATTGTCATCCACCGGCACGTTCGCCCGGATCCAGATGCTTATGGGTCTTCCATTGGTCTCTTTATGATTTTAAAACACAATTACCCAGAAAAAGAGCTCTATGTTACAGGCAAACATGATTTTACATTAGACTATTTGGCCAAGCCTATGTCAATTACCGATGCAGCCTTTGAGAATGCATTAGTAATAGTGACCGATACAGCGAATACGGATAGAATCGATGATCAACGCTATACAAATGGGTCTTATCTTATCAAGATTGATCACCACCCAAATGATGATCCTTATGGAGATATTGTCTATGTGGATACAAAAGCAAGCTCCGCGAGTGAGATGATTTATTCTCTATTTTTGACGGGGGCCGAGCAAGAAGAATGGTCTCTTCCAGATCAAGCAGCACGACTCTTGTATGCTGGGATTGTTGGAGATACAGGTCGTTTTATGTTTAACAGCACCTCGCTGAAGACGATGGAATATGCAGGTGAACTGATGGGCTATGACTTTGACCGGTCACAGCTGTTCAATGATATGTACGAAGTTTCTCCTAACGTACTGAAATTAAAAGGCTATGTATATGAAAACTTTCACATGAAAAATGGCATTGGGTATGTGAAGCTATCAAAGGCACTTTTGCAAAACTATGGCGTCAGTCAGTCGGAAGCTTCCTTATTAGTGAGTGCTTTGGCAGATGTTCAGGGAATGCGTGCATGGGTTTTCTTTATCGAAGACGATCAAAGTATTCGTGTTCGCTTACGTTCAAAAGGTCCTGTCATTAATGAGATTGCTAAGAAATTCAATGGTGGTGGGCATCCACTAGCCTCAGGTGCAACAATTTATAACTGGGATGAAGTAGACAACGTTTTAGACGAGATGTATCAATTATAAGGAGGCACTTATGGCGATCTGTTACCCGCAAGTTATAACATCAATGGACCTACTTCAAAGTACAATACGGTTAGATCGCCTAGGTTCGTTTCTTAACACAAATGGCGTAAAGTTGGTCGCAATGACAAATTCAACGCTATATGGTGTACAAGCGTTTTATCAAGACATGGTGCGTCAAACTATTCAGCCTGTGATAGGACTGCGCTACAACCTTGAACTCACTGAGCAAACAGTTTTACAAGTCGTCAGTTATGCGCGCACTGAAAAAGGATGGAAGAATCTATTAAAACTATCAAGTGCACTTGAAACGAAACATGTAGAGGCGCTTCCACTTAAATGGTTTCACGCTTATTCAGAAGGTCTTTTAACGGCAGTTGTCACAACACAAGAACTTTATCCACAGCTCGACACGCTACTATCGCCACAAATTATACCCGCAGTTACCCGCGAAACAGCTGAGGATAGAGACTTTATTCAACAGCTGAAAAAAAATCATTCACTTATTCTTCCTTATGCTCCCGCACAACTTGAACAAGAACAGGATCGACTTGCCTTTCGTCTGTTACAAGCTCTACGGGAAGGTAAAAAACTGCACGAAACGGAAGAATCTTCAGTTCTCTCATTACATGATCAACAGTTTTGGGACCAAAATTTTCACACTATCGCTGGCTGGGACAAAGCGTTTTATGCGCTGTTTTCAGAAACCTTTCCACTTGTACAAACGAAACCACTGTTGCCGAAATTTCCTATTCCTCAAGGGGAGACAGCAGATTCTTTGTTGAAAAAACGTAGTATCGAGCTTTTAACTACCAAGATGACTTCCATTCCTGAGGTTTACAAGGAGCGACTTGAGTTTGAACTTGGCATTATCCAATCGATGGGGTATAGTGATTATTTTTTGATTGTCCAAGATTTTATTCATTTTGCTAAGTCAAAAGGAATATCGGTTGGACCAGGTCGAGGATCCTCTGCAAGTTCATTGGTCGCCTATGCTCTTGGAATTACGGGAATAGACCCGATAGAATATGGCCTGCTGTTTGAACGTTTCCTAAACCCAGAAAGAGTCTCCTTACCGGATATTGATGTAGATTTCACCGACTATCGTCGCGATGAAGTCATTCACTATGTGCAGCAAAAGTATGGGGACAAGCACGTAGCACAGATCTTAGCTTTTGGGACACTCTCCACGAAAGCTGTAGCACGTGAAGTGGCGCGAGTATTAGAGCTTTCACAAGAAACCTTGAGCTTTTTATCGAAGACAGTCTCCTCCCAAGCTTCCTCATTAGCAGAGGCGGTGAACGAAAGCAAAGAGTTGCAAGCATTCATTCAACGAGAAGAAAAACATCAGCTATGGTTTGAGCTTGCCAAAAGACTGGAAGGGATGCCTCGGAACGTAACCGTGCATGCTGCCGGGGTCATTATTTCACCGGTACCTCTTGTTGAAGTTGTGCCGATTGAAGAACACCAAGATGGGATGTATTTGACGCAGTGGACCATGAAAGAAGTAGAGTCTGCTGGGTTAGTAAAAATGGATTTCTTAGGACTTCGCAACTTGACGTTGATTGAACAGATGTCTGCTCGCATTCGAGAGACAGAAAATCCACAGTTTCGAGTAGATGCGATTGATCGAGAAGATAAAAAAACGTTACAACTTTTAGCTTCGGGAGATACTTTAGGTGTTTTCCAATTTGAATCATCGGGCATGCGTAAGGCGCTTCAATTGGTCAGCCCTGTCACGTTTCGCGAGGTTGTAGCTGTAAATGCATTGTTCAGACCGGGACCAATGGCTTTTATCCCAAACTTTGCCGCTCGTAAAAAAGGGCAAGAAAAAGTCAGCTATGCCCATCCTGCCGTAGAGGCCATCTTGAAAGAGACTTATGGAATCATTGTCTATCAAGAACAAATTATGCAGATTGCTCGCGCGATTGCTCGCTATTCCTATGCACAAGCAGACAATTTACGACGTGCAGTGAGTAAAAAGGATAGACAAGTTTTAACGGATGAGAAAAAACGGTTTGTAGAAAGTGCTCGATTAAACGGTGTATCTAGTGAGATAGCGTCAACACTTTATGACTTAATTGTTCGATTTGCGGAATATGGATTTCCAAAAAGTCATGCAACAGCTTACAGTTTGATCGCTATGCAGATGGCAGCTATTAAAACCTATTATCCTCGCGCATTTTATGCAACATTGCTAACTGCTACAACTGGGAACAGGGAAAAACAATTAGCTGTTTTTCGTGAAATGAAAAGAAGGGGTATAGCGTTATTACCCCCTGATTTATGGAGGAGCCATAGCCGCTTCACTATCGATCAAGAGGGGATTCGCGTGGGCTTAAGCAGTATTAAAGGAATCACTCGTCCTTTTATGTCTTATTTGCTCGAAATCCGTAAAGGGAAACAGACTCCCTGGAAAAGTTTATTTGAACTGGCTGCCGATTTGTCAGCGCAGCACTTTACAAGAACGACCATTGAACCTCTAATAAAAGCAGGAGCTCTAGATTTTTTAGGAAAAGATCGAGCTGTGCTGCTTGCTAGCCTAGATCCGGCTGTCATGCATGCTGAATTAGTAAGGCCAACTGAGCGACAGGATTTATTGAGTGGTTCCATTGCCTCTTTTGGAGAGCCTAAGTATACGGAAGCAGCTTCAATGCCGATAGGCTATAGGTTGGCTTATGAAAAAGATGTGCTTGGAACCTACGTTTCGACTCATCCGGTAGAACTGGTCCGTAAAAAACTCCCCAATCCGACAACGCCATTGGATGAATTACAGACGGCTTCAGGTCGTCACAGTGAAGTGATCGGTTTAGTGAAAGACATTCGCAAAATTCGTACTAAAAAAGGACAAGCTATGGCTTTTGCCATTTTAGAAGATGAACGGGATGAGATTGATTTAACATTTTTCCCTGAAACGTTTGCCGCAGTCAATATCCATTTGAAGGAACAAGCGCTGGTTTCCTTATCAGGAAAAGTAGAACAGCGCAATGGTCGTGCTCAATTGATTGTCCAGACAGTTTCTCCGCTTTAACCACCACACTAGTTGGTGGTTTTTTTTCGTATTGTTAGTTGTCAGCTGGAATAAAATAAGTTATGCTACTACTTGTGAGTGGTCAGACCACTTTCAAAAATATGGGAAAAGGTGACGATATGACATCTGCTTCACCTAAATTATTTACCGAGATTGTACGGCAGCTCCGGGAGCTCATTGAACAAGAACGGATCCAAATTGGAGGGAAATTACCTTCAGAACGTGAACTTGCTGAGCGTCTAGAAGTGGGCAGATCCACAATTCGGGAAGCACTTCGCAGCCTAGAACTTCTTGGCCTGATCGAAACCCGAAGAGGGGAAGGAACTTTTTTAGCCGACTTTCGTAAACATAAATTAGTAGAGGTGTTAGCCACCTTTATCTTAAAAGACACGAAATCTACTGAAGATATATATGCAACTAGGCAGGCGTTAGAAAAACAAGCTATTCATGAAATTATGAAATCTGACTTTAGTAATCTGTCCATCTTAAAAAACGCTCTTGAAGTGAATGAAGATATAGAACAAGAGTGGCTTATCAAGGAACTGATGATTGCCTCTGGAAATCGCCTAGCATTAAAAATTTGGTTACTACTCAATGAATACAGTAGTAATCCGTTTAAAAAGCCGATGTCAGAAGAAGACAGAAGCTACTGGAAGAAACTTATACAAGCCGTTGAGCTTGGCGATGAAATGCTGGCGCAACAGATATTAGAGAGCTGGCAATATGGAGTGAAAGGGGAAACACCACAATGATCCGAGAACTTTTTGCGAAAAACAAAGTGAAATATGCAACTATACCGAAGAAAGAACACAAAAATGATGTGCCAGAAGGCATTATGACCAAGTGTCCATCTTGTAAAAAAAATACCTTTACAAAAGAAGTGGAATCGAACTTATGGATTTGTCCACACTGTGATTACCACTATCCTTTGAATGCCAATCAACGTATCTCAACACTATTGGAAGAAGAAGGACGCCAAGCTTTTGATACGCATCTACAAACAACAAATCCTCTTGGCTTCCCGGGATACACGGAAAAAATACAATCCGACCAAAAGAAAACAGGATTAAATGAAGCCGTCTGGACGGGTACGGGAGTACTGGAAGATGTTCAAGTTGTAATGGCCGTTATGGATTCAACTTTCCGCATGGGATCTATGGGCTCTGTTGTTGGAGAAAAAATTACACGCGCAATTGAATACGCGACTGCTAATAAGCTGCCATTTATTATTTTTACAGCTAGTGGCGGTGCACGCATGCAAGAGGGCGTACTTTCGCTCATGCAAATGGCTAAGACAAGTGTCGCTTTAAATCGCCATCGTAATGAGGGACTGCTGTATATCTCGGTTATGACACATCCAACTACTGGCGGCGTTTCCGCAAGTTTTGCTTCATTGGGTGACATTAACCTTGCTGAACCTAAAGCTCTCATAGGCTTTGCGGGTCGACGTGTGATCGAACAAACAGTGCGGGAAAAACTGCCTGAAGATTTCCAAACAGCTGAGTTTCTTCTTGAAAAAGGACAACTGGATGCTGTAGTTCATCGCCATCAAATGAAGCAGACACTTACAACACTTGCCCGTTTGCACAGTAAGGAGGCAGCACAATGGTAAAAACATTGCCTTTTGAGGAACCGATTGAAAAATTGCAAAACAAAATCGAAGAACTTAAAAATTACACCAAAGATGCTGATGTGGATTTGACGGATGAAATAAGCACGCTTGAGGCACGCCTAGAACAGCTAAGGGAAGAAGTTTATACAAACATTCAGCCTTGGGACCGTGTTCAAATTGCTCGTCACCCTGAGCGTCCTACAACGTATGATTATATTGAATCTATCATGGAAGATTTTATTGAACTTCATGGCGATCGTAGTTACGGGGATGATGCGGCGATAGTTGGGGGCATCGGAACTATCAACGGCAATCCGGTAACGCTTATTGGACATCAACGTGGACGGGATACAAAAGAAAATGTACGCAGAAACTTTGGTATGCCCCATCCAGAAGGCTACCGCAAAGCCCTTCGCCTGATGAAACAAGCAGAACAATTTGGACGACCTGTTATTTGCTTGATTGATACAAAAGGGGCATACCCTGGTAAGGCTGCTGAGGAGCGTGGACAAAGTGAAGCCATCGCTCGTAACTTGATTGAAATGGCCAATTTAAAAGTTCCTGTTGTCAGCATTATTATCGGTGAGGGTGGAAGTGGTGGTGCGCTAGCTCTTGGAGTAGGGAACCACGTACACATGCTAGAAAATAGCACATATTCTGTTATCTCTCCAGAAGGAGCAGCATCCATCCTTTGGAAAGATGCTAGTTTAGCGAAAAAAGCAGCAGAGTCGATGAAGATAACAGCGCCAGATCTTCAAGAGATGGGAATCATTGATGACATTATCCCTGAAGTGAAAGGTGGCGCTCATCATGACAAGCCGATGCAAGCAGATTATGTGAAGCAGACGATTGTCGAATCGTTGCGTTCACTGACAGCACTTTCACAAGAACAACTGATTCAACAACGTTATGAAAAGTTTGCTCAAATGGGATCATTTTCGTCCTAGAATACCAGACAACCAGAAGAGATTTGACCTTTTTTCACTTGTGAGAAAAGGTTTTTTTCTTGCATACAACTATTTATGAGAATAAAGCGTTTTCATTGTTTTACAACTTAGACATCTGACATCTTGCGTGATAAGCTAAATGAAGAAATGCTGACGTGAGGAGGATTTCCAGTGAAAAGAATTGCGGTTTTGACAAGTGGTGGAGATGCCCCTGGTATGAACCCTGCTATTCGGGCAGTTGTTCGAAAAGGGATTTATGAAGGACTTGAAGTGTATGGCGTATATAACGGCTACCAAGGATTGATAGAAGGTAAAATCGAGCCGATGACTCTTGGTTTTGTAGGCGATATCATCCAGCGCGGGGGGACAAAATTGTATTCTGCCCGTTGCCCAGAATTTCGAACAAAAGAAGGCCAACAAAAAGCACTAGATCAGATTAAGAAGCACCAAATTGATGGCTTGGTCATCATAGGTGGAGATGGTTCTTATCAAGGTTCTATGGTACTTACAAACCACGGGATACCTTGTGTGGGCGTACCAGGAACAATCGATAATGATATTCCAGGAACAGACTATACACTAGGATTTGATACAGCACTAAATACAGTAGTAGAAGCAATTGATAAAATTCGCGATACAGCGACCTCTCATGAGCGCACGTTTATCATTGAAGTAATGGGCCGTGATGCGGGAGATATTGCCGTATGGGCTGGACTTGCTGGTGGGGCAGAAACTATCCTCATTCCTGAAGTGAACGAAACAATGGAGTCTATCGTGCAACGACTTGATAGTGGTTCCCAGCGAGGTAAGAAACATAGTATTATTATCGTCGCAGAGGGCGTCATGAGTGGGAATGAATTTGCAGAACGTCTGAAAGAACATACAGCAATGGATACGCGAGTTTCCATTTTAGGTCATATTCAACGTGGTGGAACGCCTTCAGCACGCGATCGTGTGATGGCAAGTCAGTTTGGTGCAAAAGCTGTTGAAATCCTGCTTCAAAACAAAGGTGGCCGCGCAATCGGTTTGCGTCACAACCAGGTTGTGGATTATGACATGCAGGAAGCATTTGAAGGAAAACATGAATTAGATTTATCGATGTACCATTTATCTAAAGAATTATCTATCTAAGTGAGGAGATTATTGATTATGCGAAAAACGAAGATTGTTTGTACGATTGGACCAGCCAGTGAAAGTGAGGAAATGTTAGAGAAGTTGATTTTAGCGGGTATGAATGTAGCTCGTCTAAACTTCTCTCACGGAAATCACGAGGAGCATGGGGCACGTATTTCACGAATTCGTACGGTGGCGGAGCGTTTAGACCGTATTGTTGGGATTCTTTTAGACACGAAAGGCCCTGAAATTCGTACCCACAAAATGGAGAACGATTCTATTGAACTGACGACAGGTCAAAAAATTGCGATTTCTACAACAGAAGTACTTGGCAATGCTGAGGTATTCTCTATCACATACGATAAATTGATTGAAGATGTTTTCCCAGGATCTATAATCCTACTGGATGACGGTTTAATTGAATTACGCGTGGAATCTGTAGATGCTGAACAAGGCAAAATTTTCACGACTGTTATCAATGCAGGAACATTAAAAAACAACAAAGGCGTTAACGTTCCCGGCGTATCTGTTCAGTTACCTGGAATGACAGAAAAAGATGCTCAAGACATTTTATTTGGTATCGAGCAAGACGTAGACTTTATCGCAGCTTCATTTGTTCGTCGTGACACAGATGTGCTAGAAATTCGTCAACTTCTTGAAAAAAATGGCGGCGGTCACATTCAAATTGTACCGAAAATCGAAAACCAAGAAGGCGTCGACAATATTGATAAGATTTTAGAAGTGTCAGACGGCTTAATGGTAGCTCGTGGAGATCTAGGTGTAGAGATTCCAGCTGAAGAAGTGCCGTTAGTTCAAAAGAAATTAATTACTAAATGTAATCACCTAGGAAAGCCTGTTATCACAGCAACTCAAATGCTTGATTCTATGCAACGAAACCCACGTCCTACGCGTGCAGAAGCATCAGATGTTGCAAACGCCATCCTAGATGGCACAGATGCCATTATGTTATCTGGTGAAACAGCTGCTGGTATGTATCCGGTCGAATCTGTAGAAACAATGCATAAAATTGCAGTTCGCACTGAAAAAGCTGTAGACTATCGTTCAATCGTTGGAAAGTTAAGCAAAAAGCGTGATGTAAATATGACAGATGCCATTGGTCAAGCGGTTGCTCACACGTCTCTTAACTTAAATGTAAAAGCAGTACTAGCACCAACAGAGAGCGGACATACCGCTAAAATGATTTCTAAATTCCGACCAGGTGTGCCGATTGTTGGCGTAACTTCTTCACCACGTCCAGCTCGTCAATTGTCATTAGTCTGGGGCGTTTATCCAATCATTGGTGCAAAAGCACATACAACTGATGAGATTTTAGAAACTTCAATCGAAGAAAGCCTTGAAAAAGGATATGTTTCTCACGGCGATCTAGTAATCATTACTGCAGGTGTACCAGTAGGAAAAGCCGGAACAACGAACTTGATGAAAGTGCATATCATTGGTGATATGGTTGCTCGTGGTCAAGGAATTGGAAAAACTACAGCAATGGGTCAAGCTTATGTAGTACAACCTGGTGATTTCGCAGACGCAGCTAAAGCAGAAGGCAAAATTCTTGTGACAGTTGGAAGTGACAAAGACATGGTGCCAGCTATTGAACGCTGTTCAGGCCTTATTGCAGAAGAAGGCGGGTTAACTAGTCATGCTGCTGTTGTTGGTTTAACGCTCGGCAAACCTGTAATCGTAGGCGTGGAAAATGCGACTTCCTTGATTGAAAATGGTCAAGAACTTACAATAGATGCAGAGTCTGGTGTCATTTATCACGGTCAGGCCCATATCATTTAAGGACGTGATTTCGTGAAATGGATCATTTTAGCTGTATTATTGATTCCAATTACTGAACTGGTTTTATTTTTAACCGTTGGGAAAGCTATTGGCGTCTTTTGGACGCTAGGTTTGATTTTGCTTTCGGGAGTCGTAGGAATCTATCTAGTCAAATCAGTTGGAATTCAAGCATTTAAAGATTTACCTCGTCAAATTGAACGAGGAGAACATCCAGCTAATACTGTAGTAGATGGTGTTCTTATCGGTATTGGTGCAGTATTAGTCTTACTACCAGGATTTTTAACAGACGCTGTAGGTATTTCACTTCTTATTCGCCCAACCCGTCAATTGTACCGTCCAGTAATTAATCGTTTCATTCAACGAAAAATTCGCAAAGGCAATATCGTTATTGTCCGTTAATTTTGAGCCTGTCCCGTTTAGTGGACAGGCTCTTTTTCTAGTTGTATATACCCCGCAATGACAAAACAGATGGGAATCAGCAAGAACCCTTTTACTCCTAATAAGAGTAAGGAGCTAGATAATATGAGCAACACCACTAATGCAGGGAGTTGCACTCTTTGCTTCCAAAGTAGAGGTTCAAGTAAATGACGTGTTAAAACTAATAAGAAAAAGAACAGCAGTGTCAGAAGAGCTTCCAAAGTATGTGATGTAGTAAAGAAATAAAAACTTAAGGGCAAGTAAAAAATGCTCACGCCTAAAAATGGTATGACATCTAAAATGGCGATGCCTAAGCCGACAAGAAAAGCATGAGGGAACTGAATAACAAGTAAAAACAAGGAGCTTGCTAGCCAAGTCACTCCAATTAAAATAAATTCATTTCTAAAGAAAAGAGTTGTGACGGTCTGTGCTTGTTGAACAACGGGTCGAAGTGACACTTGCTTTCGTTTGGGTAACCAAGCAATGATCCAATTGGGTTGTTTCGTAAACGTGATAAGTGCTAATAGGAAGAGGGAGAGGAACAGCGCGCATTCCATAATAAATGCACTGGAAAGTTGTATCGAACTAACTACAGTTTCTGCCGATAAATAACTTTCTAATTGGGTGACAATTTTTTCTGTCCAACTACTTGTAGAAAAATTGCCGGTCATTTCTGATTGCAATGTATGCAGTAGAGAGAGAAGACCCTTAAATGCAAAAGTAAGTTCTTGTTGAAGAAGAGGTGTGAATTTCCAGATGCCAAAACCTATCACTAAAAGGCAACTACTGAAAAGCACTTTATGGCGCATCGTCCATGTGACAAGCGGGGCAAGAGTAAAGGCTAAAAATAGCGCTGTGTAAATGGGTGTCAAATAGTAAAGAAAGAGAGTCAAACCGCAGAAAAACAACATAATATAGATGTATTTTCTATCCGTGTTTTTCATCAATTACATCCAATCTTTTCAAATATTTAGGAAATTAACTAACAAACAATTGTTATTTATTTATAAATTCAAGCGTTTTCATTCACAAACCCGCCATAATTAGCTATAATACGAAAGTAAGGTTGTTGAGGTACATACGAAACAATTCAAAGGAGAGAGACACATGACATCCACACGTGGACTTGAAGGTGTTGTAGCGACACAATCAGCGATCAGCTCAATTATTGACGATACGTTGACTTATGTTGGCTATGACATTGATGATTTAACGAACAACGCAAGCTTTGAAGAAGTTGTCTACCTTTTATGGCACAAGCGTCTTCCTAAGCACGCTGAATTAGCAGAACTTAAGCAACAGCTTGCTGACCATATGGCAGTTCCTGCTGAAGTTTTAGCTCATTTTAAAACATATGACATTCAATCTGTACACCCAATGACAGCATTGCGTACAGCAGTTTCTATGCTTGGTCTATTTGACGAAGCAGCAGAAGACATGTCAGATGAAGCTAACTACTTAAAAGCAATTAAGCTACAAGCAAAATTACCAACATTAGTAACAGCATTTGCTCGTGTTCGTAAAGGCGAAGAGCCAATCCAGCCTCGTCACGATTTAACATACGCGGCTAACTTCTTATACATGCTTTCTGGTAAAGAGCCAGAAGCAATTGAAATTGAAGCGTTCGACAAAGCACTTGTTTTACATGCAGACCATGAGTTAAATGCTTCTACATTCACTGCACGTGTATGTGTCGCAACACTTTCTGACATGTATTCTGGTGTAGTTGCTGCTATCGGAGCTTTAAAAGGACCACTTCACGGCGGTGCAAACGAGCAAGTAATGAAGATGTTATCTGAAATCGGCTCAGTAGAGAACGTAGAGAGCTACATTCAAAACAAACTTGACAACAAAGAAAAAATTATGGGCTTCGGTCACCGCGTATATCGCAATGGCGACCCTCGTGCAAAACACCTTCGCGAAATGTCACAAAAGTTGACGACTTTACGCGGAGAGTCGAAATGGTACGAGATGTCTGTTAAAATTGAAGAGCTAGTAACTGGCCAGAAGAAACTTCCACCAAATGTGGATTTCTATTCGGCATCAGTGTACCACTCATTGAATATTGATCATGACTTGTTCACACCAATCTTCGCGGTTTCCCGTGTATCTGGTTGGACAGCTCACATTTTAGAGCAATATTCAGACAACCGTCTCATTCGCCCACGTGCTGAATATACAGGACCTGGCATGCAGACTTACGTACCGATTGACGAGCGCTAATCAGTACGACGAGGGCTACCGCATTTTATGCGTCTAGCCCTTTACTCATGACCTTTAGGAGGAATAACAATGACAAACGGTAAAATTACAGTAGAAAACGGTGTACTTAACGTACCCAATGAACCAATCATTCCATTCATCGAAGGCGACGGCACTGGCCCAGATATCTGGAACGCAGCAGTACGCGTTTTAGACGCTTCTGTTGAAAAAGCTTACAACGGCGAAAAGAAGATTCAGTGGAAAGAAGTACTTGCTGGTGAAAAAGCATTCAACCAAACGGGTGAGTGGTTGCCACAAGAAACTTTAGACACAATCAATGAGTACCTTCTTGCTATTAAAGGACCTCTTACAACACCAATCGGTGGAGGAATTCGCTCATTAAACGTTGCACTACGTCAAGAACTTGACCTATATGCTTGTGTACGTCCAGTACGCTACTTCGACGGTGTTCCTTCACCAGTTCGTCGTCCAGAAGATACAAACATGGTCATCTTCCGTGAAAACACAGAAGATATCTATGCAGGTATTGAGTATGCTAAAGGTTCAGACGAAGTGAAAAAATTAATCGACTTCTTACAAAGCGAAATGGGCGTTAAAAACATCCGTTTCCCTGAAACTTCTGGAATCGGGATCAAACCAGTTTCTGAAGAAGGTACAAAGCGTTTAGTACGTGCTTCTCTTGAGTATGCAATCAAAGAAAACCGCGAATCATTAACTCTTGTTCACAAAGGTAACATCATGAAGTTCACTGAAGGAGCTTTCAAGAACTGGGGCTATGAAGTGGCTGAGCAAGAATTCGGCGATAAAGTATTCACTTGGAATCAGTATGACAAAATTAAAGAAGGTCAAGGCACAGAAGCTGCTGACAAAGCACAAAGCGATGCACTTGCTTCTGGAAAAATCCTTGTAAAAGATTCAATTGCTGATATCTTCTTACAACAAATCTTAACGCGTCCTAAAGAGTTCGATGTTGTTGCAACAATGAACCTTAACGGAGATTACATTTCTGACGCATTAGCTGCACAAGTTGGTGGTATCGGGATCGCACCTGGTGCTAACATCAACTACATCACAGGTCACGCTATTTTCGAAGCGACTCACGGGACGGCTCCAAAATATGCAGGTCTTGATAAAGTAAACCCTTCATCTGTTATTCTTTCAGGCGTTTTAATGCTTGAGCACTTAGGATGGACAGAAGCTGCTAAATTGATCATGGATTCTATGGAAAAATCAATTGCTGCTAAAGTGGTAACTTATGATTTTGCTCGTTTAATGGATGGCGCTACAGAAGTTAAGTGTTCTGAGTTTGCTGACGAATTAATTAAAAACATGTAATTGCTCATTTCCGGATCCTCTTTAGAGGGTCCGGTTTTTTGATTTATAGCTACTTGTTTAATTTAACTGGGATTTGAAATCTCTCCACCCAGAATAGCATCCATCAAGAGAATTTTACTAAATCGAATTAAGAGGCATTTGAAGTCCCTTCACCCAGAACAGCATCCATCAAGAGAATTTTACTAAATCGATTTAAGGGGCATTTGAAATCTCTCCACCCAGAACAGCATCCATCAAGAGAATTTTACTAAATCGATTTAAGAGGCATTTGAAGTCCCTCCACCCAGAACACCATTTCCTAGGTGAGTTTCTGCGAGCCTCCCCACGTCAGCCGAAGGGAGAGCGCTTTCGGCTGCGTTGCCGGGTCTCGGCAAAACTCAGTTGGCCTGGGAAATGGTAACCTGGCTTCCAGGACTTCAAATTGATTAAGTTAGTGGCATTGAATCTGTGATGAGCGAAAAAATCGCTGTGATGAAGGAAAAAATTATTCTGATGAGTGATTTAAATTCGTGATGAGCGAAAAAAACGCTGTGATGAAGGATTAAACCGTTCTGATGAGTGATTTATAATGGTGATGAGCGAAAAACGTGCTGTGATGATGGATTAAACTATTCTGATGAGTGATTTAAATAGTGATGAGCATTAATAGTGATATCATGAACACTCACAGAGACAAACCAACTAAAATGGTCAAGATCTTACTAGTAAGGGCTTTAAGTATTAAAGGTTTTGCCTTTAAAAAAGCAATGACCTCCATCTCGCTGACCTACACTGTGTTTGGTTCATTACTCAATCGAGCCTCGCGTTAGCGCAGCGGTTTTCTAGCTTGTAAAATCGAGCAAAACTTGAAAAACACTAGATAAGTTTAGGCAGAGCCGACTCGAAAAAGTTGCAAGTCACCACTTCCTGAAAAAAAGAACTTCAACTAACCAGATGCAACTGGAGAAGCTTGTGTATGTTCGAACTAAGAAGATTCGCGCTTGGTCCGCTCGATTTGAGCGGGCCAAGTCCTTTTCGTTCTTAATTTGAACTTGAAAGCAAGCTTCGTAAGATTCATCTGGATTAGGAGAAGTTCATTCCCTGATCTTATCGTTTTGACTTTGAACTTTTAAAGAGACAAGTCCGAATTTTATTACACTAGCGAGCAATTGCCTTTCTTGTTACACTAGAAGCAAAGGGATGAATGGAGGAATTGCTCGTGTTACTAGGGAAGAAACGAAAACTCGGCAGAAAAATTGAAGACATGTCAGTAGGCGAGAAACTCGTAATTACTGAAAAAATTGAAGATAAAGATTTACTCTTATATTTAGGCCTTACCAATGATGCAAATCCACTCTATATTCAACATGACTATGCCATGAAAACGCCGTTCGGGAAACCTATCGTCCCGACAATCATGTTAACGGGGATTGTCACATCAGCAGTATCCAAATACATGCCGGGCCCAGGCTCCCATGTCTTTCAACAGAACCTATCGTTTCCAAACCCAAGCTTTCATTACGACACGCTTGAATTTATTTTCGAAGTAACAGATGTAAAGACGGAAACCAACCAAGTTATTGTTGCTGTAGAAGCGAAGAATGAAGCAGGTGAATTGGTAGTTACAGGAGAGATGCATGTCAGTCCCCCTAAATTATCAAACCGTATGATGGAACAATCGATGGAGAATTTCTAGAACTCAGGTTTGAAAAGGGGTTTTCATATCACTGAGGAGGAACGACAATGGCTAAAATTCTTGTAGTGGAAGACGAACAATCTATACAAACATTACTCACATATAATCTAAAAGATGCGGGCTACGAGGTAATTAACGCGACTGATGGCCGCGAAGGGTTAGAAAAAGCGCAGAATGAACAGCCCGATCTCATATTATTGGATTGGATGCTCCCTCATATGGACGGCATGGATATTTGTAAAAATTTAAGACTGCAGAAGAACCAAGTGCCAATTATCATGCTTACAGCAAAAGATGCAGAGTTTGATAAAGTACTAGGGTTAGAATTAGGCGCAGATGATTATATGACTAAACCATTTAGTCCTCGTGAAGTGTTAGCGCGTGTCAAAGCACTTCTTAGAAGGTCGCAATTGAGCGACCAAGTGGATTTCAACGGGGAGAAAAAGTATCAGTTCGGGGATCTCGTCATTTATCCTGAACGTTTTGAAGTCGTCAAAAACGGAGAAAGTTTGGAGTTTACCCCAAAAGAATTTGAGCTACTTGTCTATTTAGTGGAAAATAAAAATCGTGTACTGACACGTGATCAGTTGTTGAGTTCTGTGTGGAATTATGACTTTGCGGGGGACACACGCATTGTGGATGTCCATGTCAGTCATGTTCGCGAGAAGATTGAAGAGAATAGTCGTAAGCCGTTTTATATTAAAACCATTCGTGGCCTTGGATACAAATTTGAGGAGCCGAAAAAAGGATGAAAACATTCTATAGTCGACTTTTGTTCGTTTTTGCTGTCCTTCATGCTGTGATGCTTGCTTCTTTAGGCATCGTGCTTGGACAGCTTTTTCCTATTGTGTTTGAGCAACGCATGAATGTGGACCGTGAAGATCTTTATTTATTTTATATCGTCTTATTCATTGTGCTGGGCATCTTCTTTTTAGTGTCCCTTTGGGTCGCCAGTATTGTACTTGCTCGGTATATCAAGCCTATTGATGACATCTCCCATACCGCGATTCAATTAGCGGATGGAGATTACACTGCACGAGTATTTGAAGATGAATTGACGGGAATCACACCGCTAACACACTCCTTGAATGTTTTAGCGCGGAATCTACAAGAAATGTCGCAGCAACGAGAGAGTGAGCAAGAGCGACTCAAAACACTTATTGAGACAATGGGCTCTGGTCTGATTGTGTTAGGACGTTCGGGAAATATCAGTATCATGAATAAAACGTTTGGTGGATTGTTCGGCTTGCACTTTGATAAAGTGCGATCTCGGAACTACCAAGATATAGGACTGCCTGAAGAATTGCAGGCGTTTGCCTATCAATTGCTGATGACTGAGACGCCAACACGGCAACAACTCCAGCTTCAAACAGCGAAAGGGTTGCGCTATACAGAATGCTACGGTGCGCCTGTAATTGGTGAATATGGCAAGTGGCTAGGAATGGTCATAGTCATTCATGATATAACAGAGTTAAAACGATTAGAGAAAGTACGACAAGACTTTGTGGCCAACGTATCGCATGAGCTGAAAACTCCCGTGACCTCAATCAAAGGATTCACAGAGACCTTGCTTTACGGGGCCTATCAAAAAGAAGAGACCTTGCTAGAATTCCTAGAAATCATTAAACTAGAGAGCGACCGTCTTCAGCTTTTAATAGATGATCTACTGGACCTTTCAAAAATGGAGCAACAAGCTTTTGTCTTATCCAAAGCTCCAGTGTCTATCGATATGCTATTCCAGCGTGCTTTACAAATCACTAGTCAAGCGTCAGCAGCTAAAGACATTCATCCTGTGATTGAGGAAGGGCAGCATCTGCTAGTAAAAGGCGATGAAAATCGCTTACTTCAAGTCGTCGTCAATCTCGTAAGCAATGCCATTACGTACTCAAGCTCTCATACAGCCATCGCCCTATCAAGTTACAGAGAAGGGCAGTTTGGAGTCCTAGTCATTCGTGATGAAGGAATAGGTATAAGTTCAGATGAGCTTTCCCGAATTTTTGAACGTTTTTACCGCGTCGATAAAGCACGTTCTCGCAACAGTGGGGGAACAGGGCTTGGGTTAGCCATAGTAAAGCACTTGGTGGAAGCCCATCAAGGAAAAATTGAAGTGGAAAGTGAAGTGGGCAAAGGAACAACTTTTCGTGTGTTCATCCCGATTGCCACTATCTAGTTTGGAGGAACAGCATGCAACAGAAATTTTTACCGGTGATTATCGGTACCGATATGAATGCCTATAATATGGCGATCTCTTTTCATGAAGAATACGGCGTACATTCCGTTCTTGTAGGAAAAGAGGAAATGTCCTTTACAAGTCTCAGCTCTATTCCATTAGCGATTGAATACGATAAAAATCTTTGGAATAAAGAAGCCTTCGTATCCATCTTAGAAAAAGTAGCTATAAAATATGAGCAACAAGATGTGAAACTTCTACTCATTGGTACCAATGATTTTTATGTTCGGTTAATCATTGAACACCAAGAGGAGTTGCGCCAGTGGTATGTATTCAATTACATGTCAGAGGAATTGATGAACAACCTATTGGTCAAAAAGAACTTTTATCGACTTTGCGATGAACATGGTTTAGATACACCAGAAACCTATTTTTACAGCTGCAAGGAACAAGGAATCTTTGATAAAGAAGTTCAGTTCCCGCTAATCATCAAACCTAGTAACGGAGTCGAGTATTATAAGAACAAGTTCCCTGGTCAACAAAAGGTCTATCGAGTCGAATCTAAACAGGAATTGCAGAAGGTTCTTGATCAAGTCAATGCCTCAGGCTATCAAGAAGATATGATTCTTCAAGACTTTATTCCAGGTGATGACACCTTTATGTGGGATTCTGTCTTTTATATGAATTCTAAAGGCAAAGCAGAATTAGGCACACTCGCACAGGTCGTCTTACAAGAACATACGGTTACTGCGATAGGGAACTATACTGCACTTGTAACGCGCTATGATGAAGAATTACTAAAAAAACTACAACACTTTTTAGAAGCGGTTGGCTATCAAGGTTTTGCTAACTTCGATTTGAAATATGATGCGCGTGATGGGAAATACAAAGTGTTTGAGGTCAATATTCGTCAAGGTCGTTCAAGCTATTACACAACCGCCTGCGGACACAATATGGCAAAGTACTTTGTAGACGATGTGATTTTAGGGCAAGAAAAGAATCTGACATATTTGAATACGGAGTATTTGTTTACTGTCGTTCCTAAAATCGTTCTGAAGCAATTTGTGGACAATCATGCCATCAATGAAGAATGCCGAAAATTGATTCGTCAGGGCAAGTGGGGCAACCCGATGTTCTACAAAGGCGACACGAATGTAAAACGAAAATTCTATTTAATTGCCCGCCAGTTTAATTATTACCGTAAATATAAAAATAATCAGTGGGAATCTTAACAAGCGCTTCACACCAGCTTTACATAAAACGCTTAGTATAAAGGTAACCCCTTTTCCAAACTGGAAAAAGAGAGCCGAGTCAGCAAATTCGCTGGCTCGGTTTTCTTTTTGTGAAACTTTTTATTAAGTCCTCCGTATAAACAAGAGACAAACGAAAGGAGTCTACATAATGACCACAAAACGCTTACTTACGATTATCGGTGTCTCGATTGCAGGACTACTTGTTCTTATTGCAGTTGCCACATCATGGTATACAGTCGATGAATCGGAACAAGCCATTGTCATCACATTTGGTGACGCAGGAGACCCGATCACAGAACCAGGATTAAAATTTAAAATGCCTTGGCCCATTCAAAAGGTAGAAAAACTATCGAAAGAGACATTCAGTCTTCAATTTGGCTACCAACAATCGGCCGATGGTGAGATTGTCTCCTATGATGACGAAACAAAAATGATCACGGGAGATGACAACATTGTACTAGCAGACTTAGTAGTTCAATGGCGAATTACAAGCCCTCGTGACTATTTGTTCAACTCAGAAGACCCACGTGAGTTACTTCACTCTGCTACATCGGCTTCCATACGCTCTGTCATTGGTAGCTCTAGAATTGACGATGCGTTAACTTCCGGAAAAGCGGAGATTGAAGCAGCAACCCGAGACTTACTTGCTGACCTTGTGACAAAGTACGATATTGGAATCACTGTATTATCTGTCAATCTTCAAGATGTAGAACTTCCAAATGAAGAGGTTCGTCAAGCATTCACAGCCGTTCGTGATGCAGAAGAACAGAAAAATATTAAAGTGAACCAAGCCGGTCGATACGAGAACCAACGCTTTGGAGAAGCGAATGGTGAAAAAGATGCCATCATCTCGAATGCTACAGGTGAAAAAATTGCCCGTATTGAACAAGCACGTGGAGACGTCGCTCTTTTTAATGAATTGTATGCCGAATACGCACAAAATGAACAAATCACACGTGATCGTTTAGTGTTAGAGACATTAGAAGCCGTCTTGCCTAATGCACAGCTTTACATCATGAATGACGACAGTGGGACGATGACCTACTTACCACTTGCTGGACCTCGTGCAAGCGCTCCAGTCGTTTCAGAAGGGACTGACAACGAATGACCGAAAAAGATACGAAATTCGTCTCACTCGAAGAACGATTTGCTTTAAATAAAAAGAAGAAAACAGCTAAGCCTGCTTCAGATTTTAAAGTTGATTGGAAGAAGCACGGCAAATTGGTCGGTGGGTTTCTGTTCATCTTTATACTACTTGTCATCTTGCTCACGAATGTTTACGTAGTGCGCGAAGGCGAGTTCAAGATTGTGCGTCAATTTGGAGAAATCGTGAAAGTGGTCGACGAACCTGGTTTAGGCGTAACAATACCCTTTATCCAAAGCACGACTACCGTTCCTAAATATTTGATGAACTATGAAATCTCAGAAGCTGAAATCAACACGCTCGACAAACGCCGAATCATTATTGATAACTACGCGGTTTGGAAGGTCAACAATCCACAGTTGATGATTGCCAATGCGGGGACATTGATTAACGCAGAGTCACGTATGGAAGAGTTCATCTACTCAGTTGTCCGAACGGAACTTGGACGTCTAGCTTACGCAGAAATTATAAATGATGAAGATACCTCACGAGGCAGCTTAGGTGAGCAAGTCACGGCACGTGTCAACGAATTGCTGACAGCTGATAATTATGGAATTGAAGTATTGGATGTTCGCATCAAACGTACTGATCTTCCGGTTGAGAACGAACAAGCCGTTTATCAAGACATGATTTCAGAACGTGAAAAAATTGCCCAGAAGTTCTTGTCTGAAGGGGACGCTGACAAACGTCGAATTGAAGCTGAGACAGACCGTCAAGTACGTGAGATTATTGCCAATGCTGAGCGGGAAGCCGCTGTTATTATTTCCGAAGGGGAAGCAGAAGCAGCACGTATCTATAATGAGTCTTTCTCTAAAGATCCAGAATTCTATAACCTTTTCCGTACGTTAGAATCGTACAAAGCTACTATTGGTGAAGATACGGTGATTATCTTACCGTCAGACTCACCATACGCACAATTTCTTTCGGGGATCACACCGTAAAGACAACACCTTGCTTTCAGTCATGGTAAACTGAAGGCAAGGTTTTTCGTTTATTAAAAGGAGTGACAGTAGTGACTAATCAAAAAGTAGTACTTGTAGATGGCAATAGTTTAGCGTATCGTGCATTCTTTGCACTTCCTCTATTGACTAATGAACAAGGGATTCATACAAATGCAACATACGGTTTTACGATAATGCTTCAAAAGATAGTAGAAGAAGAAAAGCCGACCCACATGCTCATCGCTTGGGACGCTGGGAAAACGACTTTCAGGCATGCCACGTTTTCAGAATACAAAGGAGGACGTCAAAAAACGCCACCTGAACTTTCTGAGCAATTCGCCTATATTCGCAAATTGGTAGAGGCCTACAACATTCCACAATATGAACTTGATCAATACGAAGCCGATGATATTATCGGAACACTTTCCTTGCAAGCAGAACAAGCAGGGTACGAAACCATTATCATCAGTGGAGACAAAGATTTAACGCAATTAGCTAGCGACAGCACAACTGTTCAAATCACACGCAAAGGTATTACAGACTTAGAACATTATACGCCTTCCCATATTCAAGAAAAGTACGGATTAACACCTCTTCAAATTATCGATATGAAAGGGTTAATGGGAGATGCATCTGATAATATTCCAGGTGTTCCGGGTGTTGGTGAAAAGACAGCTATTAAACTTTTAGCGGCGCATCAGTCTGTCGAAGGAGTTTATCAACATATTGACGAGATGAAAGCGTCTAAAATGAAAGAGAAATTAGTGGCAAATGAAGAACTTGCCTACATTAGTAAACAACTCGCCACAATTGAACGTGCAGCACCCGTCCAGATCACGTTAGACTCTCTAGCTTATTCTGGACCTGAGATGGAGGCAGTACATGCCATTTGGCAACAGCTGCAATTCAAAACGCTTCTTGAAAAGTCTTCCTTTGAGACCGAATCAAAAGAACTGGAAGCCATTAATTTTGAGGTTGTTTCAGAATGGACAGAGGCTCATTTTGAAGAGGATATGACACTTCACATCGAACTATTTTCTGAACACTACCATACTGCCGAAGTGTTAGCGGTCGTTTTATCTACCGACAAAAAGAGATACGTGATGCAGGGAGATTCTTCGTTTTCACAACCAGCTTTTAAACGTTATTTAGAAGATGTTACTAAAGAAAAGCGCTGTTACGATGTTAAAGCGTTTCAAGCTGTCTCTAAACGATTTGGCTGCGAGTTGAAAGGAGCTAGCTTTGATTTATTATTAGCGGCTTACATTTCAGATCCTTCCATTTCATCTTCCCAAGACCTTGCCTCACTTGCCAAGCACTTCGGTTATTCAGAAGTGGATGAAGACGAAGCAGTATACGGGAAAGGTGCCAAAAAGAAAGCACCTGCGGAAGATGAGCTCTTTCACCATGCCATTCGCAAAGCCGATGCTGTGTGGAAATTGAAGAGTCCAGTAGAAGACAAATTAAAGGAAAATAAACAGTACGATTTGTACCACGATCTAGAATTGCCGCTGGCTAGTGTTTTAGGAGAAATGGAATCGTTTGGCGTAAAAGTGGACCGAAAAACACTAGAAGATATGGGAGTCGCTCTTCGTGGTCGCCTAGAACAAATTGAAATTCGTATTCACCAAATGGCCGGTCAAGAGTTCAATATTAATTCACCTAAACAACTTGGCGTCATTTTATTTGAAAAGATTGGCTTAACACCTATCAAGAAGACAAAGACAGGATACTCCACAGCAGCCGATGTCTTAGAAAAATTGCAAGGTGAGCATGAAATCATCGCTGAGATTTTACTCTACCGACAATTAATGAAACTTCAGTCTACCTATATTGAGGGCCTACTTAAAGAAATTCATGAAGATGGTAAAGTGCATACCCGCTACCAACAAGCGCTGACATCGACTGGGCGTCTAAGTTCAATAAATCCGAATTTGCAGAACATACCTATTCGAATCGAAGAAGGAAGAAAAATTCGTCAAGCGTTTGTGCCCTCTGAAAAAGACTGGGTTCTATTTGCGGCAGATTACTCTCAAATCGAACTACGTGTCATGGCGCATATGTCTCAAGATGAAAAACTTGTTCGTGCATTCCAAGAAGACCGGGATATTCACACTCAAACGGCAATGGACGTTTTCAATGTAAAAGCGGAAGATGTCGATGCCAATATGCGTCGCGCAGCAAAGGCAGTAAACTTCGGTATCATTTATGGGATTAGTGATTATGGATTGTCTCAGAGTCTGACAATCACGCGTAAAGAAGCCGCCACATTTATTGATAATTATTTAACTAGCTTCCCAGGTGTCAAACAATTTATGGACGATGCCATTTCAGAAGCGAAAAAGCACGGGTTTGTTACCACTCTTATGAATCGCCGTCGCTACTTACCAGAAATCACAAGTTCAAACTTCAACTTACGTGGTTTTGCAGAGCGTACAGCAATGAATACGCCAATTCAAGGTAGTGCAGCAGACATCATTAAAAAAGCGATGATTGATATGGATCGTGAACTTGAGTCACGAGGATTGCGCACAAAAATGTTACTTCAAGTGCATGATGAATTGATTTTCGAGGTGCCTTTAGATGAATTAGAGCAAATTCAACAGTTAGTTCCTCAAGTGATGGAGCACGCTGTAGAACTATCCGTACCACTAAAAGTTGACTATGCGCATGGATCCACATGGTATGAAACAAAATAAGGAGGGATCACCATGCCTGAACTACCAGAAGTCGAGGGCGTCGTCGAATCTCTTCGCCCCTTTGTAGTTGATCAAACTATTTTATCTGTTCAGATCTCGGAACAACTTTTGAAAAGTCATCAGCAGGGAAAACAAGCCATCATCAAAGGGGAGTCACCCGCTGATTTTGCTCAACAAGTGACCGGTTATCGCATCACAGCTTTAACTCGTCGTTCAAAATACATGTTTTTTGAGTTAATGGATGGCGAAGGTGCCGCACTATTAGTCGGTCACCTTGGCATGACGGGGGCTTGGTTCCCCGTCCATGAACTTAGTGAGATTACAGAAACAAAGTTTCGCAACCATGTGCATGTCATTTTTCAATTGTCTGGCGGCTATTCACTGGTCTACTCAGACATCCGAAGATTTGGTGAGATGCGTTTATTAAATCAAGTTGAAGATCATCCGCCTCTAATGTTAATGGCACCAGAGCCATTTTCTGAGGAAGGGTTGCCTCATTACTTAGCCATGGCTAAGCTTTCAAAATACAAGTCCAAACCAATCAAGGCATTTATTATGGATGGACATGTTATTTCAGGCTGTGGCAATATCTATGCAACTGAGGCACTTTTCCGAATGAAAATTCATCCAAATCGACAGGTCAGTCGCATTTCAGAAAAAAGTAGAATAGAATTATATAAAGCAATAGTAGAAGTGTTGCAAGAGAGTATTAACCGTGGAGGCAGCAGCATATCCGATTACCGCAATGTCAACGGTGGAGCGGGAAGTATGCAACATTTTCTTAAAATGTATGGCAAGAAAGTTTGTCCAGTCTGTGAGACGCCAACAAAACAACTAGTGATTGGCGGCAGAACATCGACGTATTGCCCGAACTGTCAGAAATAGGAGGTCCCCATGATAATAGGTTTAACGGGAAGTATCGCCACAGGAAAGAGCACAGTGGCGAAGCGCTTAAAAGAACATGGACTGCCGATTGTAGATGCGGACGTCATTGCTCGAGATGTAGTAGAGCCAGGTACGACAACACTTCAAAAAATCAAAGAGGCATTTGGTGAACAAGCCATTCATTCAGACGGCACGATGAACCGTGAAGAAGTTGGAAAACAAATTTTTGGAGATGCTGCAAAGCGACAATTGCTGAACAGCATCATCCATCCTGCAATACGACAAGAAATGCTGCGCCAAAAAGACCTACATCTAGCACAAGGTAAAAAAATCGTGATTTTAGATATCCCACTATTATTTGAAAGTAAGCTGGAGCATTTTGTCGATCGAATTTTAGTCGTCGCTACCACTCCCGAGATTCAACTTCGCCGTCTAATCGCGAGGAATAACCTTTCCGAGGAAGAAGCTGTCTCCCGTATTGCCTCACAAATTTCTATTACAGACAAAGTAGAGTGGGCAGATGAAGTCATTTGGAACAATGACACTTTGGAACAATTACATGATGAAATCGATCGTCTCGTCACAAAATGGAGACGAGAGGAGTCAGAATAATAGAACTTTTTGTGAACATAGGGATTAGTGCACCACTACTACTCTAATGTGCTATACTAATTGCATATTAAGTGAATTAGTATCACATAGTTAACAGGAGGAACGGTATATATGACAGCTTCTATTGCGATTAATGGTTTTGGACGAATTGGACGGATGGTATTCCGCCAGGCAATTTTAAAGGATGACATTTCAATTGTGGCAATCAATGCTAGTTACCCAGTCGAAACACTCGCACATCTCATTCGTTACGATTCAGTTCATGGAACATTCCAAGGGGAAGTCGAAACGGCTGAAAATGCGCTTATCGTAAATGGAAAGCGCATACAAATTGTGAGCGATCGCAATCCGGCTAACTTACCTTGGCATGATCTTGGCGTAGATATCGTAATCGAAGCAACAGGGAAGTTCAATGAACGTTCTGGAGCTGCACTTCACCTAGAAGCTGGCGCTAAGAAAGTCATCTTAACGGCTCCTGGTAAGAATGAGGATATCACTGTTGTACTTGGAGTAAATGATGACAAGCTAGATTTAGAAAAGCATGATGTCATTTCCAATGCAAGCTGTACAACGAACTGTTTAGCTCCTGTAGCAAAAGTATTAAACGATGAATTCGGCATTGTAAATGGTTTAATGACAACGGTTCATGCCTATACAAATGACCAAAATAACTTGGACAACCCGCACAAAGATCTTCGTCGTGCACGTGCATGTGCTCAGTCGATCATTCCTACTTCAACAGGTGCTGCAAAAGCATTGACACTTGTTCTACCTGAATTACAAGGCAAAGTACACGGTTTGGCACTTCGCGTTCCAACTCCAAACGTTTCTCTTGTAGATTTAGTTGTAGACGTTGAACGTGACGTAACGGTTGAAGAAGTAAACCTAGCTTTCGAAAAAGCTGCTGCCGGTTCAATGAATGGCATCTTAGCGATCACTCAAGACCCATTAGTTTCTGTTGATTTCAACACGACAACTGCTTCTGCAACTGTCGATGGGTTAACGACTATGGTAATTGGTGAGCGTAAAGTGAAAGTTTTGGCTTGGTACGACAACGAGTGGGGCTATTCAGCTCGCGTGGTTGATCTAACACAAAAAGTTGCAAAATCTTTAGAAGCTATCACAGCATAAGCTAATGAATCTTGAGTCCTTCTCATTTGAGAGGGGCTTTTTTCTTAGGGTTTAGATGGCGTTGAAATCCCTCCAATTAGAAAACCTTACTTCAAGAGAAGGTTACTAAATCAATTTAAGTAAGATCTGAAATCCCTCTAGCTAGAACACCTTTCTCCCAGAGAAGTTAAATAAATTAATCTAAGTTAGATTTGAAATCCCTCCAGCCAGAACACCATTTCCTAGGGGAGTTTCTTCGAGCCTCCCCACGTCAGACGAAAGGAGAGCACTTTCGTCTGCGTTGCCGGGTCTCGGTAAAACTCAGTTGGCCAGGGAAATGGTAACCTGGCTTCCGGGATTTCAATTTGATTAAGGTAGTGGCATTGAATCCGTGATGAGCGAATTGTACGCTGTGATGAAGGATAAAACGATTCTGATGAGTGATTGATCCATTTTGATGATCGATTAAATCATTGATGAGCGATTACTACCTGGTGATGAAGGGAAAAACAATTCTGATGAGTGATTAATCCATTCTGATGAGTGATTAATCCATTCTGATGATCGATTAGATCAGTGATGACTGAGAAAATGATTTCGATGAACACTCCTCTGAGACTAAACCACTTTAAATGGTCAAGATCTTACTAGTAAGGGCTTTAAGTAATACAGAAGTTGCCTTATAAATCTATGTGCAGTAATCTCGCTGACCTATAAGGTGAATGTTCACAATCTAAATCAGGCCTTGCGTTAGCACAGCCTGCCACCTACTAAGTCAAGTTCGAATGAACTAGTTCTAATAAATATTCAACTAGAGGCAGAGCCGACTCACCATCATTGAAACTCACAACTTCCTGAAAAAAAGAACTTCAACCAGCTGGATGCAACTGGAGAAGCTTGTGTAAGCTCGAACTAAGAAGATTCGCGCCTGTGGCCCACTCTGAAAAGAGAGGGCCACAGGTCCTTTTCGTTCTTAATTTGAACTTGTAAGCAAGCTTCGGAAGATGCCTCCGGATTAGAAGAAGTTTTTGGCCCAGTCCTTTTCGTTCTTAATTTGATATTAAAAGCAAGCTTCGGAAGATGCCTCCGGATTAGAAGAAGTTCTTGGCCCAGTCCTTTTTGTTCTAAATTTGAACTAAAAAACAAGCTTTGTAAATGCAACTGGATTAGAAGAAGTTCATGTTCTAATTTTTTTCGCTCTTAATGCAATCTTCAAAGAAGGAACTTAAGCTCAGAAAAATTAAATTTGTTTGTAACTTTTTATTGCAATTCCCACACAAGCCCCCTATAATGAAAATCGTGCTAAAAAAGCACCGGCTACTTAAAGGGTTAGGACCTCTCTGGACTAACTTTCCCCCGTGGTAGTCACTTTGATTAAAAAATCCAGTCAAAGGGGGAAACGGACATTGGAAACAATGGGACGTCACATCATTGCTGAACTGTGGGAATGTGATTTTGACAAACTGAATGATATGAACTTTATTGAACAAACTTTTGTAGATGCTGCACTGAAATCAGGTGCGGAAGTTCGCGAAGTTGCATTTCATAAATTTGCACCTCAAGGTGTAAGTGGAGTGGTCATCATTTCAGAGTCACACTTAACGATCCACAGCTTTCCGGAACATGGCTACGCTAGTATCGACGTATACACATGCGGTGACCTAGATCCAACAATTGCAGCCAATTACATAGCCGAAGCACTGAACGCGAAGACTCGCGAACTGATGGAGCTTCCACGCGGTATGGGTCCAGTTGCAGCCAAATCATTACAAACTGTTTAAACTACAAGCAGAGGGGAGACTCCCTCTGCTTTTTCTGTGGATGCAGAACTGCATCAACTTTAGTATAATGAATGAAATACGAGCAAATAGGAGCGTAAACTATGAGATGTCCTTCCTGCCAATACAATGGCACGAAAGTAGTCGATTCCCGGCCAGTCGATGAAAATAAATCGATACGCAGAAGACGAGAATGCGAGCAATGTGGCTTCCGCTTCACTACATTTGAAAAAGTTGAAGAAACACCCTTAATTGTTGTTAAAAAGGACGGTTCACGAGAAGAGTTCAGTCGAGAAAAAATGTTACGTGGCCTTATTCGGGCCTGTGAAAAACGACCAGTCACTCTTGAACAATTAGAAGAAGTAGTGTTTACGATTGAAAAAGAGTTACGACGCACAGGTAATTCTGAAGTCAAATCAGAACATGTCGGTGAACAAGTGATGGAGAAGTTGGCAGCGGTCGACGAAGTAGCCTATGTCCGTTTTGCCTCGGTTTACCGCCAGTTCAAAGATATTAATGTCTTCATGGAAGAAGTGCGCGAATTATTAAAGCGTAACCCATCCCAAAACTAGAAAGGGGGAGAGCAGATGTTACACAAAGAATTGCAACCAATGGATACATTTAAAACACGTGTCGCTGCTCCTCTTTCCAGTGAAGACCTTCAGACGATCACGATGCTCTATCAACCGCTCATTGGGCCTGAAGCGTTTACGCTCTATCAGCAGCTATGGACAATGAACGATGTGAAAGATACGGAATATAATCACTACACTTTGATGAATGCCCTATCAGTTCCCATTAAGCGAATCTTTGAAGCCCGAGCGCACTTAGAGGCTATTGGGCTTTTGCGCACATGGCGCGCGCAATCGGACGATTCACAAAGATTTTATTACGAAATTCAAAAGCCGTTAACGCCTCATGCCTTTTTTGCCGATCCTCTCCTTTCCATATTTTTGTGGAACAAGGTAGGGGATTATGGCTATCGTCAATTAGAAGGCCGTTATAAGCAAAACGTGCAGTGGAAAATGAATACCGAAGAAATCACCCGCACATTTACAGATGTCTTTCAACCGAATTTAAAGCAAACGAAGGTACCAGGTGGCATTGAAACGCCGGCAAGTGGTAGCTATGAGTTTGATCATGATTTTGATTTTCAGCTTTTACTCGATGGCTTGAGCGAGCATATGCTGCCTAGAAAATTACTGACACTTGAAATCAAACAATTGATAGCCAAACTTGCTTTTTTATATGGTTTTTCACCTCTCGACATGCAAAAGATCATTTTGTTAGCTGTGGATGATCCAACGGTTATTTCAACGGAACGCTTGAAGAAATCTTGTGAAGATTACTTTAAATTAAAGGCTTCCCAACCTGTTTCTCTTCGATCAGTTAGTGCGGCACCAGCTGTTGAGGAACCAACTCAACAAGAAGCAAGTTCTGAAAAACAGTCAAAAGAAAGAGAATATCTTGCCTATCTTGAAACCAGTTCACCGCTTGATGTTCTGCGTGACAGTGCAGGAGGGAAAGAACCGTTTCCTGCAGATATTGAACTTGTGAATCGCTTTGCTACTGTTTATGAGATGCCTGTCGGCGTGGTCAATGTGTTGATTCAATACGTGATGCTTCGTACAGATATGAAGCTGACCAAAAGCTTCGCTGAAAAGATTGCTTCTCACTGGGTGAGAAAAAATGTGAAAACGGCTAAAGAAGCAATGCAATTGGCTCGGCAAGAACATTCGCAGTACATGAAGTGGAAAAATGGAGAGACCACGCAGTCTTCTTCCGGGAAGCCATATAAGCGACAAGAAAAAGTTCCGGAGTGGTTGGATAAAAAATCAACAGCCAAAAAGCCAAAAGATTCAACCTTTGATATTGAAGCAGAACGTCAAAAGTTGCTTGCAGAAATTAGCGCAACGAAAGGCCGGTGAGTGATGTGGAACCCATTAATCGAACATTGAAGAGAATGATCACAAATCCTTCATTTGCAACTCGAATGGAAGAAATGAAAAAAGAAGTAGTGGAAAATCGGGATGTCCAAGATTTTCTGCAAGCTCATTCATCTGAAGTATCACCCGCAGTCTTAGAAACAAGTATGAGCAAGTTATATGAATATATTGAACAAACACATGACTGTGACAGGTGTCCAAATGTAGCAGGTTGTGTCAATTTAATTAAAGGGTTTGAACCGAAGCTCGTCATGGGGAGAGGTCGAATCGAATTAGATTATTTAAGGTGCCGAAACGGACGCATTGAAGACGAGCGACAATCTATTTCTGCAATGATTCACAGCATGCACATGCCAAAGGATGTACTAGCAGCCACATTTTCTAATGTGGAATTAAATGATGAATCTCGTTTCTTAGCACTTCGAGCGGCCAATAATTTTATTAAATCGTATAAAGAGACACACTCCCTTCCGGAAAAAGGTTTTTATGTTCATGGACCGTTTGGTGTTGGGAAGTCCTATATTTTAGGCGCTATCGCGAATGAGCTGGCTGATCTTCAAATTGCCACGGTTCTCGTCTACGTGCCAGAATTTTTACGTGAAATGCGTCAGTCTATCCAAGAAAATTCGCTAGCTGAAAAAATGGAGGTCGTGAAAAATGCGCCTGTTTTGATGCTCGATGATCTAGGAGCTGAAACGATGTCTAGTTGGACACGCGATGATATCATTGGCACGATTTTGCAGCATCGCATGGCACAAGGTTTACCAACATTCATCTCTTCGAATTTCACTTATGATGAACTGAAGCATCACTTTACAACCACGCAACGTGGTGAGAAGGAACCTGTCAAAGCAGGTCGTATTCTTGAGCGTATCAAAGCGCTAACAACTCCAATTGAATTGCAAGGAATCAACTGGCGAGAAAGTAATTAAACTTTTTCGCTTTTTTTGTTGATTTTCATTCTCAATAAGGCTATACTAGTCAATGGAAATGAAATTCATTATCAATTAGAAAAGGAGCCACATCATGAAAAAAATATTGTCACTGATTGCCATTTTGGTACTATTTCTAGCAGCATGCTCATCGAGCAACGAAACAACAGAGACAGAAACATCTACAGCACCAGAAGCAACAGAAGAATCAGGTGAAGTAAATCTTTATACGAGCCGTCACTATGATGTCGATGATGAACTTTATGCTCAGTTTACGGAAGAGACAGGAATCCAAGTAAACGTAATCAAAGGGGAAGCAGATGAGCTTCTTGAGCGTATCAAACGTGAAGGCGAAGCAACTGAAGCAGATCTTCTTTACACAGCTGACGTAGGTCGTTTGTTCCGTGCAAAAGAAGAAGGCGTTTTAGAAGCAGCGCAAAGTGATGTCCTTGCTGAACAAATTCCTGAAAAGTACCGTGACGGAGACAACCAATGGTTTGGTCTAACAAAACGTGCACGAGTATTAGTTTATAATAAAGACACAGTTCAACCAGAAGATTTGTCTACTTATGAAGCTTTAACAGAAGACGAGTGGAATGGCCGTATCTTAATCCGTTCTTCTGAGAATGTTTACAACCAATCATTACTTGCTTCATTCATCTCTATTGATGGAGAAGAAAAAGCAACTGAGTGGGCACAAGGCCTTGTGAACAACTTCGCTCGTGACCCTGAAGGTGGCGACCGTGACCAAGCAAAAGCCATTGCAGCAGGTATTGGTGATGTAGCTATCATGAACACATACTATCTAGGTCAAATGTTAAACTCTGAAGATCCAGAAGAAGTAAAAGTTGCAGAAAACCTAGGCGTCTTCTTCCCGAACCAAGAAACAACTGGAACACACGTGAACATTTCAGGTGCTGGTGTTGTTAAAGGATCGAAAAACAAAGAAAACGCAATCAAGCTTCTTGAGTTTTTATCAGCTGATGCGGCACAAGAAGTGTTTGCAGAAACTAACTATGAGTACCCAGTAAACGAAGGTGTACCAGCTTCTGAACTTCTTAAAACATGGGGTGAGTTCAAAGAGCAAGATATTCCATTGTCTGAACTTGGTACAAACAATGCTAAAACTATCATGATCTTCAACCAAGTAGGTTGGAAATAATACAACAAGAGGCTGGGACAAAACATAGCCGATAATATAAAAAATGACCATCGAGATTGATTGATGGTCATTTTTTATGGGTTTTTCTAGTATGCGGCCAGAGTTTCTACACTCTGGCCGCATATTTTCTCAAGTTCACCGCCATAAGTGCCAATCCGATATCGTTCTCGACCTTTGGTCGAGTGCGAACGGAGGCACGAGTGAAACCCAAATTAGCTTTCAAGAATCCAAAAACTGGTTCCACGTCCGTCTTGCGACGGCGATAGATAGACCCGGTCTTTTCTTCTGAAAGCTTGGTTCTCACATATTCTTTTTGTTCTTCCCAGGTGACATTCACAGACATCGTGCGATTGGTTCCCTCGTGTGCCTTTGTACACTGTGATCGGAATGGACAACCGCCACAGTCTTCCGCTCGATATACTTTAAACTGGCGTTCGAAACCAGTCTTGTCTCTGCGTACGCTCAAATGGGAGAAGTTAAGACGTTTAGAGTTAGGGCATTCATAGGAATCCGTTGTTTCGTCATAGGTCCAATTCGCTGTCTGGAATGGGTTGTTTTTATAGGCCTTCTTCTGTTCTCGAAGATACTGACCATAAGTGATGAGTGGTGTCTTTTGGCGTTTCACTAGGATGTCGTTATAGTTCGGCTCGCTGCCATAACCCGCATCCGCCACGATATGTTCAGGAAGTTCGAAGAAATCATCTTCAATTTTGTCTAGGAAAGGAACCATCGTCTTCGAGTCACTTGGATTTGGGAATACTGCATAAGCCAGAGTATATTGATTTTCTGTTGCGATCTGTAAGTTGTAGCCAGGTTTCAATTGACCGTTCCTCATATAATCATCTTTCATCCGCATGAACGTGGCATCCTTGTCAGTCTTGGAATAACTGTTTCGCTCACCCATGATCCCCAGGTCGATCTCATAACGATGTTTTCGGACAAGCATGTCCTTGATCAGTTTTAGTAGCTTCTTTGGTTCTTTTCGTTCTGATCGTATCTTCTTTCGTTTAGCCACGTCTTCGGTGGACTCGATCTGCGCCGTCTTCTCGTGGACATGCTCTTCGAGCTTGTCCGCCATCAAGGACATCTGTTCAGCCGTGAGACCTTCCTCGACCTCTAGAGCAGGCATGATGTTGGCTTTGAAAAGTTCTTCATACATCTGCTTGGATTTCTCAGTCAGGCTTGTCAGATATTTTTCTACGGCTCGTTTCCAGACGAATGTGAACTTGTTTGCGTCCGCCTCGATCTTGGTCCCATCAATGAAGATCGCATCTTGATCGATCAGGTCTTCTGCCACAAGACGATTGCGGAACTGGATGAAACATTCTTTGATGAGTGCGTTCATTGCGGGTTGTACACGGAAACGGTTGATCGTACGATAACTGGGTTGGTGTCCTTGGGCAAGCCACATGATTCTTAGGCTGTCCTTTGTCAGGTCTTCGATCTTGCGACCGGAGAATGTGGATTGGGTGTATGCACAGAGAATGATCTTCAACATCATCTTTGGGTGATAAGCTGGACAACCATTGTCACGTCGAAATTCGTGGAAGGCTTCATCGGGGATAGTCTCGACCAGACGGTCGATAGAGAAGGCGATATCATCTTTTGATAACTTCATCTCGATATCTAGAGGTAACACTAGTTGATTCATGTTATAATTTTTAAACATAAGGACACTTCTTTCGATTTGGATTTTGTTGTGGTGACTCAATTCTATCAGAAGTTGTCCTTATTTTTGTACACAAAAACGCGCGCACAGCAGAATTTTCTGCCGTGCGCGTTTTTCAATTAGAGTCTAGGTTTTGTCCCAGCCTCTTTTTTAAATTCGATGCTTCAAATCTCAAGTTATTAGTTTCCATAAAATCATTTGGGTTACTGAACAAGGAATTACGGTCGTTAAATAGAAAGGCTGGGGCTTTAAATAGACAATTACGGTCGCTAAAGGAAGTCTCCTGGGCGGTAATTCACACAAAGACTTGCGCTAACCTAACTAACTTTTTGTACATTCATCGAGAATGACTATCATTTCAGATACAACAAGCCTTTGGTCATGCTATAATGAGAATCGCGAAGAAATTGGATTTTAGAAGGGCCTGACGCCACTTGAGAAAATTTTCCTATTACTTAAACGGTTGGACCATTCTTTCTGTAATCATCGTTCTTTCCTTACTGTCGCCTATGTTGCCAATTGTTAGCGGTCTGCTGGCACCAACTAGTGAAAACTGGGAGCATATTAAAGAATACATGTTATGGAACTACATGGAGACTACTTTCTTACTCGTCTTTTATACAGCACTCGGAACGATCGTGATTGGGACTAGCCTTGCTTGGCTGATTGCTCAATACGAATTTCCGTTAAGTCGCTTTTACAAATGGGCACTCATCTTGCCACTATCGATTCCGCCATTTATTGCGGCGTATACTTACTCGGGAATGGTGAGTTATACAGGAGTAATCCAGTCGACACTTCGAAATGTATTCGATGTTCAAGTGGATCAACGCTTCTTTGATATTATGAATATCCCTGGCGCCATCTTTATTTACACGATGTTTTTATATCCCTATGTGTACACCATTACGCGAGTGTTCTTATCTCAACAAGCCGCTTCACTCGTTGAGAGCGCCAAACTACTTGGAAAAGGCCACTGGGCTATTTTTCTTCAAGTCGTGCTACCTATTTCACGGGCCGCAATTATTGGGGGAGTGAGCTTAGTGTCCCTAGAAGTGTTGAATGATTACGGAGTTGTGAAGTATTACGGCATTCAAACATTTAGTACAGCGATCTTCCAAACGTGGTTTGGTCTTGGTGATATCGATGCGGCTATCAAGCTTGCAGGTTCCTTGATGACATTTGTTGTGCTGATGCTTGTCATTGAAAAGCTGTTACGTGGGACTAAACAGTTCAGTTATTCCAATACCAAAGTAAATCCTTTACCAAAAGTGCGTTTGACGGGTTTCCGAAAATGGGGCGCATTTGGTTATGTAACGTTTATTTTCAGTCTGGCATTTTTAATCCCTGTCCTTCAACTAATCGATTGGTTCGTGTTGACGTGGGGCTCGATTCCGAATTCGGAATTTACAACATACATTCGTAATTCCGTGTATGTAGCGGGTGCTGCTGCCTTGGTTATTGTGACAGGTGCGTTGATTGTTGGAAACTTCCAACGCTTCACACGCGGTCGTATCGGCAAGATTTTACCTAAGTTCACGATTGTAGGGTACTCGATTCCAGGTGCCGTTATTGCTGTGGCAATCGTCACCATGTTTATCTGGTTGGATCTACAATTGATTCCTCTTTATCAAGCATGGGGCTTCAGTACATCACTCGTGTTGAGTACCAGTGTCGTTATGTTAATTGTGGCGTATATCGTTCGCTTCTTTGCAATCGGCTACAATGCCATTGAATCAGGTTACGACAAGATAGGGGTCAATTTTAGCCTGGCTTCTCGAATGCTTGGGGCATCTGTGACCAAAACATTCTTTAAAGTTGATATCCCGCTGTTAAAAGGAGCTATCATTTCTGGATTTATCTTAGTATTTGTTGATATTATGAAAGAAATCCCGTTGACGCTTATTTTACGCCCGTTTAATTTTGATACGCTTGCAACAAAAGCGTTCCAATATGCCAGTGACGAAAAAATCATGCAGGCAAGTCAACCGTCCATCATCATCATTGCGATGAGTGCCCTTGCCATCTTTATCTTTTACAGATTGCTCGATAAGGAGGATGCCAAATGACAATTGAAATCAAAGATGTGTGTTTTTCTTATCGCAACAGCAATGACCTAGCAATTGACCATTTCTCGATGTCGATTGAAACAGGAGAAGTCATTTCCATTCTAGGTCGCAGTGGTAGTGGGAAGAGTACGATGTTGCGCATACTGGCAGGGCTTGAAATTCCGGATAAAGGTGCTTTTCAATTGTTCGATGAAACCATGTTTGACGGAAATCACTTTGTCCAACCGGAACGACGGGGGATAGGTCTTGTGTTTCAAGATTATGCTTTGTTCCCTCATATGACAGTGTTGGATAATGTGAAATTTGGGCTGAGTAAGATGCCACGAAAAGATCGTCTCCAACGTGCCAATGAAGTACTGGATTTAGTGGAAATGGGCGAGTATAAAAAACGCTATCCCCATCAGCTGAGTGGTGGTCAACAACAACGTATTGCACTTGCACGTGCTTTAGCTCCAAAACCTAAATTGTTGTTGTTGGACGAGCCTTTTTCAAATTTGGATAAAGAACTGCAATACAAAATTCGAGAAGAATTGTATTCCATTTTAAAACGAGCGCAGATCACATCGATATTCGTGACACATGATGAAGACGATGCGCATACGATAGCTGACCGAATCGTTCGGCTTGATAAAGGGAAAATTTCAAAAATCGGACGACCTTGCGATATGTTAGGCACACCGCTCAAACGTCCCGAAGTCATTTTAAAATAAAGGTTGCGAAATACCGCTAGTATCGGTATACTAATTTTCATAATTACGTTACATGTAGTGATGAGGACACGAATTAGGAAAGGTACCATCTTAGAGAGAGAAGCCAAGGCTGAAAGCTTCTTATGGAGACCACTGATTTACCACCTCTGAACAGTATGCAAACCAATGCATACCGGCACCGGCCGTTACCCGATGTAGAGCTTCGTTTGCATCCGTGCAAACAGAAGAAGGGTGGAACCACGAATTTATTCCTCGTCCCTTTATTGGGACGGGGATTTTTTGCGTTCTGCACCATTCAAAAAGGAGAGATTCGTATGTCAGAAACTATTCAACTCATTTATCCAGACGGCGCAGTGAAGGAGTTTGCTCTTGGCACAACAATGGAAGATGTTGCGCAATCCATCAGCCCAGGCCTTCGCAAAAAGGCACTTGCTGCAAAAATTGACGGCAACCTTGTAGATTTGAAAGCACCTCTTGCTGAAGGGGGAAAAATGGAAATCATCACACCAGATGCACCGGATGCTTTAGAAATCCTGCGTCACTCATCGGCTCACCTACTTGCACAAGCGGTGAAACGTCTGTACCCAGATGCTAAGCTTGGAGTAGGTCCAGTAATCGAAGGCGGTTTCTACTACGACATCGATTCTGAACAACCAATTACTTCAGAAGACTTGCTTGTGATTGAAAAAGAAATGAAAAAGATCATCAATGAAAATGTGGCAATCACTCGCCATGACGTTTCTCGAGACGAGGCGTATGCACGTTTTTCTGAAATTGAAGATCCTTATAAATTAGAACTATTAGAAGCTATTCCGGCAGATGAGCAGGTATCTATTTATGAGCAAGGAGAATTCTTTGATCTGTGCCGTGGCGTTCACGTACCCTCAACTGGAAAGTTGAAAGAATTCAAATTGCTAAGTGTTGCTGGGGCTTATTGGAGAGGGAACAGCGATAACAAAATGCTACAACGCATTTACGGAACGGCTTTCTTCACAAAAGAAGATTTGAAAGAGCATCTTCGTCTTTTAGAAGAAGCGAAAGAGCGTGACCACCGTAAAATTGGGAAAGAATTAGATCTATTCATGAACAGTCAAAAAGTAGGTCAAGGACTACCGTTGTGGCTTCCAAAAGGAGCAACAATCCGCCGCATCATTGAACGCTATATCGTCGACAAAGAAGTACAGCTTGGGTATGACCACGTTTACACACCAATTATGGCTAGTGTTGAACTGTACAAGACAAGTGGTCACTGGGATCACTACCAAGAAAACATGTTCCCGGTTATGGCAATGGACAATGAAGAGCTGGTCCTTCGTCCTATGAACTGTCCTCACCACATGATGATCTACAAAAACGGCATTCATTCTTATAGAAACTTGCCGATTCGTATCGCGGAGCTTGGGACTATGCACCGATATGAAATGTCAGGAGCTTTATCTGGCCTGCAACGCGTTCGCGGAATGACACTAAATGACGCGCACATCTTTGTTCGTCCGGACCAGATCAAAGAAGAATTCAAGCGTGTAGTTCAGTTAATCCTTGAAGTGTACAAAGATTTCAACTTAGATGAGTACTCGTTCCGTCTATCTTACCGTGACCCGGCTGATACAGAGAAATACTTCGACGACGATCAAATGTGGGAACGTGCGCAAGGGATGTTGAAAGAGGCGATGGATGAGCTTGGTCTTGATTACTATGAGGCTGAAGGAGAAGCAGCCTTCTATGGTCCAAAGCTTGATGTGATGGTGAAGACAGCTCTTGGAAAAGAAGAGACACTGTCAACTGCACAACTTGATTTCCTACTACCAGAACGTTTTGACCTGAACTACATTGGAGAAGACGGCAAACAACATCGCCCAGTCGTTATCCACCGTGGTGTCGTTTCTACTATGGAACGTTTTGTTGCTTTCTTGATTGAAGAGTACAAAGGAGCATTCCCAACATGGTTAGCTCCTGTGCAAGTGCAGATCATTCCAGTTTCAAACGAAGTGCATCATGACTATGCGAAGCAGCTTGAAGAGAAGTTCAAATCAAAAGGCTTCCGTGTACACATCGATGATCGCGAAGAGAAACTAGGATATAAGATTCGTGAAGCACAAATGCAAAAAATTCCTTACATGCTGGTACTAGGGGATAAAGAAAAAGACGCGGGAGAAGTAAATGTCCGCAAATACGGGGAACAAAAATCAGATAGTATGGCATTTGAAGCGTTCTTAGCGCATATTGTGAAAGAAGTGCAATCATCTGTTGACAATTGATTGACCCGGTGCTATAGTTAATAAGGTTATTGAATACATGTTTGTGGTATAAGAAGAGGCTGCCCGCTTCTCACCTGTTCGACACATTGTTGACTGGTTCGCACAAGAACGACTTTCACATGCAATTTTGCATGTCGTATAGCGGCGGGCAGACAGAGATGTCTGCCCGCTTTTTATATGGGTACAAGTTGTGAATAGCAACTGCACTTCATACCCGACTTTGTATTCGCGATACTATTTGGAGGTGGATTATTATTAGCAAAGACATGTATGTAAACGAAGGCATCCGTGCTAGAGAAATTCGTGTAATTGACCAAAATGGTGATCAACTTGGACTTAAAACACGTAATGAAGCGCTCGAGATTGCTGCTCGCGTTAACTTAGACCTTGTCCTTGTGGCCCCTCAAGCCAAGCCACCTGTTGCTCGTATCATGGATTATGGTAAATTCAAGTTCGAACAGCAGAAAAAAGATCGCGAGATTCGTAAAAATCAAAAAATCGTCGTATTAAAAGAGGTTCGTTTGAGCCCTTCTATCGATGAGCATGATTTCCAAACGAAACTTCGTAATGCCATCAAGTTCCTTGAAAAAGGGGACAAAGTGAAAGCATCGATCCGATTCAAAGGCCGTGCCATCACGCATAAAGAGATTGGACAACGTGTCCTTGATCGTTTTGCTGAAGCATGTGCAGAGGTTTCTACTGTAGAGCAGAAGCCAAAAATGGACGGACGCAGCATGTTCTTGGTTTTAGCGCCAAAGAACGAGAAATAAGCCTTTAGAAATTGTTTAGGAGGAATTCGACATGCCGAAAATGAAAACTCACCGTGGAGCAGCTAAGCGCTTCAAGAAAACGGGAACTGGTAAACTTAAGCACGATCGTGCATATGGTAGCCACTTATTTGGAAACAAATCTACAAAAGCTAAGCGCAAACTTCGTAAGCTTAAAGTAGTTTCTTCAGGTGACTACAAGCGCATCCGTACATTATTAACGTACATGAAATAATTCGACTATAAATGAAATAGCAGGAGGTTGTTTAATATGCCACGTGTAAAAGGTGGATCAGTAACGCGTCAGCGTCGTAAAAAAGTCATTAAATTAGCTAAAGGATACTATGGTGCAAAGCACACACTTTATAAAGTAGCTAATCAAGCAGTTATGAAGTCTGGTATGTACGCATACCGTGACCGTCGTCAAAAGAAACGTGACTTCCGTAGATTATGGATCACGCGTATCAACGCGGCTGCACGTTTGAACGGTCTTTCTTACAGCCGTTTAATGTTCGGTTTAAAATTAGCTGGTATCGAAGTTAACCGTAAAATGTTAGCTGACCTAGCTGTAACGGATGCAACTGCATTCACTCAGTTAGCAGATGCTGCTAAAAAAGCAATGGACAAATAAGTTCAACTTTATGAGCCCTTCTTCCTTTTGGAAGAGGGGCTTTTTTGTCATTCAGCACTAGCTTCAATTAGGGAAATGAAATTCCTCTACCGTCACATACTAAGACTCTGCTACACTAAAATAAGAAGGAGGGGACTTGTCATGGAATTTATCGGACTTCTAGTCATCATCATGTCAGTTGTTGCGCTTTTTACAATGCGTTACGACAAGCAACAGGCTCGCAAAGGTGGTCAACGCGTACCAGAAAACACACTCTGGCTACTTGCACTACTCGGGGGAGGACCAGGAGCTTATGCGGGTATGCAAATGTTTCGTCATAAAACAAAGCACACATCTTTTCGTATCGGATTTTTAATGCTCGCTGTGCTACAGCTTTTTCTATTAGTTTACCTCTACAACTAAAAAAAGAGCCCGTTTACACGGACTCTCTGTAGCCTTTCATCAATTGCTCAATTGGGTTTTTCCAACTGATGACCGCATGCGGGTAACTCATCTGGATTTCTTTTTCTAAAAACAAAAAGTCTTCTCGTGTCATGCCCTGCAGCTTTGTTGTATCATGTGCCCAAACAAATATAGAGACGACATCAAAAGCGTCTTCTGTCGTTCCTAAGTATTTTTCGCCTTCAAATTTAGCGCCTTGGTAGGAAATCAAAAAATTCTTCCGAGCATTTTTGCTATCATCATAAAAATAATAGGATTCACTTTGTAAAGCGTCATCAAGTTTACGCTGGGGATCTACTAAATAACGAATCAATCGATAAAGTGCATAACCTAACACCACTAAAAGAACAAGTCGGAAAATCATGCTACCACTCCCTTTATACATAACCATTCCATTATCTATACGTACCAAATTTGATTTGGTTTCAAACTATTTAAAAAAGGTGTGAAAAAATTTGAACTTACAAAGATTAGTCTCGATGCAGAAAGAACTAGATTCTTTTATTGAACAAAAAAGAGCTATTGAAGAAGATGTTTTTGATCGCAAAGTTATAGCCCTGTTAGTGGAACTAGGGGAGCTGGCTAATGAAACACGGAGCTTCAAGTTCTGGAGTGATAAAGGCCCATCCGAGAAAGCGATTATTATCGAGGAATATGTAGATTCGATTCACTTTTTGCTCTCTATAGGTATTGAAAAGAAGTTGACGGATTCTTTAGAAGAGTGGCCGAGCGGTTTGGTCACAACCGATTTGAACCAAGCGTTTCTGATTACTTATCAAGCAATTATAGAGTTTCAACAGGCAATCAATTCAACTTCTTACAACCGTATTTGGGAAGGATACGCTGAAATCGCTAGGCTTCTAGATTTTACAACGCAAGAAGTAGTGGCAGCCTATCACGCAAAAAATGAGGTCAATTACACAAGGCAACACACGGGATATTAACTAATTGTTTACATTCTATTCAGTCTTTTCGTATAATGGGAGTAGATTGTTTAGGAGGTCGAAATAATGACGAAGCTAGATGAAACATTGACAATGCTTAAAGATTTAACAGATGCGAAAGGTATTCCCGGCAATGAGCGTGAAGCACGCCACGTAATGGAGAAATACATCACACCATTTGCAGACGAGGTTTCTTACGATAATCTAGGTAGTTTGATTGCCAAAAAGAAGGGTTCTGCTGAAGGACCAAAAATTATGGTAGCTGGTCACCTGGATGAAGTCGGTTTCATGGTTTCTCGCATTGATGACAAAGGATTTTTATTCTTCCAACCGGTTGGTGGTTGGTGGAATCAAGTAATGCTTGCTCAACGTGTTACAGTTGTAACTCGTAAAAAAGGCGATATCACGGGTGTCATTGGTTCTAAACCACCACACATCCTATCTCCAGAAGCACGAAAAAAGCCAGTGGATATTAAAGACATGTTCATCGATATCGGTGCCTCTTCTAAAGAAGAAGCGATGGAGTGGGGCATTCTACCAGGCGACATGATCGTGCCTTATTTTGAGTTCCATGTCATGAACAATGAAAAATTACTTCTCGCAAAAGCATGGGATAACCGTATTGGCTGTGCCATTGCTATTGACGTATTAAAAGGATTAAAAGGACAGGACCACCCGAACACAGTATATGGTGTGGGAACTGTTCAAGAAGAAGTAGGTCTTCGCGGAGCTAAAACAGCGGCTATGAAAGTTCAGCCGGACATCGCTTTTGCAGTTGATGTAGGTATCGCTGGTGATACACCTGGAGTAACAGCTAAAGAATCTACTTCAAAAATGGGCGAAGGTCCACAAATTGTCTTGTTCGATGCTTCTATGGTTTCTCACAAAGGGTTACGTGATCTAGTTGTGGATACTGCAGATGAAGCGGGGATCCCGTATCAGTTCGAAACAATTGCGGGCGGCGGAACAGATGCAGGTGCTATCCACTTAACGATGAACGGTGTACCGGCTGTTGCGATTGGTGTGGCAACGCGCTACATTCATTCTCATGCAGGAATTTTACATCGTGATGACTACGAAAATGCTGTAAAGCTTATTGTAGAAGTTATTAAAAAGTTGGATGCTGAGACTGTAGAAAACTTGAAATTCAATTAAATTTTAGACCCCTGGGGTTGTTTCAGTGATCGAGTTTGCTTGATTACGAACAACCGCAGGGGTTATTTTTATATTATGTATTGACATACACCTCAATGTATATTTATAATACAAAGTACATGAATATACAATTCGGAGGTTGATTCACGATGAAGCTGCTTGAATGGGTAAATATAAAGCCGGTGCAAAGTCTCAAGGGAAAAGATTTACTGACCTTGTTCGATTACACAACAGAAGAAGTACATCAGTTGTTAGATTTAGCGACTAACCTGAAGTTTCTAACGAAAGAAGGGAAGTGCCCTCCGTTATTAGCGGGTAAAACACTCGGAATGATTTTTGAAAAACATTCGACGCGTACTCGTATTTCATTTGAAGTAGGTATGCAGCAATTAGGTGGGTATGGTATGTTTATGCATTCTCGTGATTTGCAATTAGGTCGTGGAGAAAGTATTCCAGACACCGCTAAAGTATTCTCGGGCTATCTGGACGGGATCATGATTCGTGCCAATTCCCATGAAATGGTCAAAGAGCTTGCCGAGCATGCTTCGATACCTGTAATTAACGGGCTCACTGATCTATTTCATCCATGTCAAGCACTTGCCGACTTATTAACCCTTCAAGAAGTGATCGGAGAGCTAAAAGGAAAAAAGCTAGCTTACATTGGTGATGGCAACAATGTCGCCCACTCCTTGGCTATTGCGGCTGCTCACATGGGAATGGAGATAGTCATCGCCTCTCCAAAAGGCTATGAACCCGTTGAGTGGATCAGTGAAAAAATCTCGCAGCTAGCCATTTCAAGTGGTGGTTCGTATCAAGTGACTGATTCGCCACAACAAGCAGTTGTCAATGCCGATTGTATTTATACAGATGTTTGGACCTCAATGGGACAAGAGCAAGAAGCGACAGAGAGACTAGCAGCTTTCAGTGATTTCCAAGTGAATGATGCCCTTGTCTCGTTGGCAAAAGAAGAGTATGTGTTTTTGCATTGTCTTCCAGCTCACCGTGAGGAAGAAGTGACGGCTTCAGTAATTGATGGGCCAAATTCGTATGTATTCCAGCAAGCTGAAAACCGCTTGCATGCACAAAAAGCAGTACTAGCTTCATTGTTATAACCTTTTCGAAGCAGGCAGGCGTCCTGTTAGAAAAGTCAGTGTTCATACATGCCAGAGGGCATCTTGAACTACATATAAAATGGCCCGGGAGACGCTGGGCCATTTTTTTTATTGGAATGTTTTTTCTAAGAGCTTGACGGCATCTTGTTTGAGATGTGGCTCGGCTTGCTGCCACCATTTTTCAAAAAACACACCTAGTCCAGGTAAAAAATGTTCGTCTCCTTTTTTAATAGCATCCTCTACCATTGCATAAATATCTTCTGAGCTTGACCCTGCTACGCTAGAACTGATCGATTCACGAATTTGAAAAGCCATTTTGCATCCCTCCATTTCATGATTAGTATGTTTTCTGATAATCTTTTTTATACAAAAGAATATGATACACTTGAAGAAAAAAATGAGGGATTACATGAAACGTATAGAGTCTACTAGCAATGCACTTGTGAAGCATTGGAAAAAGTTAGTCACGGTTCGCAAAGAACGAGAGAAGACAAAAGAATTTATAGTAGAAGGAAACCATTTAGTCGAAGAAGCTTTAAAAGTTCCTGGGATGATTAAGCATATTTTGTTAGGGGACCACGCCACTCTTCAACATGATTGGAATACAGAAGGAATAGAAGTACTAGAAATCAGTCCTGAAATTGTTTCGGAACTTGCAGATACAGAACATACGCAAGGGATTTTTGCTCACTGTTCCCAACCCGAGTTCAAAGTTTCGCCAAGTGCTTGGTCACGTGTTCTTGTAGTCGATGCCGTTCAAGATCCAGGAAATGTGGGGACTATCATTCGAACAGCCGATGCAGCAGGAGTCGATGCCGTGATACTTGGAAAAGGTAGTGCGGATGCCTACAATCCTAAAACGCTTCGCTCTGCTCAAGGCTCGACTTTCCATTTGCCGATTATCAAAGCAGATCTTGCAGAATGGTTGCCTACTTTGGCCGATGAAGGTTTTTTAGTCATTGGAACGGCTCTTGAAGGCGCAAAAAACTATAAAGAAGTGGCGGCCTCATCAAAAATGGCATTCCTTATGGGGAATGAAGGAAGTGGCGTACAACCTGCTTATTTGGAACAGGTGGACCAACGCGTGATGATTCCAATCTATGGTCAAGCAGAGTCGTTAAATGTAGCCATTGCGACAGCTATTATCCTGTACCATTTCGCTGAAAAAGCTTGAATTTAACTTATGTGACTCGTATAATGAGAATGAAAATACAACAGCCATGACCGGGAAAAGTATAAAAAGATGGAATGGATCAGGGAGAATGTGGCACGACTGAAACCACTTCCCATTCCCTTTTTAGAAGTTCACCCCAGGTAGCTGCCACTTAGACCAGAAATGTAAAGGTGGCCGGTTCCGAGCCGTTATTCGTTTGAGTGATGATGCTTTGAGCATGATAACTAGGGTGGTACCGCGATGATAACTCGTCCCTTTTTGGGGCGAGTTTTTTGTTTTGTCAAAAAAGGAGGATTCGACTATGGAAGCGCAACTTACAACGTTAAAACAAGAAGTAATTGAGAAAATAGCGCACGCCACATCTGTTAAAGAACTTCAAGATGTACGCGTGGCTTATCTGGGGAAAAAAGGGCCAATTACAGATTTGCTAAAAGGTATGGGCATATTAGCAGCAGACGAACGTCCGAAGATGGGGGCATTAGTGAATGAAATGCGTCAGGAAGTAACGTCTGTGCTGGATGAGCGCATGGGACAACTTGAAGCAGCAGCTGTAGAGGCACAACTTGCCAATGAGACAATCGATGTGACTCTACCAGGAATGCCTGTACAGATTGGAAACCATCATCCGCTGACAAAAGTCATTGAAGAAATCGAAGACTTATTCATTGGAATGGGTTATGAAATAGCTGAAGGCCCAGAAGTTGAAAAGGACTACTACAACTTTGAAGCTTTAAATTTACCTAAAGGTCACCCTGCTCGAGATATGCAAGACTCGTTCTACATTTCAGAAGAACTGCTTCTTCGTACACATACATCTCCTGTACAAGCTCGCACAATGAAAAAGAAGCAAGGGGAACCGATCCGCATTATCTGTCCAGGTAAAGTGTTCCGTCGTGACAATGATGACGCCACTCACTCTCACCAGTTCATGCAGATTGAAGGATTAGTCATCGGTGAAAACATTCGTATGACCGACCTAAAAGGGACACTTGATTTATTGGGTAAGAAAATGTTTGGGCAAGACCGCGAGATTCGTTTGCGTCCAAGCTTCTTCCCATTCACAGAGCCATCGGTGGAGATGGATATTTCCTGCTTTAAATGTGGCGGTAGCGGCTGTTCTATCTGTAAACGCACAGGCTGGATTGAAATCTTAGGAGCAGGCATGGTTCATCCTAACGTCTTGGAAATGGCAGGGTATGATTCAGAAAAAGTATCTGGATTTGCATTTGGTATCGGCGCAGAACGTATCGCCATGTTGAAATATGGTGTTGAAGATATTCGTCATTTCTATACAAACGATATGCGGTTTATCAAGCAATTCGAACGCAGTGAAGGGTAGGAGGAGATAGCATGTTAGTATCACTTAAATGGTTAGCCGATTACGTGGATTTGGCGGGTGAAAATCTAGAAGAACTTGCTGAGAAAATTACACGTTCAGGAATTGAAGTAGACGGCATAGAAGTCCGATCTCAAGAAATGAAAAATGTAGTGATTGGTCATGTAGTAGCGAAGGATAAGCATCCAGAAGCCGATAAATTGAACATCTGTCAAGTAGACGTGGGCGGAGAAGAGCTGTCCCAAATCGTTTGCGGAGCACCTAATGTCGACGCAGGACAGAAAGTTATTGTGGCTGTTCCAGGAGCGCGTTTACCTGGTGGCTTTAAGATTAAAAAAGCTAAATTACGAGGTCAAGAGTCTCACGGAATGATCTGTTCCCTTCAAGAGCTTGGCATCGAAGGCAAAGCGGTTCCAAAAGCGTTTGTTGACGGAATTTTTGTCTTGCCACAAGATGCGGTAGTCGGAGCAGATGCCCTTGAGTACCTAGCGCTTCACGATACAGTTCTTGAACTTGGTCTAACGCCGAACCGTGCAGATGCGATGAGCATGCTTGGAGTAGCGTATGAAGTAGCAGCCATTCTAGGAAAAGACGTCAAGCTTCCAGAAATCAGCTATGCTGAAGGCTCTGAGAAGGCAGCAGATTTCTTAACGCTAGAAGTCGAAGCAAAAGATGCAAACCCATACTACATCGCAAAAGTCATAAAAGATGTGAAGGTTGGACCGTCACCCCAATGGCTACAAAACCGCTTAATGGCTGTTGGCGTACGTCCACACAATAACGTGGTTGACGTGACAAACTATGTGTTGATGGAATACGGTCAACCGCTTCATGCATTTGACTACGACCGATTAGGAACGAAAAAAATCGTCGTTCGAATGGCGTCAGAAGGCGAAAAAATCACCACTCTTGATGATCAACAACGAACACTTGCAGCTACGGACCTCGTTATTACAAATGGAGAAGTTCCAGTAGCGGTAGCAGGTGTCATGGGCGGCGCAAACAGTGAAGTGAGTGACGCAACGACTACTATTGTCCTTGAGTCTGCCTATTTCACAGGAAGTTTTGTGCGTCAAACATCGAAGAAGCTAGGTCTTCGTTCAGATGCATCTGCTCGCTTTGAGAAGGGTGTGGACCCGAACCGTGTGGAGGCAGCTGCTGAACGCGCAGCGCAGTTGCTTGCTGAACTAGCTGGCGGAACAGTGCTCGCAGGAAGTGTCGTTGTCGACGAACTCGACAAAACACCGAAGAAAGTAATTGTGTCTCCAGATTTCATTAACGAGCGTTTAGGGATGAAAATCTCATTAGATGAGATGCAGCACATTTTAAGACGTCTTCAATTCCCATTTGAAGTAGCCAACGGATTGTTCTACATCGATGCACCTACACGCCGTCAAGATATCGTGATTCAAGAAGATATTGTGGAAGAGATTGCTCGCATGTACGGCTATGACCGTATCCCGATGACTCTTCCAGAAGGTGCGCATCAAGCAGGTGGATTATCCCCGTATCAAGCGAAGCGTCGACTAGTGCGACAAACACTTGAAGGTGCTGGTTTGTATCAAGCAGTGACGTACTCGTTAACATCGCATGAGCAGTCACAAAAGTTTGCTTTGCACCAAGCCGAGGTTACGAAATTGTTGATGCCGATGTCTGAAGAGCGCAGCACGCTTCGTCAAAGTTTGATTCCACATCTGATAGAAGCCGCTAGTTACAATGTGGCGCGACGAGTGGAGAGCGTAGCATTGTATGAAGTTGGGTCTGTTTTCCTTGATCAAGGTGCGGATGAATTGCCAACAGAAATTGAGCATGTAGCAGGTGTTGTGACGGGACTTTGGACAGACAACGCATGGCAAGGCGAGAAAAAGCCAGTCGATTTCTTTGTGGTCAAAGGAATTGTAGAGGCACTTGCAGCTAAGGTTGGAGTGACACTTTCTTATCAGCAAGCGAAGATGGATGGCTTGCACCCAGGTCGCACGGCAAACATTTTCTTAGGAGAAGAGCACGTTGGTTTTATTGGACAACTTCATCCAAACGAACAAAAACGTGTCGATCTAAAAGAAACGTATGTATTTGAGCTGAATCTTGAGAGCTTGATTGATGAGGAGCAACCAACGATTAGTTACTCGCAAGTATCTCGTTACCCTGCAATCACTCGTGATATTGCTTTAGTGGTTGAGCGCACTTTACCTGCAGCAACGTTGGAATCCATCATCAGAAGTTCAGGTGGCAGCTTAGTAACTGCTGTTCGTCTCTTTGATCTTTACCAAGGCGATAAAATGGCAGCAGACAAAAAATCAATTGCGTTTTCAATCACCTATCAAGATCCTGAGCGTACGTTGACGGATGAAGAAGTTGTGAAAACGCATGAACAAGTCGTTTCAGCGTTGGCACAGCAGGCGAATGCGGAACTTCGCGGATAAGTATTACCTGTGAAAACGACAATCTAGAAATCCAAGAACTGGGGCCGCTCAATTTGAGCGGCCCCAGCGCATTTTCTAGCAAGATCTTAAGAATCAAAAGTACTTTCTAGCGGAACACTTTAGTTGAGTGATTATTACGTTAGGAGCGTTGATTGTGACGTTAGCGAGGACCATTGTGACGTTAACTCGCTCCATTATAACGTTAGCGGTCGTCACTATGACATTGCTTTTATTATGGAAACTAAATCACATCTACAGAGTATAAAAACAGCAGCTTCTCAATACAAAAATGAGGAGCTGCTATTTTTCACTCAACGTTTCCTGGTTTATTCAAATTGTTAACTTCTATCCTTCAGTCTCTCCACAATTTTTACAGCCTTTTGAGTATTTGCAAAGTGAGACTTTGTAATAGTACGTAAATAATCTGCGCCTTTTACACGGATGATACGAGCAGCCACTTCATCGACTTTATCGCCAGCACCTTTAGGAATCGTGACACCAGCCGCTTCAGACAACTTATCCATTTCCTCCAAGAAAGCATTACGCGCTAAAATAGATGCGGCAGCAACAGATACGTGCAAACCTTCTGCTTTCGTTGCGAAATACACATTTTCTTCGACGATTTCTTTTTGCTTGGCAATATGACGGTAGTAAATGGACTTCTCCGCAAACTGATCGATTAAAATGGCGTCCGGTTTCTCATTGCCAAGTTTTCGCAAGACATGTTTTAAAGCTTGGTTGTGTAATAGCGCTTTGATTTTTCCTTGCGACCATTTTTTATCTGTCGCCTCATTATACTTGGCCATCGGAAGAACCAGAATACTGTGAGGGAAGGCTGCTTTAATATCCGGTGCAACTTTTCGAATAAACGTATCGTTCAATTGTTTAGAATCCTTGCACCCGAGCTCTTGGGCTAAGGCGATTTGATCTGCTGAAATGTAACAAGCAGCTACTGTGATAGGTCCAAAGAAATCACCAGTGCCTGTCTCATCAGAACCTAAAACAGAAAGTTGGTCGAATCCTGCTGGTAACAAGGCCGATTTTCTAGGGGGTTGCGAAGCGTCGTTTTGTTGCCACTGTTCGGCCTCACGCACGGCGCCACCACCCTGAAACATGACTTTTCCAGATTTGTATAAGCTAATTCTAGTATCAGAAAGCGCGGCTGCAAAAACCATGCCCGGTGCTTTCGCAGGTATCTCATAACGAGCATAGTGAGTTAGGAGCTTATTTATAGCGTCTTTTTGTAAGGTGATGACAATGTTTGACATTCGTTATGTTCCTTTCTTTCCATCTCTCTTCACTTCATGTTATCATAGATATTAGGATTTTCTGAGGAGGTCTTGTCTTTGTCAGATCAAAAAATTACACGGGTAGCTGTGGATATTTACGGCAATACATACAAAATGGCAGGGTACGAGTCAGCGGGCCATATGCGATTAGTGGCAACTATGGTCGATGATAAGATGCGCGAAATCCAATCGGCTAATCCTAGTTTGGATACCGCAAAGCTTGCAGTCTTGACAGCCGTCAATACGATGCATGACTATTTAAAAGTGAAAGAACAACTAGAAGAACTTGAACATGAATTGAAACAGTTAAAGGGCGGTCTAAATGGTTGATATTTTATTACTAATTATTCTTGTTGGAGGCATCATAGTAGGAGCAAAGCGAGGACTCATCGTTCAGTTTATTCACATGATTGGATTCGTTGTCGCTTTGATTGTTGCCTTTAAGTATTACAAACCTCTTGCAGAAAAATTTGTGCTGTGGATTCCATTCCCAGCGATTACTTCAAATTCTCAATTATCATTTGCAGTAGAAACTTTAGATTTGGACCAAACTTTCTATCGTATTATTGCATTTGCACTTCTTTTCTTTATTGTGAAGTTTGCACTTCAAATCGTCGCATCTATGTTTGATTTCTTGAAGTTCTTACCAGTATTAGGACAGCTAAGCAGTATTCTAGGTGCAATTCTTGGATTTATTGAAGTCTACTTTTTATTATTTGTCTTTCTATACGTTTTCGCCTTGCTACCAGTCGATTTCCTGCAAACGGCAATCGGTGGTTCAGCAATCGCTCACTTCATTTTAGAAAATACACCTTTCTTATCAGAAGCTGTTAAAGACTGGTGGTACATCTATCAGGAGAACCGTGCTGCATAAGGAAACCAAACTTCTCTCACCAACTGGGAGAAGTTTTTCTCGCTTTTACGACTAAGGAGTGGATCATTATGGACAAAAAAACAATCATTCGCGCACTTGAGCGTATCGCGCTTTTACTTGAACTACAAGGGGAGAATCCCTTCAAAGTGAGTGCTTTTCGAAAAGCAGCTCAGACATTGGAATTGGATGCTCGCAGTCTCTCTGAAATGGATGACCCGACCAAACTCAAAGGAATCGGAGCCGCTACTGGAGCCGTTATTACAGATTTGCTTACCAAAGGGGAATCGTCTTTGGTGAAAGAACTGGAAGAAAAAGTTCCTCAAGGCCTTGTTGAAATGTTGCAGATCCCTGGAATGGGTGGGAAAAAGATTGCTAAGCTGAACAAAGAGCTAGGCATTGAAACGTTAGATGATTTGCGAAGTGCATGTGAATCCAATAAAGTCCAAGCATTAGCAGGTTTCGGCAAAAAGACCGAAGAAAAAATTCTCAAGGAACTTGATCAACTGGCCAGTCGACCTGATCGCTACCCAATCTGGAAGCTGGAGCCGATAGTTGAACATATTGAATCATTACTTCAGGCACATCAAGCGGTTACACAAGCTTCAATAGCGGGTTCTTACCGCCGCACAAAAGAGACGAGCAAAGACTTGGACTTTGTTATTGCGACGGATCAAGTAGAGGAAGTGAAAACCCTTCTGAAAGAAACGCTAGACATAGAAGAAATGATTGCAGATGGAGATACAAAAATGTCTGTCGCGCTAGCTAAGCCTGAACGAGTAGATATTGATTTTCGATTTGTAAAAGAAGCAGAATTTGTCACAACTCTGCACCACTTTACAGGTTCCAAAGATCACAACATTCGTATGCGCCAACTGGCTAAAGAAAAGAACTGGAAAATTAGTGAGTATGGTGTCGAAAAAGAAGATGGTTCAGTCACTACTTACCAATCAGAGGAGCAATTTTTTGCTGACTTTGGCTTGCCATTCTTGCCACCGGCAGTACGCGAAAATGGACAAGAACTGGATAGACTGAACGAACTTACTTCCCTCATTCAACTTGAAGATATTGTTTCTGATCTTCATATGCACACAACTTGGTCAGATGGAGCGCATTCTTTAGAGGAAATGATTGAAGGCTGTATCGCCAAAGACTATCAATTAATGGTCATCACGGACCACTCACGTTATTTACGAGTAGCGAATGGTCTAACTCCAGAACGACTTAAAGAACAACATGAGAAAATTAAAGAGCTACAAAAAAAATATCCGTCCATTCATCTGTTATCAGGAACTGAAATGGACATTTTGCCAGATGGTTCCCTTGATTTTGAGGATGAGCTGTTGGCAGAACTGGATTTTGTCATTGCATCGATTCATTCAAGTTTTTCTCAGCCGCAGGATAAAATTATGGAGCGTCTTTATGCAGCGATTTCGAATCCTCATGTGGACATGATTGCTCACCCTACAGGACGGATTGTTGGAGAAAGACCTGGATATGAACCTGATGTCGAGCAACTGCTTCAGTGGGCAAAAGAATTCGACAAGATTATTGAATTAAATGCTAACCCGTACCGATTAGATTTAGCGGTAAATTGGTTGGAGCGCGCGCAAGAATTAGGTGTCAAGATAGCAATTAATACGGATGCGCATCATTTAGACCATCTACGCTTTATGGATATAGGTGTTCGTCATGCTCAAAAAGCATGGCTCAAGAAAGACTTAATCGTCAACACATGGGAACCTAAAAAACTACTGAGTCATTTATCCCGAGACTAAAGGAGGCGCACGATGATTACAAAAAAGGCGCTGAACACTCTAGAATACCCAAAGGTGATCGATAAGCTTAAGGGCTATACGACATCTTCTGTAGGAAAAGCAATTATTGAAGAATTAGTCCCGTCCACTTCCTTCGATCAAATTCAGGTTTGGACAGAAGAAACCGATGAGGCGTTGGCAGTTCTTCGAGTGAAAGGCAATGTACCACTTGGTGGATTATTCGATATTCGACCACATGCTAGAAGAGCTCAAATAGGCGGCGTGTTAAGTGCCATGGAGTTGATGGAAGTTGCATCAACTTTGCGTTCCAGCAAAATCATGCGCCGTTTTGTGGAAGATGTAGCATCGTCTGAAGATTTTTCTATTCAGCATTTGAAAGCTTATGCAGATAGTATTCCAGTGCTTACAGAACTTGAGCATGAGATCAATTCCTGCATAGATGAGAATGGTACCGTGCTAGATTCTGCTAGTCAGACATTACGCTCCATCCGTTCACAGTTACGTACTACCGTGCAACGTATTCGAGAGAAATTAGACAGTTACACGAGAGGTCAAAACGCAGCGAAAATGCTATCTGATGCTATCGTTACGATTCGAAATGATCGCTATGTGATTCCCGTAAAATCCGAGTATCGCAGTCATTATGGTGGGATTGTCCATGATCAATCGTCTTCTGGTCAAACCTTGTTTATAGAACCCAATGCAGTCGTGCAATTGAACAACGATGCCCGTGCTCTTCGCAGTAAAGAACAAGAAGAAATCGAGCGTATTTTAAAAGAATTGACAGCTCAAGTTGAACTTGTCGCATCTGACTTGTTCCATCTTGTGAAAACCATGGCTACTTTTGATGCGATTTTCGCGAAGGCGAAATATGGGACTGCTGAAAAGTGTACACGCCCGACTATTAACCAGGATGGCCGAATTCGGCTTGTGCGTGCACGTCACCCCTTGATTCCGTTACAAGAAGCAGTCGCTAACACGATTGAATTTGGCGATCCAGACACGGCAGTTGTTATTACTGGACCGAATACTGGAGGGAAGACGGTAACCCTGAAAACAGTCGGCTTGTGTACATTGATGGCGCAAAGTGGTATTCCAATTCCTGCACTTGACGGTTCTGAGATTGCTATCTTTGAATCCATTTTTGCGGATATTGGCGATGAACAATCGATTGAACAAAGCTTAAGTACATTTTCATCGCATATGGTGAATATTGTCGATATTTTAAAGAAATTTGACGACAAATCGTTAGTGCTCTTTGATGAGTTGGGAGCGGGAACAGACCCTCAAGAAGGGGCTGCTTTGGCGATTGCTATCCTTGATGCCGTTCATGGTAAAGGGGCACGAGTGATGGCCACGACCCACTATCCGGAGTTAAAAGCGTATGGCTATAATCGACCAGGTGTTATAAATGCTAGTGTTGAATTTGATGTTGAGACATTAAGTCCTACTTACAAGCTTTTGTTAGGTGTACCAGGACGAAGCAATGCTTTTGAAATTTCAAAACGTCTTGGCCTGCCGCAGCATATTATAACTCATGCAGAAGGTTTTACAGGAACTGATCGCAGTGAAGTGGACACGATGATTGCTTCGTTAGAAGAAAGTCGAAAACGAGCTGAACAAGATGCGGATCAAACTAAGCGTGTCTTAGAAGAGTCGGAAAAACTGAAGCAGCAATTGGCAGAGGAGCTTGCCACTTACGAAGCAAAGAAAGAACAGCTGACTGAAAAAGCCCGTGAAAAAGCACGGAAAATTGTAGAAGAAGCGCGACGTGAGTCCGAAACGGCAGTGAAAGAATTACGCGAACTGCAGAAACAAGCAGCATTCGGTGTGAAAGAACATGAAATCATTGAAGCCCGCAAACGTCTTGAAAATGCACTTCCCGTAAATCCGGTACTGAAAAAAGAAAAACAAAAGAAACAACGAGCCGAGAACTTGCAGGTAGGCGATGAAGTGAGAGTGCTGTCATTTGGTCAAAAAGGATCTCTTCTAGAGAAGCTCTCTGCTACCGAATGGGCAGTTCAAATCGGTGTCTTGAAGATGAAACTTCCAGAAAGTGATCTCGAGTTTGTGAAACCTGACAAACCAGAGCGCACAGTATTTGTGCACAATGTTGCTGGCCGTTCTGCGGGTGGTGTCAAACTAGAACTAGACCTGCGGGGAGAACGTTATGAAGACGCACTTCTTCGCACTGAAAAATATTTGGACGATGCCGTGCTAGCGAATTATCCACGAGTTTCTATCATTCACGGTAAAGGAACAGGGGCGCTACGCCAGGGGATTCAACAACTCTTGAAAAAAGACCGTCGAGTGAAAAGTTATCGCTTTGGTGAAGCAGGAGAAGGCGGCTACGGAGTGACCATTGTAGAATTAAAATAAAAGTGAAACCTCTTTGCCGGTCAATCGTACAACTAGAAAGTAGAAGCTTAAGTAGAGGGGGAGCAAGGTGTCACTTTTAGCCTTTTGGACACATCCGCTTGTGGAGTCTGCAGGATATTTCAGTGTAGTCATACTCTGTCTGATCATTGCGATGGTTTTATTCGAAATCGTTACAAAGTATAAAAACTGGGAAGAAATCAAAAAAGGAAATGTAGCTGTAGCACTGGCCACAGGAGGGAAGATATTTGGCGTCGCCAATATTTTTCGGTTTTCCATTGAAAAGCACTCTTCCTTTTTAGAGATGCTTGGTTGGGGTACATTTGGCTTTGCCTTATTAATTATTGCCTACTGGCTGTTCGAATTTTTAACACCTTCATTTAACGTTGACAAAGAAATTGAAAAAGACAATCGATCGGTTGGATTTATCTCTTTCATATTGTCAGTGGGGTTATCGTTTGTGATTGGGGCAAGTATTTCAAACTAGGAGTTTATTATGGAAAAATTAGCGAAAATATTGTTAGTAGTTAGCTTACTATTTATACTCGTGGGTGTTTATTACGTATTTCTACGATAATCGACAAGGATTGTGAAGAATTGATTCAATTCGGACCAGTCCTTGTTATTTTTTTGATATAAGTCATGACAATCGTCAAAAATAGATTGAATACTCATTCATTTTTTCATATACTAAAGTTAGGAATATTCACGCTATTCTAATCAAGGGGGTCTTCAAATGGTAGAAAAGGTATGGCTTAAGCATTACCCAGAACAAATTCCGCATACACTGACGTATGAGGAAATGCCTATCCAAGAGTTTTTAACGCGCTCTGCAACTAAGTTTCCAACGAACACAGCCCTTCATTTCATGGGCAAAGAAATGAATTATCAAGAGCTGTATGAATCATCTTTAAAGTTTGGGAATTACCTTGTTACGCTAGGCATTCAAAAAGGTGACCGAGTTGCGATTATGTTACCGAACTGTCCACAAGGAGTAATCGCTTATTACGGTATTTTGTATGCGGGTGGTATTGTTGTTCAAACAAATCCTCTTTATACAGAAAGAGAAGCACAGTACCAATTGAAAGATTCGGGAGCAAAAGCAATCATTACATTAGATATTTTGTATCCTCGTATTTCTAAAATCATGCAAGAGACAGATCTAGAAAACTTGATCATCACTGGCATTAAAGACTATCTCCCTTTCCCGAAAAACTTGGTATATCCTTTCATTCAAAAGAAACAATACGGATTTACCGTAAAAGTAGAACACCGTGGTTCCAATCACTTGTTTACTGAAGTGATGAAAGTAGCAAAAGCTGAGAAATTAAATCCAGTCATTGATTTTGAAAATGATTTAGCGATGCTGCAATACACAGGAGGAACAACAGGTTTCCCTAAAGGTGTTATGCTAACTCACAAAAACCTTGTCAGCAACGTGACAATGTGTAAACATTGGCTATATGAATGCGAAGATGGAAAAGAACGCGTAATGGGCATCTTGCCATTTTTCCATGTTTACGGAATGACAACAGTATTAGTGTTATCAGTTATGCAAGCAAACACGATGATCCTGCTTCCTAAATTCGATGTTGAAACCGCTCTCAAAACAATCGATAAGCAAAAACCGACATTGTTCCCAGGCGCTCCTACTATTTATATTGGTATCTTGAATTCACCGAACTTATCAAAATATGATTTGTCTTCAGTGAATGCCTGCATTAGTGGTTCAGCTGCATTACCGATCGAGATTCAAGAAAAGTTTGAACGTGTCACGGGAGGCCGTTTAGTAGAAGGCTACGGGTTAACCGAGACTTCACCTGTTACGCACGCAAACTTGGTCTATACAGATAAGCGTGTTAAAGGTTCCATTGGAATTCCTTGGCCAGACACAGATTCAGCAGTTTTCCAGATGGATTCAAAAGAGCCACTGCCTGTTGGTGAAGTTGGTGAAATCGCTGTGCGCGGTCCTCAAGTCATGAAAGGTTACTGGAACCGACCAGAAGAAACTGAAATGACGATGCGCGATGGCTGGTTACTAACTGGAGACTTAGGGTACATGGACGAAGACGGTTACTTCTATGTAGTAGATCGTAAGAAAGATATGATTATTGCAGGTGGCTTCAACATCTATCCACGAGAAATCGAAGAAGTGCTGTATGAGCATGAAGCGATTCAAGAGTGCGTGGTAGCAGGTGTACCCGATCCTTACCGCGGTGAGACAGTGAAGGCTTATATTGTGTTAAAAGAAGGCCACACGATTTCAGAAGAGCAATTAAACGAATACTGCCGAACAAAGCTAGCTTCATTCAAAGTACCTCGTTTTTATGAGTTCCGTGAAGAACTACCAAAAACTGCAGTCGGTAAAATTTTACGCCGCACATTGATTGAAGAAGAGAAGGAAAAATTAAAACAATCGCAAACAAGTTGACAGAACGACAATTAAATACTACTATAAAAATATGAATGAATAGTCATTCATATTTTTATTTTGGGGTTGAGACGATGAAAAAGGAAAAGCCTAAATACCGACAAATCATTGATGCAGCCATAGTTGTGATTGCCGAGAACGGGTACCATCAATCCCAGGTCTCCAAAATTGCAAAGCAAGCAGGTGTAGCAGATGGAACCATCTATCTTTATTTTAAAAATAAAGAGGATATCTTGATTTCAGTATTTGATGAAAAGATGGAAATGTTTGCAGATCGCTTACGAGAGATTATTGAGGAGCCTATTACAGCTTCCGATAAACTTTACAAAATGGTCGAAAACCATTTCACAGTACTTTCAGCAGATCGCCATCTAGCGACTGTGACCCAGCTCGAGCTGCGCCAGTCGAATCTTGCACTTCGCATGCGTATCAATGCGGTCCTGAAAAATTATTTGGTTCTGCTGGATACAATCCTAAAAGAGGGCATTGCAAATGGAGAGTTCGATAAAGATATGGATATTCGCTTAGCGAGACAAATGGTCTTTGGTACAATTGATGAGACGACAACAACATGGGTGATGAACGAATACAAATATAATTTGGTAGCGCTCTCACCTAAAGTACACCAGTTATTGTCTAATGCAATAAAAGCTGAATAGGGGATGTGAACAAATGGAATTTCTTTCATGGGAAACACAGGATCATGTGGCAACTGTCACAATAAATCGACCACCAGCAAACGCACTATCACGTCAGTTGATTTTAGAAATCAATGAATTTTTAGATCAAGTAGAAGGTGACGACACTGTTCGTGTCATTGTCTTCAAAGGGGAAGGACGCTTTTTCTCTGCTGGTGCAGACATAAAAGAATTTACGTCCATTAGCAGTGGAGAAGAATTTTCAAAGCTTGCTAAAAATGGCCAAGACATTTTTGAACGCGTAGAAACGTTCTCTAAACCAATCATTGCCGCCATTCATGGAGCAGCATTAGGTGGCGGGTTAGAATTTGCAATGAGTTGCCACATGCGTGTTGTGACAGAAACTACAAAACTTGGTCTACCAGAATTGCAGTTAGGGTTGATTCCTGGTTTTGCAGGAACTCAGCGTCTACCACGTTATGTAGGTTTTGCGAAAGCTGCTGAAATGCTTCTTACAAGTGATCCTATTTCGGGGAAAGAAGCGGCTCATTATGGCTTAGCAAATCGCGCTGTAGAAGAAGACCAGTTAGAAGCAACCGTAGTAGAACTTGCAAAGAAAATCGCTAAGAAAAGTCCAGTTGCTATGAAACATGCTTTAGAGATGTTGCAGTATACAAAGCATGATTCGTACTATAAAGGTGTCGACGCAGAAGCGCACTCTTTTGGAACCGTTTTCGTGTCAGAAGATGCCAAAGAAGGAATTTCTGCGTTTTTAGAAAAACGCCAACCGAACTTTAAAGGAAACTAATTAACTTTTGGAGGGAACCCAATGAATATTTATGTATTAGTGAAACGTACATTTGACACAGAAGAAAGAATCGTCGTATCAGGTGGACACATTCAAGAAGACGGAGCAGAGTTCATCATCAATCCTTACGATGAATATGCAATCGAAGAAGCTATCCAAGTACGCGACGCGCACGGTGGAGAAGTAACTGTTATCACTATGGGTGACGAAGAAGCTGAAAAGCAACTTCGCACAGCACTTGCTATGGGTGCCGACAAAGCAGTTCTAATCAATACAGAAGACGTGGATGACTTAGATCAATTTAGCGCAGCACACGTTCTTGCTGAATATTTGAAAGACAAAGATGCAGACCTAATCCTAGCGGGAAATGTAGCTATCGATGGTGGTTCTGGTCAAGTGGGTCCACGTGTTGCAGAATTACTAGGCATTAACTGTGTAACAACTATCACAAACCTTGAAATCAATGGAGATACGGTTTCCATTAAACGTGATGTTGAGGGAGACACAGAAGAGCTTGAAACGAAGTTGCCACTTTTAGTAACAGCACAACAAGGTTTAAACGAACCACGTTATCCATCTCTTCCAGGTATCATGAAGGCGAAGAAAAAGCCTTTAGAAGAGCTTGAGTTGGATGATTTAGATATCGACGAAGACGATGTAGTAGCAAAAACAGAGACAATTGAAATCTATCTTCCTCCGAAAAAAGAGGCTGGAAAAGTTCTTCAAGGAGATCTTCAAGATCAAGTGAAAGAATTAGTCGGCTTACTTCGCACGGAAGCAAAAGTGATTTAATTAAAGGAAACAACATCGAAGGAGGAACTTAGCATGTCATCAAAAGTACTTGTATTAGCAGAATCCCGTGAAGGATCTTTACGTAACGTTTCATTTGAAGCAATTGCAGCAGGCAAGAAAATCTCTGGTGGTGGAGAAGTAGTTTCTGTCCTACTAGGGGATACAGTTGGGGAATTAGCGACTGAGCTTGGTGCGTTTGGAGCTGATCGTGTCATTACAGTGGAACACCCACATTTGAAACAATATACTTCAGATGGTTATGGCCAAGCATTAATGGCAGTGTTTGAGCAAGAAAAGCCAGATGCAATCGTTATCGGTCACACAGCGCTTGGAAAAGACTTGTCTCCAAAAGTAGCTGCTAAACTACAAGTTGGTTTAGTGTCAGATGTTACTGACATTGAAGGTGAAGGAGACGAAGCAATCTACATTCGTCCAATCTATTCAGGTAAAGCATTTGAAAAAGTGAAATTGAAAGATGATGTAAAATTCATCACGATCCGTCCAAACAACATTGCACCACTTGCTAAAGAAGAAGGAAAATCAGCGGACGTAAGTTCAGTTTCTGTGGATATTACAAACCTTCGTACAATCATTAAAGAAGTTGTTCGTAAATCGACTGACGGTGTCGACCTTTCTGAAGCGAAAGTAGTTGTAGCTGGTGGTCGTGGCGTGAAAAGTGCAGAAGGCTTTGCTCCATTAAAAGAGCTTGCTGACTTATTAGGTGGAGCAGTAGGTGCTTCACGTGGAGCTTGTGACGCTGATTATGTAGATTACTCGTTGCAAATTGGTCAAACTGGTAAAGTGGTAACACCTGATCTATACATCGCAGCAGGTATCTCAGGCGCTATTCAGCATTTAGCTGGAATGTCTAACTCGAAAATTATCGTAGCTATCAACAAAGATCCTGAAGCAAGCATCTTTAAAGTAGCCGATTATGGAATTGTGGGCGATCTTTTCGAAGTCATCCCAATGTTAACAGAAGAATTCCGCGCAGTTTTATCGAAATAAAAAACAAGCTCGACTTCGTTCGCGAAGTCGAGTTTTATTATTAGGTGGTTCGGGTATCATTTGATATAATCGCATATAGATATACATGAAGGAGGAATTATCGTGGCAGTTACACATACAACAGACGCAACATTCGCACAAGATACGCAAGAAGGTTTAGTATTAGTTGATTTTTGGGCACCTTGGTGTGGACCATGTAAAATGATCGCTCCTGTTTTAGAAGAGTTAGATGGAGAGCTTTCTGAAAAAGTGAAAATCACAAAATTAGATGTTGATGAAAACCAAGCAACAGCTAGCCAATTCGGCGTTATGTCAATTCCAACTCTAATCCTGTTCAAAGACGGAGAGCCAGTGGATAAAGTAATTGGTTACCAACCAAAAGAAAACTTAGCAAACCTAGTAAACAAACACGCGTAAGTGTTAATGCCGGAGTCCTCTTAGGATTCCGGTTTTTTCTCACATCTATCCGAACACTCGTACGGATTTCTGCGCGTGCGGAAAGAGGGTCAAGGCATGAATGAACTTGTTCGACAAAAAAGTGAAATACTTCCCGATCAACCGGGCTGTTATTTGATGAAAGACGGCCATGGCACCATCATTTATGTCGGGAAGGCGAAAGTGTTAAAAAATCGTGTCCGCTCCTACTTTACGGGAACTCACGATGGGAAAACCCAACGACTTGTTGCGGATATTGAAGACTTTGAATATATCGTCACGTCATCTGACCTCGAAGCACTCATCCTTGAATTGCATTTGATAAAAAAACATGACCCAAAATACAATGTTATGTTGAAAGATGACAAGACGTATCCTTATATAAAAATTACAGGGGATGCTTATCCTCGAATTATTACCACACGCACAGTTCGAAAAGATAATGGTAAATATTTTGGACCCTATCCAAATGTTTATGCGGCAAATGAAACGCGAAAATTACTTGACCGCATCTATCCGTTTCGAAAGTGTGTCAAAATGCCAGACAGACTCTGCCTCTATTATCATATCGGACAGTGCCTAGGTCCTTGTGTCAAAGAAGTCCCCCGTTCTGAATTCCAATACATGATTGATGAAGTCTCCAAGTTTTTAAACGGTGGACACATTACAGTGCGCACGGAATTAGAACAAAAAATGATGGCAGCTGCTGAGTCGATGGAGTATGAGCGCGCTAAAGAATACCGCGATCAAATTGCCCATATCGATACAGTCATGGAAAAACAAAAGATGCAAATGAATGATTTTACGAATCGAGATGTCTTTGGCTATGCCGTCGACAAAGGCTGGATGTGTGTGCAAGTATTCTTCATCCGCCAAGGTAAATTAATCGAACGTGACGCTTCTATGTTTCCCATTTATGGAGAATCTGACGAAGAGTTTCTTACTTTTATCGGCCGTTTCTATGAGCAATCTTCTCATATCAAACCGAAAGAAGTCATGGTTCCTGGAACCGTCGATGCTGACCTCATTCACCAGTTATTGGGGATTAAAGTATTTGTTCCTCAAAAAGGGAAGAAAAAAGAACTCGTCAATCTGGCCATTAACAATGCAGAAGTTGCCTTGAAAGAAAAGTTCCATCTAGTTGAGAGACAAGAAGTGCGAACAATTGGGGCTATAGAACAACTTGGGATTCACATGGGGATTCCTGCACCGCGTCGAATTGAGGCATTTGATAATTCACACATTTACGGAACAGATCCAGTATCAGCCATGGTCGTTTTTGAAGATGGTAAACCACTGAAAAAAGAATACCGCAAATACAAAACAAAAACGGCACTCAAACACGATGATTACGGTGCCATGCGAGAAGTAATTCGTCGCCGCTATACACGTGTGCTGCGTGAACGATTACCACTTCCTGATCTAATATTGATTGATGGAGGAAAAGGCCAGATGTCCTCAGCTCGTGAAGTGCTGGAAGACGAACTAGGTCTGGATATCCCAATTGCAGGACTGGCAAAAGATTTAAAGCACCAAACTGCCGAGTTATTATACGGAGAACCACCTTTACCGGTGCAGATGAAACGAACCTCTCAAGAGTTCTACTTGCTACAACGGATTCAAGATGAAGTCCACCGATTTGCGATTACATTCCATAGGCAGCAACGCCAAAAGAATAGTATTCAATCAATTTTAGATACGATACCAGGAGTGGGACCGAAGCGCAGACAACAGTTGATGAAACATTTTGGTTCTGTGAAAAACATGAAGGCTGGTACGCGTGAAGAATTTATTCAAGCGGGTCTTCCAGAAGCATTAGTCGATGCTGTCCAGAAAAAATTAGCAGAAGAAACATTGCCTTCAACGGAATAGTGTGCTAAAGTAATCCTAATTTCATATTCACTTTACGTGAAGATAGAGGTGCGAGCGTCAACAGTATGATTTCCGAGGATGACAGATCCTATGAAGAAATCAGAAAGGGGCAATCGCCGAAATGAATCACTGCTGATCCAGTGCTTCGTTGGTCTTGTGTTGAACAAACCCAAGATTGTCAGAATACACATTCTGGAGGGCTATCTTGCATGGACATTTACTTTGACCGTGTTAGACAAAATGCTTTCCATTCGTGGGAGGCATTTTTTTGTCCCTGCCAATAAGCGGAGGAGATCAAGAAATGGCAATTGTTGTAATGAAATTTGGAGGAACCTCAGTAGGTTCTGTTGAGCGTATTCGAAATGCGGCTCGTCGTATTATGCAAGAAGTGGATAGAGGGTACCAAGTAGTGGTCGTAGTATCTGCAATGGGTAAGACAACGGACCATTTGGTACAACTCGCTGAAGACATCACATCTTCACCGTCAAAACGCGAGATGGACATGCTGTTATCGACGGGGGAGCAAGTATCGATGTCTCTTCTAGCTATGGCCCTTGAAACACAAGGGTATCAAGCAGTTTCTATGACGGGCTGGCAAGCGGAGTTGCAGACTGAAAAAGTGCATCGCAATGCGCGAATTGTTTCGCTAAAAGGTGGCAAGATCCGTGCAAAATTAGATGCTGGAAATATTGTAGTGGCTGCCGGCTTCCAGGGCATCACGGAAGACGGGGAAATCACGACGCTTGGCCGCGGAGGCTCAGATACAACAGCCGTTGCCATTGCAGCAGCTGTTGGAGCAGAGCGCTGTGACATTTATACAGACGTCGACGGTGTTTACACGTCGGACCCACGCTTTGTAACTGGTGCACGAAAATTGCATTCTATCGAGTATGATGAAATGCTTGAACTGGCAAATCTCGGAGCGGGAGTACTTCATCCACGAGCGGTTGAATACGCTAAAAACTATAAAATTCCCTTGACGGTACGTTCGAGTATATCAGAAGAAGAGGGAACAGTTATTGAGGAGGCAACATCTATGGAGTCCAATCTAATCGTACGCGGCGTCGCTTTTGAGGCTGACGTAGTGCGTCTTACAATAGGCTATGAGAAAGCATTCAATGGATCCCTGGCCATGATTTTTACAACGTTAGCTCAGCACAACATTGATGTGGATATTATTGTGCAGTCCATTGTCGATGGCACGACACCAACTGTTTCATTTACGATTAAAAAAGAAGCACTATCGGAAGCGATTCAAGTATTAGAAGAGAAAAAGAAAGAACTCGGATTCCAAGTAGCTGATTTTGAGGTGGGCCTTTCAAAGGTATCGATTGTGGGTTCTGGTATGGTATCGAATCCAGGTGTTGCAGCTCAAATGTTTGACCGTCTTCGTCAAGAGTCAATTCCGGTTAAAATGGTGAGTACATCCGAGATCAAAGTATCTGTGGTCGTTCCTCAGCAGCAAATGATCCAGGCAGCTAATGCGTTACACGAAGAGTTTCGACTTTCTGAAATTGAGGTTCAAGTTTAAGATTAAGTTTTGATAAGATACTGCTAAAGCCAGTAGTTCTCAGGATTGTGGTTCTGAGAAACTGCTGGCTTTTTGTATATGAAAAATTCTTAATAAAAAAGACGTCGGGACAAAATATAGTAATAAAACTTAACTAGTTACAAAGTTGAGTGGAGTGTAGGGGCTGACTCCAGTGGGATCAAAAGTCGGAATGTGAGACCCCGCAGGAGCCTGCGACGAGGAGGCTCACAGCGCGCCCACGGAACGCAGCCCCGGAACGGAACTCAACATACACAAATAAATCAGCAAGTTTTCTAGAATTTACCCTAGAGAACTTGCTGATTTTATCCCAACCTCAAAGTCATAAAACCTTACTAGTAAAAACTATTTCCGTATTTCGACATAAAGACTATACAAACTAGTTACAATTGTGTGAACAATTTCGACAAAAAACAACCAATTTTGAGCAGATAAATGGGAGCGCTCTCATGTCAGGAGTAAACTTATAGACAACTGCTATTCTGATTTCACTGTAAAGATTACTAGCTTAGACGTAACATCTTCAACACACTCAGTCATACGACTCTCTAATAACTCTAGCTGCTCGGCTAAAAACCCAGCCTCAAGCTTAAAGCAGCGATCAGATCGAAGAGACGACCGAAGGCTGTTCTGTAAATGAAATACAACTTCATGTTTTGACGATTTGTGAGTATGTAGTTCTCCCCAACCAGCTTGTTGGAAAAAGGCTTCAATTTCATCAATCGAACTGCAGGGGAATTTCCGAGCCAAATCTTTACCAGCCCAATAAAGGACTTCCTGCTCATGCTTCCCTAGAAGGTTGGCAATTAAATGGTCACGAATTAATTCATAGCCGAACTGAGGTATCATTTTTTCTTGTGTTTTTTCCATAGGAACCACTCACTTTCCAAAATCAACGATATCAGTATAGCATGTTAGATTAGTAGTTGCGTATGTGAAAAAAGACACAACCCATCGGGAAGCCTAGAGAAATCTAGTGTTTGAGAAGGATTCTCAGTCCTGAAGTGCCTTGACCTACCTATTTACGGGGAGTACAATAGTTATGTTAAACTACAAGGCCGTTACGGATGGCGATATTTCGTTTATCGTAACAATTATTGGCAGCTCACATCGCCGTGAGAAGTCAATCGCAAAATTTGAGGGGGGTTACCATCTTGGCGAAAAACAACGAATTTTTTTGGCGTCGTCTGCATTCCTTATTAGGAATCATTCCGGTTGGGTTGTTCTTAACTCAGCATTTAGTCGTCAACCACTTTGCAACACGCGGAGAACAAGCATTTAACGATGCAGCACACTTTATGGAAAGCTTACCATTCCGTTATGCACTTGAAATCTTTGTAATTTTCTTACCTTTAATGTTCCATGCATTTTACGGAATCTACATTGCTTTCACTGCAAAAAACAACACAAAACGTTACGGAACATTCCGTAACTGGATGTTCGTTGCACAACGTATTACAGGTATTTTCTTAGTTATCTTTATTGCTTGGCACGTATACGAGACACGCTGGCAGGTTGCAATTGGTGCAGATACAGCCGATTACAATATGATGGTTGATATTCTAGCAAATCCTTGGATGTTTGGTTTCTACGTAGCTGGTGTAGTTGCAGCAACTTTCCACTTTGCGAATGGTATTTGGTCATTCCTAGTAACTTGGGGAATTACACAATCCGCTGCTTCACAACGCTTGGCTACATACGCAACGATTGGTATTTTCTTAGCATTGACAGTAGTGGGCATCCGCGCATTGCTTGCATTCGTGTAATCAACCACCACTACTAAAAATTCGAGGAGTGAGAAAAGCATGGCAAAAAGTAAATTAATCGTTGTCGGTGGAGGCCTTGCAGGTCTTATGGCAACAATGAAAGCTGCCGAAAACGGTACGCCTGTTGATCTATTCTCATTAGTTCCCGTAAAGCGCTCTCATTCAGTTTGTGCGCAAGGTGGAATTAATGGTGCAGTAAATACAAAAGGTGAAGGAGATTCAACGTACAAGCACTTTGACGATACAGTGTATGGCGGTGACTTCTTAGCCAACCAAGGTCCTGTAAAAGCTATGGCTGATGCAGCGCCAGGAATTATTCACTTATTCGACCGTATGGGTGTTATGTTCAACCGTACACCAGAAGGTCTTCTAGATTTCCGTCGTTTCGGTGGAACGCTTTATCACCGTACAGCATTCGCGGGTGCTACAACTGGTCAACAGTTACTGTATGCACTTGATGAGCAAGTTCGTCGTTATGAAGTTGACGGATTAGTAACAAAGTATGAAGGTTGGGAATTCCTCGGCATAATCAAAGATGAAGATGGCATTTGTCGCGGAATCAAGGCTCAAAACTTAAACACTGGTGAAATTCAAGCGTTCCGTGCAGATGCTGTTATTATGGCAACTGGTGGACCTGGTATTATCTTCGGTAAAACGACAAACTCTATCATCAATACAGGTTCTGCAGCGTCAATCGTGTACCAACAAGGTGCAAAATATGCAAACGGTGAGTTCATTCAAATTCACCCAACTGCTATTCCTGGAGATGACAAACTACGCCTGATGTCAGAATCAGCTCGTGGTGAGGGTGGACGCGTGTGGACGTATAAAGATGGTAAGCCGTGGTACTTCTTAGAAGAAAAATACCCGGATTACGGAAATCTAGTTCCACGTGACATTGCCACTCGTGAAATCTTTGACGTGTGCGTCAACCAAAAGCTAGGTATCAATGGCGAGAACATGGTCTATCTAGATCTTTCTCACAAAGATCCGCATGAACTTGACGTGAAACTTGGTGGAATCATCGAGATTTACGAGAAGTTCACTGGTGATGACCCACGTAAAGTGCCAATGAAAATCTTCCCAGCAGTTCACTATTCAATGGGCGGACTTTGGGTTGATGACGATCAAATGACAAACATCCCTGGATTGTTTGCAGCGGGTGAATGTGATTACTCTCAACATGGTGCAAACCGTTTAGGTGCTAACTCATTACTTTCTGCTGTATTCGGCGGAAGCGTAGCAGGACCTAATGCTGTGAAATACATGAGAGGTCTTGAGAAGTCTGCAGTAGATCTTCCAGACGATATCTTTGCTCGTGAAGTTCAAAAAGAACAACAAGAGTGGGACAAAGTATTGAACATGCAAGGTTCTGAAAATGCTTACTTGATTCATAAAGAATTAGGCGAGTGGATGACGGATAACGTAACTGTTGTTCGTTACAACGACAAGCTTGAACAAACGGATAAAAAGATTCTCGAATTGATGGACCGTTGGGAGCGCATCAACATGGACGATACACAGCAGTGGTCGAACCAAGGGGCTTCATTCACACGTCAATTAAAGAACATGCTTTACCTTGCACGAGTCATCACGATCGGCGCGCTTCAGCGTGACGAAAGCCGTGGTGCTCACTACAAACCTGACTTCCCTGAACGTAATGACGAGGAATTCATGAAAACAACTGTAGCGGAATTTGATCCAGCTACAGGTGCACCAATCATCACTTACGAAGCAATCGACGTTTCGTTGATTCCACCACGTAAGCGGGATTATTCTTCTAAAGGAGGGAAATAATCAATGGTGACAGCTACTGAAGCAAAAAGAATTACAATTGAAATTCAACGTCAAGATACACCTGACTCGGAACCTTATTTCGAAGCCTTTGAAGTTAATTACCGTCCGAACATGAACGTTATTTCTGCGCTAATGGAAATTCGTCAAAATCCAGTCAATAAAGATGGAAAAGCAACGAAACCGGTAACGTGGGATATGAACTGTCTAGAAGAAGTTTGTGGAGCATGTTCAATGGTCATCAATGGCCGTCCAATGCAATCATGTTCAGCGCTAGTTGATAAATTAGAGCACCCGATCAGACTTGAGCCAATGCGCACATTCCCAGTCGTTCGTGACCTTCAAGTAGACCGTACTCGCATGTTTGATTCATTAAAACGTGTGAAAGCATGGGTTCCGATTGATGGATCGTATGACTTAGGAGAAGGCCCTCGTATGCCTGAACGTAAACGTCAATGGGCATATGAACTTTCAAAATGTATGACATGTGGAGTTTGTCTTGAAGCGTGTCCAAACGTCAACGACAAATCAAACTTCATGGGTCCAGCACCACTTTCACAAGTTCGTCTATTCAACGCACATCCAACAGGTTCTATGAACAAAGATGAGCGTCTAAATGCAATTATGGGCGAAGGCGGTATCGCTAACTGCGGTAACTCACAAAACTGTGTAGTCGCTTGTCCTAAAGGTATTCCATTAACAACGTCAATCGCTGCTCTTAACCGCGATACTACGGTTCAAATGTTCCGTAACTTCTTCGGTTCTGACAACATGGTTGATTAAGATTTAGATGCGGAGAACGCTATTCTAGAAATTTTGCGAAAATCGGGCGTTGCAATTGAGGCATTCTTGCCTCGGTTGTGGCGACCGATTTTTTGCGTGGATTTCTGGCGTTCGGAGCTCGAGTGGATTAGATGCGGAGAATGCCCCTTGCTTGTAAAAGCGAGGGGCTTCTTTTTGTTAAAAGCAAGGATTCTCAGGAGACAATTTGACTTCCAAAAACCAGTCTCCCAACATCTTCCTTCGAAAACCGAATTATGCTATACTAATAACTGAATAGTCATTCATTTTAAGGGGGATGTATCATGAGAGCAAGCTATATCCAAGATGTCGATACATGGCGTAAAGAATTTCAATTTTATTCCGAAGTGAGTGTCCGGTTCAGCGAGACGGATATGTACGGGCATTTAAACAATACGGTCAACTTCGCTTATTTTGAATATGCGCGGATTGAATTTTTCAAACACATCCAGTTAATGAACGATTGGTTAGATCCAAAAGGAGAGACCATTCCGGTAGTCGCCGATTTGCAGTGCGATTTTGTGAAACAAGTGTATTTTGATGAGAAGCTACGTGTTTATGTGAAGGCCAACTCCGTAGGAACATCGTCCATGGACGTCCATTACATGATGGTCAACGAAAAAAATGACATCACCGCAACTGGTCGAGGAACCATCGTCCAGATTCACCGTATCACAGGAAAACCAGTGGCTTGGACAGAAGAAACAAAAAAACAGTTGCAACACGCTTAGTGATACGCACGCCTTCCCCAGCTTATTCATACAGTATGAATAGAAACGGGGAGGGATTTTTTGTTTCAATCCAATTATTTCATTTTAACGCAGCGTGAACGGGACGTTTTTCAACTACTAACAGCGGGGATGTCGACAAAAGAAGTCGCAGCAGCACTGGAGATCCGTGAGAAGACAGTGCGCAATCATATATCGAATGCAATCCAAAAGCTTGGCGTGTCCGGTAGAAAAGCAGCACTTGAAGAACTCATCCGGTTAGGTGAAATTCACTAAACAACGACAGACGCTTGTAATTTTACGTAGAAAACGTCACAATAAGGACTACAAGGATATGTAAAAGCGAGGGATTTGATGACGAACGAAATCAATGAGCCGGTAAAGCATGACGCAGATCGCGTAGCTGTGCTCGAAAAAGAATTGCGCTATATCTCAGGCGTAATCAAACAAAAAGGCAGACAAATATTAAGTTCTTATACAATTACACCACCACAATTTATTGCCCTACAGTGGTTACACGAATCTGGCGATATGACCATTGGTGATTTATCTACGAAAATGTATTTGGCATTCAGTACAACGACAGATTTGGTCGACCGCATGGAAGCCAATCATCTTGTTCAGCGCGTGCGCGATGAGTCAGATCGTCGTGTAGTGCGGATTCACCTCCTTTCTGAAGGAGAGCGCATCATTGAAGAAGTAATCAACAAACGACGCGACTTTTTGTCAGTAGAACTCGAAACGTTCACAGAGCAAGATGTTGAACAGCTGACAGAATTGCTTCACAAACTACACAAAGAAATGAAAAAGAACTGAGGAATTTCTGTGGATCGTCCGATTGGTATTCTTGATTCAGGTGTAGGCGGCTTAACCGTTGCCAAAGAAATTATGCGCTTGTTACCAAATGAACAAATTATATATGTCGGTGATACAGCACGTTGCCCCTATGGACCTCGAAGTCCACAAGAAGTGCGCAAATTTACTTGGCAAATCTCACTAGCTCTTCAAAAGATGGACGTTAAAATGCTAATCATAGCGTGTAATACGGCTACCGCAGTTGCACTCAATTCGCTCAGTCGAAAGATGCCGTTCCCAGTGCTGGGAGTCATTTTTCCGGGTGCACGGGCTGCTTCCAAAGCTACGAGAAACCATAAAGTGGTCGTTTTAGGAACGTTGGGGACTGTTAAGAGTGGCGCATACGAATATGCAGTTTCGGCACTTAGTTCATCAAGCCAGGTGGAAGCCTTGGCCTGTCCAACATTTGTGCCACTTGTTGAAAGTAATGAATACGAAGGTGAGTTTGCACACAAGATGGTAGAAGAAGCACTTTCACCACTACGTGGTAAAGATTTCGATACAATCATACTTGGTTGCACGCATTACCCGTTATTGCAGTCTCATATCGAAGAAGTGGTCGGTAAACATGTGCATGTCGTGTCTTCAGCGCAGGAAACGGCAAGCGATGTGAGAGGGTATCTCGATTTTCATAAACAACACAACACTAAACGAGGTAACAAACAACCGATTTTTTATACAACAGGTTCCATTCCCATGTTCAAAGACATTGCCGAACGCTGGCTTGAACTGGATGACGCCGATGTGCGACGAATTCAATTTTGACCCTCCACAGGATTTCCTGCAGAGGGTCTTTCTACGACAGAAAGGATGATAACATGCGACATGATGAACGCACTGCACAAACACTAAGACCAGTAACGATTGAAAAAGATTTTATCACCCACCCAGAAGGATCTGTATTGATCACTGTTGGGGGAACTCGAGTTATTTGTAACGCGACCATTGAAGAGAAGGTGCCACCGTTTTTACGTGGACAGGGAAAAGGTTGGATAACAGCAGAATATTCAATGCTTCCTCGTGCCACACATAGCCGCTCACACCGTGAAGCAGCAAAAGGCAAAATTGGTGGCCGCACAATGGAAATCCAGCGCCTGATCGGCCGTGCTCTTCGTTCTGTAGTGGATTTAGAAGCATTAGGTGAGCGTACGATTTGGATTGATTGCGATGTCATTCAAGCGGACGGCGGGACACGCACCGCGTCAATTACAGGTGCTTTTGTTGCCATGACGCTAGCTATCGGTCGTCTTGTGGAAGAAAAACAACTGCCTGTATTTCCGGTGAAAGACTTTTTAGCAGCTGTGAGTGTAGGGATTTTAGAGTCTGGAGCAGTAGCTGACCTTGATTACGTCGAAGATTCGGCTGCACATGTAGATATGAACTTGGTGATGACAGGTAAAGGGGAGTTCGTTGAAATCCAGGGCACTGGTGAAGAAGCAACCTTTACACGTCAGCAGTTAAATGAACTTCTTGAATTAGGAGAACAAGCCATTCGAGAACTGATTATCATTCAACAAGAGACGTTAGGGGCTTTTGCACAAGAAGTAGGAAATGAAACTGGAGGTCTCGTGTAATGCCAGATATTTTAATCGCTACGAAAAATAAAGGAAAAGCAAAAGACTTTGAATCAATTTTTGGACCACTTGGCTACACAGTTAAAACACTTGATGACGTGGCGTCACATTTAGATATTGAAGAAACTGGTTCAACTTTTGAAGAGAATGCTAGTTTAAAAGCCGAGGCATTGGCTAACGAGCTTAATACGATTGTCATAGCGGACGATAGCGGATTAGAGGTAGATGCGCTGAACGGCGAGCCGGGAATTTTCTCAGCGCGTTATGCAGGCGAAGAGAAGAGTGACGAAGCAAATATGGACAAGTTGCTTACTAATCTTCAAAACGTTGAAGGCGAAGCACGTACAGCACGATTTGTTTGTGCTATTGCTCTAGCGAGTCCTGGTGAGCAAACGAAAACTTACCGTGGTACATGTGAAGGGCAAATTGCTACGGAACGCAAAGGGAATTATGGCTTTGGTTATGATCCGATTTTTTGGCTTCCTGAGCAGCAAAAAATGATGGCCGAGCTTACACCCGAGCAGAAAGCAGCTATTTCGCATCGCGGGGCTGCCATCCAACTTTTGAGAGCAGATTGGAACGGCCTTAATTAATTTTTCTGAAATACCATTGACTTTAATTCGGTGGCTATCTATAATGAGAAATGTCTTTCCTGTCCATGGATAGGGGAGTACTTTGACCCTGTAGCTCAGCAGGATAGAGCAACGGCCTTCTAAGCCGTCGGTCGGGGGTTCGAATCCCTCCAGGGTCGTAATTTTACTTGTAAGCCTTCTTCTTCCTACATTAAAATGGAAAGAAGAAGGCTTTTTTACTAATTTGTTCGTAGACTGCAGGAAGCAGGTGGACTTATGAAAAAACAAAAACTAGAACGTCGCGGCAACATGATCATCTTTCCCGGCGCATTAACCACGCAAATCGACAAAGCTCTTCGTGCAGCCGATCGACATGATTTTATGGAGTCCGTGCGCCATTTCGAAACGGCAAAAGAACTTGGAGAACTTGAACCAGAAGCACAGCTCATCTTCGCCTATGCGCTTTATGAGATTCGTGAATTTGAGAAAGCCCTCATCATTTGTGACCTATTGCTTCACGAAGGTTTCGAGCAATATGAGGAACTTATGGACTTGTATGTCACGTTACTCGTCGAACTTCGTCGTTTCGAAGAGGCCGATGCTCTAATTTCGACATTAATCGATGAACGAGTGCTATCGCCTGAACGAAAAGAAAAGTGGCTACATCTACGCGACTTAAGTGGTAGACTTGCTGCGAACGCAGAAACAAAACCAATCCCTGAACCACTTGCAGAATTAAAGCGTGAAGAATACGAAGAGTCCACGTTTTTCGATAAACCTCTCGTGGTGCAATACCGATTGCTCCTCGTGGCCTTTGAAGGAGACTGTCAAAAGCTAGAGGCTGAATGGAAAACCATTGTGGAACATTCAACCGTGCATCCGGTCATTCAAACATTGGCACTTTTGCTTCTCATCTCCTCAGACAGCAAACAAACGGTACGTGTTCGAAAATTCAACTGGGATCAACCCTGGGTGCCAGCAGCACTCGATGAACCTTTTGAAAACACACGCTTCCATGAGCTTGTCAAAAAGATTGAAGAGCGGCTTGAAAATGAACCGACCGCTTATCTGCTCATCCGAGATACCTTCCAACATCATTGTTATTTACAATTTCCGTACGTGTGGAATGGCTTTTCAGATGACGAGGTCGTGGATGGCTATACCTTGTATTTTGAAGAATTATTACAGGGAGAGGCAGCTCGCTCTGATCAACGTGTATTACGCATGATTCATAAAATCGATCAGCTCTATGCGCTTCTTGAAATACAATAGGTTGAAAGTGCTGTGAACTATGGTATAATGTACAAGTTGTCAATACATTAAATAATGGATTAGTCAAAAATGAAACCAATTGTTGGAGGTCGAATATATGTCTACGAAATGGGAAAAGCAAGAAGGAAATGAAGGCGTATTAACGTTTGAAGTTTCTGCAGAAGAGTTTAAGAAAGCTATCGACGAAGCGTTTAAAAAAGTTGTAAAAAACATTAACGAGCCTGGATTCCGCAAAGGAAAAATGCCACGCCAAATGTTCAACAAAAAATACGGTGAAGAAGCACTTTATCAAGATGCAATCGACATCGTTCTTCCAGAAGCTTACACAAAAGCTTTGGATGAGTCAGGAATCGACCCAGTGGATCGTCCTGAAATCGACATCGAGTCAATTGAAAAAGGCGAGCCAGTTGTTTTCACTGCGAAAGTAACTGTAAAACCTGAAGTAAAACTTGGTGAGTACAAAGGTCTTGAAGTGACTCCACTTGAAGAGACTGTAACTGAAGAAGAAATCAACGAGCAATTATCAAACCACCAAGCGCGTCTTGCTGAAATGTCAGTAAAAGAAGATGCAATTGCTGAAGGTGATACTGCTACAATCGACTTCGAAGGATTTGTTGGCGAAGAAGCATTCGAAGGTGGAACTGGTGAAGATTACGATCTAGAAATCGGATCAAACACATTCATCCCAGGCTTTGAAGAGCAACTTATCGGTTCTAAAACAGGCGACTCGAAAGATGTAGTCGTAACATTCCCAGAAGAATACCATGCAGCTGAGCTTGCTGGTAAAGAAGCAACTTTCAAAGTAACAGTGAAAGAAGTTAAAGGAAAAGTTCTTCCAGAACTAAACGATGACTTCGCTAAAGAAGTTGACGAAAATGTTGAAGGACTTGATGCACTTCGCACAAAGTTAACTGAACAAACAACTGAAGAGAAAAAACAAACAGCAGCACAATCACTTCGTGACGAGCTTGTTGAAAAAGCAGCTGCTAACGCAGAGGTTGATATTCCACAAGCTATGATCGATTCAGAAGTAGATCGTATGCTACAAGAATTCGGTCAGCGCCTTTCACAACAAGGTATGAACCTTGATCTTTACTACCAGTTCTCTGGTCAAGATGAAGAAGCACTTCGTACACAAATGAAAGAAGATGCAGAGAACCGCGTACGTGTATCTCTAACTCTTGAAGCAATCGCTGCAGCTGAAGGCATCGAAGTAACTGAAGAAGACATTAATGCTGAACTTGAAAAAATGACAGAGCAATTCAATATGTCACTTGATCAAATCAAAACTGCTCTTGGTGGAACAGCTATTCTAGAAAACGATCTTCGTTTCCAAAAGACGGTTGAATTCTTAGTAGACAACGCTAAAGTAACTAAATAAGTTTACTACTACGGAGCAAGGTACAGAGGATTCTGTGCCTTGTTCTTTACATAATCATTTCATTTGCTATACATACCATAATCTTGTAAACTAAATCTCTGAATAGGGGTGAGTACAGTGTTCAAATTTAACGACGAAAAAGGGAACTTAAAGTGTTCGTTCTGCGGTAAACCTCAAGAACAGGTCCGCAAACTTGTAGCTGGCCCTGGAGTATATATTTGTGATGAATGTATCGATCTTTGCTCTGAAATTGTAGAGGAAGAACTAGGAACAGAAGAAGAAGTTGAATACCGTGAAGTACCAAAACCACGTGAAATTCAAGGGATTCTCGGTGAATATGTCATTGGACAAGACCGCGCGAAAAAAGCACTGGCAGTTGCCGTTTATAATCATTACAAACGTATCAATTCAAATAGCGTCATCGACGAAGTCGAATTATCAAAATCGAATATCGTCCTAATTGGACCAACAGGTAGCGGGAAAACGCTTCTTGCTCAGACACTTGCACGCATTCTAAATGTACCATTTGCAATTGCAGATGCGACTTCACTAACAGAAGCCGGCTATGTCGGGGAAGACGTAGAAAACATTCTACTTAAATTGATCCAATCAGCGGATTACGATATTGAACGTGCAGAAAAAGGTATCATCTACATCGATGAAATCGATAAAGTAGCACGTAAATCAGAAAACCCATCGATTACGCGTGATGTATCAGGTGAAGGCGTTCAGCAAGCACTTCTGAAAATTCTTGAAGGTACAACAGCAAGCGTGCCACCACAAGGCGGACGTAAGCATCCTCATCAAGAATTCTTACAAATCGACACAACAAACATCTTGTTTATTGTCGGTGGTGCATTTGATGGCATCGAATCCATCATCAAACGTCGTATGGGTGAAAAAATCATCGGTTTCGGTGCAGATCCAAACAAGAAAGATCCAGAAGCAGATAGCTTAATGGCAAACCTGATTCCTGAAGATCTATTGAAATTTGGTCTAATCCCAGAATTTATCGGCCGTTTACCAGTGTTAGCAAGCTTAGAAACGTTAAATGTGGACGCTCTTGTTCAAATTTTAACGGAACCTAAAAATGCTTTGGTCAAACAGTACGAAAAAATGATGGAACTAGATGGCGTGAAACTAACTTTTAATCCGGATGCTCTTACTGAAATCGCAAAACTGGCGATTGAACGTAAAACAGGTGCTCGTGGATTGCGCTCCATCATCGAAAATATCATGTTGGATGTGATGTTCGATCTTCCTTCTCGTGAAGACATAGTAGAATGTGTCATCACAAAAGAAACCGTAACGGAAAGCAAACCGCCGAAGTTATTAAAAGAAGACGGCACGGAATTCCAAAACGATACAAAGACGTCTGCTTAATCGCAAACATCCAGCTGGCTTTCTGTTAGCTCAACTATGAGCCGACAGGAAGTCAGTTTTTTATTTTTAGATGTGGAGAACGCCGTTCTAGAAACTCCGAAGGAATCGGTCGTGCCCGTGAAGGCGTTTTTCAGCCTTTGCGGGAGCGATGGCATTTTGCGTGATTTCTAGGAGGTGCAACTCGATTGCGTTAGATGTGGAGCCGACTGTTCAGAAACTGAGCGGTCGTTCTTCGTACGTAATCGTGATTTCATGTGCATTAAACGCAATTTGTTAGGACGAAACACGGATTTATTCGACATAATTGAGTTTTAATGAGACGAAGTCGTTTTATGGAAACTAAACACCCGGCACCACCAAAGCTTCACAAACCAACCATTCATCAGTTACAGGAAGAAAGTGCATGTCCTTAGGGATATTTGCCCGGTTTCGAGTATACTAAATGAACAAGCTGGTCAACATAGACCATGAAAGGTGGAATCTTGATGACCTCACAAGAAAGTACACGTTATCCCGTACTCCCATTACGAGGACTCCTCGTATTTCCTACACTTACACTACATATCGATGTAGGAAGAAAGAAATCAATGGCGGCCTTACAAGCAGCCATGAAACTAGATGAAAAAATTGTACTTGTCGCACAAAAAGATATGGAACTCGATAACCCGAGTCAAGATGATCTTTACACGGTAGGTGTAGTGGTCCATATTCGTCAATTGATGAAATTACCGAACGGCACAATGCGTGTACAAGTAGAGGGACTAGAACGCGCCGTCATTGAATCTTATGAAGATGCTAAAGCATTCGATCAAGTAGTCGTTTCTACGATTACTGAATCCAAATTGCCTTCTTCTGAACAAGAAGCATTGATGCGCACGCTTCACGAAGGCTTTACGAAATTCAGTAAGCTCTCTAAGCAAGTGTCGGAAGAATCTTCACGTGCTGCAGCTGAGATTCCTGAACCAGGAAGACTGGCAGACACGGTGGCGACACATTTACCGCTTCGAGTAACTGCGAAACAAGAAGTTCTTGAAACCTTTGATGTCACAGATCGCTTAATGTACTTGGTTGAAAAGCTAGAAAACGAGAAAGAAATCTTGGATCTTGAGAAAAAGATTCAAATTCGTGTCAAAAAAGCTATGGAACAGACGCAAAAAGAATTTTACTTGCGCGAACAGATGAAAGCCATCCAATCAGAGCTTGGTGACAAAGACGGCAAGACTGGTGAAGTATCTGACCTCCGTAAAAAGATTGAAGCGACCGGTTTCCCAGAAGCTACTCGTAAAAATGTTTTAAAAGAATTGGACCGCTTTGAGCGCATTCCTGCCCAGTCTCCCGAGAGTGGTGTAATCCGCAATTATTTGGACTGGATGACTTCGATTCCATGGACAAGTAAAACGGAAGATCAGCTCGATATCCATCGTTCTCAAGAAATTTTGGACCGTGATCATGATGGTCTCGAAAAAGTGAAAGAACGTATTTTAGAATATTTAGCCGTTCGCCAGTTAACCCAATCATTAAGAGGACCTATCCTATGTTTAGTGGGACCTCCAGGAGTAGGGAAGACATCACTGGCTAAATCGATTGCCGAATCTTTGGACCGTAACTTCGTCCGTGTCGCTCTAGGTGGCGTGCGTGATGAGTCTGAAATTCGTGGGCATCGCCGTACGTATATTGGCGCAATGCCAGGCCGTATCATTCAAGGGATGAAAAAAGCTGGAACAATTAATCCTGTCTTCCTGCTGGACGAAATCGATAAAATGTCGAATGACTTCCGCGGTGATCCTTCGTCTGCCATGTTGGAAGTTTTGGACCCAGAGCAAAACAATTCGTTCAGCGATCATTACATCGAAGAATCGTACAATCTGTCTAATGTGTTATTTATTGCGACGGCCAACGATTTATCCTCTATTCCGGGTCCTTTACGTGACCGGATGGAAGTGATTTCTCTTGCCGGTTATACAGAAATGGAAAAAGTCGATATCGCCGAACATCATTTACTTCCGAAGCAAATGAAAGAACATGGCTTGACGAAATCCAAGATTTCTATCAAACGCGATGTCTTACTTGATGTCGTCCGTTATTACACGCGTGAAGCAGGCGTTCGTTCACTCGAGCGAACAATTGCCGGCATCTGCCGTAAAGCCGCTCTTCAAATCGTTAAAGGTGAGAAGAAAAAAGTATCTGTCACAGTGAAGAACCTAGAATATTTCCTGGGCAAGCGCAAGTTCCGACACGGACAGGCTGAAGAGTCTAACCAAGTCGGTGCTGCAACAGGTTTAGCGTATACTTCTGTTGGTGGAGATACTTTGCAAATCGAAGTATCCTTATCCGCTGGAAAAGGCAAATTGCAATTGACAGGGAAACTAGGCGACGTTATGAAAGAGTCTGCGCAAACAGCGTTATCCTATGTACGATCTAATGCAGAATCTCTAGGCATTGCATCAGACTTCCATGAGAAATTTGATATCCACATTCACGTTCCAGAAGGCGCAGTTCCTAAAGATGGACCTTCCGCTGGAATCACAATCACAACGGCACTAGTCTCAGCATTGACTGGTCGTCCTGTAAAACGTGAAGTAGGGATGACTGGAGAAGTAACACTGCGTGGTCGCGTCTTACCAATAGGTGGACTAAAAGAAAAAACATTGAGTGCGCACCGTGCCGGCATCAACACCATCATTATGCCAAAGGACAATGTACCGGACATGGAAGACATTCCGGAAAGCATTCGCGGAGAGTTAACATTCCATCCAGTTTCACAGGTGGAGGAAGTTTTGGCCATCGCACTGGAGGAGACAACTTATGCAAATTAACAATATTGAATTACTGATCAGCGCCGTCCGCCCCGAGCAGTACCCAGAAACGGGTCTGCCTGAAGTGGCCTTAGCAGGTCGTTCAAATGTAGGGAAATCGTCTTTCATCAATCGCATGATTGGACGCAAAAGCATGGCACGTATTTCATCTAAGCCGGGGAAAACACAAACGCTCAACTTCTATAAAATCGAAGAGCAACTTGTTTTCGTCGACGTACCGGGATATGGCTATGCCAAAGTTTCAAAAACAGAAAGAGCAGCATGGGGCCGAATGATTGAAACGTATTTCACTTCTCGTGAAACGTTGAAGTCTGTTGTCTTAATTGTTGATCTGCGCCACCCACCTACAAATGACGACATCATGATGTATGATTTCTTGAAGCACTATTCCATTCCGTGTATCATTGTCGCGACAAAGTCCGATAAGATACCGAAGGGCAAATGGGAAAAGCATAAGAAAATCGTCAAAGAAACGTTGGATATGGATGCAGCCGATCCTCTAGTTCTTTTCTCGTCGGAAACGGGCAAAGGCCATGATGAAGCATGGGACGAAATTCGTAAAGCAATTGAAAAATAAGGTCACTCTGGTTTGTTCCGCAGTTTTTTCCTTGCAAGGTTTGGAGGAAAGGGCTGTGGGGCAGACTTTTTTGTATTTTCTATGTACCTGTGCACCAAACTATTCAACACAATTTGCATAAAAATAAAAGAATGCAGTCATAGCTTGATTTATTGTGAATGGTTATGTAATTGCAGTGAATAGTCAGAGTAGTTTGGTGCACAGGTACCCAAAAGGGAATAAATACCAAATTGATATCTAGCCACTAAAAACCAAATAATCTGAATAAGCCCATATCGTTGTAAGCCTCACGACCTTTTGATACACTAGCTTTAGAATCATTCTAAACTAGAACGTGAACCCACATTTTTCTTTCATACAGTGTTCACAAATGTCGAAGTACGCTGTCCTACTCGTATGCTATACTAGGACTAGTGAAATGGACGTATAAAGGAGATATGACGCAATGAACACTCTCGTGGTCGGTGTCAACTACCGAACAGCGCCTGTTGAGATTCGTGAAAAGCTTTCATTTATTGAAGCGGAACTTCCGAATGCAATGGAAGCGTTGCAGGAGCAAAAAAGCATACTCGAAAATGTAATCGTCTCGACGTGTAACCGAACAGAAGTCTACGCTACTGTAGATCAGTTGCACACAGGGAAATACTATATAAAGCAATTTTTAGCTGCTTGGTTTGACCTTAGCATTGATGAACTGACTCGTTACGTGTTCATCAAAGAAGAAGATGAGGCAAAGAAGCACTTGTTCAAAGTATCAGCGGGGATCGACTCGATGGTTCTTGGGGAAACACAAATTCTCGGACAAGTGAAGAAAAGCTTCCTTTCGGGTCAAGAAAATGGCACGACGGGTACCGTCTTTAACCAGTTGTTCAAACAAGCAGTGACGTTCGCAAAACGGGCACATGCTGAAACAGCCATTGGGGAAAACGCAGTATCTGTATCGTATGCGGCAGTTGAACTCGGAAAGAAAATTTTCGGTTCACTGAAAAACAAGCATATCGTCATTCTCGGCGCAGGGAAGATGGGCGAACTGGCTATCCAAAACCTACATGGTTCTGGCGCTGGAAAAGTGACCGTCATCAACCGCACGTTTGAAAAAGCAGAACTGCTTGCTGCTAAATTTGATGGCAAGGCAAAACCTCTTGATGAGTTGCAGTGTACGCTACTTGAAGCGGACATTTTAATCAGCTCAACAGGCTCTTCGACTTACGTCATCGATTTCGAATTGATGGAATTTGTTGATAAACTGCGTAAAGGGAAGCCATTATTCATGGTGGATATCGCCGTACCACGCGACTTAGACCCAAAAATCGGGGATTTACCGAACGTCTTCTTGTATGACATCGATGATCTTCAAGGCATCGTAGAAGCTAACTTAGCTGAGCGAAAACGTGCAGCAGCGAAGATTGAAGGCATGATTGAAACAGAAGTTGCGACATTTAATGAATGGATTGTCACATTAGGTGTTGTTCCTGTGATTTCAGCACTTCGCAAGAAAGCAACCACGATTCAACAAGAAACGATGGCATCGATTGAAAACAAAATGCCTGAACTGACAGAACGTGAACGCAAAATTTTAAACAAACATACGAAATCAATTATTAATAAGCTGTTGAAGGAACCGATTCTTCAAGCAAAAGAGTTGTCAACTAGCCCAGAAGCTGCCAAGCAACTAGCTATGTTCCAGCAAATCTTTGGTATCGAAGAAGAGGTCAAAGACGAAGTACAGCTTGCTCAACAAAAAGCCAAAACCGCGAAAGCCAAAACTTCTCAAGAAGCACAATTGGCACGCGGTGAATACTCGTTTTAAAGACTGAAAAGGCGTTTCTCCAATCTATTTGTGGCATAATAGATGATAGAGAAATGCCTTTTTTCTTTGAATTTCAGTAGAGGATGATTGCAATGAATGAGTTATGGATGTTACGGCTACAGGAAATCATCGTAATCGTGATTGCTGTCAGCCTCGTTTTTTATGTCATCGACTTCTTGAAAAAGAACACGCGCATGAATCGTATTGGCACGTCTCTACTGATTACAGGGTGGAGTGTCCAGACGCTTCTACTGCTGTATTTATTTATAAATGACAATCGTTTTCCAATCTTGTCACTTGAAGAAGGGTTCTATTTTTATGCCTGGTTATTACTTGGTGTGACAATTGCATTAAAAGTGATCTGGAAATTAGATATCCCTGCTTTATTGTTCAGCTGTCTCGGCTTCGTATTTTTAGTCATTCACACTTTCGGGGCAGGGCGGACGACAGGTGGAGAAGTTTCGGAATACTTAATCAGTGAATTGCTCATCATTCATATTACATTCGCCATACTCGCGTATGTGGCATTTTCCGTGTCCTTCGTATTCTCTATTTTGTATTTAGTGCTTTACCGCATGTTGAAAAAGAAGAAATGGACAGCGCAATTTGCCCGATTGCCTTCACTCGCACAAGCTGAAGCCATGATGACTTATTCCATAATAGCGGGTATTCCTTTATTATTTGTGAGCTTATTGTTAGGCTTAGAGTGGGGCTATATTGCAATTGATGGCTTTAACTGGCTCGACTCAAAAATCGTCACGTCGTTTCTCTTACTGGTCGTGTATTTGTTCGTATTTATCACGCGCGAACGTCCACGCATTGTGGGAACGACCTATGCATGGATTCATGTGTATGCATTCTTATTTGTACTGATTAATTTTTTCCTCGGAAGCTCGTTTTCCGAATTTCACTTATGGTAACTAGAAAGGTTGAGAACTATGCGTAAAATTATCGTTGGCTCACGCCGAAGCAAACTCGCTCTATGGCAAACAAATTGGTTCATCGAGCAAATGAAACAGAGCGGAGCCCCGTTTGAATTTGAAATTAAAGAAATCGTGACTAAAGGAGATCGCATTCTAGACGTAACACTTTCAAAAGTGGGCGGAAAAGGTCTTTTCGTGAAAGAAATCGAACAAGCCTTGTACGACAAAGAAATCGATTTCGCGGTGCACAGTATGAAGGACATGCCTTCAGCTATGCCAGAAGGTTTAGTAATTGGATGCGTTCCTGAACGCGTCGATGAGCGTGATGCCTTTATTTCGAACGATCACGTCAAGCTTGCTGATCTACCTGCAGGAGCAGTAGTAGGAACAAGCAGTTTGCGCCGTAGTGCACAAATCTTACTTCAACGCCCTGATGTCGAAATCAAGTGGATTCGCGGAAACGTGGACACACGCCTTGCGAAACTAGCAGCTGGTGAATACGATGCCATCATCTTGGCAGCAGCTGGACTAAAGCGTCTAGGCTGGAGCGACAACACGGTCACGGAATACTTAGACGCAGAAATGTGTATTCCAGCGGTAGGGCAAGGAGCACTTGCTATTGAATGCCGTGAAGACGATGCGGAATTACTAGAAGCTCTAAGCAAACTAACAGATGCCAACACGTGGAAAACAGTAGAAGCTGAACGTGCGTTTCTTCATGCAATGGACGGCGGTTGCCAAGTGCCGATTGCAGGCCATGCAGTTATCCAAGGCGATATGATTACGATGACAGGCTTAGTCGCAGCCCCTGACGCTTCTATCGTTTATAAAGAAACAAAGTCTGGAACTGATGCAACAGCGCTAGGGAAAGAGATTGCAGAGGCCCTTACAAAAGAGGGTGCCTATGACTTGATCCAACGCGTCAAAGAACAGGCCGATGTCTAAAGCAGAACCTTTCATTCTTACGAGTCAACTACATGACGAAGAATTGATCACTACAATTAAAAATGCAGGGTTTCAGCCAGTCCATTTACCGCTGATTGAAACACAGCCTGTTGTACTAACAGAAGCGGAGCTCGCACAGGTCATGGCCTGTGACTGGCTCCTCTTTACAAGTCAGACAGCTGTTCATGCCTTTTTTCAGCAAACCAATCAAGCTGTGCAAGCGAAGTTCGCAGTGGTTGGAAGCAAGACAGAAAGAGCACTGACTACGTATGGTTACACGGCAAGTTTCAAACCCTCGATTTTTAGTGCGGATGTGTTTGTGAAGGAGTGGAATGAACAACAAACTCCTAATCAACATGTAGCCTTTCTAAAAGGTAATTTGGCCAAAGCAACCATTGAAACTGGCTTAGCTGCACAAGTGACAAGCTACGTAATATATGAAACAGTGGCCTTAACACAAAATGTTTCAGAAATTGAACAGCTATGTCAAACCATGGCCAAAACCACAGTTGTATTCGCCAGTCCATCTGCCGTGCATACTTATTCGCAAGGACAAGGCAAAGTGTTGAATTCAACAATATACTGTGCGATCGGACATATTACTAAAAAAGCCATGCAAGATAACGGTTTTCCCGTTCACGTTATGCCATCTCGCTATACATTCGAGGATTTGCTGACGGAACGGATTCAATATAAGGAGTGAATTACATGCAACCCACTTTTAAACGCCACCGCAGATTGCGTACATCCGCAGCAATGCGTGCGCTTGTCAAAGAAACGTATCTTCACAAAGAAGATTTAATCTACCCACTGTTTGTTGCAGAAGGCGAGAACCGTAAAACGGAAGTCAAGTCTATGCCAGGCGTCTTTCAATTTTCGCTAGACCGATTGGGTGAAGAATTAGATGAAATCGTAGAACTTGGTATCCAGTCCATCATCTTATTTGGCTTGCCAGCTGAAAAAGACGAATTAGGGACAGGTGCTTATCACAATCACGGCATCATTCAAGAAGCCACTCGACTTGTCAAAGACCGCCATCCTCAATTGTTGGTGATTGCAGACACATGTCTTTGTGAATACACAAGCCATGGTCACTGTGGTGTTGTCGATGAGGAAGAGCGCATTGTGAACGATGATTCGTTGAATTTATTGGCGAAAACTGCAGTCAGCCAAGCGCAAGCTGGAGCCGACATTATTGCCCCGTCAAACATGATGGATGGCTTTGTAGTGGTTATTCGCAAAGCTTTGGACGATGCAGGATTCCATGACATTCCGATTATGTCTTACGCAGTGAAATACGCATCTGGTTACTATGGTCCATTCCGTGAAGCAGCAGATGGTGCACCAAAATTCGGCGACCGCAAGACGTATCAAATGGATTACTCCAATCGTCTTGAAGCACTTCGGGAAGCACAATCAGATGTTGACGAAGGCGCTGACTTCTTGATCGTCAAACCAGCACTCAGCTATCTGGACATCATTCGTGATGTACGTAATGCTCATGAGCTTCCAATCGTAGCGTATAACGTAAGTGGAGAGTATGCGATGGTCAAAGCAGCAGCCATTAATGGCTGGATCGACGAAAAATCAGTCGTCATGGAAACGATGACAAGCATGAAACGTGCAGGTGCAGATTTAATTTTGACCTACCACGCAAAAGACGTAGCAAAATGGCTGGAGGAGAACTAAATGACGAGAACGTACACGAAATCTCAGCAAGCATTTGAACAAGCAAAAGATTTGATGCCTGGTGGCGTGAACAGTCCTGTTCGTGCATTTAAATCTGTGAACATGGAACCTATCTTCATGGAAAAAGGCAAAGGCGCTATTGTCACGGACATCGACGGCAATGACTACATCGATTATGTATTGTCTTGGGGACCTCTGATTCTAGGCCACACGAATGACAAAGTGGTATCTGAAATTCAACGCGTTGCCCAGCTTGGTTCAAGTTTTGGAGCTTCTACCCTCATTGAAAACGAAATGGCGAAGTTAGTCATGGACCGCGTTCCTTCGATCGAAATGATTCGTATGGTGTCATCGGGTACAGAGGCTACAATGTCGGCACTACGTTTAGCTCGCGGATTTACAGGCCGCAACAAAATTTTGAAATTTGAAGGAAGCTACCACGGTCACGGGGACAGCTTGTTGATTAAAGCTGGTTCAGGTGTGGCAACATTAGGTCTTCCGGATTCACCAGGAGTGCCTGAGTCAGTTGCGAAAAACACATTAACCGTGCCATTTAATGACCTAGAAACCGTCAAAGAGGTATTCAATCACTTTGGAGATGACATCGCAGCGATCATCACAGAACCAGTGGCAGGGAACATGGGAGTTGTCCCACCGCAACCTGGATTCTTAGAAGGCTTGCGTGCGATAACAGAAGAGCACGGCGCACTACTTATCTTTGATGAGGTTATGACAGGCTTCCGTGTAGATTACGGCTGTGCACAGGGCTTTTACGGCGTAAAGCCGGACATTACGTGTCTTGGTAAAGTCATCGGTGGTGGCTTACCAGTAGGTGCGTTTGGTGGACGTCGCGACATCATGGAGCAAATCGCTCCTGCGGGTTCTGTGTACCAAGCGGGAACATTATCAGGAAATCCTCTAGCTATGGCAGCAGGGTATGCGACTTTATCTCAATTAACACCAGAGAGCTATGAGTACTTCCAAAAACTTGGTGACCGTCTTGAAGAAGGCTTCCGTCAAGTGGCGACTGAGTTCAATATTCCTCACACAGTAAACCGCGCAGGTTCCATGATCGGCTTCTTCTTTACAAACGAAGAAGTGACAAATTACGACCAGGCGAAAACGTCAGATTTGAACTTGTTTGCTGATGTTTACCGTTTGATGGCCGAGCAAGGCGTTTACTTGCCACCATCCCAGTTTGAAGGATTATTCTTATCAACAGCTCATACAGAAGCTCATATCGACCAAACGATTGCAGCGTTCCGTGAAGCGTTTAAGCAACTTAAAGGATAAATTATTATAATCTGAAATGACAAGTTGAGTGGAGTGGAGGGACTGACTCCAGTGGGATTAAAAGCGTTACGTGAGGCCCTGCAAGAGCTTGCGACGAGGAGACTCACTACGCGCCCACGGAAAGCAGTCCCGGAACGGAACTCAACGCAAATAAATCAGTAGGTTCTCTGGAATTATTAAATCTAGAGTACCTACTGATTTCTTTTTCAGCTGAAAACCATAAATTCATTTATGCATATTCCCTTAGACACCACGCATATCATACGTCAGGGAGGGGAATTAATGGATAAAACCTGGACAGAACACGAAACATTTCAATTGGCACCACCACTTGGCACGTTTACAGAAGCACGCGACTTTCGCATTCAACCGCTCTTTACCTGGAAAGAAACCAACGGGCACTGGGAACTGAAAGGTGTCTACAAACTGATGGTGAAAGCAGCAGTCGATGCGGAAGCCACTGGAGAACTAGAGATACCCACAACTGCTACGCTGATTGACGACGTCGATCAGCAAGAGGAAGGCGTGTATTTTGAATACGCCTTACCATTTCAAATTGTTGTCGCCGCAGAAAAAGTGGCGGCTGGCACAACACCAGAATTTCATGTGACCAAGCACTCCAGTGCAGTAGATGAAGGAGCGGTGGCTTGTCAGTGGGAAGCTTGTGTACGATATGAACCAGCAACCATAGAGAAAGAAGCGTCTAGTTACTTCGAAGAATCTTTCGAAATACAAGAACTACTCGACTCCACGATTGAGCATATCGAAGAAAACTACGTTGTGTTTGATCAAAATGCACTTCCGCCATGGAAAGATACGTATACGACCTACACAATTCCCCTTAGATCACATCATGGTGGAACATAAAACACAAACCAACCAAAGCGAGAAGTACTAAAAAATCACCTGTGGTAGGGACAAAGAGCGTTCGCAGCAATTGAAAGCAGGCAATGGGAATACAAATCGATTTGCAGTAAAAGCGTGGTTTGCGGCACCAGTCTGGCAAAAAATGTGGATTGTAACGCCTTTTCATCTTGCAACACCTCCTTTCGTAGCGACTTGACGCCTTGTTGCAGATTGCTTACAATAAGAAGCACATAGATAAAATGCAACGAACGGGAAGAGTAGAGATTCCTCTGATCCAAAGAGAGAAGGCCAGCTGGTGAGAGGTCTTCGGTCATGAGTCACGAAGGTAGCCCGGGAGCAGCTGTTATGAACTTGAAAGTAGTAGCAGCCGGTGAAGAGCCGTTAGTGAATGAAGTGCATGCTTTTTTAAGCATGAATTAAAGGTGGTACCGCGATTATGCCCTCGTCCTTTTCCGAAGGATGGGGGTTTTTTGTGTTCTCTCCCACTTCATTCGCATCAATCCAAAAGGAGTGACGTACATGACAAACGAAATTGAAATGCCGACCAAGTACGATCCGCAGTCAATCGAACAAGGACGCTATGACTGGTGGTTACAAGGGAAATACTTTGAAGCTCATCCAGAAGGCGACAAGCAGCCGTATACGATCGTGATTCCACCGCCGAACGTAACAGGAAAGCTCCATTTAGGACACGCTTGGGACACAACACTGCAAGACATCATCACTCGTATGAAGCGTATGCAAGGTTACGACGCTTTATGGTTACCGGGGATGGACCATGCAGGGATTGCCACACAAGCAAAAGTAGAAGAAAAGCTTCGTGCTGAGGGCAAGACACGCTACGACCTTGGACGAGAAGCATTTGTCGAAGAGACATGGAAATGGAAAGAAGAATATGCAGGACACATTCGTGCACAGTGGTCGAAGCTTGGTTTAGGACTTGATTACTCTCGTGAACGCTTTACATTAGATGAAGGCTTGTCTCATGCAGTGCGCGAAGTATTCGTGAAGCTTTACGAGAAGGACTTGATCTACCGCGGTGAATACATCATCAACTGGGATCCAGCAACGAAAACGGCCCTTTCAGATATCGAAGTCATCCACAAAGAAATCGAGGGTGCTTTCTATCATATGCACTACCCGCTAACAGATGGAACAGGCTCCATCGATGTAGCGACAACACGGCCTGAAACGATGCTAGGGGATACTGCGGTTGCCGTTCACCCAGAAGACGAGCGCTACAAGCACTTGATCGGAAAAACGGTGACACTGCCAATCGTTGGACGTGAAATTCCAATCGTTGCAGACGATTACGTGGACATGGAATTCGGAAGCGGTGCTGTAAAAATCACGCCAGCTCATGACCCGAATGACTTTGAAATCGGTAATCGCCACAATTTAGAACGTGTTCTTGTGATGAACGAGGACGGGTCGATGAATGGCAATGCTGGTAAGTATGAAGGAATGGACCGTTTTGAATGCCGTAAGCAAATCGTCAAAGATCTGCAAGAGATGGACGTATTGTTCAAAATTGAAACGCATGTGCACTCTGTAGGGCATTCAGAGCGCAGTGGAGCTGTCGTAGAACCTTACCTGTCGACTCAATGGTTCGTTCGCATGAAGCCTCTTGCACAGCAAGCTATGGACATTCAAGATACAGACGGAAAAGTAAACTTCATTCCAGAGCGTTTCGAAAATACGTATATGCGCTGGATGGAAAACTTGCATGACTGGTGTATCTCTCGTCAGCTTTGGTGGGGCCACCGCATTCCGGCTTGGTACCACAAAGAAACTGGAGAGGTTTTCGTTGGACACGAGGCTCCGGAAGATTTAGAAAACTGGCGACAAGAAGACGATGTACTGGATACTTGGTTCTCGTCTGCTCTATGGCCGTTTTCAACAATGGGCTGGCCTGATGGTACGAACGAAGAGTTCAAAAAATATTACCCAACCAATACACTTGTGACGGGGTATGACATTATTGCCTTCTGGGTTTCTCGAATGATCTTCCAAGGTGTTGAATTTACCGGAGAGCGCCCGTTCAAAGATGTGCTGATTCATGGATTAGTGCGTGATGCAGAAGGCCGCAAAATGTCGAAATCACTGGGTAATGGTGTGGATCCAATGGATGTCATCAGTGAGTACGGTGCCGATTCACTTCGTTACTTCTTATCAACTGGGTCTTCACCAGGACAAGACCTTCGCTACTCTACTGAAAAGGTAGAAGCGGTTTGGAACTTTGCCAACAAGATTTGGAATGCTTCCCGTTTTGCGTTAATGAATATGGACGGCTTGAAGTATGAAGAAATCGATTTAACGGGTGAAAAATCAGTTGCGGATGCTTGGATTTTAACGCGTTTGAATGAAACGATTGAAACGGTGACACGTCTGTCTGAACGCTACGAGTTCGGGGAAGTCGGCCGTGCGCTGTACAACTTCATCTGGGATGATTTCTGTGATTGGTACATCGAAATGGCGAAATTGCCTCTTTACGGAGAAGATGAAGCAGCGAAGAAACTGACACGTTCGGTTCTAGCTCATGTGCTTGATCAGACAATGCGCCTGTTGCACCCATTCATGCCATTCATCACGGAAGAGATTTGGCAGAACTTGCCGCATCAAGGAGACTCCATCGTGACAGCCAGTTGGCCAACAGTTCGCGACGATTTGAATTTCCCTGAGCAAGCGGAAGAAATGAAGTTGCTTTCTGAAATCATTCGTTCGGTACGTGCGATTCGTGCAGAAGTACAGACGCCAATGAGCAAAAAAGTGCCATTGATTTTGTCTGCAAAAGACGAAAAAGCACTGGCAACACTTGAAAACAACGCAGCGTATATCGAAAAGTTCTGTAATCCAGAAACACTAGAGATCGGCTTACGAATTGATGCACCTGAAAAAGCGATGTCGGCTGTTGTGACAGGGGCTGAACTTTTCTTACCACTTCAAGGCTTGATTGACATTGAGGCAGAGCTTGCTCGTCTTGAAAAAGAACTGGCGAAATGGGAAAAAGAAGTGAAACTTGTTCAAGGGAAGCTATCGAATGAACGCTTTGTTTCAAAAGCTCCAGAAGCCGTTGTTGCGGAAGAACGTGCGAAAGAAGCGGATTATCTTGAGAAGCGCGATACGGTTATCAAACGATTAGAAGAACTGAAAAACCTATAACAATTTGAAGAGAGGGCAACTGCCTTCTCTTTTTTTAGGTCTCCTTTTTCTTTTTTTTCTTTTTTTTTAGGTGCCTGTCCCAAAAACAATTCTGATATTCATGACTATTTACCAATTATGCATCACGAAGCCGCATTCCTACATTGAATTCTACATAATCATAAATAGTTTTTGAATAGTGTGGGGGACAGGCACCATTTGGAAAAAAGCTGGATATACTAGAATCTAGTTTGCTAAATCTAAAGTGTGACATTTCGTGTCACAAATTGTTATACTAATTCTGTTGAGAAATTACCCACCAAGAGGAGAAAACCCATGTACACTAACTTACAAGAATGCCTAGACTTCGTATTTTCCATTCGCTCAAGTACATACAAACGCACACCACTGGAGATGATCGAGGATATTTTACAAGACCTCGGCAACCCTCACCATACATTCAAAACAATTCATTTTGCTGGCTCTAATGGCAAGGGATCCACGCTAAATGCAGTCGATTCGATTTTAAAAGATGCTAACTTGCAAGTCGGTGTCTTCACATCACCCCATATTCACCATGTCAATGAACGAATTCGCATCAATGAAGTGCAAATACCAGACGATAAATTGCTCGATTACTTAAACCAAGTTTTAGAAATAGTCGAGAACAAATACGATGGCAAATACCCAACATTTTTCGGAATTATCACGATTGTGGCTTACCTACATTTTGCGGAGCAACAAGTAGATGTCGCTTTGATAGAAACAGGTATTGGTGGTTTACGAGATTCAACAAACGTGATCACACCGCTTGTTTCCGTTATCACAACAGTTTCTTACGATCACACAGACGTTTTGGGAGATACGATTCAAGAAATCGCTTCTGAAAAAGCGGGAATCATCAAACCTGGCGTTCCGGTCGTCTCAAGTGTCAAAAACCCAGAAGCTCAGCAAGTCATCCGAGATACTGCTACAGAAAAAAATGCACCACTTCAACAGCTCGAAGACGACATGAAAGTTTCCAATGTGCGTCTGGAGAATGGCTACCAACTATTCGACCTTGAGATAGGAGAAGATCGTTTAGAGGATATTGCCTTATCCATGTTCGGAATTCACCAAGCTGAAAATGCTGGCTTAGCCATCACAGCGATTCGTGCATTGGAGCCAACATTTACGATTTCTAACGATGCGATCTATTCAGGTCTTAAAAAAGCAAAATGGGCAGGGCGTTTTGAAAAGTTCGGTGACCATATCGTCATTGACGGTGCCCACAATCCAGAAGGCATGACGATGCTTCTTCAAACACTGACAAATGTTTACCCAGAGTTCAATTACCACTTCCTTTACGCAGCTCTTGAGGAAAAAGACAATGCGTCAAGCGTAGCGATGGTCGATCAAGTAGCTTCGACGATTACTTTCACGAGCTTCCATCACGCAGGAGCTACACCGAAAGACAAACTTGTGGAGTATTCTTCGCATACAGAGAAAACGGCTGTAGATAATTGGAAGAAAGTTATCGAAGATTTCGAAACCAATCACTCGGCTACAGATGTTCTAGTGATCACGGGTTCTCTTTACTTTATGAGTGAAGTGCGAGAATTCTTACTGACGAAGAAATTCTAAATTAAGAAGTTAATTTAAGAAAAAGGACTCGATTTCCTGTGGAGGAACCTGCTTGCCTCCTCTCGGCATACGAATGCATACATTCGCCTCCGCTGCGGGGTCAATCAGAACCCTTTATTTCCACGGGAGTCGAGCCCTTTTTCTTTAAATCTTTCAGTTATAACTGTATGTAGCATTAAATTAGACTCGCTTTTTAAAAGGTAGCACTTTTAGAAATCGGGCCTTTTTTCGAATTGTTGTAGTTTTGTAAGGAGGGAACCATTATGAAAATTCCAGGGCTTGATGTCTTTAAAGAAAAGTGGGGAATTGCTAGTCGCTCAACAATTGAACCGGGACTTGATCGGATGCAACGCGTCTTGAAGCAGCTTGGAAATCCTGAAACATTCGACCGAATTATTCATGTCGCGGGAACGAACGGAAAAGGTTCCACGATTGCCTTTCTAAAGGCTTTATGTGAAAGTCATGGAATTCGTTACGGTGCATTTCAATCGCCTGCGATTGTCGATGTCCATGATCAGTTAGTTGTAAATGGACAGCCTATTACTCCCAAGCAACTTGATACAGCCCTTGAACTATTGGCACAGGTTGAAGAAGCGAAGACCTTGACCGATTTCGAACTGCTGACAATCTGTGCTTTTATTCACTTTCGCAGTCAAGATGTGGACGTCTGGATTCTAGAAACAGGCATGGGTGGACGTTTTGATAGCACCAATGTCGTACCAAAAAGTATTGCCGTTATTACCAGCTTGTCCATTGATCATACGAACTTTTTAGGAACCACACTCGATGAAATAGGTTACCACAAAGCAGGGATTATAAAAGAAGGTTCCACTGTTGTTTTACCAGAAACGATTTATTTAGCGCCGTTTGAGAAAGAAGCAGCTATAAAAAATGCTACTCTTTTTTCAATGATCCCACTAGATGATGAAGTTGAATTGTCGTTAGTGGGTGCCCATCAACGGATGAACGCTACTCTTGCTTGCACAGCTCTCAGTAAGCTCTTCACATTAACTACTGATAAATTACTCACTGGATTGAAGGGAGCGTATATTCCCTTTCGCATGGAGAAACTCTCCGACAATATTTATTTAGACGGTGCGCACAATGTCGAAAGTGCTCAAAAGTTAGTCGAAACTATTCGAACAAACTTTCAAGATAAACCGGTCCATATCGTAATGGGAATCTTAGCAGACAAAGAGTTCGAAGCGGTCTTACGAGAACTGGAAAAAGTTGCCGAAACAATGACGTTTGTCGAATTCTCCCATGAACGCGCACTTGAGCCGAATAGACTAGTTGATTTGTGTCGAATTAAAAACAAACGAATGGCAACTATTGATCAAATAGAGTTAAATAGTTTAAAAAGTGTTAATGATAGGTATTTTATCACGGGTTCATTATACTTTTTAAGTGAATGGCGATTCAAAAACAGTAGTTAATACCTTATAGATTTTCAGTAAGCAGTGCTATAATTTAATTGTCAGACAACTACTAAAACTGGAAAGGGGGGCTATAGTGAAATTCAGTAATCGAACGAAACGGTTCATTGTAATGCTTTATATTTTTACCGGATTACCGCTAATGGCCCTCTTACTCTTTGCTTTCCCAAGTCAACCAATTGACTGGGTTATTTTTTCGTTAATGTTTATTCTCGCTTTAGCAACTACCGCAATTCCTTTTCACATCGGTAATACTACTATCTTCTTATCCCAATGGGTCACTGTAGCTGCTTTCCTTCAATATGGTGTAGGAATTGAAATGATTCTTGTTCAGTTTTCCATCCTACCGATGCTTTTCCGAGTTCGATTTTTAACAGACTTACCTTATCGAATTTTATTTAGTTCCTGGATGTTTGTGCTTGTATCCTTACTTTCAGCAAGTGCCGCACACGCCATCGGGTATACGGTAGGGGAGACGAGCATTGGCATGATCATTGCCGGTGCCACCACATTCCTGATTGTGAGCCTTGTTTCAAATCATATAATTCTTTATGGCCGCGATCGAATACTCGGCAGTAAAGACCGGTTCTTTTCCAGAGATGCTGCGTGGGATTATACTGGAGGGATGATTACATTACCTTTTGCTATTTCCCTCTACGTGCTGGAAAATGAAATTGGTTGGATTGCCTTTATGCTCCTCGGAATTCCTTTTTTACTGATCACCTACGTGATGCGTATGTACAACACCGCAGAACGGGCAAATATTGCTTTATCAAAAGCTAGTGCATTTGGTCATGAGATGGCCGACAGATTGAGTGTCAATCAAATCGTCGACATGTTTATGAAGCGTGTGGCAGAACTGTTCCCGCTCGATGCCATCTACATTGTTGATAATTTAAAAGGCCGCTATGTTGTACTCCGAGCTGTTGTGGACAAAGAAGAAGTTACAATTGAAGTAGAGTCAGAATCGATACAGAACTCATTCATTCATTCTTATTTTAGTCGATCAGAAAAACATTGCTTTGGGAAAGCTTCTGAATGGAGAGAAGATGCGCCTGATTTTCTTGAGAAAGATATGAACAGCTTGTTAATTGTTCCTATCCATCGCAACAAAAAGACAGAAGGAATGGTCATTTTATCTGCGCGAAAGAAATATGCGTTTGAAAAATACCAGATGGACATTGTTCACTTATTGTCGACGTACTTTGCAGTTTCTTTAGAAAAAGCAAAATACGTCCATGCAGCTGTTGAGAAAAGTGAGACATGTGCTCTGACCGGACTTTATAATTATCGCTATTTAGATAAAAAGCTAGAAATTGAGCAAAACCGCTTAGATACGAATCCACATCTTTATTTATCTGCACTTATGTTAGATATTGACCACTTTAAACAAATTAACGATCAATATGGCCATCATGCCGGAAATAGTGTATTAAAAGATTTTGCGCGTTTATTAAAAAATCATGTTCCAGAGGATGGAACGATTGCACGCTATGGTGGAGAAGAGTTTGTCATTCTATTACCGCACATGACGAAACAAGATGCCGCTGAACTAGGTGAGAAGATTCGAAAAGAAGTTCAAACCACTTCTTTTTTAATAGATTCGGACCTCTCCAAAAATCGACAAGATGAAATCATTTATTTGACGGTCTCGATTGGTGTTTCAAATGCACCAGAAGATACCGATGAAACAATCACAATGCTACGAAACGCCGATCGCGCGCTCTACATTGGAGCGAAGCAGGCGGGGCGGAATCGTGTAGCGGAATATAGTAACTAAAAAAAACAGCCGAGAGGCTGTTTTTTTAGTTGTATTTGATTTTGAAAATCTCAAGTTCATTGACATTAGGTAAAACATCTGGAATTTCAATTTCAGGAGAGGGAGTAGTAGGTTGCACATGACCACACTCATTTAAAAAAGCTTGATTATTATCATGATAAATAAAATGGCTTGCATTTGGCATTTTTCCTTGTTTAGGTCCATTCACATGGATTTTTGTATTACCAGTAGCTTTCAGACGAGATATCCCTTCAATTGTAGGAGTATTAATACAAACAATTGAAGAGTTATTCCTATTATTACCGCTAAATGTAATTTCATTTGAGTTAGTATCATCAACTTCGTTTATATATATATCAGATCTTAATCCAATAGTAATTCTATTAGGTGCAAATAGTTTACCAGACACTATCAATTTTATCCCATTATTTACATTACCTTTTAATGTCAAATCATGTGTTATTATTTCTAACTTGTCTCCATCAATTGATTCGTTTATAGTAACACTTTCAGTAGCTTTGATTGTTCCAGATTGAGAGTTGCTCGATGGTGAGTTTATATTCTTTAAGATAATTCTCTTTGCAAGTAAATTAATTTGTGAACTTGAAAATGGCTCTTTAATTTCTAGTGTATTCAAAGATATTAGGGTTGAATTAAATTGATTATTAATATTCTTAAGTATAAGGTCCTCTTGAGCAAAGATATATAAGTTATCACCATTCATCACATTATTAAAATTAGCAGTTCCATTCACTAGAATTGATAATCCTTTGATTGATCTATCAATATTATTTGTTTGACTTAGATTATTTTTAAAAATTATTGATGAATTTTGGTGAGTCCCACTTACAGATAAATTGGTAAAAGGTGAGTGTAATTTTGAATTAACAGTACTAGAGAATACTTGATTAGCAGAAGATAATTTACAACTTATATCTAGAGTGACACTTGAACAATTTTCTAAATCTTGATTATATACAGCTGAGAAGGTTGGTAAAATTACTTCTGGATTAACATTAGAGACATTATCGCTAGGTGTACTCGATGGATTGAATGGACTAATTGCCGGTAGAATTAAAGTGGCTTCTATTGTTTTATTCAGTGTACTAGTTTCTAATCCGGTATTACCAGCTACAACATAATTAATTTTACTCTCTGTATTATCTAAATTAGCGTCTTCAAGAATATAATAAGCATCTGAATTATTAATGGTTCGTTTAATACTATTAGTATTTAAAATGTGGAGTGCTAATTGTAAGTTATCATTAATGTCATTTATTCTATCATTAATTTTTTTTATTTTGATTTGATTTGGTTCATTCGTGTCAATAATACTTTGAAAGTCCGTTCTAGCATTATTGTATTCTTTTTTTACTAGGTCAGTAATATGCAGCTGATAATATTCAGCTCCCATCTCGGCTAAAGATGTAGCGACAATTGCTTCATCAGTTTTGTCTATCTGCTTCTTTTGATTCATCGAAGCAACTGTAAAACTAGCCGTTACCATTAGTAACAATACAACTAAAACAAGCACTAATAGTAATGTGTAACCTTCCTGTCTCCTGAGCATCTTCATGTAAACACCCCAGCATCTAATTATAATTAATTTCCTCAATAGAAGTTCCTGGATCAATCACACCATTTGGATCCGTAATCGTCAAATTGCACACCGTATCTTTTTGTTGTTGTGTTATGACTGTCTGATCGGAAGCAGCAGTCATCTGATACCATGGTGCATTCACATCATTGCTTAGCTTATAAATTACTTTGTAATTAGAAGAATCTCCATGTTTAAAACTAGACTTCACTTGTGAGAAAGCTGAAGAAGAAAGAGGACTTTCAATGCAAACGTTACTATTGATTAAAGTTACGCGTTTATCATCTTCTTTAATATTATTTCCATTCGTATTCTCGAGTGTGAAACCTATAGTGTTGGTAACTAAAGTTGAATTTAGAATATCCGATTTCGCATTAGAACTAAATGTGAAAGAAATAGTTTTAACCTTTAAAAATGAATTATCGATACGTACATGTTTTAGGAAAAACACTCCATCAGCTGCGAGTACTTTAATATTACCTAAATCTTTATTTTGCTGAGAATTAAATTGTTGTGAATCAAATGTAACTGTGATAGGGAAGTAATAGAATGTATTATCTGTAAATGAGAACCCAGGATTTGATATTGTAGGAACGTTTAAAACTGTAACTTTAGACGGATCATTTATATATAAATCCTTATAGTCATCAAAACTAATGGTTGGTAAAGTCGGAGATCCATTTATTAATGGCAAACTAAGTTTAGGATAGCTCATCTTCATATCAATACTACGTGTAACCGTTGCATCAAACACCCCTGCAACTTTCAATGTCAAAACATAACGTGTGAAACCAGAAGTAGCATCCGTGACTTCTTCTTTCGAATAGCTCTGCAATTTGTATGCACGGTTCGCAGTTGCCACTTCCCGTAAAGCTGCTGAAGCAGACTCTGCATTTAAAAAGTTCGTGATGTCTGTATTGATCAGAGTATTGTATGTAGTAATTTTACTAGCAATTTCAGTAGCTTTTGTTTCAGCTGAAAGGGTTGAATTGTTTTGAATAGTTTTAATTTCTAGTAGTGCTTTTGAATAGTGGCCGCTGATAATTGTTTCAAGACGGTTCTGATAATATTCGACTCCCATTTCTGCAAGGGAAGTGGATACAAATGAATCGTCTGTTTTTGAAACCTGTTTTTGTTGATTCATAGAAGCGATTGTAAAGCTGGCAGTGAGCATCAATAACAAAACTACAAGAACCAAAGTGAGTAACAAAGTGTAGCCTTTTTGATTAAGATAATTCGTCATGATTTCTCACTCCATTCATGGAATATAATTACTATTAGTATATCAAAAGAGATAGGTCTATAGGTATGATATTCTGGAATGTAAAAATAACGATTTTACATAATGAGAAATTTAGTCCAAAGACCTAAAAAAGCTAAGCGAAGTCGCTTAGCTAGTCAGTAGTTAATTTTGATAATGTTGTATTTAATACATAATAAGTTGATTTTCCATCCTTGAATTCAGCAGTTAAGCTCAAATGCACAGGCAAAAGAATTCTTCCCCCATTTGAATAACTTGCAATACTCAAAGTAGCTTCTTCTTGATTGATTATATTATTTTCAATAGTGGGCGAGACATTATAAAGTTGATAAGTGACTCCAGGGCGTTTTGGAATTCTAATTTCACCATCATCTTTAGAGTTAATCACTAATTGGCCAGCCTCAATTTTTAGATCTATAATTGTGCTTCTTGTATGAGTAGATTGTAATGTCGACAAAATCACATTCGCTTCCTGTTGTAAGGACTGTGTAGTAACGGCATAGCTATTGGAATCGATAGTCTGAAAAAAGACTCTCCAAATCAAAATAGTCAAAAATCCTATAATGACAATGACTGCAAGAAGCTCAACAAGTGTAATTCCTTTTTGGTTTTTCATCTTGTCATCCTCCGGTCACTGTAACTGGTAGATTATCAGATGTAAGGTAGCCATAATTTGTTGCACGGATAGATTCTTTTTCCACAACATAAATTGTTACTTCAAATAAGTCTAATCCGTCAACTTCGTTATCATCTACTAGATAATAAATTTGATAACCACCAGACAAAGGTGTTGTCTCAGTGGCGACATAAAAGTCTTGAGTCGGTTTGTTATTGTCTGGAAATAACTTATTGAAAGTTTCATTGCTACTTACAAGGTTAAATTGTGGGGGTGGATTAGCTCCATCTATTTCCCAGCCTTTTGCTCTTACAAGCGCATCTTTCGCAACTGCTACCGAGTCGAGACTCTCCTCATTCACTTCATTCGTCCTGAACATATTCGGAAAAACACTTAATGCGATGGATAACACAACAGCTAAAAGTACAACAGATGCTAAAACCTCCACTAATGTAAATCCTTTACAATTCAGAAAATTTCTAAACACCTCTTGCACCCCCCTATGGTACCCTTTATACTTTCATCATAACAGAGGATTCAAAAGAATGAAACAAAGGAAATATCTGTCGTAAAGATTTCATAAATAAGGTAAATAGTTGTATTCAAAGTTACATCTATTACGTTACAATGAGATTAATAAGATAATTCTATGATGTAAGGCCTATAGAGAGTAGTAGGTAAATCTAGCGGGGGAGTGAATCAATTTGAGGAAAGTAATTGCAGGTTTAATTAGTATTGGCCTACTCGCTTTACTTTTTTCTCCTTTTGTATTAGCAAATGAACATACGCATACATTAGGTGGGAAAGTAGCTCCTTCAACAGATGAGGAAGAAGTGACGGCTTGGATTGCAACAGAGATTGATGTATGGAAAGCATCAGCGGTCGAGCAGTTAAATGCAACGAATTCTTCATTAGAAGTGACAGCAGATGATTTTGTTTTTGATATCGCGCAATCGGTTGACCAATTTGTTAGTAAAGCAAATGTGCCGTGGTATGCATTTTGGAAAAGCGATCAAGAAGTCCATCAACCACTTGTGGTAACAATCAGTGAGCGACTTACTTCTGCAATCGATGCAGATCCAGCGTTTGATCGAGTCAAAACTATAGAAGATCTTCGCTTAAAAGCAAGTGTATTGAGTGATGAATCGATTCAACTGGTCGCAAGCGATATTTCGGTTGCGGATATGGAACGAGTTGGGTTCGTAACTGTGCAAACAGGACTCCCAGCTGCAGAACTGAATGCAGTAAACGAGCTGATACACAATAAAGTGATTCAACCCCAAGAAATTTTTTCATTAAATGAAACTTTAGTGCAAGGTGCTGCACCAATCTCAGAAACAACTGCAAACTTTGTAGCATCAATGTTTTATATTGCAGTTCTTCAAACGGAATTTGATTTAGTTGAGCGTCACTCACAAGGGGTCGTACCAGACTATTCGACTTTAGGATTAGAAGCGATGATCAACGCGAAGTTGAACCGTGATTTTAAATTCAAAAATACGTTTGATACACCAGTAACTATCCAAGCAGTAAACTCGGGTGGTACATACTTACTTGAATTCCTAACACTAAATCCAGACTCTACTGCTAGTTTCGAAGTAGGATCTCGTGAAGAAATTGAACCGAAACGTGTAGAACGTCTGGTTGCAGATTTAAATTACGGTCAGTCTCGTCAAATCGAAACCGGTAGAAGCGGTTGGAGAGTCGTAACATACCGCACCGTTTCATCAAAGACAGGATCATTTGAAACACAAGAAATTATCGCACGGGACTATTATCCACCTGTACATACAGTGGTTGAAGTCAGTGCGAAAGAAGCACCACCAGCTCCAGAACCAGCTGTTCCAACAACGGGGGATCCTGCTGATGGCTCAGGTACTGGAACAGGAACGACTGGTGGAACTGGAACTGGCTCAGGTAACGGCACCGGCAGTGGTACAGGAACTGGAAGTGGATCAGGATCTGGTACAGGTCCAGGAAATGGAACAGGCTCTGACAATGGTTCAACCAATGACCCTGCAGATTCTGATAATGATGGCACACCGGATTATGACAAAGGCGGAAATAAGATTGACTAAAGAAGGGAGGAATTCACAATGAAGCTTAATACTAAAAAACGGATTGGAGACATGCTCGTCGATGCGGGAATGATCTCACAACAGCAGCTTGAATTTGGTCTTGAAAATAAAGCGCCATCTGAAAAGCTAGGGGATTACTTCATTCGTGAAAACCTCATTACCGAACAGCAGTTGAACGAGATGCTCGAGCGTCAGCTAGGGATTCCGAACATCAACTTAACACAGTATCCGATTGACCCAGAGTTAACATCATTAGTTCCAAAAGATATTGCCAAACGACTGCTCGTGCTTCCTATAAAACGAGAACGTAACAAGTTGCTACTTGCTATGGCCGATCCAATGGATTACTTTGCGGTAGAAGAAGTACGAATGGCAACCGGCCTACAAGTCGAGCCAGCCATAGCCGCTAAATACGATTTACTGCGAATGCTAACAAAGTTCTACGATTTAAAAGAGACGATGGACATGTCCTTACAAGACATCATCCCAACAGACATTGATGACGAGAACCAAATCATGGACCTCGATTCGCCAATCGTCAATCTCGTCAACCAATTGATCAGCAATGCCGTTACACAACGCGCGTCAGATATTCACTTTGATCCTCAAGAAACGGACTTACGCATTCGATACCGAATTGACGGAGTTCTGCACCTTGAAAGAGCACTCCCGAAATACATCCAAAATGTAATTCTTGCTCGTATCAAGATTCTTGCAAACTTGAATATTACGGAACATCGTATTCCACAAGATGGACGTATCAAGCAAAATATTAATATGAAACCAGTCGATATTCGTGTATCAACACTTCCTACTATATATGGAGAAAAAGTTGTAATGCGGGTACTCGATTTAACGAATGCTATCAACGATATTTCCAAGTTAGGATTTAGTGATTCTAATCTTGTATCGTTCAAAAAGATGTTGAAGCGTCCAAACGGTATTGTGTTGATTACAGGTCCAACGGGTTCTGGTAAATCATCTACACTATATGCTGGTTTGAATCGCCTGAACGAAGATGAAGTGAATATCATTACGGTTGAAGATCCAGTTGAGTATCAATTAGAAGGTATCAACCAGATTCAAGTGAAAGAAGAAGTCGGCTTAACATTTGCAGCTGGGCTTCGTTCGATTCTTCGTCAAGATCCTGACATTGTCATGATCGGGGAGATTCGAGATCTTGAGACTGCGCAAATTGCGGTCCGAGCCTCTCTCACTGGTCACTTAGTATTAAGTACATTGCATACGAACTCTGCTGTTGAGTCAGTTTCCCGTCTACGTGACATGGGGATTGAACAGTTCTTAATTGCTTCGTCACTTGTTGGCGTTATCTCGCAGCGATTAGTACGACGTGTCTGTCGTGATTGCGCTGTGAAAGAAGAAGCTACAAGTCGTGAAAAAGAATTATTCGCAGAAAACGGATTAGAGATTCATGAAATTACGCGTGGTGTTGGGTGTCCAGCTTGTAACAACACGGGTTACCGTGGTCGACTAGCAGTTCACGAAGTTTTAGAAGTGGATGATGAAGTTCGTTCAATGATCGTTGAAGGGCGTACACAACGCGATATTATGCGCTATATGAAACAAGCCAATATGAAGTCGCTATTGCAAGATGGCATGGAAAAAGTAGTGCTCGGTGTGACGACGACGGAAGAAGTGTTCCGCGTAGCTACACTTGATTAAAGGAGGTGACCCCACTGGCTTATTCAATTATTGATTTACTCAATCGCAGCTACGAAGATAAAATTTCCGATTTGCATATCACAGTGGGTGTTCCACCGATGTTTCGTAAGAACGGAAAATTGATCCCTGGTGGAGACGTTGAACTAACTGAGGAAATGACAAAGCAGATGGTCAACGAATTATTGCCGGCAGATAAGCGAGAAGAGTTCGCTGAAAAAGGTGAAACGGATTTCGGATTTGCTCTTGGCGAAAAATGTCGCTTCCGGATAAATGCCTATCATCAACAAAAACGTATGGCTCTGGCTGCTCGACAAATTTCGAATACCATTCCAACGTTGCAACAACTGAACATGCCAAAGGTATTATATGACTTAGCGGAACGTCCACAAGGCTTGATTTTAGTCACTGGGCCAACTGGTTCTGGGAAATCGACAACACTTGCAGCAATGATTGACCATATCAATCGCACGACGTCTCGTCATATTTTGACATTGGAAGATCCAATCGAGTATGTACATCCGCACAATCAATCAATCGTGAACCAACGAGAAATCGGTGCAGATTCGATGAGTTTTGCCAATGCGTTGCGTGCAGCTCTTCGTCAAGATCCAGACGTCATTCTAGTTGGAGAGATGCGAGACTTGGAAACCATTTCAACCGCTATCACAGCTGCTGAAACCGGTCACTTAGTAATGGGAACATTACATACAAGTTCGGCCCCAACAACTATCGACAGAATTATTGATGTGTTTCCGCCGTTTCAACAAGGTCAAATTCGTATTCAACTTGGTAACGTTTTACAGGGAATTGTTTCTCAACGATTATTCGTCAACGCCACCGGAAATGGGAGGGTAGCAGCTACTGAAATTTTAATTTCAACGCCAGCTGTATCCAACTTGATTCGAAACGAAAAAGTACACCAGATTCAAAACGTCATGCAGACGAGTCGTGCACTCGGCATGCATACACTTGAAGCGAATATTCAAGAACTCATCACTAAAGGTTCCATCAAGTACGAAGATGCCAAGCCATACTTACCGGCAGGTGATTACTAATGGCAGTTTACCGCTATAATGGAAGATCCATCGAAGGAGCCATAAAAAAAGGAACCATCGATGCTTCGACAAAAGCCCAAGCAATTCAAAAGTTGCGTGATCTGAAAATCAATCCACGCGAAGTGGAAGAGTCGAAATCAATTCTTCACAAAGAACTATCGATTGGTCAAAAAGTAAAAAATCAAGATTTTGTTATCTACGTTCGTCAGTTTGCGACTCTGATTCGTGCAGGAGTTTCGATTGTTGAGTCTACTCGTATACTTGCTGATCAAACGAAATCCAAACCATTGAAAAAAGCACTTAACAACATTGAAGAAGATGTTCGCAGTGGATTAACATTTTCCGATGCAGCAGCAAAATATCCGAATGTGTTTCCGGGAGTTTTTGTGAACATGATTCGGGCAGGCGAAGCGACAGGGAATTTGGATACGTCGTTAGACAGGTTAGCAATGTCGCTTGAGAAACAATTTGCTATTAAGAAAAAAGTACAATCTACAATGACTTACCCTGTCATATTATTAATTCTTACTTTCGGAGTGGCTGGTTTCTTAATGTTGACAGTAGTTCCTAATTTCGTCGATATGTTTGATGATATGGGAGCTGAACTTCCTACTATCACTAAAGTCGTTATGGCAATGAGTGAGTTCTTACAAACGAGCTGGTATATCATAATAATTGCAATTGTAATTTTTGTATCGGTATTTATGTGGCTTTTTAAAAACAATAAAAAGTTTAATTTTGGAGTTTATTACACAATTATGCGAATGCCAGTTTTTGGCCAACTTGTTCAGAAATCATCAATTGCTCGTGTAACACGAACATTATCGTCACTCTTTAGTTCATCAGTACCTATACTCCAAGCTTTAACAATTGTCGAAAAAGTATCGGGAAATCCGGTAATCGGAAATGTGCTTTTGGAGGCAAAACGTAGTTTAGAAAAAGGGAGTACGTTAACAGCTCCCCTACAAGCAAGTTGGATTTTCCCACCTCTGGTAACGCAGATGACTATGATTGGAGAGCAAACCGGATCACTTGATTACATGCTTGAGAAAGTTGCCATTTTTTATGAAGAAGAGGTAGACCGAACAGTTGATACATTGAAATCCTTGATTGAGCCACTAATGATACTTTTTTTGGCGTTTATAGTTGGTGGGATTGTAATGGCAATCATGATACCCATGTTTAGTCTATATGAACAAATTTAAGCTTTATATATTCTCTTTTAAGGAGGTGAAAAATAAAAATGAACGAACACATGTACTTAGAAGAAAAAAATGAAACGATGGGAGAGAACTCATTCATGAAAAAATTACTCAAAAAACGCTTAAACCAAAAAGGTTTGACACTAATTGAATTACTAGCTGTAATCGTTATTTTGGCTATTGTTGCTGCAATTGCAGTGCCTGCGATTGGAAACATTATCGAAAATTCAAGGTATAATGCTGTTAAAGGTGATGCAACAAATGTTTTAAGTGCATCTCAACTTTATTTTACTGAAAATGCAGAAGAGGAATATGTTACTGTTGGAGCTTTATTAGGTCTTGGATATCTTGAGTCAGCTGGTGAACTTCCTGCAACTAGTAATGAAGTTAAATCAGGATCAACTGCACCTACTGCATCAGCTACAGAATCATTTGTAGCAAAAATAAGTGGTGGAAATCAATTAACAACTTCTGCTATTGAATATAGTGGATCAAAAACTATAACATTTAGTAGTGCTACTTTAGAGGCTATTAATGGAGACACTTTCACTGGTAGTACTGATACTACTAAAGTTATAAATACAACAGCAGCAACAAATGCTGAAACGGCAATTCAATAATACCAACCTTATTTGAAGCCGGAGAAATCCGGCTTGACATAAGCTTGGCATTCGACAAGCAGATAGAGAATCGCGAGAGGGGTCATGGGATGTTTCGAAAACGCGGGAGTCGACAGGTTGTGTCGATGGATCTTCACGAAACGGTATTGCGTGCGCTCGTTCGACCACGAGATGATGGGGACGACTGGTTGTTGTATGAAGCAGCTGTGCCATCGGGTTACGTGGAAGACGATGTGATAAAAGATGAAATTGGTTATTTTACATGGTTGAAGGATCAAATTGCGGCGTGGGGATTGAAAAGAGACCAGGTCCGTTATTTTGTGCCAGATAGTGCCGTGATGATGAAAGCGATTGAGCACCCCGAAGATGTGAAACCTGAAGGATTAAAAGGATATGTGCAAATGGAGCTTGGTCGGTCGATTCAGTTGCCATTTGAAAACCCATTACTTGATGTCTATGATCCAGTTCCAGGCGACCAGAAAGCAACATTGTTTGCGGCACCAGCTGAAGAAGTGATGCGCTTTGCGAATGTTTTGGATGATGCAGGAGTGGATCCTGTGATTGCCGATCTTCGAGCATTGTCATCTATTCGTTACTTTACAAAACGCAATTATTTTCAAAAAGAAAAATCATACCTTCTCGTGGAGTGGTTGATGACAGGTGTTGTCGTAACGATCTACCGTGATGGACAAGTAGAATTCCTGCGCTACCAACCTTTTGAAAGAGAAAACGGTATGTACCGTGCATATTCTGAAGGAGAAGATATTGCCTTTCGCTTAGAGGGAGATGTCGAGAGTTATCGCTACCAACTGTCTGAGCAAGTGACAGAGCTTGAGCGAATGATGACCTTCTACCGCTTCTCGATTCATAAGGGCGACATTGCAGTAGAAGAAATTATTGCGTTCGGGGAATCGCCGGAACTCGATTATATTGATTCTCTGCTTCAAGACAATCCTTCATTCCCGCCAGTCACTATGATACGCGATGAAGATGTGCGCAAGTTCTATAACGGCTTTGGCACGAGTGATGTGTCACTGATCGGTCTGGCGTTAAAGGGGGATGTTCATGAATCCGGAGATTAATTTACTTCCCGTCTTTGAAAAGCGAAAGCCGGAAAGTTTTCTTGGCCTTATTTTATTTATTGTAGTATTGGGTGCACTTATTGTATTTTTAGCGATTTACTTGATGGGGATTAAACAAGATGCAGCCGATTTAGCTGCTGAGGAACAAAACCTGATTGCCCAGCGAACAGCTCTTCAACAGCAAGTGACTTCCACTGATCCTGAACCGGAAATTACGTATGCAGATGCAGTGCTATTTGTCGAAACTAATTCGTATCCTGTTTCTCCACTGTATGAAGAAATTCAAAACTTAGCCGACGCCAATACATACGTCCGCAACTATAGTTTTAGCCCGGAAGCCATTACGCTAGCAGTCGATTTTGAAACGAAATCGGAAATCGCCTTTTTTGTAGAGAATTTGATGAAAAGCAACTACTTTGCTAACGTTCAAGTCGATAGTATTTTAGAATTCGAGCCACTTAGTACAACGGAAGAACCTGAAGGCATTGTTGAAGAAGAGCAAGTAGCCCCGCGCTACACGGCTTCGATTCGCATTACGCCACTTCCTGAGTTTGTCGCACAGGGGGTGACGCAGCCATGATGGATTCTATTCGTGAAAACAAGCGAGCCGCTCTTTTACTGTTAGGTGCTGTGATTGCCTTACTTCTTGCGGGCATTTACTACTTATATATTGTGCCACTTCAACAAGAAAATGACGCGAAACGAAATGCCAATGCACTCATCCAATCCGAAATCGTCGTTCTTCAAGAACAAGTGGGAGACGGAGAAGGTGAACTTCCTTTACAAGATGACCCTTACGAACTGATGAAGAAAGTTCCGAATCAACTGGAGCTGGATAAAATCATTCGGACGATTGAAGAGATTGAATTGATCACCGACACAAAAGTTGGCAGCATCAACTTCAATGGCTATGAATCCGAAGGTGTCACTGGTTTTGCCGAAGAAGAAGAGGAAGATGTTGTGAACGAAGAACCAGAACAACAAGCCGAAACACCAGAAACGGATGAAGAGACTCCTGAACCAGGCGACTCCTCAACAGAGGCTCGTGAAGAAGCCTCAACGGAAGAAACACCCACTTCGACAATCTCTGTAGCAGACCTGCCACTCGAGCTTCGTATGATTACGATGACGATTGACGTGACAGCCGAGACAGAAGAGCAACTCGTTGCTATAATGAAAGAAATCGAAAACTTAGAACGCGTGTACCGTATCGACGCACTTGATACAGGACTTCCTGGAGAAGAGCAGATTGCTTCTGAAGCAGAAGAGCAGATCAGTGCATCTGTAACCGTGACTACGTTTTATTATATTCAATGAGCCTGAAGGGGTGGTTGTGATGGAAGTTGGACAAACAATCGTTTATATTTTTGTCTATCTTTTACCTGCAGCCACTCTTTTTATATTGTCTGTTATAGCCCTTCTCTCTAATCCTTCAAACCGTGACAATCAAGTTGTAGCGGCTATCCCCTTCATGTATTCCACACTATTCTTCTTTGAGTTTATTCGACATCTGCTTCCTATCGATAAGAGCCCTATAATGGTTACTTTCATTTTTGGAAATTTAGGTCTGCTGATGTTAGGTATTTCACTACATCTATATTTGCAGATCAGTCGCGTCTATTTGCATCGCAAAATCTGGTTATATCCCTTTAGTTTATATTTCATCCCAGCTGTGCTGATTTTTATCAACCTTTTCAGTGGAGGGAATATCACCAACAGTGATGTTTTCACCCAACAAGGCGCGTGGATTGTTCCTGAATATAATGCGAAGTATTATGGAACGATGGCAGGTTCAATATTCCTAATTTTAATATCAGTTTGCATCATGAATTTAGGTATTAAACTTGAAAATGATAGTAGTCGAGTAAAACTATTAAAATTTATTCGAAATGGTTCTATCGTGACGCTACTATTGATGTTGATACTAGGATTGGTGAATTTCGGTAGTATCTTACCTCCGCATTCCTATATTTTAATTGGCCTTATTTTTAGTATGTATTTGGTCATTGCCATCTATAAATTTAATTTAATCCCTTCTCTTGCAGAGAGGTACCTGACGATATTTGATCTGAACCCCAATGCACTCGTCATCATCAATGAACGTTTTGAGCTGATTGAATTGAACGACGCAGCGACTAAGCAAATTCATCGGTTTGGTCTAAAAGGGACCAACTTGAAGGAAATGCTTGGGCAGCTGACGATTGGAGCGCAATTTGCAGATTTTATTGAAACGCTTAAAAAAACGCCAGTCCATCATCAAGATACTTTCTCTTTTAAAGTGAATGGAGAAAAGATTCATTTACGGATGGATGGTGCGCTGATGAAAATAGATGCGAATACGCTATTTGCCATCATTTTCCGAGATATGACGAAGGAGATTGAATCTAGTCGTCTCGTTAATCGATTGGCGTACCGTGATTCTTTGACAGGTCTTGCTAACCGGACTTATTTTATTCAAGAACTTGAAAATGCTATGGTGCTCCAAAAACCAGTTGGCGTATTGCTGATTGATCTGAACCGTTTTAAACAAGTGAATGATCGGTATGGCCATTTGAGTGGAGATGAAGTGCTGAAAGCTTTTGCCGAACTGTTGTCTAAATCATTTCCATCGCCTCATTTCGCTGCACGTCTCGGAGGCGACGAGTTCGTCGTTTTACTATTCGGGATTACGCGCCAACCACAGCTTGATGAAAATATCCAGTTCATCCGTCAAAAAGGAAAGAACTTTAAAGTTCACCTAGGAGAACATGAGATTCCTGTCGAATACAGTGTAGGTGGAGCGTATTATCAATATGGCGACACGCTAGACGAACTGTTGATGCGTGCAGATGAACAGATGTACAAAGAAAAATACAAAGATCGTCCCCATGAAAGGAATTCATTCAATTGACCGCTGTCGTGACAACCTTCTTTTTTATCTATGGTTTAGTGTTTGGTAGTTTTTATAATGTTGTTGGCCTTCGAGTGCCAGAGGGTGAATCCATTGTCCGTCCGCCTTCGCATTGCCCGAAGTGTAATCGACGTTTGACCGTGCTTGACCTTATTCCCGTATTTTCTTATTTATTTTTAAGAGGAGAGTGTCGTGGATGTGGGTCGAAGATTAGCTTTATTTATCCATTGATGGAACTGATAACAGGTATCTTATTTGCCCTTGCATTTTGGCATTTTGGTTGGTCATGGGAACTGGCTGTTGCGTTATTATTCTACTCGTTATTAGTCGTATTGACGGTGTCAGATTTAGCCTATATGTTGATTCCAGACAAGTTTTTGCTGTTTTTCGGAATCCCGCTCGTCATTTTACGAATTTTCGAACCTCTTGACCCATGGTGGGATAGCTACCTAGGTGCTGCCGTCGGGTTTAGCTTATTGCTGTTGATAGCCATTGTCTCGCGTGGAGGCATGGGAGGCGGCGACATCAAATTATTTCTAGTGATTGGGATTGTGCTCGGTACAATCAATTCGCTAGTCGTTCTTGCCATAGCTTCTGTCATTGGGTTGATTTTTGGTCTAATTTCTCTACGTTTATCGAAACGCGGACGAAAGACACCTATTCCATTTGGTCCGTCGATTGCCATTGCTGCTGTTGTAGTGCATCTCTATGGTGAACAACTTATTGATTGGTATATGAACCTCTTCTAAAACCGGCGATTGCCGGTTTTTTGTCTTTTAAACTCGAACGATTCTTCCTTCTAAATTTCATCCTTCGACTACGTTTGCATCCAGCTTCCCCTAAGCTAACAGAAAAGGAGGCGAACGGCTTGATCCGCACCAAACAAAAAGATTATAGCATTTACTTCATCGCCATTGCGCAGGGGGTCTTGATTGGAATCGTTGGGTTCTTGCTCATTGGCTATCTGATTACCTATCTTGACGAAAAAGGCGCTCCGTCAGAGATGACGACAGTCCCTGTCAATGCCGCACCAGAAACCGACAAGCCTGCAACGAGTGGTGAGAATGAGAGTGCACTGGACTATTACACGGTGCAGTACGGTGTTTTTTCCACGGAAGAAGCAGCGCAAAACTATTTAAAAGGGCTTGAGTTACCAACAGCCCAAATTGTCCAACTGGATAGTTATTTATTTATTTGGGAAGGATTTAGTGCAACTGCTGAGGGGCTATCCAAAAAACAAGAGGTCCAATCGTTTACGAAAAATGTAAAAGTCACTACGAAATCATGTCCAGCTCATGTTCAGTTGTTAGTTGAACAGTTAGCTCAAGTGGATGATCAAAATAAACTTTTGACAGAGGCAGAGCTGCGAAAATTTAAAAGTGAGGAAATGCAAAAGCTGCAAACCATATTCGATTCTTTGAAAGATAAAACAGCCAAGTCCTTGTACTTACTCGATACGCTGTTGGTGGCAGAAAGTTGTGTCAAAATTGAATTGAATTAATCGCCTCTACACAATTTCATTATTGTAATTGCACGCGATTTTTCACCAATTCGATGACCCTGTAGACTGGTTTTAAAGGGGGAATACCATGACAAAACTACTAACAGAATCCTTTGAGCTGATTCGAGATGTTAATCACGATGACCGTCCACGAGAACGATTGATCCAACAAGGGGCACAAAGTTTATCGAACCAAGAGTTACTTGCAATTCTACTTCGAACAGGGACAAAAGATCGATCGGTTTTATCCTTGTCGAATGAAATATTAAACTACTTTGAACGTATCCATTACTTAAAAAATGCCACGATTGAAGAATTAACTCAGATTAAAGGAGTGGGTACTGTTAAAGCCGTTCAATTACTAGCAGCCGTCGAATTCGGCAGAAGACTCTCGACGCAAGATGTTCAAGACCGCGTTACCGTAAGATCACCAAAAGATGCAGCCGATTATATTAAACATGACCTGCACCATTTGATGCAGGAGCATTTCATCATTTTATTTTTGAACGTAAAAAATCAAATCATTCACAAACAAACCATTTTTATCGGTGGACTGAGTGCTTCAATTGTTCATCCTCGTGAAGTGTTTCGAGAAGCCATAAAAAAATCTTGCGCCTCAATAATTGCGGTACACAACCATCCAAGTGGGAACCCCACACCGTCTCCTGAAGACATCGCTGTGACCAAACGCCTACGAGATGCCGGGCAGATCATGGGTATCGAGTTACTGGATCATTTGATTATCGGTGACCATCAATTCATCAGTCTGAAAGAAAAGGGGTACATGTGAGGCTGTATTAATTTCCATCTATCGTCTATAATAAAGTTTATGACGCCCAATGTGGCAGCGATAGAAAGGAAGTTGTAACGTGTTTGGATTTGGAGCAAAAGATATTGGGATTGATTTAGGAACAGCAAATACACTTGTATTTATGAAGGGGAAGGGTATTGTCCTTCGTGAGCCTTCGGTAGTAGCTAAAAATACGCAAACAAATGACATCGTAGCTGTAGGTAACGATGCACGTAATATGATCGGCCGTACACCAGGGTCAATCGTCGCGATTCGTCCGATGAAAGATGGCGTAATTGCTGACTATGAAACTACTTGGAAAATGATTGAGTACTATATGAAAAACGGTTTGAAAGCTGCCGGCACGAGCTGGAGCAAGCCAAATGTAATGATCTGCGTACCTTACGGAATTACTTCTGTAGAACAACGTGCTGTTATCGATGCAGCTAAACAAGCAGGAGCACGTGATGCAGTTACAATTGAAGAGCCATTTGCAGCAGCAATTGGAGCAAATCTTCCGGTTTGGGAACCAACTGGTTCAATGGTCGTCGATATTGGTGGAGGTACAACAGAAGTGGCGGTTATTTCACTAGGCGGTATCGTCACAAGTGAATCTGTTCGTGTTGCAGGTGATTCGATGGATCTAGCGATTGTTAGCTATATCCGCAAAATGTATAACCTAACAATTGGGGAACGTACTTCAGAAGCTATTAAGATGGAGATTGGTTCTGCATTAGTTATTGGTGAAGAAGAGAAGATGGAAATTCGTGGACGTGACCTGGTAACGGGCTTACCAAAAACGATTGAAGTTTCTTCTAAAGAAATTGCCGACGCTTTACGTGAATCTATTTCCGTTATTATTGACGGAGTAAAACGTACGCTTGAAAAAACGCCTCCAGAATTGTCTGCGGACATCATGGAACGTGGCATTATGCTTACAGGTGGGGGAGCATTGCTGAAAAACTTGGACAAAGTGATCAGTGATGAGACAAACATGCCTGTATTTATCGCAGAAGAGCCACTGGATTGTGTCGCTATCGGTACAGGTATGGCGCTCGATCACATGAACGATATTCGCAAACAACAACCACGCCGATAAGGAGACGTTGACATGCCATCATTATTTTCTGCTAAACGGTTGATCGCATTATTGGTGGGCATGATCGTTCTTGTTGTGTTAATCAGCTTTTCACTCCGTGACCGGGACAATGCAAACCCGGCGGAGTCATTGATAAAGGATGTCGTTGGTTTTGGTCAATCACTGGTTGCCAAGCCAACGCATTTTGTCGTTGAACGTTACACGAAAATTGAAAGTTTTCTCCATACATATGAAGAAAATGAGCGTTTGAAGGCACGCATCCAAGATTATGCCTCTGTTCAAGCCGAAGTCCAACAGCTCCAGCAAGAAAACGCAGAGCTTGAAGAACTTGTCGGGATTGAAGAGGACTTGAGCGATTATGAACCGATTCGCGCAACGGTCATCGCACGAAACCCCGATCAGTGGGATGAAAAAATCATCCTCGACCGTGGTACCGTTCATGGCGTCGAAGCCAATATGGCTGTCATGACGGCCAAGGGATTAATTGGGAAAGTAACACTCGTCACCAATCGCACAGCCACTGTCGAATTAGTGACGACACAAAATCCAAACAACCGCATCTCTGCTTTTGTGGCAGAAGATGAATCGATTTTTGGATTGATTGAAGGCTACGATGAAGAACGCCGCGAGTTAATCTTGCGTCGACTTGATACAAATGCCAAAGTGGAAAAAGGTCAAAAAATCACATCTTCAGGGCTCGGCGGGATTTTTCCAAAAGGAATTTACATTGGAGAAATCACAGAAGTCACTTCAGATGACCATGGTCTGACCAAGCTTGCTTACGTCAAACCGGCCGATGATTTCTTGACATTAAATCAAGTTCTCATAGCCTCTCGCACAGTACCTATGGTTACGGGTGAAGATGGTGACGTAGAAGGAGAGGAAGTAGCGGAAGGAGAGGACAGTGAATGATTCGTTTTCTTGTCATCTTCATCGCGCTTTTTCTTTTTTATATGGAACCCGTCTTTGGTCTTTTATCCCCCGTTAGCATCGGTCCAGAATTTTATATTTTAGTCCCACGCTTTTTGATCATTTACTTAGTGTTTGTAGCGATTTATTACAATCGCAAGCGGGCAATCATCCTTGGTGTGATTTTTGGTCTCTTGTATGATGTGTTTTTCATTGATATTATTGGATTGTATAGCTTTATCTATCCGATACTCATTGCCATCAGTGTATGGGTGATGCGTCACGTGCATCTTAACGTACTGACGTTATCGTTACTTCTGCTGATGCTGCTTGCCGGGCTGGAGTCGTTGCTCTTTGTGTTCAATACTATTATTGGCACAAGCAGTCTGCTATTTGATGAATTTCTACAATTGCGCCTGCTTCCGACGATGCTTGCAAATCTCGTATTTGTGGTTGCCACAGGCTGGTTCTTCAAATGGCTACTCGTCCAGCGTTACGAACAAAAATATCACGTAAACACATGATAGATGGGGTGAAGTGTTTGTCCAAACAACAAGGAATCACCATCCGAGGAACAAAAGATGGTCTTGTCATGCGCCTTGATGACCAAATGGGGTATCAAGAGCTGCTTGACGAACTGAGAGATAAAATGAATGAAGAAGCGTTTGACGGTACAGCTGAAATGACGATTCAACTGGGTCATCGTTATTTGACGAACGAACAGAAAAAAGACGTGATTCAACTGATTGAAAAAGATCAGAAGATCCGTATCACGAAAGTTCAAAGTGAAGTTATGTCTGTCGAAGAATTCAACCAACGTCTCATTGAAAAGCAATCTGAAACGTATGTCGGCATTGTTCGCTCTGGGCAAGTCGTTCAAGCTGAAGGAGATCTTGTGGTGATTGGTGATATCAATCCTAATGGTCGTGTCGTCGCAGGTGGGAACATCTATGTATTAGGCCGTTTAAAAGGGATTGCTCATGCTGGTGCCAAAGGAAACCGAGGTGCTGTGATTGCAGCTAGCTGGTTAGAAGCCACTCATTTAAAGATTGATGATGTGTTGGAGACCATGACTGATGAGCTGACAGTCCTTTCCGAACACCCAGAAATGGAATGTGCCTACTTACATACAACAGGGAAGTTGGTCATTGACCGACTTCAAGAATTAAGACGGATTCGTCCGGACATCTCGACGTTTAAAGGAGGAATCTAATGTGGGACAAGCAATCGTAATAACTTCAGGTAAAGGGGGCGTTGGTAAGACAACGTCGACAGCTAACCTGGGAACTGCATTAGCTTTACAAGGCAAGAAAGTATGTCTGGTTGATACCGATATCGGTCTTCGCAACTTAGATGTGGTCCTTGGACTTGAAAACCGTATCATCTATGATTTAGTAGACGTAGTGGAAGGGCGTTGTAAAGCGCATCAAGCACTCGTAAAAGATAAACGTTTTGACGATAAATTGTTCTTACTACCAGCTGCACAAACGGCTGATAAGCACGCTGTAACACCCGAACAAATGAGAGAATTGATTGGGGAACTGAAGCAAGATTATGACTATATCCTGATCGATTGCCCTGCAGGGATCGAGCAAGGGTATAAAAATGCCGTCGCAGGTGCTGACCAGGCGATCGTTGTCACAACACCAGAAATTTCTGCCGTGCGCGATGCGGATCGAATCATTGGGCTTCTTGAACAAGAGCCAAACTTGGCTCCGCCAAAATTGATCATTAACCGCATTCGTCAACATTTGATGGACAGAGGTGAGGCGTTAGATGTGAATGAAATCACAACACATCTTTCAATTGATCTATTAGGTATCGTCGCGGATGACGAACGTGTTATCAGTTCATCCAACAAAGGGGAACCAATTGTTATGGACCCAACGACGAAAGCTTCACAAGGCTACCGCAACATTGCTCGTCGAATTCTTGGAGAGTCTGTGCCTCTTATGTCCATGACTAATACTAAGGCCGGCATGTTCTCGAAAATTAAATCTATTTTCAGCAAATAATTTCTTGGCTAGGCTGAGAAAAATCAATTCAGTAGGTTCTCTAGATGAAATTCTAGGGAATCTGCTTTTTTTTTATGTTGAGTTTCGTTCCGAGGTCCCATCGTATTTACAAGTCAACGAAATCAAGTTGCGAACGCTAAATTGTTCTCCACAATCCCCCAGTCGCATAGTTTAATACAAAAAGGGGAATTCCCATGCCAAGCTACCAATGGAAACTCGCTATCTACATCACACTCATCTTACTCCTCACGCAGTTTGCTTTCTCTAAAAACTGGATTTCCTTTTCACCCGGCACCACGCTGTTTGCAGACGCCGAATGGTTTCCGCAGCCGAGTCTTCCCATAGCCACAAAAGATCTTGTGCCCGTCACAGCAGACATGGACCAGGATCAAACATTCGTCTATACGTCCTATCAACCGTACGAACAAGGTCTTTTAGTTCGAGTAGATGCCCATCAACCCGTGCTTGCTAAATCAAGCGGCATGGTATTGTTTACGGGAGAGAAGCGCAAGACAGGGAAGACAATGACGATTGCTTATGACAGTGGAGACACTGTAACCTATGGCTTTTTGCATGAGTTTGAAATGCTTCCTTACACGCGATTTGATGCCCAGGCTATCCTTGGCCAATCATCTGAAGATCTTTTCTACATTCATCACGACAATCACCTGCAAACGCTTGATCCCGAGTCACTGATGATGTGGCTCACAATGGAATGAAGCTTCGCATCCATCCAGTGCTAGTCATTTGGTTCGGTCTTCTTGTCATCACGGGGCAGGCCGGACTTTTTTCTCTTGTCTTCGCTTCCTTACTCATTCATGAACTGGGTCACTTGATGGCGCTCAAGCTCTGCGGCGTCAAATCCATTCACTGCACATTGTTGCCGTTTGGCGGTAGGTTGGAATGGCAGGATAGGAGAGAGTGGAAGAAGAGAGACATGCTGTTCGTTTACAGTGGAGGGCCTCTTGCGACCAGTGCCCTTTTCAGTCTCTTGTTACTAATGCCGTTTCCGATCCCGCATTTAGTGCTTCAAATCCAGCTCATTATTCTTGCGCTTAATCTTCTGCCAATCCCTCCTCTTGATGGTGGGAATATGTTACGAATCTTACTGAAAGATTCTTCAGTAGCGATTCTTTTAAAACCAATTTATCTTATAACGTTTTGCTGTTTTGGCTTGTATGCTTACAATCAAATTGCATTTGCCAATCTCTTCCCAGCAATGATTTGGGGAGTGCTCGCATTAGAAAATTATAGGACGATAAAGTCTTGACTCTACTTGCTTAATTATGGTATTCTATTTGTTGTTAGTCTTTGTAGCACCTGTGGCTGCAACCGCTCTGGGAAGGTTCAAGAATTCCTCCGGGAATCACCTGATGGCAGGCGAGTCTAAGTATATGAGGAGGTGCAGGGATATGTACGCAATTATTGAAACTGGTGGTAAACAAATCAAAGTTGAGGCTGGTCAAGAAATCTACATCGAGAAATTGAATGTAGACGCTGATGAGACTGTAACATTTGATAAAGTTTTATTCGTTGGTGGTAACGATGTGAAAGTTGGAGCTCCATTCGTGGAAGGCGCAACTGTAACAGCGAAAGCCGTGAAGAATGGTAAAGCTAAGAAAATTACTGTCTTCAAATACAAAGCGAAGAAAAACTACCGCAAAAAGCAAGGTCACCGTCAACCGTACACGAAATTAGTAGTTGACGCAATCAACCTATAATCATGATTCGTGTTGTTTTCAACCGAACGGATAAAGGGAAGATTCAGTCATTTTCGATGTCCGGCCATGCTGAATTTGATGACAGTGGGAAAGATTTAGTCTGTGCAGGAGCTTCGGCCGTTGCATTTGGCGCTGTGAATTCTCTGTTTGAGAATGCCGAAATTGAACCCATCATTGATTTAGGTAAGGACGGAGGCTATTTAGCCGTCGAGATTCCTCTACTGGAGGATGACGTGACGAAGTTTAAAGTCGAGATTATTCTTGAAACACTTCGCACATCACTCGAGACAATAGAAAAAGATTATGAACAGTATATAAAAATATCCTATAACTAAACAGGTGGTGAGACACATGTTAAGATTAGATCTTCAGTTTTTCGCATCGAAAAAAGGAGTAGGTTCGACTAAAAATGGTCGTGACTCTCACTCTAAACGTCTTGGCGCTAAGCGTGCAGACGGTCAATTCGTATCTGGTGGTTCAATTCTTTACCGTCAACGCGGTACAAAAATTCACCCAGGTGAAAACGTAGGCCGTGGTGGTGACGATACACTTTTCGCTAAAGTTGATGGAGTAGTTCGTTTCGAACGCTTCGGACGCGACAAGAAAAAAGTGAGCGTATACCCAACAGCTCAAGAAGCATAAGCTTATCTGTTTAAAGGACTGCACTTGCAGTCCTTTTTATTTTGCTACTGTGCACATGGAGTGGAATTTATGTGTATGCAGAGGTTATAATAGAGACACACTAGCTGTGGAGTTGACGCAAATGAATGAACAATTGGAAATTAATAAAGTGCTACGCGCTTTCAATCACGATACACTGAATCGGCTTCAGGTGATGCAGATGAATCTGGACCTGGGGCGAACGGAAGAAGTACGCCGACTTATCGAAAACTATTCGTTACGTTGCCAATACTTTTTCAAACTAAATAATGCTGGTTTCAAGCAAAGCAATAATTGGCTAGAAACGATTCATATGTATCATCCGGAGCTGAAAACCACCTATGAAGTCAAAGGTGACTTAAAAGCAACAGAGTCACAAGACCGTGAAATGGTTGAAGTGTTCCAAACATTTGTCAGACAGATGAAACAGCGGTTTACCGGCTACCATGACCAATTGATGCACGTCTCGTTTGATATGGAAGAGCCAATGGAAATTTGTATTCAATTCGTCGGAAATTGGTCAGATCTCGAAGGCATAACTTGCGAACGCGATGCAGAATTTATTACAGAAGTACAAGAATATACAAAAACCTCTCTAAAGCTACGACTAGTGGAAAGAAGAGGACAGGAGTGAGAACATGTTTGTCGATCACGTAAAGATTTACATTAAAGGCGGTGACGGCGGAGATGGCATGGTAGCCTTCCGTCGAGAAAAGTATGTACCAAATGGAGGACCTGCAGGTGGAGACGGCGGTCGCGGAGGAAATGTCGTGTTTGTCGTGGACGAAGGTCTACGTACATTAATGGATTTCCGATTCAAACGTAACTTTAAAGCAGAACGTGGTGAGCATGGCGCTACAAAAGGCATGCATGGCCGTGGGTCTGGCGATATGGTTATTAAAGTTCCACCAGGAACGGTTGTTATCGACGAAGCTTCAGGCGATATTCTTGCGGATCTTGTGGAACAAGGTCAGAAAAAGACAATCGCTAAAGGTGGACGTGGTGGCCGCGGGAACATCCGCTTTGCAACACCAGCTAACCCAGCACCAGAACTCTCTGAAAAAGGAGAGCCAGGTCAAGAATTAAACGTTGTGCTTGAGCTGAAAGTTCTAGCAGACGCAGGTCTTGTAGGATTCCCAAGTGTTGGGAAGTCAACATTACTATCTGTTGTTTCAGCTGCTAAGCCTAAAATTGGCGCTTATCACTTCACAACTATCGTGCCAAACCTAGGAATGGTCGATATGGAGAACAACCAAAGCTTCGTTATGGCCGATCTTCCGGGATTGATCGAAGGCGCGTCTGAAGGCGTTGGACTTGGTCACCAATTCCTCAAGCATATTGAGCGTACTCGTGTTATCGTGCACGTCATCGATATGTCCGGCATGGAGGGTCGCGACCCGTACGAAGATTATGTAACAATCAACGAAGAGTTGAAAAACTACAACATGCGTTTGACTGAGCGTAAACAAATTATTGTTGCTAACAAAATGGACATGCCAGATGCAGAAGAAAACCTTCAAGCATTTAAAGAAAAAGTGGGCGAAGACGTTCAGATTTATCCAATCTCAGCAGTTTCTCGCCAAGGTTTACAGCCATTACTGTATGCAATTGCAACAGTTCTTGAAACGGCTCCTGAATATCCATTGCATGAAGTGGTGGAAGAGGCGTCTGACAAGTCTGTTCTTTACAAGCATGAAGCATCTCGCGATCACTTTGTAATTACACGCGAAGATGATGGTGCATTTGTCTTATCAGGTGGTACTGTAGAGCGCGTATTCAAAATGACTGATTTCTCTCGTGAAGAGTCCATCCGTCGTTTTGCACGTCAGCTTCGTGGTATGGGGATCGATGATGCCTTACGCGAACGTGGTGCCAAAGATGGCGACATCGTGCGTCTTCTTGAATTTGAATTTGAATTTATCGAATAGTCCTGCGTAGAGCACCCCTAACCCGGGTGCTTTGCCTATACATAGAAACACTAGGAAAGGCGGAGCCGATGTGAAAGATGTAACCAATCAACATTTTTATTTAGTGCGTGAAGATGTCCTGACCGAAGCGATGCAGAAGACGCTCGAAGCCAAAGCGCTACTGCAGACGGGGAAAGTAAGCTCCATTTGGGACGCAGTGAAGGAAGTCGATTTGTCGAGAAGTGCATTCTATAAATACCGTGACGCCGTCTTTCCCTTCCATTCCATTGTGCAAGAACGTATCTTGACCGTCTTTTTACAGTTAGAAGACAGAGAAGGGACGCTTGCTCGTCTTTTGCAACTTGTAGCCGATAGCCAGTGCAACATCTTGACCATTCACCAAACGATTCCGATTCAAGGTCGTGCAAGTGTTACGTTGTCCTTGGATGTCACGACAATGAGCAAAGATATTAACGAATTTTTAGGGGACATGAAGCGACTTGATTTTGTGGAAGCGGCTGATGTCATCAGTTCAGGTGCATTTTAATGACGCGAATCGCTTATCTAGGTCCAGAAGCTTCTTTTACACACTTAGCGGCAAAATCCATTTTTCCGGCTGACTCACTTGTCCCGATGCGCACGATTCCGGAATGCATTGAGGCTGTATCTCAGCAGAAAGCGAAGTTGGCGGTCGTTCCAGTTGAAAATGCATTAGAGGGAACGGTGCCGTTAACGATTGATTATTTATTTCATGAAGCCAACGTCTACATACAAGCAGAGGTTCTTGCGCCGATTGCCCAACATCTGATGGTTCACCCCGACCATTTGCAGGCTTGGGATCAGGTAGAGACAATTTACTCGCATCCTCATGCTTTAGCGCAGTGCCATAAATATTTGTCGTACCGGTTGTCTCATGTTCCAACCGAACAGTATTCTTCGACTGCAGCTGCAGCTAAGCTATGTGCTGATCACCCTGAACGGGCGATTGCTGCGATTGCTAATGAAACGGCAGCTCATGAATACGGGTTGGTCATTGTAGAACGCGATATCCATGACTTTCATTTTAACCATACACGCTTCTTAGTATTGAGCTCTAAAAATGAGCGCATCGAGCGTGCCGATCGACAACCTCAAATCAAAACGACGTGGATGCTTAAGCTACCGCAAGATGATAGACCAGGAATTTTGCATCAAGTGTTATCAGTTTTCGCTTGGCGCCGTTTGAATTTAAGTAAAATTGAGTCACGACCTTTGAAGACAGGTCTTGGTCATTACTTTTTCATCATCGACATTCTCGAGGAAGAAGAGCATATCATGATGAAGGGGGCAGAGGAGGAACTGACTTTTCTTGGCTGCACAGTGAAGACTCTCGGCTCTTATTATACGTACGAAACGGAAAGTGAATAATTGTTTGTGACCCAGCCTAGTGCTGGGTTTTTCTTTTGTTAGGAAGGGGTGGGTATCAAGGGGGGTGGGGTTGGTGGCGTGAAATGGTTTCCATAATATGACTTCGTCTCATTAAAATGCAAGTATGTCGAACAAAATACGTTTTCGTCTAATTAAATTTCAATTTCATCTCATTAAACCGCTGTTTCGTCCTATGAACGCTCGCTCGACCGCCACACAACACAAAACTAGTTCAAATAAATTTATTATGGAAACTAATCCAACCCATAAAATAAAAAACCAGCCCGAAAGCTGGTCCATTTCTAGTAACTTCCTCTTAATTCTCGATCAAATACCCTTTGTGACGAAGCGCTTCTTTCGCAGCATCGATTTTATCTTGGCTATCCGCAGTCAACCAGTGCAAATGTGTGCCATCCGTCATCTCGAGCAGGAGAGTCGCGTTGTTTTCTTTGATTTGGGTCATGAACGAGGTGATTTCGTTGCGATTGGATACCATCACCTGCGCGGAAATTTCGCCGTAGACCGGATGCTCAATAGTGACATCTTCCACAACAACGCCGCAATCGACTATAGTATGCAGCTCATCCATCGTATTCTCAGGTAAGTGAAAACACACAACCCGTTCCCGCACTTTATTCGATGTCGACTCACTAAATAATACGTAGCCCTGACTAGTAGCCACTATGGGATGTCCTGCCACTTTTAATAAATTAATGTCGTTGACGATCACTTGACGACTAACATTTGCCGCTTCAGCCAGTTCAGCGCCTTTGACCGCTATTCCATTCTCCGCAAGTTTTTGCAAAATCCATTCTCTGCGTTCTTGCCCTTTTTTTCGCATGACCATCCCTCGCATCCATCCGTTTGCTCATAGTTTACCATGCTCTGTGCAATTTTTCATGTCACAAAATAGAATCTTTCGCATAGGATGTAAAGAAATGATAAAGGAGGCCTTTCTTGCAGATTCACACAGTTCAAAAGGGTGATACCCTCTGGAAAATAGCGAAAATGTATGGTGTAGACTTTGAGGATTTAAAAGCTGCGAATCCCCAACTTGCCAACCCGGATCTCATCATGCCCGGAATGAAGATCACGATTCCTGGTGCAGCGGATGACCGTCCCTTTTATGTAGTCAAACAAGGCGACACGATGTGGAAAATTGCTCGCATGTATGGCATTACACTGCAACAACTAATTGATGAAAACCCGCAGATTCCGGATCCGAATCGAATTACGGTTGGGATGAAAGTGTATTTACCTACGTCGCTCTTCCACAAACATGTGGTGAAAGCGGGAGAGACGATGTGGACGATTGCCCAAAAATACAAAGTGGACTTCCAAGCATTGAAAGCTGCGAATCCGCAAATTACAAATCCGGACCAAATCATGCCGGGCGACATCATCTGGGTGCCGAAACGCACAGTATCAGTGAGCCCGTCCTATATGCCAATGCCGGACATGGATCTTCCAGAAATTGAACCAGGCTGGCAACTGGACTCACCAGACATGCCGTCGCCAAATTATCCAGCACCGATGCCACATCATCCACAACACCCGCAGCATCCTAACCATCCGCACTCAGAGCACCAGCATCCGCAACCGTATTTCATCTATCCGTTCATTCCTGTGCATCCGTGGCATGGCGACTGCTGCCCGTATTGCAAAAAACGTTGGACGTAAGTGCTCGAGCCAATCAAGCCAAATGTTTGGCGCTTACGAGAGGACGGTCGCGACGTATCCATCAAGGGCTATGAGGAATTATCGCTTTATATCAAAGTGCGTCAAATTCATAAACAGCTAATGGAATTTTCATTTGATGGGGCACTCCCTGCTGAGTTTGACGATGAAAATCAACTCATCATCCAACCGTTTTACCCACGCGTGCAAGAGACAAATTTTGCGTCTCCAGTCATTCGCAAGCAAGTGATTCGTCTTTTAGAAGATCTGCATCAAACCGAAAACATCACCACATGGTGGAATCAGACGACATTGCCTGCGTCGAACCTCTATTTAAAATGGCAGATGCGGCTTTCCAGAATTCTGGCTGTGAAAGATTTGCTCCATCAACACTTCGGTGAAGACCTGGTGACATATGCGATTCATCAAGCTGAGCTTGCGATGGAAGAATACATTCACTACGAGACGAAGCATACGCTGATTCATGGCGATATAGCGCATCATAATTTTCTGATTGGCAAAAAAGGCATCAAACTCATTGATTTTGACCTTGCGAGTTATACAGATCCCGATGAAGAATGGATCTTATTAATGCAGCGGCTACTGCCGTTTGTCGATTATGACCTGCAACTTCTTGTGGATGAGCATCCTGATTTCTTGCGCATCATTGAAGAGCAACCATCTGGCCTTCGTTATCCCAATGAAGTGTTCCGAGAGTGGCTGGCATTTTTGCAGAAACCCCATAAGAAAAAACAAGAACGCTTGTTGGCATTTACAGTGAAAGCAATAGAAAATCACCGTAAACTATGGTATGATACCTAATATGAAAAGCTCGTGATGGCCGCTACTGTTTAGCGGCCTTCTTTGTTGAGTGTACGGGAAAGAGGACAGCTAATGTACGATTACATAAAAGGCGAGGTTGCTCGTATTACACCTGAATACATCGTCATCGATCGAGACGGTCTCGGCTTTCAGATCATGACACCAAACCCTTTCCGTTTCCAAGTAGGAGCAAGCGAACTTGTCTACACCTATTTGCAAGTGAGGGAAGACCTGCAACAATTGATTGGATTCAAAACACTGTCTGAACGTGAACTGTTTCGCAAATTGATCCAAGTGACAGGGATTGGACCAAAAGGAGCTCTTGCCATATTAGCAAGTGGCCAACCTGAGCAAGTAATTGGAGCCATTGAACGCGAAGATGACGCCTTTCTTGTTAAATTCCCTGGCGTCGGCAAAAAGACGGCTCGTCAAATTATTTTGGACTTGAAAGGGAAGTTGCATGACCTTGCTGATGTAGAGTTCGTTGATGGCTTATTCGAAGTGGAGCAAGATGAGACGTCGTCTGGCAACCAATCACTGGATGAAGCGTTGCAAGCTCTGCAAGCACTTGGGTATTCCGAGCGTGAGTTAAAGAAAATTATGCCTCGCCTAGAAGAATTAGAAGGCGAAACGACCGATACGATTATGAAAAAAGCGCTTCAGTATTTGTTTGGAAGATAGGAGGAAGACGCAATGACGGACCGAGTCATTACAAGTGACGCTACCCAGTTTGATGAACCGTTTGAAGAGACATTGCGTCCCGACACACTGAACTCTTACATCGGACAAGCGCAAATAAAAGAAAATCTCAGCATTTTTATACAAGCGGCCAAAATCCGCGAAGAAAGTCTGGATCACGTGCTTCTCTATGGGCCTCCGGGATTAGGGAAAACGACACTTGCCAACGTTATCGCCAATGAAATGGGCGTTCAAATTCGGATGACAAGTGGCCCGGCCATTGAACGACCGGGAGATCTAGCGGCCATTGTTAGTGCGCTTGAACCTGGGGATGTTTTGTTTATCGATGAAATCCACCGATTAAACCGGGCGATAGAAGAAGTGTTGTATCCAGCGATGGAGGATTTTTGTTTAGATATTGTAGTAGGGAAAGGTCCTACAGCGAAGTCTATTCGTCTCGACCTGCCCCCCTTTACTCTGGTTGGTGCAACAACACGAGCCGGGTCTTTATCGGCACCGCTGCGTGATCGATTTGGCGTTCTCTCTCGACTGGAGTATTATGATGAAACGGCTTTAACGGAAATTGTAACGCGTAGCAGCCGGTTGTTTCAAGCAGACATTGACCCACAAGCTGCCGTGGAACTAGCAAGACGTTCACGTGGAACGCCGCGAATTGCCAATCGTTTATTGAAACGTGTGCGTGATTATGCGCAAGTGCGTGGAGACGGCCGTATAACCGAAAGTTTAGCAAGAGAAGCACTCGAGTTGCTGCAAGTCGATAAACGAGGTCTGGATCACATCGATCATAAACTTGTACGCGCTATGGCAGAACGTTTTCGAGGCGGACCAGTAGGCTTAGATACACTGGCTGCTAGTGTCGGGGAAGAGTCTGCCACTCTCGAAGAAGTTTACGAGCCGTATTTATTGCAAATTGGCTTTATCCAACGAACGCCTCGCGGGCGAGTGTTAACAGATCTTGCCTACGAACACCTTGGAATTCCAGTACCAGAATGATAGCAAAGGAAGTTGACTATGAAAGTAGAAGATTTTGATTTTCATCTGCCAGAAGGTTTGATCGCTCAAACGCCACTCGCAGATCGCACAAGTAGTAAATTATTAATTGCTGATTACCCAAATAACGAAGTCACTCACACTACGTTTCACACGATTATCGATCAATTACAACCAGGCGACTGTCTGATTTTAAATGATACGAAAGTGATGCCAGCTCGCTTGATGGGGACAAAAGAAGAAACCGGTGCTTCAGTAGAAGTGCTGCTTCTCACACAACAGCAAGACGATGAATGGGAGACATTAGTTAAACCCGCTAAACGCGTCAAAATTGGAACAGTCTTATCTTTCGGTGATGGCCTTCTTACGGCGACTTGTACAGGCATCAAGGATCACGGCGGACGCATTTTTAAAATGGCGTACGATGGTGTGTTCTTTGAAGTACTCGATCAATTAGGAGAAATGCCGTTACCACCCTATATCCATGAAAAGCTTGAAGACCGTGACCGCTATCAGACGGTGTATGCCAAAGAACAAGGGTCAGCAGCCGCTCCGACAGCAGGTCTCCATTTCACACCAGAATTGTTACAAGCAGTGGAAGACAAAGGCGTCTCTATTGGTTATGTAACTCTTCACGTTGGCCTTGGCACGTTCCGTCCAGTCAGTGTGGAAACGATTGAGAGTCACGAAATGCATGCAGAGTTTTACCGTTTGTCGCAAACAACAGCTGATCTCATCAACACAACAAAACAAGCTGGCGGTCGTATCGTAGCCGTTGGAACTACCTCGACTCGCACACTTGAGTCCGTCGCCAAAAAATTTGACGGTGAACTAAAAGAAGACAGCGATTGGACATCAATCTTTATCTTCCCAGGTTTTGAGTTCAAAGTGATCGATGCTATGATTACGAATTTCCACTTACCAAAATCAACTCTCGTCATGCTCGTCAGTGCCTTGACTAGCCGCGAGTTCATATTAAACGCTTATCAAGAAGCGATTGACCAGCGCTACCGTTTCTTCAGTTTTGGAGATGCGATGCTGATCAAAGGAAAGGACTTTACATGACCGCAATTCGTTACGAACTACTCAAAAAAGACAAACAAACTGGCGCACGCCTAGGAATCGTCCACACACCTCATGGTTCATTTGAGACACCTACTTTTATGCCAGTTGGTACACAAGCAACCGTTAAGACTATGTCTCCTGAAGAATTAAAAGGCATGGATGCCGGTATTATTTTAAGCAACACGTACCATCTATGGTTACGTCCAGGAAATGATATTATCCGTGAAGCAGGCGGGTTGCACAAATTCATGAACTGGGACCGCGCCATTCTGACAGATTCAGGTGGTTTCCAAGTGTTCAGTCTGAGTGATATGCGCAAGATTGAAGAAGAAGGCGTTCATTTCCGAAATCATTTGAACGGTGACAAACTGTTTTTAAGCCCTGAAAAATCAATGGAAGTACAAAATGATCTAGGGTCTGATATTATGATGGCATTTGATGAGTGTCCACCATTCCCAGCATCACACGAATACATGAAGGCTTCAGTTGAACGTACGTCTCGTTGGGCGGAACGTTGTATGACAGCTCATACAAATACCGACAAACAAGGCTTGTTTGGAATTATCCAAGGTGGCGAATATGAAGATCTTCGTCGTCAATCAGCGCAAGACATCATTTCTTTAGATTTCCCTGGCTACGCAATCGGTGGTCTTTCAGTAGGGGAGCCAAAAGATGTGATGAACCGTGTGCTTGAATTTACAACGCCATTGATGCCTGATAACAAACCACGCTATTTGATGGGTGTCGGATCTCCAGATTCCTTGATTGACGGTGCCATTCGCGGCGTCGATATGTTTGACTGTGTGCTACCAACTCGTATCGCTCGAAACGGTACGATGTTTACCAAAAAAGGTCGCTTAGTGATCAAGAGTGCAAAATTTGCACGTGACTTTGGTCCGGTAGATGAAACGTGTGATTGTTATACGTGCAAAAACTATTCTCGTGCTTATTTGCGTCATTTATTCAAAGCAGATGAGACATTTGGCTTGCGTTTAGCTTCGACACACAATCTTCATTTCTTGATGAACCTCATGAAAGACGTGCGTCAAGCCATCCGTGAAGACCGTTTGTTAGATTTCAAAGAAGAGTTCTTTGAAGAGTATGGCTATAACAAACCAAATGCAAAAAACTTTTAGTTCGAGTATAATTAATGAGATGTAACGAAAGGGGGCAATTTAGAGATGGAAACATTAGTGGGCTTATTACCTATTATCGCGATGTTTGCTGTGATGTGGTTCTTCATAATCCGACCAGCACAGAAGCGTCAAAAATCAACAGCTACGATGCAAAATAGCTTAAAGCGTGGTGACCAAGTAATCACAGTTGGTGGTTTACACGGGACAATCGATGCACTTGATGATACAACTGTATTCCTTACAGTAGCAGATGGAACGCGTATGCAGTTTGAAAAAGTAGCGGTCGGTCGCGTAGTCGAATAATCAAAATGAACCCATGAGCACCCGTTTGCTCATGGGTTTTTTCATGGATAAAAATGTTCTCGCTTGGCCATACTGCAAGCGAGGTGATTCAGGTGGAGTACATAATCTTAATATGGCGAACCGTGCTATTTTATACAATTTTGTTAATCAGCCTTCGCTTACTTGGAAAACGAGAAGTAGGGAACTTGAGCGTCTTTGATGTAGTCGTTTTTCTAATGATTGCCGAAGTGGCAGCAGAAACTATCCATAAACCAACCCAATCGGTATGGACAGGTATTTTTCCTGTTGCCGTGCTTGCAATCATTCAAATCAGTGTAGCGTTACTATCGTTAAAAAATAAACGAGTTCGAGACCTGTTAGAAGGGGAACCGGCACTGATGATACGTGATGGTGTTATTCAAGAAACGGTCATGAGAAAACATCGCTACAACTTGGATGACCTGTTTCAACAATTGCGTGAACAACAAGTGGGATCGGTAGAAGAGGTTGCTTATGCCTATTTAGAAGCATCCGGAAAGCTCGCTATTTTTCAAAAATCACAGTCGCCTCTTACAATACCTGTGATCATGGATGGGGAAATTCAACAAAGACATTTGCATATTACCGGCCATACAGAACAAGATTTGCTGACAGATCTAGCTGCAAAAGGCATATCGTCAGCGACTACTATTTTTTATGCGACCTATCTGCAAGGTGAATTGAAGTATCAGCTCAAAGAGAGCGCATGGAGACCTTCAACAGATGCCAGGTAAGTAGTACGTCTTTCACTAATAACTGGCGGAATAAGATGAGCGCGACGACTAAAATACCTGCGCCAGCCGTGACCTGAAGCAGTAGAGGGAACGATGGGGGTATGATAGCAGGTAATAAGGCGATACCTAACAAGAAGACGGAATAGGCAGGTAATAAAGTTAAAAAGCCTATATCGAGTGAGCGAATTGAACGAACTGCGGCTATGTGTAAGCAAGAAGTAATGAGAACGCCAAAACCAATGGCGAGAATGGCCCCTTGTTCTTGATATCCATGGTCCGCAGTCAACGCTGCGAGAAGGCCAAGTTTTCCGGCTCCGCCGATGACCGAATTTCGGAAGGCGATATGAGAAGCATCCATTGCTTGTAAGATGGAAAAAAGCGGGCTTTGGATGTAGTAAAAGAAGAATATAGGGCTGAGTAAATGAAAATAGGAAGTCATTCCTTCGACGTGAAAAAATTGTGTCGCCAATTGATCGCCGTAAATATACAACAATGTTGAGGCCAATACACCGGTCACAGCCGAGACGCGAAGAGCCAAATGCACGCGTTCTCGCACAAGCTTCATGTTCCCGACAGTTGCTGCGCCGCTCACAGCCGGTATGAGCACGATAGCAAGAGCGTAAGGGATAAATGAAGGGAATAGTAGCATTGGCACTAAGACGCCTGAAATGACGCCGTAAAGAGCCGTTGCAGTGGCTACCGTCATTCCACTACGAGTTAAGGCATGTAAAAACAATACAGGCTCTAAGAACCAAGTGAACGAACCAAATAGTTTACTTCCGCTTGCCGGCAAGGACGGTTTTAACAGATCGCCACTTGGATATCCCGATGAGGATTGTTGACGTCGAGTCGCTTTATAACGGAATAACAGGTAGATGACGCCCACAACTTCTGCGCATAACGCGATTCCCATGGCGAACATGGCAAGGGCGTGAGGGGTCGAAAGAACAGCGTAAGGCAGTAAAAACGTCACAAGTAAAATACGAATGATTTGCTCGAGCACTTGTGAAGTCGCAGTCTCCGTCATTCTAGCAAGACCTTGGAAATAGGCTCTTAAAAGCGTGGCTATGGCAGTAATTGGCGCCATCACAACTGCCACATAACCTACTTGTATGGCAGCGGATTGCTTGAGTAGATCTGTCATAAGCAAAGGAACAATCGTTATGAAGATTGGAACAAAAACAGCGCTACTTACACAAACCCATTTGACAGCTTTTTTGTAGGCAGCGGTCGCAAGTTCTGCACGGTTCTCTGCTGCATGTGCAGCTACCATCTTCGCTACGCCCACTGGAAGGCCTAGTTGTATGGCAGCTAAGAAGAAAATAAAAGCAGGGTAGACGGCCATATAGATACCAACAGCCTCTTCACCGGCAATCCGCACAAACTGCATACGAAATACAAACCCAAGAACTTTAGTGATTAAATAGGCAGCCATTAAGATCAGCGAGCCTTTGCGAAAAGACATTTGACACATCCTTCATAAATCGATACGATTTTACCTACTACCACAACGTATGAGCGGATAGACAAATTATGCACAGGAGGAAACCGAATGGATAAAGGGGAACAAGCATTGTTCGACAAAGTGGAAATGGTGCTCGACAGCAAATTAAGTGAGTTTGAACTCTACCATTTTACAACCATCACGAAACAAGATTTATGGGACTTTGCCAAACTAAAGTTTTGGAAGAAAAAGCGATTGGATGAATTGCCGCTGCATCAAATTATTGCAGATCTTTATGCAATCTCACCCTCTACTTATATGTCTGTGACACAGATTCAACAATTCAAAAGTGAAAACTGGTTCTCTGAACTAAAGAAAGAAGATTTAGAACAATTGCTCAATCCGCGCGATATAGGGTCCAAGGGCATTTGACACACTACACAACGTGATTCATAATAATCATGTTGTGTTTTTTCGGTTTCAGACCGGCGTCTGTGATTCCCCTTGCTTAGGGGAAAAGAAGGGAGAATGAAAATGAAATCCAGAGGAAGAATAGTAGCGTTCTTGCTACTCCTCGTCATCTTTGCAGGTACCATCAGCAGTACTGCAAATGGCATCCTGAAAGATATTAATTTAGGTCTAGATTTACAAGGTGGGTTTGAAGTTTTATATGAACTGGAACCTCTTGACGGTGGAACGGGTGAAATAAGTGAAACTACCGTAACGGATACGGTAGAAGCTTTAAACAACCGGATTAACGTATTAGGTGTAAGTGAGCCTGTCATTCAAGCAGAACAAGACAACCGCATTCGAGTCCAGCTCCCAGGAGTGGAAGATCAAGCGGCTGCTCGTGAATTGCTTGCAACAGAAGCCAACTTAACTTTCCGAGACGTTAATGATGAAGTCATGCTTGACGGTACAGATTTAGTCGAGGGTGGCGCACAAGCGGCATTTGGCCAAAACGGTCAACCGATTGTAACTTTACAATTAAAAGATCCAGACAAATTTGCACAAGTGACAGAAGAGTTATCAACACGTCCATTCGGACAAAACTTGCTCGTCATTTGGCTTGATTTTGAAGAAGGCGTCGATAGCTACGAAGCTGAAATGATGAAAGCTGATCCAAAGTTTGTCTCAGCTCCTCAAGTTTCTCAAAGAATCGCTTCTTCGAACGTTGAAATTACAGGCGTCTTTACGTCAGATGAAACACGTAATTTAGCAGGAGTTTTAAATGCTGGTGCATTACCTGTTAAATTAACGGAAATCTTCTCGACATCGGTTGGAGCACAGTTCGGTGAACAGGCTCTAGAAATGACTATCCTAGCTGGTATCATAGGGATTGCCGTCGTATTACTATTTATGTTGTTCTACTATCGTTTACCGGGACTTGTAGCAGTAGTGACACTTTCCGTGTTCATTTATTTGATTCTTCTAGTGTTTGAACTGATTAACGGTGTTCTGACATTGCCAGGTATCGCGGCTATCGTTCTTGGAGTCGGTATGGCAGTTGATGCGAACATCATTACTTACGAACGGATAAAAGAAGAACTACGTGTCGGCAGAACGATAAAAGATGCTTTCCGAATTGGGGCGAAAAATTCATTTAGCGCCATTCTAGATGCGAATGTGACGTCCTTACTTGCGGCAGCAGTATTGTTCTACTACGGAACAAGCTCAGTTAAAGGATTTGCAACGACATTAATTATTTCGATTCTTGCCAGCTTTATCACAGCTGTTTGGGGATCGCGTTTATTACTGGGTCTTCTTGTGAACAGTGGTATGTTTGATAATAAGCCTTTCTTATTTGGTGTCAGCAAAAAGCGCGTTCACGCACCAGATGAAAATATGGATACGTTAGATTTATCAACACCATTCGATAAGATTGATTTTGTAGGCAAACGTAAACCATTCTATATCCTGTCAGTCGCTCTACTAGCTGCAGGGATTGCGATGTTGTCCATCTTCCAGTTAAATTTAGGAATTGACTTCTCTTCTGGTACACGTGTAGAAGTGATGACAGATGGTCCTTTATCAGCTGATGAAGTGAAAGCAACAATTGAGTCAGCCGGTTATGATACAGATGATATCGTTATTTCAGGCGACAACAGCAATATCGCAGTTCTTCGTTACGTGGAAGATTTCACTCAGCAAGAGATTGCAGAACTGAAATCAACCTTTATTGAAGAATTCGGTGTAGAGCCTTCCGTGAGTACGGTTTCTCCAACAGTTGGTCGTGAGTTGGCACAAAACGCCATCTATGCTCTGGCAATTGCTGCATTAGGAATTATTATTTACGTGGCCTTCCGATTTGAATGGCGTTTTGGTGTGTCGGCGATTGTCGCGTTATTGCATGATGCTTTCTTTATGATTGCAATCTTCAGCATTTTGCGTCTTGAAGTCGATATCACGTTCATTGCAGCCGTTCTGACAATCGTCGGGTATTCAATCAATGATACGATTGTTACCTTTGACCGAATTCGTGAGAACATGAACCGGACGGGTATTATCGAGTCGGAAGCGCAATTAGCTGATATTGTTAACAAATCATTGCGTCAGACGCTTGTACGCTCTGTGATCACTGTATTGACCGTCGTATTTGTTGTAGTGTCGCTTATTATTTTCGGAGCACCATCGATTCAAAACTTCTCTATCGCGTTGTTGATTGGATTAGTAGCAGGTACGTATTCATCCATATTCATTGCAGCGCAGCTTTGGTTTGATCTAAAGCGTAAGCAGTTGTTCAAAAAAGGAACAATCGATGTAGCAGCAGAGAAGAAACAATGGGGTTCAGATGAACCAGTAGTGTAATGCGTTTCAACTTTTTAGTAATCGGGGTATAGTAAATCTATACCTCGATTTTTTGGTATAGATTTACATAAGGAGATGATTATTTGAAAGCACAATGGGCAATTTTGATCGGTCTTATTTTAGCAATCATCATCGCAATCTTTGCAGTCGTCAATGTGGATTCAGTACCTGTAAACTACTTATTTGGTGAAGCACAATGGCCACTCATCCTAGTCATTCTTGGATCGGCGCTTCTAGGAGCATTAGTGAGCGGAATGTTAGCGATGGTCCGTAGTTTTACACTCAGTCGACAAGTAAAAGCACTTGAAGCTGAAAAATCAAAACAAGATGCTGAACTTCATGCAGCTCAAAATGAGTTAACAGTCTATCGTGAGCGTGAGATGACATCACAACCTCAGTATCAAGAAGACATCAAACCTACGATTTAAATTCATCAACCTGTCCAAATGGGCAGGTTTTTTTGTATAATGGAAGTCTGTGAGGAAGTGAAACTATGATTCAATCTAAGAAAAAATGGACGATGCATACAATTCCGCAAGAGCAGGCGGAGCAACTTGCTGCTGATTTGCAAGTTGACATTCTTGTTGCCAAATTACTCATTTCACGAGGACTAGACACGGCTGAGAGCGCTAATGAATTTTTGAAGTTAGATGAATCAGCGGTGCATGACCCGTTCTTGTTTAGTGATATGAAAGGCGCGGTAGAACGCATTCAATCTGCCATCGCACAAAATGAAAAAATACTTGTCTACGGCGACTATGATGCAGACGGGATTACAAGCGTCACTGTGTTGATGGAAACACTGACGTCTCTTGGAGCCAATGTATCTTTCAAGATTCCTAATCGTTTTACAGATGGGTACGGTCCGAGTGAACGACTTTTCCGGTTAGCGCATGAAGAAGGTGTCACGTTATTAATTACCGTGGATAACGGAATATCTGGAGTGGAACAAATTAAAGTCGCTAAAGAATTAGGTATGGATGTTATTCTGACAGATCATCACGAAGCAGGAGAAACTCTTCCACCCGCTGATTTTCTTATCCATCCGCACTTAGAAGAGGCGTATCCATTTTCTGATTTAGCTGGTGTCGGCGTTGCTTTTAAATTAGCGCAAGCATTGCTAGAACGAATCCCGGAAGAACTGATGTATTTAGTTGCAATAGGGACAATTGCAGATATCGTTCCGTTAAGAGGCGAAAATCGCTATTTCGTCAAACGGGGATTGGAATTGCTTCGCAAGCAACCGACAGAAGCCATTCGTGCATTAGCGTCCGTTTCAGGAGTGGAGATTGCTGAAATCAATGAAGAGACGATAGGTTTTGCATTTGGACCACGAATCAATGCGGTCGGAAGACTAGGGGATGCCGATCCCGGTGTGCATTTCTTCCGCAGTGCGAGTAAGGAAGAAGCTTCTCTTTACGCAAAATTTTTACAGGATAAAAATAAAGAGAGACAAGCGATTGTCAAAGCCCATACCGATGAAGCCATTGCTCAAGTGGAAGCAGGCCCTATTCCTAGCGTCATTATCGTTGCGCAAGAAGAGTGGAACCCAGGCATCTTAGGAATTGTGGCTTCGCGTCTAGTGGAGAAGTACACACGCCCAACAATTGTACTAGGAGTTGACCTTGAAAAAGGAATTGCCAAAGGGTCAGCGAGAAGTATTGAAGGATTCCATCTGTACCAAGAAATCGCCAAGAATCGCGATTTGGTTCCTCATTTTGGGGGTCACCCGATGGCAGCCGGTATGACACTGCCGTTGGATAACTTAGATGAATTTATTGAGCGGATGCAGGCGCAAGGAGATGCTTCGTTAACTCAGGAGCACTTTACCCCGCAGCTGACGATTGATGTTCCGATAAGTTTGTCTGAAGTAACGGTGGAAGCTATTGAAAATGCCGCGAAGCTCGGTCCTTTTGGAATGGGCTTCACTAAACCGGTGTATGTGGTCACGGGGGCAGAGGTAAAATCCTTTCGTAAAATTGGAGCAGCTAGTAACCATGCAAAACTTGAAGTGCAACAAGACGGTCATGTTTTAGATATCATTGGTTTTCATCAAGGAAATCTCGTTGATCAATTGGCACCAATGACCGCATTGACGCTTGCCGGAGACTTGCAGATCAATGAATGGAACGGTCGTAAAAAAGCACAAATGATGTTAGAAGACGCCGCTTCAGGTGATTGGCAGTTGTTTGATGTACGTGGCATTCGACAACTTTACCGTTGGTTGAATCAAGTTCCAGATGGGGATGCTCATTTTGTAGCGTTCCATGATCAAACTATTGAAACGTATCAAGATCAATTGCCTGTAGCCATTACGAAACTTGAAGATTTTGAGGCACAGCATAGTTCTGTTGTGTTGCTGGATATGCCAGACAACGAGGGACAGCTCGATGAAGTGATGAAAAAGTCTCAGTGGAGCAGAGTCTTCGCCCATTTCTTCACACCTTCCCAAGCTTTTTTTGACGGTCTTCCGAGCCGGGATCAATTCAAATGGTACTACGGTTTCTTGATGAGCAAAGAGAAATTTGCTTTAAAAGAGCAGGGAGCACAACTTGCCCGACACAAAGGGTGGAGCGAGCAAACAATTAATTTTATGTCAAAGGTGTTTTTTGAACTGGATTTTGTTAAAATAGACAATGGACATTTAGTGGTGAATAAAGAGAGCCCTAGACGTGATTTAAGCGAAGCGCCAAGCTATCAACAACAACAGCAACGCATAGAACTTGAGCAAGTCTTACTTTACGCACCCTACCGTGAATTGAAACAGTGGTTTGACGCTAAGCGTTAACACCGGTCCTGAGGAGGAACAAGCAGTGGATTTAAAACAGTACGTAACAATTGTTGAAGATTGGCCTAAAGAAGGTATTCGCTTTAAAGACATTACAACGATTATGGACAATGGTCCTGCTTATAAATATGCCGTAGATGAAATCGTCAAATATGCACGAGAAGTAGGGGCTGAGGTAATAGTTGGACCTGAAGCACGTGGCTTTATCATTGGTTGCCCTGTAGCTTACGCACTTGAAGTCGGTTTTGCACCTGTTCGTAAACCAGGAAAGCTTCCTCGGGAAGTAATTCAAGCTGCTTATGATTTGGAATATGGTCAAAACGTTTTAACAATGCACAAAGATGCAATCAAACCAGGTCAAAAAGTGCTAATCGTCGATGATCTTTTAGCAACTGGTGGAACTGTTGAAGCAACCGTAAAACTGATTCAACAATTGGGCGGCGAAGTTGTCGGCGCTGCATTCATGATTGAATTAACGTATTTGGATGGCCGAGATAAATTAAAAGGGATCGACATTCGTACATTAATTAATTATTAATAAAATTTCTAACACGTGGCCATGGCTGCGTGTTTTTTCTTTAAACCTTACTTTACAATGGGGCTATTAGTTTACTACAATAGAGATTATAACTTCAGGACGAAAAAAACAGAAACAGGTGAGTGGGTATGGCAAAAGAACAAGTACGGACAGCCGAAGAAGTCTTTGGCATTACAGCAACCTATATGAATGAAAACAATGTTCAATTTGTAGAGAAAGCCTACCAATTGGCAGAGCATGCCCACAGAAACCAATTTCGAAATTCGGGTGAGCCTTACATCATTCACCCTATCCAAGTGGCGGGGATTTTAGCAGACTTACAAATGGACCCAGAAACCGTAGCGGCTGGGTTTCTTCACGATGTCATTGAAGACACAGAGTATACGCGAGATGATATCGTCAAGGAATTCAGTGAAGAAGTAGCCATGCTGGTAGAAGGCGTTACGAAACTCGGTAAAATTAAATACATGTCTAAAGAAGAGCAACAAGCCGAAAATCATCGAAAAATGTTTATCGCGATGGCGCAAGATATTCGCATCATCTTAATAAAACTTGCTGACCGCTTGCACAACATGCGTACGTTGAAACATTTGCCAGAAGAAAAACAGCGACGCATAGCGAACGAAACACTTGAGATATTCGCACCACTTGCGCATCGTCTTGGTATTTCGACAGTGAAGTGGGAGCTCGAGGATACTTCTTTAAGATACTTAAATCCCCAACAATATTACCGAATCGTCAACTTCATGAAAAAGAAGCGTACAGAACGAGAAGCTTATTTAAATAATGTCATGAAAGATATTAATGGGCAATTAGACGAAGTTGAGATCCATGCAGATATTTCAGGAAGACCAAAACATATCTACAGTATTTACCGCAAAATGGTTATCCAGCAAAAGCAATTTAATGAAATCTATGATTTACTGGCCATGCGTATCATCGTAGATAGCATTAAAGATTGTTATGCAGTGCTAGGTATCATCCATACGCTTTGGAAGCCAATGCCAGGTCGTTTTAAAGATTATATTGCGATGCCTAAACAAAATTTGTACCAGTCTATCCACACAACAGTTATCGGACCAAACGGGGATCCACTTGAAGTGCAAATCCGCACGCAAGAAATGCACAACATTGCCGAGTACGGGGTAGCCGCTCACTGGGCATATAAAGAGGGACGAAAAGTAGAAACTACCCACGAATCTGTGGATCAGCGACTGTCTTGGTTCCGTGAAATTCTTGAGTTCCAAAATGAGTCTTCCAATGCAGAAGAATTTATGGAATCTCTTAAATTTGACCTGTTTTCAGACATGGTTTATGTCTTTACGCCAAAAGGTGATGTTATCGAGTTACCGGCCGGTTCTGTACCCATTGATTTTGCATACCGCGTCCACTCGGAAGTAGGCAATAAAACCATTGGAGCCAAAGTTAACGGCAAAATGGTCCCGTTAGATATGAAATTAAAGACGGGCGATATCATCGAAGTGTTAACTTCTAAACAATCGTTTGGTCCTAGTCGCGATTGGTTAAAAATTGCTCAATCATCTCAAGCGAAAAATAAAATCAAGCAATACTTTAAAAAGCAACAGCGCGATGAGAATATTGAAAAAGGCAAAGAAGCAATCGACAAAGAAATTCGTGCGCAAGACTTTGAAGTCAAAGTGGTATTGACCGCTGAAAACTTGAAGCGCGTATGTGAGAAATATGCCTTTTCAAATGAAGAAGATTTATATTCTGCTGTCGGTTTCGGGGGAATTACGGCGCAACAAGTCGTCAATCGTTTGGCCGAAAAAATGCGCAAAGAGCGCGATCACGAAGAGACGCTTGAAAAAATTTCGAAGACCATGGCCGCACCTCCTGTTAAAAAATCAACCGAATCTGGCGTTGTGGTGAAAGGAATCGACAACCTGCTCATTCGTTTGTCTCGTTGTTGTAGTCCTGTACCAGGCGATGATATTGTCGGATTTATCACAAAAGGACGGGGAGTATCTGTTCACAGAGCAGACTGTCCAAACGTGCAAGGAACCGATAGTTCTCAGCGGTTAATTGATGTGGAGTGGGAACAAGATATAACGGTTCGAAAAGAGTATGCAGTCGATATCGAAGTCGCTGCTTTTGATCGAACGGGCCTATTAAACGAAGTGTTGATGGCTGTCACAGATTCCAAGACAACAATTGCTGCAGTGACGGGCAAATCTGAAAAAGATATTGCGACGATCAATTTAACAATCAAAATTACGAATATCACACACTTACATCGTGTTGTGGATCGCATTAAGCAGTTGCCAAACGTCTATTCCGTTCAACGAATTATCAACTAAGAGGTGTTTTATGCGAATTGTTTTACAGCGAGCTAAACAAGCTTCTGTCACAGTAGACTCAAAAGTGATAGGTGAAATCTCACATGGATATGTGTTACTTGTTGGTGTGACACATGAGGATACGACTAGTGAAGCCGATTGGTTAGCCGCAAAAATCGCCGGTCTTCGTCTGTTCGAAGATGAACAAGGCAAAATGAATCGTTCACTAGAGGATGTTGGGGGCCATATTTTATCGGTCTCTCAATTCACGCTCTACGGAGATAGTAATAAGGGGAGACGTCCCTCTTTTATCGAAGCAGCAAGGCCTGAGGTAGCAGAACCGCTTTGGCTTCATTTCAATGAGGCGCTGCGTTTGCAGGGCCTGAAGGTTGAAACGGGGAAGTTCGGCGCGATGATGGACGTTCAGTTGGTGAATGACGGACCCGTAACTCTTGTTCTGGAGAAATAGACAGGAATAGCAGATTACTTTAAAACACAAATGTTTTGTATGTTGAGTGGAGTGTAGGGGCTGACTCCAGTGGGATCAAAAGTGTTACGTGAGGCCCCGCAGGAGCTTGCGACGAGGAGACTCACGACGCGCCCACGGAACGCAGCCCCGGAACGGAACTCAAACCAAATTAAAATCAGCAAGTTCTCTAGAATTTCTTGAGAACTTGCTGATTTATTTTTGTTTTCTATTCATCTAATTGACTGTCAAAGAAGGAAATCAAACCCTCATAAATTGCGTGAGCAGCAGTTTCTCTGAACTGCGCATTAGCAACTGTTCTTTCTTCCGACGCATTGCTTAAATAACCTAGCTCCAGAAGAACGGCATATTGCTGGTTCTCTCGAAGCACTAAATAATTTCCTTCTCGCACACCTCGATCGCGCAAGGACAAACGCTTTTGCAGAGCACTATGTAAGTGATCGGCTAGCGGCTTTTGGAAGCCATGCTGGTAGTACGTCGTAAAACCATGCACGGAAGAATCACTTACCGAATCATAGTGAATACTGACAAATGCATCGGCACTATTCTGGTGGCTGATCGAAACTCGTTTTCTTAGTCCTACATAGACGTCAGATTCACGAGTGAAGGCAACTTCAGCACCTGCGGCTTCTAACTTAGCAGCAAGTAATTCAGCTGTCGGTAAAGTTAAATCTTTTTCATTAGTCCCATAATACCCTGAAGTACCGCTATCATTACCGCCGTGACCTGGATCAAGCACAATCGTTAACCCCGCCAACGTACCTGCTTTGCGGCTCACAACTTCTTGTTGTTCAGCTTCTGGTTGTTCTTCCTCAAGCTCACCTGTCGTCACTACCCAATTTGCCACAAATAGTGATTCCCCTTGATGGGACACTTCATACCAATCGTCTACTGCCTGCAAAACCGTTAGTTGTTGGCCAGCATCTAAGCGCGCTCTAACTTCGCCTGAAGTGGAAGGTTGAGAGCGTAAATTAGTGCCATTATATAAGATGGTCAATGTTGTATCAGAAGAAGCGTTAGCTGCTTGAGAAGCTTGCGTTTGTTGAGCTTGGAAAGTGCCGTAGAAGCTATAGACCCATCCACTAGACCCGTCATTTAATTCGATTTCAACCCAAGTGCTTTCTGTTGAAAGAACCGAGAATACTTCATTACGGTAAACAGTAGCCGTACGTTTCGAATCTAAGGAAGGCTTGTCTCTCACATTGAGAGCATCTACTTGAACGCTGAAGGCATTTTGCTCGATTTGCTCAGGTGCAGCAGAACCACCCTCAATTAACTGCACATATTCCTTATGTATCCACCCAGTGGAACCATTGAATGTGATTTCTAGCCAGTCACCTTTGATGGAATTGACTTGGATGGAAGTGCCTTCTGCCAACTGTCCTAATTTTGAGGAGCTAGTGGAGGCATCTGCCCGAACATTTAAGGTTTTGACTTGAACCACTGCCGATTGATTAGCAACTGCTTCTGTTGATCCTGTCGTTAACCAGCTTGCTACCCAGCCATTTTGCCCGTTAAAAGCAATTTGGTACCAATCATTTTCTGTGGCAAGCACTTCTAGAGAATCTCCAGATTTCACAGATCCAATAACCTCATAGGTTAAGCCAGGGCCTGATCGCACTTTAAGCGAGTCGGTATTAACGATAACACTCTGTGCAATTGTCGATAATGGAGCAATAAGTAAAAAGAAAATAAGTATGATGAAGCCATATGTACGAAAATTCTGCATAAATCGACCTCCTTCTCTCTATACTACCGAGTATAAGACGAAATATCTAGAACCAATTTCAAATTAAGCATTGACTTTAGATAAATACGTCATTAAGATAAAGTATATTACATGAACACATTGCCGATGACCGAAAAAGTAGCAGGTACGATAGGCTGACAAGAGAGGAAAAGACGTGGCTGAAATCTTTTCTACAGGCTGTAAATGCGAACAACACTCGAGAGGCGCTTTGTCGAACCTAATAGGTGTAGGCAAAGACGGAACTGGCCGTTACCCAGTTATGAAGAGGACCCGTCATGGGTCAATCAGGGTGGAACCGCGGAAGCTTACAAGCTCTCGTCCCTTGCGCATTGTGCGCGAGGGGCGGGGGCTTTTTTATATTTCTTCCACAGTTTAAGGCATTTCCTGAAGTGCTTTGGCGGAGTAGGAAATGGTTTCCATAATACTAGGAATGTATGAGTGAGAAGAGCTAATGTCCTAATGGAGCGAGTTAATGTTCTAATGGAAGCCGCTAATGTCACAATCAGCCGAGTTAACGTAAGAATGGGCCAGCCGACTACACATCTAACGTGAAATCGAGTTCCGAACGCCAGAAACACACTGCGGAATCCGTCGCACCCGTAAAGGCTGAAGAGCGCCTTCACGGGCACGCCGGATTTCCTCGGAGTTTCTAGAATGGCGTTCTCCACATCTAACGCAATCAAGTTCCAGGCGTTAGAAATACATTCGAAAATCAATCGCACACACAGAGGCAAAAGCGCCTCTATGCGCACGCTTGATTCCCGAAGCATTTCTAGGCAAACGCCTTCCACATCTACTATTAAGGAGGACAATAAAATGATCAAAGTACCTAGAGGGACACAAGACATCTTGCCAGAACAGTCGTTCAAGTGGCAAACTGTTGAATCCATCATTCGTGATACATGTAACGTCTACCAATACAAAGAAATCCGGACACCGATTTTCGAACACACGGAATTGTTCACTAGAGGTGTAGGTGATACGACGGACATCGTGCAAAAAGAAATGTACACGTTTCAAGACCGTGGTGAGCGTTCTTTGACACTTCGTCCAGAAGGAACTGCTTCAACTGTACGAGCGTACGTCGAACACAAACTTTTCGGTCTGCCGGATCAACCTGTAAAACTTTATTACATGGGACCTATGTTCCGTTACGAGCGTCAGCAAGCTGGTCGTTATCGTCAATTCGTTCAATTTGGCATTGAAGCCATCGGGAGCGCAGACTCTGCAGTTGATGCTGAAGTAATCGCGCTTGCTATGGATGTTTATAAAAAGGCAGGACTTAAAAATCTCAAACTTGTACTCAACTCTTTGGGAGACACTGAAAGTCGAACGGCTCACAAAGAAGCACTAGTTGCACACTTTTCGCCGAGAATTGATGAATTTTGTGGGGATTGCCAGAAGCGACTTGAAAAAAATCCATTGCGTATTTTAGATTGTAAAAAGGACCGAGACCATGAGTTGATGGGCACTGCGCCGAAACTTACGGATTATCTGAATGAAGAATCAGCTAGTTATTTTGAGCGCGTCAAAGCGTATCTAGATGCACTGGATATTCCTTATGAATTAGATCCAAATTTAGTACGTGGATTAGATTATTACAACCACACAGCATTTGAAATCATGAGTACAGCTAGCGGTTTTGGTGCCATCACGACTCTAGCGGGTGGTGGTCGTTACAACGGCTTAGTTGAAGATTTAGGCGGACCGTCATCTCCTGGTATTGGATTCGCAATGAGTATTGAGCGATTGCTCCTTGCGCTTGAAGCTGAAGGAGTGACACTTGAAGATTCATCTGCAAGTGACGCGTATGTCATTGCTCTCGGAGATTCTCCGAAACTTGAGGCAATGCGAATCGTGAAAAACCTTCGGGATGAAGGCATTAGTGCCGAGATGGATTATGCAGATCGCAAATTGAAAGCACAAATGAAATCTGCAGACCGCAAAAAAGCCAAGTTTGTTTTGATTTTAGGTGAAGATGAACTTTCGAACCAAACTATCCAAATCAAAGAAATGGCAACAGGGGAGCAAAAGCTCGTTGGATTGTCAGAGACGGTTTCATATATGCAACAAAAGATGAACAAGGAGGAATCACGATGAAACGAACGCATGAATGTGGGAAAGTAGAAAAACAAGCCATCGGACAACAGGTGGAATTAATAGGATGGGTACAAAAACGTCGTGATTTAGGTGGACTTATTTTCGTAGATTTACGTGATCGCACAGGAATCGTTCAGGTCGTCTTCAATCCTGATTTTTCGCAAGAAGCTATCATCAAAGCTGAAAAACTGCGCAGCGAGTTCTTAATTACTGTAAAAGGTACAGTCGTAGCTCGTGACGAAAGACAAATCAATAAGAACATGGAAACTGGAGAAGTGGAAGTCCAAGTGACGGAGCTCGAAGTGATCAACGAAGCTAAGACACCTCCTTTCGCAATTGAAAATCAAACGGATGTGAATGAAGACGTTCGCTTAAAACATCGCTACTTGGACCTGCGTCGTCCGGTTATGTACGACACGTTCAAAATGCGTTCGGATATCACTAAGACGGTTCGTAATTTCTTAGCTGACGAAGACTTCTTAGAAGTTGAGACACCAATTTTAACGAAATCAACTCCAGAAGGAGCGCGTGATTATTTAGTTCCTAGCCGTGTTCATGAAGGTGAATTTTACGCCTTGCCGCAATCTCCGCAACTATTCAAACAAATGTTGATGGTTTCAGGATTTGAGCGTTACTTCCAAATCGCACGTTGTTTCCGTGATGAAGATTTGCGAGCAGATCGCCAGCCTGAATTTACGCAAATTGACATGGAAATGAGTTTTATGTCAATGGATGAAATCATTGAATTGAACGAGCGTCTAATGAAGCAAGTCATGAAAGACGTGAAGGGAATCGATGTGACCACACCATTCCAACGTATGGACTACCAAGAAGCTATGGCACGTTTTGGTTCAGATAAGCCGGATGTACGCTTTGGACTAGAATTGCAAGATCTAGAAGCGATTGCAAAAGACTCAGAGTTTGGCGTCTTTAAAAATGCAATTGCTGGTGGTGGACAAGTGAAAGGGATTGCGGTTAAAGGTGCAGCCGCAGACTACTCACGTAAAGATATTGATGCTCTTGGTGAATTTGCTGCACGTTACGGAGCAAAAGGACTTGCTTGGTTGAAAGTTGAAGAAGATGGCGTGAAAGGCCCTATTGCTAAATTCTTCCCAGAGGAAAAAGGCACTGCGCTAATTGAGGCGATGCAAGCAGAAGCTGGTGACTTATTGCTATTTGTTGCAGATAAATCGAACGTCATAGCTGACGCACTTGGCGCACTGCGTATGAAGTTTGGAAAAGAACGTAACTTGATTGACCATTCTCAGTTTGCTTTTTTATGGGTCATCAACTGGCCGTTATTTGAATACGATGCTGAATTAGGTCGCTATTTCGCAGCTCACCATCCATTCACTCGCCCGTTTGACGAAGATGCTGACAAACTAGAGACTGACCCTGCTTCAGTTCGTGCACAGGCATATGATCTTGTGTTAAATGGTTTTGAGTTAGGTGGCGGTTCTCTTCGAATTTACGAGCGTGAGATGCAAGAAAAGATGTTCCGCACACTTGGCTTTAGTGACGAGGAAGCTAAAGAGCAATTTGGTTTCTTACTCGAAGCCTTTGAGTACGGCACACCTCCACACGGTGGCGTTGCATTCGGTCTAGACCGATTGGTTATGTTACTCGCAGGACGGACAAATCTACGCGATACGATTGCGTTCCCTAAAACAGCTAGCGCAAGCTGCGTATTAACGGATGCACCGAGTCCTGTTTCCGAAAGCCAATTAAAAGATTTACATGTTTCGGTTATATCACAGAATACTCAGTGAATAATTTTTCCTAACAGTTGCACATCTAAAAATGATGTGCTACTATAACGGTAATACGAATCCTGATGTGTTCGTGACTTGTTAATCGATTTTGACCGAACATATTATCGTCGGGAGTCTAACTTTCATTATTAAGATCATGCCACTCCGGTGGACGTATCGGCGTAGTGAAGAGGACACCCACCTGCTAAGTGCGGGTTCAAAACGATAGCACTACAGAGACGGCACGATTGGGATTCGTCTTACTTTTTCAATTCACCCTTCAGTTTCGGCTGAAGGGTTTTTTAACGAAATAATTCCGACTAAACAACTAACTTTTGGAGTGAATCTATATGTTGCATCAATTTTCAAGAAACGAATTAGCGATAGGAACAGAGGGTCTCGATCTTTTAAAAAACACGACGGTAGCCATTCTTGGCATCGGTGGGGTAGGATCTTTTGCGGCTGAAGCGTGTGCGCGGAGTGGGGTCGGCAGAATCATTCTCGTCGACAAAGACAACGTCGACATCACCAATATCAATCGCCAGCTTGTCGCGTATCTATCGACAGTAGGGAAAAGCAAATCGGCTGTCATGAAAGATCGCATCGCCGACATCAATGCCGACTGTGAAGTCATCGACATGCATATGTTCTATACAGAAGAAACGTATGAGCAGTTTTTTGATCTAGGAATCGATTATGTAATTGATGCATCCGACACAATCATTTACAAATTGCATCTGATGAAAGAATGCTTAAAGCGCGATATTAAAATCATTTCAAGTATGGGTGCGGCAAACAAAATGGACCCTACTCGTTTCCGGATTGCGGATATTTCAAAAACGCACACGGACCCAATTGCAAAAGTGATTCGTACTAAATTAAGAAAAGAAGGCATCCATAAAGGGATTCCGGTCATTTTCTCGGATGAGAGTCCTATTGTAGTGCGTCAAGATGTCGTGAAAACTGTAGGGAAGCCAGAAGCAGAAATTCGGAAGGCTAAATTGCCACCAAGTTCAAATGCATTTGTACCTTCAGCAGCAGGTCTAATTGCGGCTAGTTGGGTCATTCGTGACATTCTAGAGCCGGTTGAAATTCAGACGGTTATGGATGTAAAATCGAAGAAGTAAGCAGGAGTCAGCCTTTGTGGTTGGCTTTTTTCATTGCTGACGCTGATTTATATAGTGTTAGCTTTCAAGTACAGGTTAATGAAAGTTGAAATCCTTCCAACCAGAACGCCATTTCCTAGGTGAGTTTCTGCGAGCCTCCCCACGTCAGCCGAAAGAACAGCACTTTCGGATGCGTTGCCGGGTCTCGGTAAAACTCAGCTGGCCTGGGAAATGGCAACCTGGATTACAGGATTTCAAATCGATTGAGGTATTGGATTTAAAATTTTATGGGCGGAGAAATATTGTGATGAGCGATAAATCAGTTCTGATGAGCGATAAATTGCTTGTGATGAAGGATTAAACCGTTCTGATGATCGTGTAAAATCGTGATGAGCGATAATTCGAATCTGATGAGCGATAATTCGAATCTGATGAGCGATAAACTGGTTGTGATGAAGGATTCCACCGTTCTGATGATCGAATATAACTTTGATAGCGAGAAGACAGCTTCGATGTTCGCCAAATTAGACTAAACTACTTTAAATGGTCAAGATCTTACTAGTAAGGTCTTTAAGTAATAAAGAATTGGTCTGTAAAGTAGCAATGTTCAGCAATCTCGCTTACCCATACGGTGAATGTCCACGCAAGTAATCAGGCCTTGCGTTAGCACAGCCTGCCACCTACTGGTCAAGTTCTAAGAAAATGATTCTATATACATTCGAATAGAGGCAGAGCCGACTCACAATCATTGCGAGTCACCACTTCCTGAAAAAAAGAACTTCAACCAGCAAGATGCAACTGGAGAAGCTTGTGTGAGCTCGAACTAAAAAGATTCGCGCCGAGGCCCGCTCTAAAAGAGCGGGCCACGGTCCTTTTCGTTCTTAATTTGAACTTAAAAACAAGCTTCGGAAGATGCGTCAGCATTAGTAGAAGTTCATGACTGGATTCTATTCGTTCTTAATTTGAACTTAAAAACAAGTTTCGTATGTTACACCTGGATTAGAAGAAGTTCGTGTTTTATTTCTTTTCATTACTTATTTCTTCTTAAAACTCTCAAGCTTCCGATAAATAGAAGCCAACCGCTTTTCCTCACCGGCATCAATCGGCTCATAATACTTTGTGCCCTTGAGGGAATCAGGAAGATAGCTTTGATCTACCCAGCCGCCGAAAGAACCAATTTTCGTATCGTGCGGATACTGGTAACCAACATGGCCAAGTTTTGCAGCCCCAGCGTAATGAGCATCTCGAAGATGGGACGGGATGTCTCCCGTTTTTCCAGCATGAATACTGGCAATCGCTTGGTCGAGAGCAACGTACGCAGAATTGGATTTTTCAGATAGGCAGAGCAGTACAACCGCATTCGCTAGTGGAATACGTGCTTCGGGAAGTCCAAGTCTCTCTGCCGATTGAATCGCTGCTAACACTTGAGGGCCGACGCTTGGATTGGCAAGTCCAATGTCCTCATAAGCAATAACAAGAAGTCGTCTTGATAATGCTACGAGGTCACCACTTTCCAGTAAATGAGCGGTGTAGTAAAGAGCTGCATCCGTGTCGCTGCCTCTAATGGACTTTTGTAGAGCCGACAACAAATTGTAAAAGTGACTCCCTTTTTTATCTCCAAAAACGCCAATTCGCGATACAAGCTGTTGAACCAGTGCATCTTCAACCATGATTTGACCGTTCTCTTCATCTGACGCTTCGACAATTGACTCAAGTAGAGTGAGTGCTTTTCTGGCATCTCCATTAGACGCATTGGCCATCAATGCCAACTGTTCATCCGTAATCGCAATAGAGAGCTTTCCTAAGCCGCGTTCTTCATCATGCAGAGCACGATGAAGCAGTTGTTCCATATCGTCCTGCTCAATCCGCTTCAACTGCTTGATTTCTCCACAGCGGGATCGAATGGCAGGATTGACATCGTGATAAGGATTTTCGGTTGTTGCACCAATCAATACGATCGAGCCATTTTCGACGTGAGGGAGAAGTGTATCTTGTTGAAGTTTATTAAAGCGGTGAATTTCATCTAAGAACAACAACACTTTCCCTGTTAATCGTGATTCCTTTACGACATCTTCAATATCTTTTTTACCAGAAGTTGTGGCGTTTAATGCAATGAATGGTAAGTCTGAAGAGCCTGCGATGGCATAAGCCAGAGACGTCTTGCCAATACCGGGTTCTCCGTACAACAGCATGGAGGGTACATGACCATTTCGAATCATTTGATACAAGCCGGTAGTTGGACCGATTGTTTCTTGTTGCCCGACAACTTCTTCTAGTTTGCGCGGTCGCATCCGATATGCGAGTGGTTCTCCATTTGGCATAATAAGCCCTCCTTAATCGAACATCTGTACTTTTTAGTGTACCAGACACAGCAGGTCATTTCATCGAATATCCCTTTGTAAATATGCTATACTTGTAGCGGAAAAGTTTAACTCATGAACGGACGGTGTAGTGAGATGAAAATCTCGACAAAAGGCCGCTATGGTCTCACAATAATGATTGAATTAGCAAAAAATGAAGGCGAAAAGCCTCTTTCTCTGCGACAAATCGCAGCAGATAATGATTTGTCTGAAGCTTATCTTGAACAAATTGTCTCCCCACTTCGAAACTCGGGTCTTGTGAAGAGTGTTCGTGGTGCTTATGGAGGTTACAAACTTGCGAGACCTTCTGAAGAAATAACAGCAGGTGACGTGATTCGTGTATTAGAGGGACCAATTCAGCCTGTTGAGGGCATTGAAGATGAAGCGCCAGCGCAACGAGAATTATGGATTCGCATTCGTGATGCGGTGAAGAATGTATTGGATACAACAACTATTCGTGACTTAGCAGATCACTCAGAAGATCCATTTACGTCAGATGCTTACATGTTTTATATTTAGGAGATGTAGATATGAACAGAATTTATTTAGATCACGCTGCAACATCTCCTGTCCACCCAGACGTTATACAAGCTCTAGCGACAAGCTACGCAGAGTGTTTTGGCAATGCATCCAGCATTCACGAGACAGGACGAAATGCACGAAAACAATTGGATCAAGCACGTGAAGTGTTAGCGGCTAGTATTCATGCTCAACCCAATGAAATTATTTTGACAAGTGGGGGAACCGAGGCTGATAACTTAGCAATCATCGGTGCTGCCTATGCCAATCAAAAATTAGGGAAGCATATCATTACTTCTGAAATCGAGCATCACGCTGTACTGCATGCATGCCAGCAGCTCGAAAAAGAAGGATTTGAGGTGACCTACCTTCCTGTAACGCAACAAGGTATTGTCACGATTGAAAGCCTTAAAGAAGCTTTGAGAGAGGACACAACGGTTGTTTCCATTATGCATGGCAACAATGAAGTCGGGACTGTGCAGCAAATAGCCGAACTTTCGGAAGTTGTGAAAGCTCATCAAGCGGTGTTCCATACAGATGCGGTCCAGACTTATGGATCTCTTGAAATAGATGTCACAACACTCGCTGTAGATTTACTGAGTGTTAGTGCGCATAAACTCAATGGCCCTAAAGGTATCGGTTTCCTCTATCAGAGAACAGGTACTAAACTTCGTCCACTAGCGCATGGTGGGCAACAAGAGCGCAAGCGTCGAGCGGGGACAGAAGCTGTTCCACTTGCAGTCGCTTTTGCAAAAGCAACCGAAATTAAACAGCAGTCTATTCAAAAGAATTATTTAGCGATGCTTAGCTTAAAGAAGCATTTTCTTGAACAATTAAAGACTTTTGGAGTAGACTATACGCTTAACGCAGAAGAAGCTAATCAGCTTCCTCATATTTGCAATGTATTTTTCCCTCAAACAGATATTGAAACATTTTTAATACAACTAGACCTTGCAGGTATGGATGTCTCAAGTGGCTCAGCTTGTACGGCAGGTGCAGTCGATCCATCGCACGTGCTTGTGGCCATGTTTGGAGATAATGCACCACAACTGCGCTCGTCTGTGCGTTTTAGCTTTGGACTTGGAACAACAAAAGAGCAGCTCTCACAAGCTGCCGAAAAAATTGCTGGCGTAGTTAACCGACCAGCTTCGATTTGGAAGTGATGGAAATGACAGAAACAAAAGGCAAACGCGTCGTAATCGGCATGTCCGGTGGGGTAGATTCATCTGTCGCGGCCTATTTACTAAAAGAACAAGGGTATGACGTCATCGGCATCTTTATGAAAAACTGGGATGATACTGACGAAAATGGTGTGTGTACAGCAACAGAAGATTATGATGATGTCATCAAGGTATGTAACCAAATTGGTATTCCGTATTATGCCGTCAACTTTGAAAAGCAATACTGGGATAAAGTCTTTACGTATTTCTTAGATGAATACAAAGCAGGCCGGACACCAAATCCTGATGTGATGTGCAACAAAGAAATCAAATTCAAAGCATTTTTAGAACACGCACTTGCACTTGGCGCAGATTATTTAGCGACAGGTCACTACGCACGTGTAGAAGAACGTGATGGTCAATTCCGTATGTTACGAGGTGTCGACAACAACAAGGATCAAACGTATTTCTTGAATCAATTGAATCAAGATCAATTGAAGCATGTGTTGTTCCCAATCGGTGAACTTGAAAAGAAACGGGTTCGGGAAATTGCTTTAGAGCAAGGTCTTGCTACAGCGACTAAAAAAGATTCAACTGGAATTTGTTTTATTGGCGAACGCGACTTTAAAACATTTTTAAGTGGATATTTACCTGCACAACCTGGCTCGATGGAGACGATGGATGGCAAGCCAGTTGGTAAACATGATGGACTGATGTATTACACCATCGGTCAACGTCATGGTCTAGGTATTGGAGGAGCAGGTGACCCGTGGTTCGTGGTCGGTAAAGATTTGAAACGAAATGTTCTGTTCGTGGGACAAAGTGCGCAGAATGAAGCGTTGTATTCAACAAGTTTAATCGCAGATACGCTGTCGTTCACAACGAACGAAGAAAAACCTGCAGAATTTACTTGTACGGCAAAGTTTCGCTATCGCCAGCAAGATACAGGTGTAACGGTGCATTTACTAGGCAATGACCGTGCAGAAGTTATTTTTGATGAGCCAGTACGCTCGATTACGCCAGGCCAAGCGGTCGTGTTTTACCAAGGGGATGAATGTCTTGGTGGCGCAACGATCGATCACGTTTTCCGTGACAATAAAAAACTTGAGTATGTAGGGTAGGATAATGATGAATTGGAATGAAACAGGCATCCATGCGATGCATACAGGTGACTATGAAGACGCGGCTAAATCCTTCACACAAGCGATTGAAGAAGAGCCTGAAAATGAAGTAGGGTACATCAACTTCGGTAATCTATTAGCTATCATGAATGATGTGGAACGCTCTGAACGATTTTTTCAAAAAGCGTTAACTTTAAACGATAAGGCGGCGACTGCTTATTATGGTTTAGCCAATCTTTATTACAATACAGAACGATTTGAAGAGGCAGCTAAACTTTATGAGAGAGCCATTCGCAACAATCTAGAAGGAGCAGATGGCCACTATATGCTATCTAAGTCTCTTCAAATGACAGACCAATTAAAGTTAGCGTTACCATACGCGCAACGGGCTTATGAATTAGCTGAAAGTGATGAAGAAATCACACTTCATTATGCCATTCTATTGGCATCAAACGAGCTGTTTGACCAAGCGAAACCATTGCTTGAGGAATTGCTTGAAGCCAATTCACAGCATGCAGATGCCCATTACAATTTAGGGGTTCTCTATGCACTCACACAAGAAGATCCTGCTCCTGCTTTGAAGCATTTGGATGCAGCACTCGAAATAGAACCGAATTATGATCAAGCGCGTTACATGGCAGATATGATTCGATTACGAAACTAATACCGGAGGCGATCGGATGACGGAACGAAATGAGGACAAGATGTTTATTTCGGGTCGGCCGATTGTCTCCATTTTTCATAATGAAGATAATCTCTACTCGATTGTGAAAGTCAAAATTAAATCCACTAATACCACCTATACCGACAAAGAAGGGATTATTGTCGGCTATCTTCCCAAACTATCCACTGATGAAAGCTATACATTTTATGGTCAGCTTAAAAATCATGCTCGCTACGGCCAACAATTTGCTGTCGAAACTTTCGTGCGCGATAAGCCCGATTCAGTCAAAGGCGTTGTGCATTATTTGTCGTCGGATCTGTTTCCGGGTATTGGCCCCAAAACAGCACAAACTATAGTGAAGAAACTTGGCGAAAATGCCCTTCAAACCATTTTGGATCGACCAGACGTCCTAAAAACGGTCCCGAGACTGACAAAAGAAAAGCAAGACGTTATTTTGAAAGGTCTTCAGGAAAATCATGGGATGGAGCGCATCATGGTGCAACTCAATGAATGGGGTTTTGGTCCTCAACTTTCCATGAAAATCTATCAGATTTACAGAGAGCAAACTCTTGAAAAATTAAACGACAATCCCTACCGCTTAATCGAGGATGTAGAAGGTGTTGGATTTGGGAGAGCCGATGAACTTGGTGCCCAGCTAGGTATTGAAGGCGTGCACAGTGATAGGCTTAAAGCAGGCATTCTGTACTTAGTTAACCAAGCTTCTCTGTCAGAAGGTCATATTTTTGTTCCGACCGAGCGTCTAATTGAAGATGTGAAGCAATTACTTGAGAAATCACAGGCTATGGAAATTCCCTATGATTCATTAGCCCAAGCTGTCATTGAACTGGGAGAAGAAAGTAAAATTGTCGTCGAGCAAAATCGTGTCTACATGCCATCTCTCTACTTTTCAGAAGTCGGTATTGCCACGAAAACCGAGCGTCTCATGCAGACAAAGTTCAAAGGTTTTAAGAAAAAGTTAATTAACGAATCTCTTGCAGCAGTTGAAACTGACTTTGGCGTTACCTATGCCGCCACACAACGAAAAGCAATTGAAATGGCGTTGAATAATCAAATCTCGATTTTAACAGGTGGACCAGGTACCGGAAAAACGACCGTGGTTCGAGCCATTGTAGAATTATACGCCGACTTGAATGGTCTCTCCTTAGATCCGAAAGAGTGGTCAAAGGAAGGGAAGCCATTTCCGATTGCATTAGCAGCGCCTACTGGGCGTGCAGCCAAGCGATTAAGTGAATCAACGGGGTTACCAGCAATGACCATTCACCGTCTTTTAGGTTTTACGGGTCAAGATACGGACGATGTAGAAGGCAAAGCTATTGAGGCCAGTTTAATCATTATTGATGAGACGTCCATGCTAGATTGTTGGCTTGCCCACCAATTGTTGAAAGCCATTCCAGAGACCTCGCAAGTGGTACTTGTGGGTGACCAGGATCAGCTTCCGCCCGTCGGACCAGGACAGGTATTAAAAGATTTGTTGGCAAGTGGCCGCTTACCGGTCGTTGAACTTCAAGATATATACCGACAGGCAGATGGTTCGTCTATCATCGAACTTGCCCATGCCATGAAATCAGGTAAAACGACGCAAGACCTCTTGGCTAAGACGAAGGATCGCTCATTCATCCCGGCATCTGCTGACCAAATCCCTAAAGTAGTAGAACAAGTTGTCACTAGTGCATTAGCAAAAGGCTTTAAAATAAAAGATCTACAAGTACTCGCCCCGATGTATAGAGGGCCGGCAGGGATTGACGCTTTAAATAAGATGATTCAAGAAATGGTCAATGCAAATCCTGATGGCAGTCGAAAAGAGATGGTATTTGGAGATGCGGTGTACCGAATTGGCGACAAGGTTCTTCAACTAGTTAACCAGCCAGAATCCAATGTCTTTAACGGAGATATGGGAGAAGTCATCAGTATTTTCAAAGCGAATGAAAACGTCGAGAAGAAAGAATTGATGATTGTATCGTTTGATGGCATCGAAGTGACCTATGAAAAGTCAGATTTGAATCAAGTGACGCTTGCATATTGTTGTTCGGTCCATAAGTCACAAGGTAGTGAATTTTCCATGGTCATTCTACCCGTCACGAAAGGCTACATGAAAATGTTGCGACGGAATTTATTGTATACGGCTATCACGCGTGCCAAACATTATTTAATTCTAGTTGGCGATCCTCAAGCATTTCAGATAGGCATTGAACGGAACGACGACAACCTTCGTTTCACGACATTGATTGAACGTCTTTCTCCGCAAGCTGAAATAATAGAAGTTGCCAGTCCAGAAGAGTATAGGCTTACGGAAGACACTGTGATGCAAATCAATCCTATGATTGGCATGGACGGCGTGACGCCTGAACAATTTATGGTCCAAGACGTTGACAGGTAGAGCCATCATTTTGTATGATGAACTCATAATGAACAAATCGATGACGAAAAGAGTACTAGCCATTCCGGATTTAGAAAAAAGCTCCTTGGCTGAAAGAGCTTTCGAACGAATGACTAGGAAAGCTACTTCCGAGTGCAGGCCAAAACCTGCCGTTACGCCACGTTACGGCACGTTGAGATGCAAGGACTAGTTTCTTGCAACTTAGGGTGGTACCGCGAATGCAAAGCTTTCGTCCCTTTGGGGATGAGGGCTTTTTCTTTTTTTTATCTGGAAAATACAAGGAGGAATACAACATGAAACAATTAACTGGTAACGAGATTCGTCAATTGTATCTAGAATTTTTTATTGAAAAAGGTCACCAGGTAGAGCCAAGTGCGCCTTTGGTTCCTATCAATGACCCGTCACTACTTTGGATCAATTCTGGCGTTGCTACGCTAAAGAAATATTTTGATGGTCGTGTGATTCCTCAAAATCCACGTATTACAAATGCACAAAAATCGATTCGCACAAATGACATTGAAAATGTAGGGAAGACAGCGCGTCACCATACTTTCTTTGAAATGCTTGGGAATTTTTCAATTGGGGACTACTTCAAAAAAGAAGCCATTCATTTTGCATGGGAATTTTTGACGGACAAAAAGTGGATGGGCTTTGACCCAGAGTTACTTTCTGTTACCGTTCATCCGGAAGATGAAGAAGCATACACAATCTGGAAAGAAGAAGTAGGTATTCCGGAATCACGTATTATTCGATTAGAAGGTAACTTCTGGGATATCGGTGAAGGCCCAAGTGGTCCAAACTCAGAAATTTTCTATGACCGTGGAGAAAAATATGGGAACGATCTAAACGATCCAGAATTGTACCCAGGTGGGGAAAATGAACGGTATTTAGAGATTTGGAACTTGGTGTTCTCTCAATTCAATCACAATCCAGACCATACTTACACACCTCTACCAAAACAAAACATTGATACAGGGATGGGGCTTGAGCGTATGGCATCAGTCGTTCAAGACGTTCCTACAAATTTTGATACAGACTTGTTCATGCCAATTATTGAGCAGACGCAACAAATCTCAGGACAAAAGTACGGCGAGTCTAAAGACAAAGATGTAGCATTCAAAGTAATCGCTGACCACATCCGTACGGTAGCATTTGCCATTGGTGACGGTGCACTTCCTTCAAACGAAGGACGTGGGTACGTATTACGCCGCTTGCTTCGACGTGCTGTTAGATTTGCAAAACAGTTAGGCGTGGAAAAACCATTCCTATTTGAGCTAGTACCAGTTGTCGGTGAACTAATGGAAGTATTCTATCCTGAAGTGAAGCAAAAAGAAGCTTTTATCATGCGTGTCATTAAGACTGAAGAAGAACGCTTCCATGAAACACTTGCAGATGGATTGAGCATCTTATCTCGTGCAGTTGAAGAGCAAAAAGCACAAGGGTCTACTGTAGTCCCTGGTACAACTGTATTTACATTGTATGATACGTATGGTTTCCCGGTTGAATTAACAGAAGAATTTGCAGAAGAGGCGAACATGACGATTGACCGTCAAGGGTTTGATTCTGCTATGGATGGCCAACGTACGCGTGCTCGTGCAGCTCGCCAAAACGTAGATTCGATGCAAGTTCAATCTGAGGTATTTGCTTCGATTCAAGACGACAGCGAGTTCATGGGGTATGACCAATTAAAGACAGTAGGAAAAGTGACAACATTGATCATCGGTGCTGTAAAAGTGGAGACTGCTACTGAAGGTGACGAAGTGAAAATCGTCCTGGATCGCACACCTTTCTATGCAGAGAGTGGTGGACAAATTGCAGATATCGGGACTGTTTCAAACGATCATTTCTCGGGCCGTGTAAAAGATGTTCAAAAAGCTCCGAATGGTCAGAATTTGCACTCTGTCGTGATTGAATCGGGTGAGCTACATGTTGGAATGGACGTAACAGCGCAAGTCGATGCTGAGCTCCGTTCGAAAACAATTAAAAATCACTCAGCAACTCATTTGTTACATCAAGCACTTAAAGATATTTTAGGTACTCACGTCAATCAAGCTGGTTCTTATGTAGGTCCAGATCGTTTACGATTTGATTTCTCTCACTTTGGTCAGGCGACGAAAGAAGAACTTGAACAAGTAGAACGAATCGTTAACGAAAAAATTTGGGCATCCACACCAGTTGTCACTGGTTTCCATTCAATTGACGAAGCAAAACAACGTGGCGCTATGGCGCTATTCGGTGAAAAATACGGAGATATCGTTCGCGTTGTAGAAATGGGCGACTATTCTTTAGAGTTGTGCGGAGGTTGTCACGTAAGCACAACTGCTGAGATTGGCGTCTTCAAGATTGTATCAGAAGGTGGAATTGGCGCAGGAACACGTCGTATCGAGGCAGTTACTGGTCAATCGGCTTATGAGCTTATGAAAGAAGAAGAGGCGCGTTTAGCACAAGCTGCTTCCCTATTAAAAGCACAACCACGTGAAATTGTTGCGAAAACAGAAGCACTTCTAGCAGAGCTGAAACAATTGCAAAAAGAAAATACTTCACTGTCTGCTAAACTTTCTAGCAATCAAGCAGGTGATCTGGTTGCAGCTGCACATGACGTCAATGGCATCTCTGTCCTCACCGCAAAAGTTGAAGCGCAGGACAACAATCAGCTTCGTCAGTTAGTGGACGATCTGAAACAAAAATTAGGTTCTGGTGTAGTTGTTCTTGGCGCTGTAGCAGGTGAAAAAGTAATGATTGCAGCAGGTGTTACAAAAGATCTTGCAGGAGAGCGTGCACATGCAGGGAACCTTGCTAAACATGTTGCCGAACAATGTGGCGGTAAAGGTGGCGGTCGTCCAGACTTCGCGATGGCGGGGGCGAAAGACGGATCTAAGTTAGAAGAAGCACTGAAATCAGTTGACGAACTAGTGAAATAAGTTCCTTCTTTTTCAGTCATGGGGTATACTAGAACTACAGTTCCATGAGTTGGACAGGAAGGGTGTTGGTAACAATGGATTCCTTTGACAAAACAATGAAATTCAACGTACAAGATGAATCGATGGAAGAGGAAGTCAAACATGTCATGGTACATGTGCACGACGCGCTGGAAGAGAAAGGGTACAACGCTGTTAACCAGATCGTTGGCTACTTGCTTTCAGGAGATCCTGCTTACATCCCACGCCATCAAGACGCCCGAAACGTCATCCGCAAATTAGAGCGTGATGAAATTCTGGAAGAGCTTGTTAAATTTTACATTCGACATACACAAGAGGGCAAAGATGCGTAAAATGGGTTTAGATGTTGGGACACGCACGGTTGGTGTTGCTATTAGTGACGCCCTCGGCTGGACCGCACAAGGAATCGAGACAATCAAAATTCACGAAGAAAATGGAGAATTCGGCTTGAAGCGTCTAGCAGAATTGATTCAAGAGTATACTGTGACCGAGGTTGTCATCGGCTATCCGAAGAATATGAATAATACGATTGGACCTCGTGCTGAGGCAAGTGAACGTTTTGCTCAGTTGATACAAGATACATTCAATCTTCCAATCGTGTTGTGGGATGAACGTCTCACAACAATGGCTGCAGATCGTATGTTAATCGATGCAGATGTTAGTCGTAAGAAGCGTAAGCTAGTCATTGATAAGATGGCGGCTGTTATGATACTACAAGGGTATCTAGACAGTAAAAACAGATGAGGTGAAGTGAAATGGAACACGGACAAGAGCATATCACAATCGTAGATGAAAGCGGCAATGAGCAACTTTGCAACGTACTTTTAACGTTTGAATCTGAAGAGTTTGGCAAGTCATACGTTTTGTACTACCCAGTAGGTGCTGACGCTGAGGATGAAAATGAAGAGATTGAAATTCATGCATCTTCATTCGTTCCTTCTGAAGATGGAACAGACGGAGAATTACTTCCAATCGAAACAGAAGAAGAGTGGGATATGATCGAAGAAACACTTGGCGCGTTCATGGACGAGCAAGAAGACGACGATTACGGTATCCAAGAACAATAAGACACTATTTGCCGTCCCTTTATAGTAGGGACGGTTTTTTCATGTGTGGACGTCCCTGCGACTTTTCTAGTATACTATTTGAAGATAAAGGGGGAAGCCCAATTGGAAAAAGGCTCGAAAAAAGAGATTATGTTTGAAAAAATGAAAGAAAAAAAGAAAGAAGTGAAAATCGTGCGACGAATCGTACTTGCAATAGTGTTAATCCTTCTAGTTGTTGTGGGGATTGGCGGTTATTCTGCCTATAACTATGTCACAGGAGGCCTAGCCCCTTACGACGACAGCAACGATGAACCAATTGCTGTGACAATCCCGATTGGATCAGGAATCGATACGATTTCTCAAACACTTGAAGACAACAACGTAATTCGAGATGCACGTATTTTTAAATATTACGTCAAGTTTAAAAATGAGTCGGATTTTCAAGCCGGTGATTATACATTGACGCAATCTATGACATTAGACGAGCTTATTGAAAGTCTTAAATCTGGTCGAATCTATAGAGAACCTGTCTTTACGATGAACATTCCAGAAGGCTTAACGTTAGAACAAATTGCCGATGTCATCGCCAGCAGAACCAATCATTCTGCAGAAGACTTCTTTAATTTAGTGACAAGCGAAGAGTTTGTGCAATTGGCTCGCCAACAATACCCAGACTTACTAACGGATGAAATTTTAGCTGAAAACGTTCGTTATGCGTTAGAGGGTTATTTGTATCCGGCAACCTATCCGTTCTATGAAGAGGCTCCTTCTATGGAGACGATAGCTTTTACAATGCTGCAAGGGACACAAGATAATGTGCAGCCGTATCGTCAGATTTTAACGGACCAAGGAAAGTCTGTTCACTGGTTACTAACATTTGCGTCCTTATTGGAAGAAGAAGCAACTGCTCAAACAGACCGCAAGACCATTGCTTCGGTGTTTAATAACCGCTTGGCAATCGACATGCCACTTCAAACGGATCCTACAGTTCTTTATGCTTTAGGTGAACATAAGGATCGTGTACTCTATGCAGATTTAGAAGTTCAAGATCCTTACAACACCTATATCAATCAAGGCTTACCACCTGGACCGATCTCAGGAGCTGGAAAAGTATCTCTAGAAGCGGCGATGGATCCATCCACTTCTGAGTATCTGTATTTCTTAGCTGATCCTTCAGGGACGAATCACTTTGCTGTCACCTACGATGAACACTTGGCGAACATTCAAGAATATTTACGTTAAGGTCAACTATCCCCTTTGTTTCGGGGATAGTTTTTTAGTTGTGAGCAACTGTTGACATTTTATGCAAAGGCTTGCCCAACGGGAAAATCTAATGATATGATTACAGGTGACTTTTTGAAACAGCCTCGTAGAAAGAGGGACAATCTATGACAACGAACGACATCCAACAGCTGTTCAGCTCAGAACGAACAGCGTTTTTTCATGAAATGGAGCACTATGCTGAAGCTCATCATATTCCGATAATGAGACCAGAAGGAATGGACACATTGCTTCACCTCCTGTCTATTCAAAATGCAGAGTCGGTACTGGAGATAGGGTCAGCTATCGGTTATTCAGCCTTGCGCATGGCGGCACTCAGTCCCACGCGACAAATAGCGACTCTTGAGCGCGATGAGGACCGCTTTTTAAAAGCAACTGACTATATTCGTCGAAGTGACTTTAAAGATCAAGTCACTATCTTTCAAGCTGATGCCCTGACTTTTGATCCTCACAGTCTGCCATTAGCTCATTACGATGCACTCTTTATAGATGCGGCTAAAGGCCAATATCAACAGTTCTTTGATCGCTACGCACCTTTAGTAAAAACAGGTGGTGTCATTTATAGCGACAATATTTTCTTGAACGGATTAACAACAGTTCCAATTGAAGAAGTGCCGAGAAGAAAACGAACAATGGTACGTAAATTGCATTTATTTGCGGAGCAATTGCGCAATAACCAGCAATACGAAAGCCATTTTTATCCTATTGGAGACGGTTTGTTAGTAAGTAAAAAGAGGTGAAAGTAATGACAACTGAGTTAATTGTGACGCCAAAAAACGCCGCACATGCACTGGCACTTTTTGATGCAGGAGCAGATGCGGTTTTGGTGGGTGAACAAAAATTTGGGCTTCGATTAGCAGGAGAGTTCTCCTTAGAAGAAATTGCTACTTTGACAACAACTGCTCACAAGCAAAATAAAAAAGTATATGTGGCAATGAATGCTCTTTATCATAACGACCGTGTAGAGGCGCTAGCACCTTATATGAAAGCCTTGAACGACTATCATGTAGATGGTATTTATTTTGGTGATCCAGCCGTTATCATGACCCATCGTGAAATAGGCAATGAGGTTCCACTCTTTTGGAATACGGAACAGACAGCCACCAATTATTTCACAGCAAACTACTGGGGAGAACGTGGCGCTAGCCGCGCTTATTTGGCGCGGGAACTCAGCATGGATGAACTAATTGAAATCAAAGAAAATGCAGACGTCCAAGTGGAAGTACAAGTTCATGGGATGACGTGTATGTTTCAATCAAAGAGACCGTTGTTAGGTCACTATTATTTATACCAAGGAAAAGCTTTGCAAGTTGAGGGGCGCGATGCCCAAGGCTCTATGGTTCTCTATGACAAAGAACGCGATAATCGCTATCCCATCTATGAAGATGGCAACGGCACACATATCTTTTCACCGAACGACATGTGCATGATTGATGAACTGGAAGAATTGCTAGAAGCAGGTATTGATGCTATTCGAGTAGAGGGAATTTTTCAAGAAGATACATACACTCTAGAAGTGACTCGTCTTTACAAGCAAGCCATGGAACTGTATGCAAGCTCTCCAAAGGAATACCGCACAGAAAAGAACAACTTATTTAAGGCGATTGAAGAACTCCAACCAAAGCACAGGCCTCTTGACACAGGATTTTTCTTCAAGGAATCAGTCTATTAAGAGGGGGAAAGATCTACATGCCAGCAGTTGCAGATAAAATTAGTCAAATCATCGATGGCAAACGGGTGATTACAAAAAAACCAGAATTGCTTGCTCCAGCCGGTAACTTGGAAAAATTAAAGATTGCTGTCGAATACGGTGCAGATGCTGTTTTCATAGGTGGGCAAGAATATGGATTGCGTTCAAATGCAGGCAATTTCACCATTGATGAAATGAGACAAGGCGTTGAATTTGCGAGTCGTTTTGGCGCGAAAATTTATGTCACAACAAACATTTTTGCCCATAATGAGAACTGGGAAGGCCTAATTGAGTATTTACAAGCTGTCGAGGGTGCAGGAGTGACCGGTATTATCGTAGCAGACCCGTTAATTATCGAAACTTGTCGAGAATATGCTCCAAAACTGGAACTCCACCTCAGCACGCAGCAGTCTTTATCGAATTGGAAAGCAGTCGATTATTGGAAGGCAGAAGGACTGGATCGAGTCGTTCTGGCGAGAGAAACCACAGCAGAAGAGATAGCACTCATGAAAGAAAAAGTGGATATCGAGATTGAAGCCTTTATTCACGGGGCTATGTGCATTGCTTATAGCGGTCGCTGTACACTCTCTAATCATATGACAGCACGCGACTCGAATCGTGGGGGCTGTTGTCAATCCTGCAGGTGGGATTACACGCTGTTTAGTCAGTCAGAACAGGGAGAGCAGCCCGTTTTTGCTGATACTGAAACACCTTTTGCAATGAGTCCCAAGGATTTAAAATTACTAGAAGCCATCCCGCGTATGATTGAGTTGGGAATTGACTCTTTGAAAATCGAAGGCCGAATGAAATCCATTCATTATGTTGCTACGGTAGTCCAAGTCTACCGCAAAGTAATAGATGCCTATTGCCAAGATCCTGATAACTTTAAGATGGATCCAGAATGGCTTTACGAGCTCGATAAATGTGCCAATCGCCCATCGGCTCCTGCATTCTTTGAAGGAGAGCCAGGCTATGAACAACAACTATTTGGTGAACATAGTCGTAAAGTTACGCACGATTTTGCAGGTCTTGTGTTAGACTATAACGATACCACTCAGATTGTGACACTTGAGCAGCGCAATTATTTTAAGCCAGGTGATGAGATCGAGTTCTTCGGTCCACAAATAAACAATGTTAAATTACTTGTACCTGAGATTTATGATAGTAAAGGAAATGAGCTAGAGACTGCGCGGCACCCGTTGCAGATTATTCACTTTCATTGCCCTATCAAGGTATACCCGAATAATATGATGCGGAAGAGGTTAGTAGATTGAAAAGACCATTAGTTATCGGAATTGCTGGCGGTTCCGGTTCTGGAAAGACAAGTGTTACAAATGCCATTTATGATGCTTTTAAAGATCATTCAGTAGTAGTGATTCAGCAAGACTTTTACTATAAAGATCAATCGCATCTTGAATACGAGGAACGTCTTCAGACCAATTATGATCACCCGTTGGCATTTGACAACGATTTATTGATTGAGCATGTCAATCTCTTACTAGAGCGCAAGGGAATTGAAAAGCCTGTTTATGATTATGCGCGTCATACTCGTTCAGATGAATCAATTGTTATTGATCCAAAAGACGTTATCATATTAGAAGGTATTCTAGTTCTAGAAGACGCACGATTACGCGACTTGATGAATATTAAGTTATATGTGGATACCGATGCTGATTTACGCATCATTCGTCGTATTTTACGAGATATCAGTGAACGTGGACGCACAGTAGAGTCTGTTGTGGAGCAATACTTAAATGTTGTTCGACCAATGCACAATCAATTTATTGAACCAACTAAACGCTATGCAGATGTCATCATTCCAGAGGGCGGCCAAAATGAAGTAGCAATTGATTTAATGGTTACGAAAATTAAGGCTATTCTTGAAAGTAATGGAATTGTATAATATGATGATACGAGTGGCTAAAGACTAAAGGAGTGTATGGGATTGGTTAATGAAAAACAATATCCAATGACGCTTGCTGGTAAGCAAAAGTTAGAGGACGAATTAGATCTATTAAAAAACGTTAAGCGCAAAGAAGTAGTAGAGCGCATTAAAGTGGCACGTGATTTTGGTGATTTATCCGAGAACTCTGAATACGATGCAGCTAAAGAAGACCAAGCTTTCGTTGAAGGGCGCATTTCTTTATTGGAATCAATGATTCGCAACTCGGTCATGATCGAAGAAGATGTAAATGATGACAAGGTTTCATTAGGGAAAACGGTTACATTTATCGAAACTCCTGATGGCGATGAAGAGACTTACACGATTGTGGGCTCAGCAGAAGCTGATCCACTTGAAGGTTTGATTTCAAATGATTCTCCGATTGCTCGAGGTCTACTCGGCCGTACCATTGGAGAAAATGTAAGAATCATGACTCCTGGTGGAGAAATGGACGTTAAAATCGTATCAATTTCATAAACCAATCTAGAACTGCTTGGCAGCTAATTTGCTGTCAGGCAGTTTTCATTTTGTTTACAAAACCGAGTGCTCAGTTGATTCTCACTTACTTTCCTAGTAAGATGAGGTGAGGTTTACTCATTGTAAAGGAGTGCTTTAGATGAACCAAGAGATGTCACGAACAGAACAAATGAAAAAAAAGAAACGAGCAAACTTACTCATCAATTCGTTAATTGCTGTAGTTGGACTACTCATTATTATTACACTTGTAAATTTACTGTCTTCAAATGATGACACAACAGCTCAGCCGGAACCTGCTGATACAGAGGCTACTGAAGAAGAGGGTGTAGATGAAGGGCAGCAAGAAGTAGAATCAGAAGATATTACAGGTAGTGAAGCACAAGAAGATACAGAGGCTGAAGAGAATGCAGCGAGTTCAGAAGAAACTGACTCAGCCACTACAGATGAAGAAGATACAGAAGAACCTGTAACTGAAGAAATCGTATCTGAACCATCAGATGATCCGATTGTAGAGGAAGTCATTACCAATCCTAACTGGGAGCCGATTGGGACAACTCAGACTGGCGCCCATGCGTCTAGCTATACTGAAGGGACAGTGGATTGGAACGAAAAAATAAAAGCTCTACAGTACGCATCTGGATTATCAGCAGACAATATGTATATAATTTTTGTTGGTAATGGCGGTTCCCCGCAGAAATCAATCGGAACAGTCACATCGAAAGATCAGACAGAAAAATACCGTATCTATTTAGAGTGGGTTGACGGTCAAGGTTGGAAACCGACTCAAATGGACGTCTTAAACCAATTACCATAACGGAGGAATCGGCATGAAAATAGCAGTCATTGGTGCAATGGAGCAAGAAGTAGAACATTTACGAGAAGCTTTAACAGAACCTACTACAGATACCATTGCAAATAGTGAATTTACCTCAGGTCATTACGGGGGACATGAGTTGATTTTAGTGAAAAGTGGAATTGGTAAAGTGAATGCCGCTATGACCACTTCGATCTTGCTCGAAAAATACCGCCCAGATGTAGTCATCAATACAGGTTCGGCGGGAGGCTACGACCCTTCTCTAAAAGTGGGGGACATCGTAGTTTCCACTGAAGTTCGACACCATGACGTGGATGTCCGTGCCTTTGGCTATGAAATGGGCCAAGTCCCAGGAATGCCTGCGGCTTTTGCGGCAGATGCATTGTTGATTGAAAAGGCACAAGAAGCAATCCAAGCAGTGGGTTTAAATGCAGCAACAGGATTGATTGCTACAGGAGATTCGTTTATGCACATTCCACAGCGCGTACAAGAAACGCGTGAGCATTTTCCAACAATGGCTGCTTGTGAAATGGAAGCAGCTGCAGTGGCTCAAGTGTGTCATCAATTTGAGACGCCGTTTGTTGTGATACGTGCACTGTCAGACATTGCTGGCCAAGAATCACCAATGAGCTTTGATGAATTTTTACCGACAGCTGCTAAAAACTCGACCCAAGTAGTTCTTCATGTTGTAAACAGTTTATAAAGAACAACAAAAATTGGCTGACACTTTCTCGAGGGTCTGAGACAACTCCTCTTAAAGTGCAGCCATTTTTTAATAAGATTACTCTACTGTTGTTTTCGTTTTCATTAATTGATAGAGCTTTACTAAGGCTCGCTTTTCAATGCGTGACACATAGCTTCTTGAAATCCCTAACTTTTCAGCTAAAGCTACTTGTGTTAGTGGTGTGTATTGAAAGAGGCCGTAGCGGTGTTGAATGATTTCAGCTTCACGATCATCTAAGATGTGCAACCAAGCGTATAAGTGGTGAGTGAGTTCTTTATACGCCATCTGTTCATCAACTGGTGGGTCTGAGCTAGGAATCAAATCTGCGAGTGTCAATGTACCGCCTTCAATGTCTTGACCAACTTGTTCATGCAGCGATGTCTCTTGTTTTTGCTTTTTTATCTTTCGCAAATGCATCAGTATTTCATTTTCGATGCACCGGGCTGCATAAGTGGAGAGTTTCGTCTTCTTATCAGGCGTATAGCTGCTAACGGCTTTCAATAACCCGATGGACCCGATGGATATATAGTCTTCGAGATCATCTGGGCGAGAGGTGTATTTTTTCGCAATGTGCGCAACAAGACGCATATTATGTTCAATTAACAAATGACGTGCTTGGACATCACCTGTATGCATCTGTTGGAAAAGTTGTTGTTCTTTTTCTGGAGGAAGTGGTTGTTCAAATGCCTGGCTTCTAATGTAACCAAGGGCTAGGGGAATGTGCGCGAGGGTGCTGACCAACAGGGAGAACCAATGAATGTGTTTACCTCCTTGTAAGAGCATATGCGGACGTCTATCTAGTCATAACAAAACCCGCTACAAATGAGCGGGTTATATCTTGCGTAATGAGAATGTAGAGATCATCATGAAGGACAACATCAACATGAAGAAAAGGTGGACTACTGGTGATACATAAGGCACTGCAAAATAGCTAAGTGTTAGTACAACACCGGCAGCCGTGATTGGCAAGCCTGTAAAAAAGCCATTTGCTTCAGAAATATTAAAGCGTGCAAGACGAAATGCACCAGATGCGATATAGATTACGGTACTCACCATTGCTACTGTACCGAGTTCGTTCGTTGCATAAGCATAGATTAGTAGAGCAGGTGCAATACCAAATGAGATGACATCACTCATCGAATCTAGCTGTTTTCCAAGTTCGGATTCAATACCTAATTTGCGGGCCGTCATCCCGTCAAAACGATCTAAAAGTCCAGCAATAAAAATAAATAGGACGGCTAGTGCAAAATGGTCGTTCATGGTCACCATGATTGCTGCGCCACCAAAAGCCAGGTTTAGTATGGTCAATAGGTTAGCAGCCTGGCTTTTAAGCCGCGACAAACGTTCAATTGTAGATTCTAAAAAGAACAATATGGTTTCCCCTCACGTATAGTTTATCCTAGTATTATACTCCAAAATGATGGAAATTGATAGAGTGAAAGGAACGAATTCAGTGAAAAAGCAAATCTATCAGCGAATGATTGAGCTGACAAATCGACCGACTACTTCTCAGTTACTTAAAAGATTTACCATGTCTCCAGTCAGTAAATTTATTGTTCCTTCGTTTCAGAAGACATTTCAAATTGATACAACTGTCGCTTCTAAGAAACAACATGAATACACTTCTTTACATGATTTTTTCACACGTCAACTTTTGCAACCAGCTCGACCAATAGATTCCTCTACCACATCCCTGGTCAGCCCTGTTGATGCAAAAATTGAATCACACGGGGTCATTTCAGAACAGGGAACATTTTTAGTGAAAGGCCAAGAGTACTCAGTAGATCGCCTAGTTGTTAGACAAGATATAAGCCAGCGATTTATTGGGGGAGAGTATACAGTACTGTATTTAAGTCCAGCTGATTACCATCGTATACATGCTCCTTTGTCTGCAGAAGTAACAGAGCAATATGCTTCAGGAGGGTTTTCTTATCCCGTTAACCGACTTGGTTTGACCTATGGGAAGAAGCCTATCAGTGATAACTATCGCATTGTAAGTTTACTTGAACGGGACAACAAGCAGTTGGCTATGATAAAAGTTGGGGCTATGTTCGTCAATACAATCGAACTTCTTGAAACAGACACCAAATGGACAAAAGGACAAGAAGTAGCTTATTTTGCCTTTGGCTCTACTGTAGTTCTGTTAACAGAGAGAGATACGGTGAACTGGCGTGAAAACATGCAGGCCGGTCGAAAAGTGCAAGTAGGAGAGCCCCTTGGGGATATGCTATAATGACGAAAGAGTAAGCAATAGAGTGGAGTGTAGCACGTGTTAACTAATTTTATTCCATCACAATTCGTGAAGAGTGTTTTTCAAATTACACCACAGGAACTAAAAGAAAAAGGTATCAAAGGAATCATCACGGACCTAGACAATACACTTGTCGAATGGGATCGTCCAGATGCAACTCCGCAATTAATTGAATGGTTTGCAGGTATGCAGCAAGCTGGAATTCAAGTAACGATCGTGTCAAATAACAATGAGTTACGAGTAAAATCGTTTGCTGACCCGATGCAAATTCCTTTCATTTACAAAGCACGCAAGCCATTTCGTAAGGCTTTTTTGTCAGGCCTTCGTTTGATGGGGTTAAAAAGTAATGAAGTTGTGGTCATAGGTGACCAGTTACTCACTGATGTGTTGGGTGGCAACCGGTTGAAACTCCATACCATTTTAGTGATCCCGGTCGCTAAATCCGATGGTTTCTTTACGCGGTTCAACCGACTTGTAGAACGACGTATTTTTAGCTACTTAAAGCGCAAAGGACATATTATGTGGGGAGATGAAGCCTAATGGAACAAATTCAATGTATCGGTTGTGGCGTGGCCATTCAAACAGAGGATCCTACTAAGTTAGGTTATGCACCTGCATCAAGCCTCGAAAAGGAAGAGGTTATTTGTCAGCGCTGTTTCCGACTAAAAAACTACAATGAAATTCAACCTGTTGAATTAACAGATGATGATTTCCTAAAAATATTAAATGGCCTTGGTGACCAAAAAGGTCTGATTGTAAAAATCGTAGATATTTTCGATTTTAATGGAAGCTGGTTGCCTGGATTGCACCGTTTTGTCGGTAAAAATCCAGTATTACTAATTGCCAATAAAGCAGATCTTCTGCCAAAGTCTATCAACAAAAACAAAGTGATTAACTGGCTAAAGCGCGAAGCTAAATCTCTTGGGTTGCAAACAACAGATATTTTACTGGTTAGTGCAGCAAAAGGGCAAGGTATGTTAGAGGCTATGGATGCGATTGACGCTCTGCGCGACGGCGAGAATGTTTATGTAGTTGGTTCCACTAACGTAGGGAAATCTACATTTATCAACCGAATCATCAAGCAAGCGACTGGCGAAGAACAAGTCATTACGACTTCTCAATTCCCAGGAACAACACTAGACATGATTCAAATACCATTAGAAGATGGGAAGTTTATTTGCGATACACCAGGGATTATTAATCACCATCAACTGGCGCATTACGTTGACCCATCTGAACTCAAACTAATTTTACCGAAAAATGAAATTAAGCCTAAGGTATACCAATTGAATGCAGAGCAAACGCTCTTTATTGGAGGGCTTGCTCGCTTTGACTTTATTCAAGGAGACCGGTCTGCGTTCACGGCTCATCTATCCAATCATTTGACGATTCATCGTACAAAGCTTTCGAATGCGGATGCGTTGTATGCTGAACATAAAGGAGAGTTATTGTCTCCACCTGGTAAAGACTCAGCTGAAAACTATCCAGAGTTAGTTCGTCATGAATTTTCGATTAAATCAGCGAAAACAGATATCGTCTTTTCAGGGCTTGGCTGGATTACGTGCCAGACGGCAAATGTAGTAGTGGCTGCCCACGTACCAAAAGGAGTTGCAGTGATGGTTCGTCCGTCACTGATTTAATCATATGAAAAAATGGTTCGCTGTTCTTGGCAATCCCATTCATCATTCTATTTCGCCTAAGATGCACGAGCAGTGGTTTCGAACGCACCAGCTCGATGCCTCGTATGTTCCAATCCTTGTTGAACCTAGTCACTTAAAGGAATCTGTTGATTCACTTGCATTATTGGGGTGCAGTGGGTTTAATGTGACAGTGCCATTTAAAGAAGCTATTCTTCCCTTTCTCGATGTGTTAGATGAGTCTGCTCTGGCAGCTGGAGCCGTCAACACGGTCGTACGAGATCAGGAGAAGTGGATAGGCTACAACACTGATGGTTTAGGGCTTTTAGCTTCCATTCCACAACTCACTCCTGAGACACGAGTATTGATTATAGGAGCAGGTGGGGCAGCGAAAGGCATTTTAGCCGCACTTCACCAGCGCAATGTCCAAAATATTACTATCACGAATCGGTCGATTAATAAAATGGATCTACTAGCCAAACAGTACAGCACATCTGTTTTGGATCTTACAAAAGTGAACGAAAACTTGTCTCAGTTTGAAGTCGTCATTCAAACAACTTCTGTTGGGATGGACTCTACTGAAACACCTGTTGAGCTTACCAATTGGAACAGTGAAATGACGGCGGTGGATATTATTTACTCCCCACCAGAAACGCTGTTTTTACAACAAGCAAAGGCGCAAGGGGCTGCCACTATGAATGGATTGGCCATGCTAATCGGACAAGGAGCCCTCGCCTTTGAATTATGGACGGGGATCAAACCGGACCAGCAAGAAATAAGAGAGACGATTTTTCGTCAAAAAGGAGAAACTCATGTTAACAAGTAGACAAAAAAAGTTTTTACGTAGCGAAGCACACCATGTGTCACCAATTTTTCAAGTGGGTAAAGGTGGCGTAAATGAACAATTGATTAAAAGTGTTCAAGAAGCACTTGAAGCACGCGAATTAATTAAAATTTCTATTCTTCAAAATTGTGAAGAGGATAAGAATGAAGTGGCGGAAGAGCTAGCAAAGAAAACAGGTTCTGAACTTGTTCAGTTAATCGGCCTTACGATTGTTTTGTACAAGGAATCCAAAAAAAGCAAAAAACTTCTTTTGCCAAGAACGTAAGTTATGAAAAAAATTGGTCTGTTAGGTGGCACTTTCAATCCGCCGCATTTTGGTCACCTATTAATAGCGAATGAAGTGAAAAATGCTCTACAACTAGATGAAATTCATTTTATGCCGGCTGCTCAATCGCCATTTAAGGCAAAAGAGACGCGTGTCACAGATGCACATCGAGTCGCAATGGTTGAACTTTTGACAGAGGAATTACCTGCTTCAAAAGTAGAAACGTTTGAAATAGAACGTGGAGGTGTTTCCTATACATTTGACACCTTGCAAGAGCTTGTCTCAAGAAATCCTGGGACACACTATTCTTTCATCATTGGCGCCGATCAAGTGGAAAAACTAGCAGACTGGTATAAAATTGATCAGTTAGTAAAGCTCGTTGAGTTAATAGGTGTTCCCAGACCGGGGTATAGCTTGGAAACGAATTATCCAATCAACGTGTTGTCAATCCCTCAGTTAGAGGTGTCATCCACTGAACTTCGAGAGCGCTTAGCGCTCGGAGAGACAACTCGCTTTTTACTTCCTGAAAAAGTGGCAGCTTATTGTGAAAGGAATGAACTTTATGCTAACTAGAGCTGAACTTCTTCCGGTAATTCGCTCTCGCATGACAGAAAAGCGGTATGTGCATACAATTGGTGTTGCTGATACGGCAATGGAACTTGCTCGTAAGTACGGGGGAGATGTCAACAAGGCCGAACTCGCTGGATTGCTTCATGATATTTGCAAATATGCTGATGCTGAATGGATGGCTGATCAAATTCGTCAGCATCAACTCGGTGATCAGTTACTTGGTTTTCACCAGGAGCTTTGGCACGGCCCGGTGGGGAGTGTCGTGGCACGCACAGAATTTCAGATAGAAGATGAGGATGTTTGCAATGCCATTCATTATCACACTTCTGGCCGAGCTGGCATGTCTAAACTTGAAAAAATTATCTACGTTGCCGATATGATCGAGCCATCTCGTCAATTTCCGAAAGTAGAAAAACTTCGAGAATTGGCCAATCAAGACCTTGAACTAGCGATGAAATTCGCAGTTCGCCATACGCTGCAACATTTACTAAAACAAAAACAAACGGTATACCCCGACTCACTGTCCTGTTACAATGATTGTTGGAAATAAGAAAGGGAAGATAAAATGAATTCTGAAAACCTAATGAAATTAGCAGCTCAAGCTGCTGACGATAAAAAAGCACAAGATATAGTTGTGCTAAACATGCAAGGTGTCTCTCCAATTGCGGATTATTTTGTCATTTGTCATGCAAACTCTGACCGTCAAGTGCAAGCTATTGCCAAAGAAATTAAAGACAAAGCAGATCAGCAGCAAATTTATGTGAAACGTATGGAAGGCTATGATGAGGGACGTTGGGTACTAATTGACCTAGGTGACGTGGTAGCTCACGTATTCCATCGCGACGAGCGCAGCTATTACAATCTTGAGCGCCTATGGGGCGACGCACCAATCGAGTTTATTGAATTGGCAGCCGAGTAACAATGTATAACCGTTTTGCGCAAGTCTATGATGAACTCATGGCGGACATTCCTTATGAAAACTATCTGGCATGGGTTGTCCATGAAGTTGGTAATTTGAAGGGGAAGCAGCTACTAGATTTAGGTTGTGGAACTGGTACATTGTCCATCCCGTTTGCTCATATGGGGGCACACGTCACAGCTGTTGATTTGTCTCAAGAGATGCTAGATCAAGCTTCAGAGAAAGCACAACAAGAGCAAGCTGAGCTGAACTTTGACTGTGTTTCTATGACAGACTTTGCTACGGATGAGCCAGTGGATGTAGCGATTATCGCTATCGATTCCCTCAACTATCTACAACATGCTGAAGAGGTTCAACAAACATTTGAACGCATTTTTTCCGTGTTACAAAATGAGGGGCACCTATTCTTCGATGTGCATTCTCTCGCCAAAATTGAGGCTTATTTACAAGGGCCCTTCATTTACGAAGATGAAGAAGTGGCTTATATGTGGAGCACGGAAGCTGGTGAAGAGGGTCACTCTGTGTACCATGACATTACATTTTTTTTGAAAAATGAAGATGAGCGTTATGAGAGATTTGAAGAGCATCATTATCAGCGGACATTTCCTCTTGAAAAGTATATACAGTGGTTAAAACAAGCGGGTTTTACGACCGTCACGGTGGAAGATTCTATTTTTGGAGAAGACCACTTTGGCTTACGTCATTTTATCCACGCCAAAAAATAAACCTTTCCGATGGGAGGGGATTGCAGTATGATGAGTTTAACTCCTGCGATTCCCCCAATTTGGGAGGTCTTTTTTATTCATGCAAAACCTTTCTACTTAACACCTAAGTTTTTTTTGAGTATCGGCGGTGCCGGACTACTTCTACTTTTTCTACTGATCTCTTTTAATCAACCTTCGCAACAAACAGAACTACTACCTCTTGCTGAATCCAATCCCCAAGAAGCAGAGAACCCTTTACCCGAAACACAAACTCTAATAGTTGAAATTAAAGGCGCTATTGCTAATCCAGGTGTTTATGAAATGCCAGCAGCTAGTCGATTGGTCAACCTGATTGAAATTGCCGGTGGATTGCTGCCAGATAGTGATAGCAATCAAATCAATCAGGCGGCCTTGTTGACCGATGAAGACTCGATTTACATTCCGACGATTGGCGAAGAGACTATTGAGTCAGCGCAAGAGCAGAGCCTCATCGACATCAATTCAGCGGATTTAAATGCGCTTCAAACGTTGCCTGGAATTGGCCCTGCAAAAGCACAAGCTATTATTACTTTCAGAGAATCGACTCCTTTCACTAGCGTAGATGACTTGAATCAAGTTGACGGCATTGGAGACAAGACTCTTGAACAATTGCGGCCGTTAATTCGCGTTAAGTGAGTTGACGCACTCTAAAATCTATAGGTAAACTGATAAAAAAAGGGGGAATCGTTATGGAGCGAATAACGTGGGATCAATTTTTTCTTGCCCAATGTCATTTGTTAGCACTTCGAAGTACATGTACGCGCTTGGCGGTAGGGGCGGTAGTAGTTAGAGACCGTAGGATTATTGCAGGCGGTTATAACGGCTCTATTTCTGGAGGCGATCATTGTATAGATCAAGGGTGTTATGTCGTTGATAATCACTGTGTGCGTACGATTCACGCCGAAATGAACGCTCTTTTGCAGTGCGCGAAGTACGGGGTTTCTGTTAGCGGAGCTGATCTATACGTGACTCATTTCCCATGTCTTCCTTGTACAAAATCAATCATACAGTCGGGCATCTCGCGACTCTATTATGCAATGGACTACAAAAACAACTCCTATGCAATCGAGCTTTTAAAACAAGCTGGCATAGAAGTGCTGCATGTTCCGTTTGATGCTCGTAAAATTGATTTTTTATCGACTGAAAGAGAAGACTTAGCGAGAGATTTATTAGAAGAACTAGCATCTACACATACGGACCAAGGAACAATTGACGCTTACGCTCAAAAGGTGGATGCGTTATTTGGAAATCGTCAGAAGCTTTCAAAGTAACTGGATTTACATAGCAGTAGCAGCCATAATCGGCTGCTTCTCCTCGTTTCACTCACCAATGCTTGCGGGCCTTGCTGTTGGACTCGCTATTTTCTGTTGGTTCAGAATTTCAAAAGTCATTGCGCCACTTGTGCTTTTGACTAGCGTCCTCTTCTTTACAATGACAGAATGGCGTATGCCTACCCCTCTAAACCTCACTGAAAAGCAATATGTGACAATCACCTCTAGCTACAAGCAGCAGGGCGATCGATGGGCAGGCTTTGCCAAATTACCTTCGGGCGAGAAAATCTATCTGTCTTACCAAATTCAAGATGAAAACCAAGCGCAGGCATTTTCTAACAGGAATTGGACTGGCAATGTCGTAGAAGTGATTCTAATGCCACAACCACAGCCACTCCGCAGTCATGCTTACGAATTCTCCTTTACAGACTATCTCATGTCTAAAGGGGCTTCAGGCGCTTTTCAAGCTACTCACTTTGAAGTGGTGGGGAATAGAGAGGAACTGTCATGGAAACTAGCAGCAAGAGTTTCCCAGTGGCGACAAACGATTCATAGTGCTATTGTGAGAAGAATTCCGGAAGCTCTTCAAGATGAAATTCTTTCCCTTACCATAGGGGATCGTTCATTGGGAGACCAAGACACCAATCGTCTTTATCAAAAACTTGGCTTGTCTCATTTATTTGCCATTTCAGGACTTCACATTGCTCTCTTGACCGGTGCTATTTATTATCTGTTACTGCAACTGAATGTTCGGCTGCGAACAATCTACCTGCTTCTTCTTTTATTAGTACCCGTCTATATGCTACTTGCCGGTGGTGCACCTTCTGTAGTTCGTGCTTCGCTGATGGTATGGATCATCACTTTCTTGCTATTTTTTAAAAAGAAAGTAGATCCATCTGACCTTTTGGCCATCGTGCTGGTACTTACTATCAGTTACTTTCCGTTTTATCTGTTGCAACCTGGTTATCAACTCTCTTTTTTAGCAGTGTTCAGTCTGATTTATTCTAATCAATTACTTCAAACAACATCATTTTGGTTATCCGCTTTTCTGACTACGGTTATCTGCCAATTGGCTGTTTTGCCAATTATCCTCCTTCACTTTCAACAAGTTTCAGTGATTTCATTGCTTGTGAATGTACTTGCCATCCCACTTTTCACATTTGTCATTCTACCGAGCAGCTTTTTCTATGCCATCTGTGCCCAACTACCGTTCGAGTGGGTACCCTTTATAACAAGCTACAGTTATTTACGAGAACAATTACAAGTGTTATTCATCTGGATTGCTGCAATTCCTTTCAGTGTGTGGACACCACCGGCAATCAACAGCATTTTTTTAGTTGTCGTCGTTTTAGTGATCTTTGTTTTTTTACTATGGGAGCGGAAAGCTTTTATCAGTCTCCTTGTAGTTTTTATCTTGGCAGTTGGTTGGCAAGCCTTTCCTCGAGTAAACTCTGATGCAACGCTCTCCTTTTTATATGTAGGGCAAGGGGACAGTACACTCATTGAATTTCCTTACCGCAAGAAGACGGTTTTAATAGATGCGGGAGGAGTTACGCAATTTGCTAAAGAACCTTGGCAGCAAAGAAATTCCTATGAAATAGGTCGATCCATTGTAACGCCTTATCTTCGTTCGAAAGGGATTACTACAATTGACATTTTCATCTTGACTCATGCAGATGCGGATCACACAGAAGGAGCAGAAGAAATTTTAGAAGACTTCCTTGTGAAGCAAGTGATTGTTCCAAAAGAAATCACGGAGCTAGAAGAATTAGCAGCTGTTGTGGAGGTAGCTAAGAAGAAAAATATCCCTATACTAGAACTTGCAGAACCATTACAAATCTCAACTGCGCAAGCAACACTTTATTTGTTGCCTGTACCGGGGAGTTACCAAGGAAATGATAGCTCGATTGTATCCGTGGTAGACATTTATAATGTGAAAACGGTGTTGCCGGGAGATTTAGAAGAAGGAGGAGAAGGGACAATGGCAGCAATGCATCCAGAGATTCTTGCAGATGCTACCGTGTTGAAGCTCGGTCATCATGGCAGTAAAACGTCCACTACGGAATCTTGGCTTGAGCTATTGTCTCCCAAATTAGCAATAGGAAGTGCTGGGAAAGATAATCGCTATGGCCACCCGCATATAAGTGTGTTAGAGCGATTAGAGCTTGCGGAAATCCCTTATTTCGGGACGCATCAGAAAGGGACGATTGCTTTATCCATTACAAAAGAAGGGACACTACAAATGAAACCATAAAAAAAGACACCTTCGATTAGGTGTCTAGGTGGTTACTTAAGAAGCGACGTATTGTACGACTACTGCAACTAAGAACATAGTTGAGAAAAATACAAAAGAGGCCACAAAACCTATGCCTGAGTCAATCGCATCGTTGCGCTTTGACTGCACGTTGTTCTCAAATTCATTCATTTTAACCCCTCCTATGTTTTTTAAGTATAAACAATAACAGGCAAAAAATCTACACACAATGATGTGAACAATTTTTGTATAATAGAGGAGAAGGAGCGATGCCTCGTATGATTACAAAACAATGGCAAGCCCTTGTCAACGATCCACTTGCTCCATTTTATGTGATTGTTGGTGAAGAAGGCTACCTACGTGATGAAACATTAAAAAGAATTCAGTCTCGTATAGATCCGGAAGAATGGTTCACAATCGATTTAGACCAGCACTCGATTGGAGATGTCATGCTAGAGACGGACACTTTACCTTTCTTCTCCGAAAAGAAAGCGATTATTGTGCACAACCCTCAATTTTTGCGCGCGGCAATGAAGGACAAAGACAAGGACAAAAAGGACACGTTTCCGCAGAAAGAATTTCTCAATTGGTTACAGCATCCAACTGAAACGGCCACTGTCGTTTTTGTTGCACCTTATGAAAAATTGGATGATCGTAAAAAAGTGGTTAAAGAATTACGCAAGTCTGCAATTGTGATTGAAGCCAATCCACTCTCAGAGCAAGATCAAAAGAGTTGGGTAGTTTCTCAATTTCGTGCGCATGACTGCAAACCGACAGATGAGTTAGTCGATTGGGTAGCTGCCGCACCGCTCAGTCTTTCCTTTAAACGAAACGAGATAGCCAAAGCTGCCCTCTACGCAGAGGGCGCACAAGAAGTTACTCTTGCACATTATCAAGAAGTGGCCTCACCGATTTTGGAAGACAATGTTTTTGCATTAACAGAGGCATACTTAATGAATCACCGTGAAAAAGCAGTCACTATCTACAATGAGTTGCTTAAACAAAAAGAAGAACCGTTAAAACTTGTGGCATTGTTAGCGGGCCAGTTGAGATTGTTGATTCAAGTGGGATACTTTAAAAAAATGGGGTATCACAATACGCAGATTGCCCAACAAGTTAAAGCGCATCCGTACCGAGTCAAATTGATGATGGACCATCCATTAGTGGACCGGGAAGAATTGCTTGTGGGGAAATTGAAGATGTTGGCTGAAGTGGATATGCAGCTGAAATCTTCTCACATGAAGAAAGAGCGCATTCTAGAACTATATTTATTAGCAAATTAAACAGAAAGAGCTGTCCCATAAAGGGACAGCTCGTTTTCTGTAGGTGAACAATTGAATTACAAAACTTACGCTTTTTTCATCAATTGAGATTTTTTGCGCGCAGCCGCGTTTTTGTGGATCAAGCCTTTTGAAGCAGCTTTTTCTACAGATTTGATAGCAGCTTTGATAGAATCACTTTTGTTTTCATCATTATTAGTCACAGCAGTTTCCGCACGCTTAACAGCAGTACGCATAGCTGATTTAGTTTGTGAGTTTTGAGCATTTGCAGAAGCATTTGTCTTCACACGTTTAATAGCTGATTTAATGTTTGGCATTCCTTTCACCTCCTAGTAAGGATGAGATGATACTTGTTAATTGATTTCAGTTCAATTACAACAAGAATTATTTTAACAAACCTTGTTTGATATTGCAATATTTAAATGCAAAGAATATTTACTTGACAGCAGACCAAACTACTTCGAGGTGAAAATAAAATGAGACCAAGTGATTTGGAATTAGAAATCGTTGAAGCGACAACTGCCAGTCATCCTATTATGCAGGAAAAACACGGAGAAATCCAGGTTTCCACGTTCGCAAAGAAAAATAAAGATCAGATGGACCAGTTCGTATCTATTGAACATGCAGATTTGGTTGTAGAAGACTTAACCGCTTTTGAAGAACTAGCAGGTCACATTACATCTGAACTAAAGAAGCTGCTTACAATTTCAAAAGGGAAAATTTGCATTGTAGGGCTAGGGAATCACTGGATGACGGCCGATGCTCTAGGTCCACGCATCATTCAAAAGCTCCAACAACAGTACACGTTTCTTCAACAAGAGCGTGTCATTCTTTTGCAACCCGGAGTCAGCCTACAATCAGGGATGGAAACCACTCACTATGTAAAAGCCATTGTCGAATCAATGAAGCCTAGTGTGGTTTTAGCGTTTGATTCATTACGTGCAGCTACTCAATCGAGACTTTGTCGATTTGTTCAAATGACTAACGCCGGCATCCAACCGGGATCGGGGATTTTGAGTAAACGGCAAGAACTACATTTTCGAACGTTAGGTGTACCAGTCATTGCGATAGGAGTCCCCACGGTTGTCTCGACATTGGATGTGACGCATCAGCAACTCGACTATGCCTTGCAGCATTTTTTAAATCGTTTAGAGGCAAAAGGAACAAAAAACCCACTAGCCAGTGTCGCGTACTGGCAGGCTGAAGACAAAGACCTTTCTTCTCTAGCTCATGTATTTGGGGAGTGGGCACGTATGTCCACAGAAGAAAGAAAGCAATTTATTTTTGAAAATGCAGGCCATACAGATCGTATTGTGACGCCTACCAATATTCATGAATGGATTGAGCGGTGGTCGGATTTATTCGTGTCCGTTCTACTAGACGTTCTAGCACAACCGGCTCCCTCATAAAGTAACAGTAAAGGAGGGGTCCTATTCGAATTGCACAAGTTGTTTTCCTATCTATAGTCTGCTTATTTCTACTACCTATCGTACAGCATGCATATGGAAGCCATGCTCCTCCTCTGAACGTAACACATGCAGATGAGTCTCTTGACCCCGCTTGGAAAGAAGAGACTATCACCATTCGTCAATCTGAATCAAGTGTGCTTTTTTATTTCACGCACTCTCAAGAAGCGTACCCTGGTGTCGGGCAAGCAAATAAGAAGCTTCAGCCCGTCTATCATCCAACCGTAAATATAACAAATTTTACGGACGCGATTGTAACGTCTTTTGCAAAACATCAAGTGGTTGCGCATTCTCTAGAAGTAGATACGATGCAACTCCTAACAAAACAACAAAAAGGGTTTGATCAAGCGTATGCAACGGTGCGACCTCATGTGAAAGACGCCCTGTAGAAGGAGTCTGTTCACTATGTCATCGACTTCCATCGGGATTCGGCAAAGCGCGCTGTTACTACATTGGAGACTGCAAATGGTGATTACGCAAAGCTGATGTTTATTGTAGGTGGCGAGCATGAAGGATTTGAAAAAAACAAAGCATTGGCAGAGGCTTTATCGAAACAACTTGAAAGGCAAGTACCGGGTATTTCTCGTGGCGTTCTAGTTAAAAAAGGAAGAGGTGTAGACGGTATTTATAATCAAGACCTTCACCCGGCTTCACTTCTAATTGAACTAGGTGGTATTGAAAATCAACCACATGAAGTGGAAGCTGCAATCGAGCAAATTGCGCTTGCTATCGACAACCTGTAAGAAACTCGTATGATTTGCGTATCACTTCGCGCCTGATTCTGCTATAATTTGTTGTAGCTTAATTAGGAGTGGACAAATATGAATAACGAAGAACGATTAAATAGACAGAGCAGGATTCGGAACTTTTCCATCATCGCCCATATTGATCACGGAAAATCGACGCTTGCTGACCGTATTTTAGAAAAAACACAGACTGTTAGCAGTCGAGAGATGAAGAGCCAGCTTTTAGATTCGATGGATCTTGAACGCGAGCGAGGCATCACAATCAAATTAAACGCTGTGCAATTGCTATACAAAGCAAAAGACGGCGAGACGTATACGTTTCACTTAATTGACACGCCAGGGCATGTCGATTTCACGTATGAAGTATCACGTAGTCTAGCAGCATGTGAAGGCGCTATTTTAGTAGTCGATGCAGCACAAGGAATCGAAGCGCAAACACTTGCCAACGTCTATTTGGCCTTAGACAATGACTTAGAAATTTTGCCAGTTATCAATAAAATTGATTTACCAGCTGCTGACCCTGAGCGCGTACGTGCCGAAGTTGAAGAAGTAATAGGTCTTGATGCTTCTGAAGCAGTACTTGCTTCTGCAAAAGCTGGGATTGGTATTGAAGAAATTTTAGAACAAATCGTTGAAAAAGTGCCAGCTCCTACTGGAGATCCAGAAGCACCATTAAAAGCATTGATTTTTGACTCTTTATTTGATCCTTATCGTGGCGTAATTTGTTACGTGCGTATTGTACAAGGTAAAGTAAGCCCAGGAGATCGCTTGAAAATGATGGCTTCGGGCAAAGAATTTGATGTTGTTGAAACAGGTGTATTCACACCTAAAGCTACTCAACGTGCCGAGCTATCAGTTGGGGATGTTGGATTTATAACTGCATCTATGAAAGACGTTGGAGATTCTGCAGTGGGGGATACAATCACACTGGCGAACAATCCTGCATCAGAAGCACTGCCTGGCTATCGTAAAATGAACCCAATGGTTTTCTGTGGTTTATACCCGATTGATAATTCAAGATACAACGACTTACGTGATGCGCTTGAAAAATTACAGTTAAACGATGCAGCTCTTGAATTTGAACCAGAAAGCTCACAAGCCCTAGGATTTGGGTATCGCTGTGGTTTCTTAGGCTTACTGCACATGGAAATTATTCAAGAACGTATTGAACGTGAATTTAAAATTGATTTAATCACAACGGCACCGAGTGTAATTTACAATGTCAACATGACAAATGGTGACGTGATTCGTGTAGATAACCCATCTATGATGCCTGATCCGCAAAAAATCAACAAAATGGAAGAGCCTTACGTGAAAGCATCTATCATGGTTCCAGAAGATTATGTAGGTGCTGTTATGGAATTATGTCAACGCAAACGCGGAAACTTCTTAACGATGGATTATTTATCTTCCGCTCGTGTAAACATTCTTTATGAGATTCCTTTATCTGAAATAGTTTACGATTTCTTTGACTCCTTGAAATCTAGTACAAAAGGGTATGCATCTTTTGACTATGAATTGATTGGCTATAGAGAATCAAAACTTCAAAAAATGGATATCTTACTAAATGGTGAAAAAGTCGATGCATTGAGTTTCATCGTTCACAGTGATTTTGCATACGAACGTGGGAAACTGATTGTAGAGAAATTAAAAAGTTTGATTCCTCGTCAACAGTTTGAGGTTCCCGTTCAAGCAGCAGTCGGACAAAAAATTGTCGCTCGTTCTACCATCAAATCGATGGGGAAAAATGTTCTTGCTAAATGTTACGGTGGGGATATTTCTCGAAAACGTAAATTACTAGATAAGCAAAAAGAAGGTAAGAAACGTATGAAACAGGTCGGTTCCGTAGAAGTTCCTCAAGAGGCATTTATGGCTGTATTGAAAATGGACGAAGATCAGAAAAAATAAAAATCAGGAGGAGGCGCTCGTAGCTATCCTCCTTTTTGATTGATAGAAAGTTGGCGAATTATGATTCAAGGTATTTATATTCACATCCCATTCTGCCACCAGATTTGTAGCTATTGCGACTTCAATAAATTTTATTTTCATAACCAACCGGTTGATGAGTATCTTCAGAGACTCGATAAAGAAATGGAGCTGTGGTCCCGTAAAACGGATTTATCTGAAGTGCACACGGTATTTTTAGGGGGAGGCACACCAACCTCATTAAGCCTGCGTCAATTGAGTCGCTTATTCGATTCAATTGCAACCCATTTTCCTATGCACCAGATCAAAGAATTTACTTCTGAGGCCAATCCCGATGAATTAACGTATGACAAAATGGAGTTAATGGCAGCACGTGGTGTTAATCGCTTTAGTATTGGTGTCCAAACATTCGATGCAAAACTATTAAAAGTGTTAGGCCGCACCCATTCTACTCATCATGTAGAGCGAGTCATCCAACATGCCAATGATTTAAATTTCCCATCTATCAGTATGGATCTCATGTACGGGTTACCAGGGCAGACAATGAAGCAGTGGGAACATTCTTTAAATGAAGCATTCGCTATGCCGATCACACATATTTCAGCCTACTCGTTATTAGTTGAACCTAAAACCATCTTTTATAATTTGATGGCAAAAGGAAAACTAAAATTACCGACGCAAGACTTAGAAGCCGACATGTATGATGTGTTATTAACGCAAACTGCTAAAGCAGGCTTTGAACAATACGAGATTAGTAATTTTGCTAAAAACAACTTGTTTTCAGAACATAACTCCATCTATTGGAGAAACGAAGAGTATCTTGGGCTTGGAGCTGGAGCGCACGGCTATGTTGATGGAGTGCGTTATTCCAATCACGGGCCGCTCAAAAAGTATATGACGGCGCTTGAGACAGGTACACTGCCTATTATTCATCAAACGGAAGTGACAAAAAAAGAAGCAATGGAAGAGCAAATGTTTTTAGGACTGCGCATGAACCAAGGCGTTAATCTAAAAAAATTCCAACAACGATTTAGTGAAGATTTAGAGGTTCTTTATCAGCAAAAAATCACACCACATGTGGAAAAAGGCTTTTTAGAACTAACGCCTGATGCAATTCGTTTAACGAGAAAAGGGCGTTTTATCGGCAATGAAGTGTTCCAAGATTTTTTACTCGATTAAATTCGTTGACAGGATTTTCAACGTTTGATAACTTTATAGGTGAGTATTAGCACTCTCACAAGACGAGTGCTAACAGGGGTGATCAACATGTTAACGGATAGACAATTATTAATCTTGCAAGTTACTGTCGATGACTTTATCCAAACTGCTCAACCTGTAGGGTCTAGGCAGCTCTCTAAAAAAGAGGAGATGCCCTATAGTCCAGCAACGATCCGAAATGAAATGGCTGATTTAGAAGACATGGGCTTTTTAGAAAAAACCCATACTTCTTCAGGTCGTGTGCCCTCTCAAAAAGGCTATCGGTACTATGTAGACAACATGCTGTCTCCTAACCAACTCTCTTCAAGTGAAATTGCAAAATTGCAGTCCGTCTTTGCAGAACGGCGCGTTGAATCGGAACAACTGATTCGACAGTCCGCTGAAATTCTAGCAGAACTGACCAATTACACGACAATTTTACTTGGAGATGATGTGCAGCGTCATCGTGTGCGCAAATTCTCGATGGTACCACTTTCCTCCGAGAATGCTGTGGCTATCATTGTCACTGACAACGGCCACGTGCAAAACAAGTTGGTCAATATTCCTGTTGAAGTACGAATGGAAGAATTGGAACGCATGGTGGAAGAAATCAATTCACATGTCGTCGGATCCTATTTGTTCGAACTACCTACTATCTTGCAGCGTGTCATGCAAAGCTTGATTCACCAATCCCACTCTCGTTTAGTGGAAGTGTTTGAATCTTTGACTGCTCAGGTTGGAAGTGGTTCAGAACAAAAGGTCATCTATGGCGGGAAGATGCAGCTATTTAACCAGCCTGAATTCAGTGACTGGCAAAAAGCGCGTAATTTACTTGAATTTATGCACCAGCTTGAAGAACATCCTCGGCTGATTGTGCCTCACTCAAGTGGGTTATCAATTCGCATTGGTTCTGAGAACGAGATGGATTCAATGGAAGCTTGCAGTATAATCACTGCAACGTATTCTTTTGGAGAACAACAAAAAGGCCAGATCGCTATTATTGGACCGACACGAATGGATTATCGTCGGGTCATCTCGTTACTTGATTATGTAACCGGTGATATGTCTGCTGAGCTGGCAAAGATTTTCAATTCCAAATAGAAGGGCTTTGTGATGATGACTGAAGAAAACAAACAAACTGTAGAACAACATGATGAAGATTCAAAAGTAGTATACACTGAAGCCACTGCTGTTGAGGTGGACCAACAACAAGAAACTGCTCCGGAACAATTATCAGAGCTTGAACTAGTGCAAGCTAAATTAGATGAGCAGGAGAACAGCTATTTGCGCCTCCGTGCTGATTTTGATAATTACCGCCGTCGCGTTCAAAAAGATACAGAAGCTGCTTCAAAATTCCGCGCACAATCTCTGGTGACAGATTTATTACCTGTCTTAGACAACTTTGAGCGCGCCATTGATACGAATCCTCAAACTGAAGAAGCGCAAACCTTGTTAAAAGGTGTAGAGATGGTTTACCGCAGTTTGAAAACAGCTTTAGATTCAGAAGGCGTTCGCGAAATAGCGCCTGATGGAGATACATTTGATCCTAACTTCCATCAAGCTGTCATACAAGAAGCTTCTGAAGAACATGCTTCTGGCACGGTGATTCAAACCCTTCAAAAAGGGTATCAATTGAAAGATCGTGTGATTCGACCAGCGATGGTGAAAGTCAGCGAATAACGTTACCTTATATCTCAAATCGTTTAGGAGGAAAAATTTATTATGTCTAAAATTATCGGTATCGACTTAGGAACAACAAACTCATGTGTGGCAGTACTTGAAGGGGGAGAACCAAAAGTAATCCCAAATCCAGAAGGAAACCGCACAACACCATCTGTAGTCGCTTTTAAAAATGGCGAGCGTCAAGTTGGGGAAGTAGCGAAGCGTCAATCAATCACAAACCCACATACAATTGCTTCTGTAAAACGTTTAATGGGTACTTCTGAAACTGTTTCAGCAGAAGATAAAGAGTACACGCCACAAGAAGTATCGGCAATGATCTTACAATACTTAAAATCTTATGCAGAAGAATATTTAGGTGAAAAAGTAGAGAGAGCTGTTATCACAGTACCTGCTTATTTCAACGATGCAGAACGTCAAGCTACTAAAGATGCTGGTAAAATCGCAGGTCTTGAAGTAGAGCGTATCATCAACGAACCAACAGCTGCAGCTTTAGCTTACGGTCTTGATAAAATGGACAAGGATGAGAAAATTTTAGTGTATGACCTTGGTGGTGGTACATTTGACGTATCGATCCTTGAATTAGGTGACGGCGTATTTGAAGTATTAGCAACGGCTGGAGACAACCGTCTAGGCGGAGATGATTTCGATCAATTAATCATTGATTTCTTAGTGGCTGAATTCAAAAAAGACAACGGTGTAGACTTATCTAAAGACAAAATGGCTATGCAACGTCTAAAAGATGCAGCTGAAAAAGCGAAAAAAGATTTATCTGGCGTAACGTCAACTCAAATCTCATTACCATTCATTACAGCTGGAGAAGCTGGACCACTTCACCTTGAAGTGACACTATCTCGCGCGAAGTTCGAAGATATGAGTGCTGGTCTTGTTGAACGTACAATGGAACCAACTCGTCAAGCAATGCGTGACGCAGGTTTAGCGGCAAACCAAATCGATAAAGTCATTTTAGTCGGTGGATCTACTCGTATCCCAGCTGTACAAGAAGCAATCAAAAAAGAAACAGGTCAAGAACCACACCGCGGTGTAAACCCTGATGAAGTTGTTGCTATGGGTGCAGCAGTGCAAGGTGGCGTTTTAACTGGAGATGTAAAAGACGTTGTTTTATTAGACGTAACTCCACTTTCACTTGGTATTGAAACAATGGGTGGCGTATTCACAAAATTAATTGAGCGCAATACAACAATCCCAACCTCAAAATCACAAACTTTCTCAACAGCGGCTGACAATCAACCAGCTGTAGACATTCATGTTCTTCAAGGAGAACGCCCAATGTCAGCAGATAATAAAACACTTGGTCGTTTCCAACTTTCGGACATTCCACCAGCACCACGTGGTATTCCACAAATCGAAGTAACATTCGATATCGATAAAAACGGAATCGTAAGTGTTAAAGCGAAAGACCTTGGTACACAAAAAGAACAAACAATCACGATCCAATCGAATACTTCTCTATCAGATGAAGAAATCGAGCGTATGGTAAAAGAAGCAGAAGCTAACGCTGAAGCAGATGCAAAACGTAAAGAAGAAGCGGATTTGAAAAATGAAGCGGATCAATTAGTCTTTATGACAGAAAAAACGTTAAAAGATTTAGAAGACAAAGTTTCTGAAGAAGAAAAACAAGAAGCTGAAACTGCTAAAGAAGAATTGAAAGCTGCTCTTGAAGCGAACGATTCAGATGAAATCAAAGCTAAGCGTGACGCTCTTCAAGAAATCGTTCAAAAGTTAACGATGAAATTATATGAGCAAGCAGCTGCTGAGCAACAAGCGGCAGAAGGCACTCCAGAAGATGACGGCGTTGTCGATGCAGATTTCGAAGAAGTAGACGATAAAAAAGACAAGTAAGATTTGTCATGGAAAAGTCAAAGGCACCATGTCTTTGGCTTTTTCTATGTCAGTCAAACATGATACAATAGTAGAGTTGTGAGGAGAGTGAATCATGGAGAAACGAGATTATTACGAGGTGCTAGGCGTTTCGAAAACCGCCTCGCAAGATGAAATTAAAAAAGCGTATCGCAAACTATCAAAACAATTCCATCCAGATATCAATAAAGAAGCTGGAGCAGACGGTAAATTCAAAGAGATTTCTGAGGCTTATGAAACGCTCAGCGACCAAGAAAAACGCGCAAACTATGATCAATTTGGTCATGCAGGTCCTCAAGGATTTGGTGGCGGATTCTCAGGTGGCGACGGTTTTGGCTTTGAAGACATCTTCAGTTCGTTCTTTGGCGGAGGCGGTGGGAATCGCAGACGTGATCCAAACGCTCCACGTAAAGGGAATGACTTGCAGTATTCAATGACGATCGAATTCGAAGAAGCTGTATTCGGTAAAGAAAAAGAAATCGAAATTTCTAAAGATGAGATATGTGATACATGTGATGGCAGTGGTGCCAAAGCGGGTTCTACACCAATCAAATGTACAACTTGTCAAGGTCATGGACAAGTGAACATCACGCAAGATACACCATTCGGACGCGTTCAAACGAAGCGCACATGTCCTGTCTGTGAAGGTACTGGTAAAGAAATTAAAGAAAAGTGCCCAACTTGTTCAGGTAAAGGCAGAGTGACTAAACGTAAAAAAATCAAAGTTACGATTCCAGCTGGTGTAGATGATGGTCAACAATTACGTGTTTCTGGTCAAGGTGAGCCGGGAGTCAACGGCGGTCCAGCAGGAGATTTATATGTAGTGTTCCGCGTGAAGTCAGATGCTCGTTTTGAGCGAGATGGGGACGATATCTACTATTCATTACCTTTAACATTTGCACAAGCAGCACTTGGTGATGAAGTGGAAATACCGACTGTCCAAGGAAAAGTGAAGTTGAAGATTCCTTCCGGAACACAATCAGCTACTAAGTTCCGTTTAAAAGGTAAAGGTGTAAAAAATGTGCACGGTTATGGTGTTGGTGATCAACACGTCATCGTAAAAGTAATGACACCAAAAAAACTTACCGAGAAACAAAAACAATTACTGCGTGAATTTGCAGAAATAAGTGGTGATATTCCTGAAGAACAAGGAAGTTCCCTTTTTGACAAGATTCGAAATAAAATCAAAGGTGAATAAAGGAGTGAGTCGCAAGTGAAATGGATGGAATTGTCGGTCATCACAACCAATGAGGCAGTAGAACCGATCAGCAATATTTTACACGAAGCTGGGGCAAGTGGCGTCGTCATCGAAGATTCTCAGGAACTGGACAAAGAACGTGAGGACCAGTTTGGAGAGATGTACGAATTGAACCCACTGGACTTTCCAACGACAGGCGTTCGTGTGAAAGCCTATCTATCAGCGACAAGTTTTATTTATGAAACAGTTGAAGAAATTAAGCTTGCGATTGCAAACCTCCGCACTTTTGATATTTCTATTGGAGAGGGTACTGTCACTTTGCATGAAGTCGATGAAGAAGACTGGGCTACAGCATGGAAACAGTATTATCATCCAGTAAAAATTTCAAACCGTTTTACAATTGTCCCTACGTGGGAAGAGTATACACCGGTTCAATCAGATGAATTGATCATTGAGTTAGATCCTGGGATGGCATTTGGTACGGGTACTCACCCGACAACAGTGTTGTGTTTGCAGGCACTTGAAAAGCATGTGCAACCAGGAGACTCCGTGATTGACGTGGGAACTGGCTCTGGCGTATTGGCTATCGGCGCAGCATTATTAGGTGCTCAACATGTCCATGCACTGGATTTAGATGAAGTCGCGGTTAGAGCAGCTACTGAAAACGTCGAATTGAATAATGTGCAACACACAGTCCGAACTGTGCATGGCAATTTACTAGACTCTGTCGAATCTCAAGCAGATGTGGTAGTGGCGAATATTCTTGCAGATATTATTTTGTCATTCACTGCAGATGCTTACCAAATGGTAAAACCAGGTGGTGTGTATATTACGTCGGGAATTATAGGAGCTCGTAAAGATGATGTGAAGCAGGGTCTTCAAGCAGCCGGTTTTACAATCGAAGAAGTGATGATGATGGAAGACTGGGTTGCGATTAGTGCTCGTAAACAGTAGGAGGTAGCCACAATGCAACGATATTTTGTAGAGGTTGTGAATTTTCCTCATGCCACTATCACGGGTGAAGATGCTCGTCATATCCAACGAGTCATGCGTATGAAGGAGAAGCAACAGCTGATTGTAGTCTCCCAGCAACAAGCGTATAGTGCCGAAATCACTCAATTAGATGAACAATCTGTTGAAGTGTTGATAGGGGAAAAACTCGAGAGGTCCGTTGAGCTTCCCGTTCATGTCACGATTGCATGTGGCCTTCCAAAAGGGGACAAATTAGACCTAGTCATTCAAAAAGCGACAGAGCTTGGAATGGCTGGGTTTATTCCTTTTGAAGCAGAGCGTTCAATTGTGAAATGGGAGCCTAAAAAATGGGCAAAAAAGCAAGAACGGTTTGAAAAAATAGCAAAAGAAGCAGCAGAACAAAGTCACCGCACCGTGATTCCCACCATCGCAGATATACATACATTAAAGAACTTAGTTGAAAAAGCTAAAGGCTTCGACACAATTCTGATCTGTGATGAAGAAGAAGCGAAGAAAAGCGACCGGATTCGCTTTGCAGACCATATTAAAAACGTGTATCATAATAAAACAATACTAGTAGTTTTTGGTCCTGAAGGTGGTTTGACACGTTCGGAAGTAGAGCACTTAGTTGAGATAGGGGGCAAGGCTGTCACGCTCGGTCCTCGTATTTTACGAGCAGAAACAGCGCCGCTCTATGCTCTTGCTGCAATTTCCTATGAATTTGAATGAAAGAGGTGGCTAGTATGGCTTCAGTAGCTTTCCATACCCTTGGTTGTAAAGTAAACCACTATGAAACCGAAGCGATTTGGCAACTGTTTAAAGAGCAAAATTATGAGCGTACTGAATTTGAAAAGAAATCAGATGTCTACGTGATTAATACATGCACAGTGACAAATACCGGAGATAAAAAAAGTCGCCAAGTCATCCGTCGCGCTATTCGTCAAAATCCTGATGCGGTTATTTGTGTCACGGGTTGCTATGCGCAGACATCACCAGGTGAAATAATGGCAATTCCAGGCGTTGACATAGTAGTAGGTACTCAAGATAGACGCAAAATGCTCGACTACATTGAACAATACAAAGTAGAGCGTCAGCCGATAAATGCAGTAGGCAATATTATGAAAAATAGAGTGTATGAAGAGTTGGATGTGCCGAACTTTACAGATCGCACACGAGCGTCTTTAAAAATTCAAGAAGGCTGCAACAACTTCTGCACATTTTGTATTATCCCGTGGGCTCGAGGCTTGATGCGTTCACGAGACCCTCAAGAAGTTGTTCATCAAGCGCAGCAATTGGTGGCTGCTGGCTATAAGGAAATTGTATTGACGGGTATTCATACAGGAGGCTATGGGGAAGATTTGAAAGACTACAATCTCGCTCAACTTCTTCGTGATTTGGAAACTCAAGTGCCAGGACTTAAACGTCTGCGCATCAGTTCAATTGAAGCCAGCCAGCTGACAGATGAAGTGATTGAAGTTCTAAAACAATCCTCAATCGTCGTCCGTCATCTTCATATACCTATCCAGTCAGGATCAGATACAGTGCTCAAACGTATGCGTCGTAAATACACGATGGCTTTCTTTGCGGATCGTCTTGTGCAACTTCGTAAAGCGTTACCAGATCTTGCAATTACGTCGGATGTAATTGTAGGGTTTCCTGGGGAAACTGAGCAAGAGTTCATGGAAACTTATGAGTTTATCCGAACACATCGTTTCTCAGAGCTTCACGTATTCCCTTATTCGAAACGAACTGGGACACCAGCAGCTCGTATGGATGACCAGGTCGATGAGGAAATTAAGAACGACCGTGTACATCGTCTCATCACATTGAACGATCAGCTAGCAAAAGAGTATGCTTCAAGCTATGAAAACGAAGTGCTTGAAATCATTCCCGAGGAACGCTATCAAGTTGATGGACCAGGTGATTTTGTCGTAGGTTATACTGATAACTATTTAAAAGTTATCATTCCAGGTACAGAAGAATTAATCGGTCAATTGGTAAAAGTGAAAGTCACTAAAGCTGGATATCCCTATAATGATGGACAGTTTGTCCGTGTCTTGGAAGACAATTTCGTTACAGTTTAATAACGATTTAATGCGCCTCTTCTCAAAGGAAGGGGCGTTTTCTCAGTTGCTTGCATTTCCCAGTTAAATTGCTTATGATGAAGAGGTACGTACATCTCATTTGAAGGAGTGTTAGTAGATGAAAAAATCCACTGCATCTTATATTGATCATACATTACTAAAACCTGAAGCAACGCAATCACAAGTAGAAGTACTTTGCCAAGAAGCAGCAAAATATGAATTTGCTTCAGTTTGTGTAAATCCTACATGGGTAGCATTCGCGGCAGAACAACTAAAAGATAGCCCTGTAAAAGTTTGTACAGTTATTGGGTTCCCACTTGGAGCTTCTACATCAGATACAAAATCATTCGAAACAAAAGATGCCATTGCAAAAGGCGCTACTGAAATCGATATGGTACTAAATGTCGGCGCTTTAAAATCCGGTTTGAATGAGGAAGTACAAAAAGACATCGAAGCAGTTGTTGAAGCTGCTAAAGGAAAAGCAATCGTGAAAGTAATTTTGGAAACATGCTTGCTGACTAAAGATGAAATCGTACTTGCTTCTCAACTGTCGAAAAATGCTGGAGCTGACTTTGTGAAGACATCTACAGGATTCTCAACAGGTGGCGCTACTGCAGAAGACGTGGCACTTATGAAAAAAACAGTGGGTGACGATCTTGAAGTAAAAGCTTCTGGTGGAGTTCGCAGCATTGAAGATTTTAATGCAATGGTAGAAGCGGGAGCAACGCGTATTGGCGCAAGTTCTGGCGTGTTAATTATGGAAGGCCAAAAGAGCGATTCTGACTACTAATATTTCATTGCAGTAGTTGACGTTTCTTTGCGGATACGCTATAATTTTTAGGTAACATAACTTTACTGTTATGTGCTTTGATGTGTGTTCGGAGGGAGGGAAAGAGAGATGTCAAAAACTGTCGTTCGCAAAAACGAATCGCTTGAGGATGCTCTTCGACGCTTCAAACGTACTGTTTCTAAAAGCGGTACAATTCAAGAGGTACGAAAGCGCGAGTTTTATGAAAAACCAAGCGTAAAACGTAAAAAGAAATCAGAAGCTGCGCGTAAACGTAAGTGGTAATCTTCCCGATGCATCCCTGCGTTACTAACACTTGATGATTAAATCGAACACAAACCCGTAAGTTCCAATTGGAACTTGCGGGTTTTTTATAGTCTTATAGATTCTTTCTATATCAAATAACAAAAGAAATTATAAAGATAAGTCACAAAATAGACGTAGTTTATATAATTTCTTGGTTATACAATCAAAAAACATGCAGACAACTGAAACTTTTCGTTATGATGAACGTAGAACAAGGAGACAGATAATGAAAGTGGGGTGAAAAGGTGAAAAAGCTGCGAATTGTTTGGGTAGTGATGCTCTTGGCAGGGTTATTGATGCCACTATTTTCGGTAACAGCTCAAAATGAAACCGTTTACCGTATTCCCCTTGATGACGTTGTCGAAAAAGCTCTCTATACATTTTTAGCGCAGTCCATTGATGAGGCACAGGAGAACAATGCTGATGCGATTATCATAGAAATGAATACGCCTGGTGGATTGGTAGATGAGGCAGAAAACATTGCCAAACTCCTTGCCGATACCGAGGATATTGAAATTATTATGTATATCAATAATCGAGCATTATCTGCGGGTGCTTATCTAGCTCTCTATGCTGATCAAATCTACATGTCTCCAAACGCCACGATGGGTGCGGCAGCCGTTATTGATCAAACAGGGAACGCTGCAGATGAAAAGGCACGTAGTGCTTGGGCGGCTTCGATGCGCAATGCAGCTGAATACTCAGGACGTGATCCAGACTACGCGTTAGCGATGGTCGATGAATCGCTCGAGTTGCCAGACGTTGACGTCGAGGCTGGAGAGTTATTGACTCTTGCGGCATCAGAAGCGTTAGAAGTTGGGTATGCAGAGGGCATTGTAGAGTCGTTAGACGAAGTATTAGCAGCAATTGGGCTCGAAAATGCTGAAGTGATCTCAGTAGAAGAATCATTTTTGGTGAAACTTGCTCGTTTCGTTACCAATCCCATTATTGTGCCAATCCTGCTCTCTATCGGTAGTTTAGGCTTAGTGCTTGAATTGTATTCACCAGGATTTGGCTTGCCTGGTTTGGCAGGAATCAGTGCATTGGTGTTGTTCTTCTATGGACACATGATTGCGGGATTAGCAGGCTATGAAGCCCTCATGCTGTTTGCTTTAGGAGTCATCTTGCTTGTTGCAGAGATTTTTCTCCCCTTCGGCATTAGTGGTGTTCTTGGGGGACTTGCGATTATTGGAAGCTTGTATTTAGCTGGCGCTGATTTTACGCAAATTAGTATTTCAATCTTAATTGCATTAGCAGTTGCGATTATAGGAATGGTGATCATCATGAAGTTTTTTGGGAAAAAATTAAAATTGTTCAATAAAATTATTTTGAACGACTCAACCTCTACGGAGAAGGGCTATGTGTCCTCTATTGAGCGAAGAGAATTGATTGGTCAACTTGCAGACACCTTAACACCACTTCGTCCATCTGGTACTATTGTAATTGGTGATGAGCGATTGGATGCGGTTTCTGAAGGAAATTTTGTTGACCGTAATAAAAAAGTCATCATCAGAAAAGTAGAAGGCTCACGAATTGTTGTTCGTGAATATAAAGAGGAGGAAATTTAATGCTAGAAGGTTTAGGTGTCATTGGCTTAGTAGCCGTCATCGTTATTGTATTTATATTCTTAGCGGTGTTCTTCACATTCGTACCAGTTACGCTTTGGATCTCTGCTTTAGCAGCAGGCGTTCGAATCAGCATTTTCACACTAATCGGGATGCGTTTACGTCGCGTAATTCCAAACCGTATTGTGAATCCTTTAATCAAGGCTCACAAAGCTGGTTTAGATGTTGGAATCAATCAATTAGAAAGTCACTATCTTGCCGGTGGTAATGTTGACCGTGTTGTCAACGCATTGATTGCTGCTCATCGTGCTAACATTGATTTATCATTTGAACGTGCTGCAGCTATCGATCTTGCAGGTCGTGACGTATTAGAAGCTGTTCAAATGTCGGTTAATCCTAAAGTTATTGAAACACCATTTATTGCGGGTGTTGCAATGGACGGGATTGAAGTAAAAGCAAAAGCGCGTATCACGGTTCGTGCTAACATCGACCGCCTTGTTGGGGGTGCTGGTGAAGAAACAATCGTAGCTCGTGTAGGTGAGGGGATTGTAAGTACAATCGGTTCTTCTGCAAACCATAAAAAAGTTCTAGAAAACCCAGATATGATCTCACAAACTGTTTTATCAAAAGGACTTGACTCGGGTACTGCCTTTGAAATTCTATCCATTGATATTGCGGACGTTGATATCGGTAAAAACATTGGTGCAGAACTTCAAACGGAACAAGCAGAAGCAGATAAGAAAATTGCGCAAGCTAAAGCCGAAGAACGTCGTGCAATGGCTGTAGCAACAGAGCAAGAAATGAAGGCTCGTGTTGAAGAAATGCGTGCTAAAGTTGTGGAAGCTGAATCACAAGTACCACTTGCGATGGCTGATGCGCTTAAAGACGGTAACATCGGTGTAATGGATTACATGAACTATAAAAATATTCAAGCGGATACATCTATGCGTGATTCCATCAGTAAAGTTGGAAAGAAAGACACAAATGATGGTCCAGTGGACTCGTAATTACGAGTAGAAGGGAGGAACGGGCATGGAAGGATTATTGCTGATCGTGTTGTCGCTAATTATCAGTTCATTTTTTGGCAACAAGAAAAAGGCAAGTCAAGAAACTCCACCTCCAGTTACACAGAAAAAACCGACACAAACTGTTCAGCAGACGCAAGCTCAGAGAACGGAACAAAAACCCACTTCGCGGCCACGTTCACTCAAAGAGTTAGAAGATTGGACTCGTCAAATGCTCGAACAAAATGATGAAAAGATACCACCAAAAGCAAAAGAAGTGATCAAACGAGCTGATACCGAAGTTCGTTCTCGTGTTCCTAACTCACGCCCAGCGACGACACGTCAAGAGCGTGCTCCGAAACTTGATCCTGTCATTGCAGCAGGTGAAATTTCAGAGCGCCGACCAGGTCGCTTATCTACGCACAACAAACAAGTAGAAAAGCCTGTTAAAGAAATTCCAGTGGCAAGGTTGATTAATTCACGAGAACAATTGGCTCATGCAATTGTGTTATCAGAAGTTTTGGCACCACCTATCTCAAAACGCAAGTAGTCTAAACACCTTTTCTCTCACATATTGTTGTGAGAGAGAGGTGTTTTTTTGTTTGATTTATCTTATATAGAAACAAATTTGAGCACGTATCTTGTTATTAAATCACCGGTTCGGCTTCAGAGTGTTACTCCCCATACAAGTATGCTAGTTACCAACCAGTTTCATATTGATTTAGAAGCCTCCAGTATAATCATACGGCATTATAGTGAAGACTTACTTGAACTTACTTTTAAAGGACTGACAAAATTTGCGGTTCAAAAATTACAGGATTAAAGCTCGAATAGAAGGAACTGAACAACAACTTCAAAAATTTTTAACTTTGCTCTATGAACTACAAAAAGTGCCTCTCTATAATCTCCAGAGACTTGATGGGTATTTGTATTTTGAAATGAATCAAACGGACATTTCAACGATTAAATCGATTCGTTTTCAAGCTGGGGTGCGCCTTTCCCTTACTCATACAAGCTTTCACCTTTTTCGAAATCCTCTTCTAATAGTGGCGCTGCTTATTTTTTTAGCACTGCCACTTGCTAGTCATTATTTTTATTTTTCTGTTTCGATTACGGGAGACGAGGCACATCAACAGGCAGTTGAAGACTATTTATTAAAAGAAAAGCTAACTTTTCCCTTACTTAAAAAAGAATTGCCACCAATTGAAAGAATCCGAAACGAACTTATGAAAAAACACGCCTCCATGGCATGGGTGATGATCGATAAAGAATCTGCCGAATTAACAATTTCCATCGTGCCAGCTCCTGATCCAATAGATCCTCAAGATTGGCCTGAAGCCACAAAATTTGTAGCAGCTTATGACGGGCAAATTGAACGTGTGCAACTGTTAGCTGGCGAGAGCTTAGTGGAGCGAAAATCTATTGTATCTAAAGGAGATATTTTGGCCATTGGAAGCAAAGGGGAAAAAGCGAAAGGGATTATAGTAGGGACGTATTGGCGAGAGATTGAATTTGAACTCCTAACCAAAGAGAAAAAATTTGATTTTGAGTCTAGCCACCTTTCAGAACTCATTCGGCAATTTGTAACTGAAAGTAAGGGGGAGACGACTATTCAAGGAGTAAAAGTTTTACAGGTGCAAAATGAAAATGGTAAAGTAAGAGGGAAGGTACTAGTCAAAATTCAAGGCATCATTACGAAACCTGAGTACCTTAAGGAGACATTGAATGACTGAGGAAAAACTCGAAATCAAAGTGAACGACCCAAATGAAGCCGTTCAGCTTCATGGAAATGGGGACAAAAACTTTGCGCTTATTGAAGACAACTTTTCAGTCCAACTCATCTCAAGAGGAGATACTTTCCTCATTACTGGGCAAGAAGAAGACGTGAAAAAAGCGCAAGGTGTCATTAACGTGTTACTTGAATTGATTCGTAAAGGAATACTAATTAACGAGCGTGATGTAGTTGCTGCTCTAGAGATGGAGAAAGCAGGTACAATCGATTATTTTGTTCGCCTTTATGAAGAAGAAATTGCGCGTACAGTAAAAGGCAAAGTAATTCGTGCCAAGTCAATTGGTCAACGAGCTTACGTAAAAGGTATCAAGAACTTTGACCTTACATTTGGGATTGGGCCAGCGGGTACGGGGAAAACGTATTTAGCGGTTGTCATGGCTTCTCAAGCGTTAAAGAATGGTTTAGTAAAACGTATCATCCTGACTCGTCCTGCTGTTGAGGCTGGCGAGAGCCTTGGTTTTCTTCCGGGTGATCTTAAAGAAAAAGTAGATCCTTATCTGCGTCCTTTATATGATGCATTACATGACGTCATTGGAGCTGAGCAAACGGAACGGTTACTTGAACGAGGTGTTATTGAAATTGCGCCACTTGCCTATATGCGTGGACGTACACTAGATGATGCATTTGTTATTTTAGATGAAGCGCAAAACACGACACCTGCACAGATGAAAATGTTTTTAACACGTCTTGGATTCGGTTCTAAGATGGTCATCACAGGCGATAAGACGCAAATTGATTTACCGAAAAATACGAAATCGGGATTAATGATTGCAGAAACAATGCTGAAATCAGTAAAAGGAATCCAATTTCATTATTTAGAACAAGGGGACGTCGTTCGTCATCCACTAGTTGCTAAAATTATACAAGCATATGAAGAAGGGCAGTAGTCGGTTTCGACTACTGCTTTTTACATGGTATACTAGTGGAAGATGGAGGGATGTTTGTGACTCGATTGGTAAACTTTTTAAAAACTATGCATGATAAAAAAGGCATCTATGCAGGAATCTCTCTTTTAGGAGGAATTCTGCTCTTTTTCATGCTTACCTTTGTGACAAATGAAAATACATATACCATTGAACGCTTCCAGCTCTCACCTGAAACCATTCGTTCAACTAAAACGGTAGAAGATCCATTGAAAACGGAGCAGGACCGCATTGCAGCGAGTGAAGCGGTAGATCCCGTCTATGTATTCCAAGAAGAGGCTAGTGATAATCAAGCTGCCTGGGTTTCTTCTGTATTTGAGACGATTGTTGTAGTGAAAGACGAAGCGCTTTCTGAAGAAGGGCAGATCGAACCTACTCAACGTATTCGTCAAGAGTTGGAAACTTTATCACCTGAACTCACAGCGCAATTGACGGATGATGAACTCACTATACTTTTAAATCAACCTGCCTCCACTATTCGTACGGCAGATGAAGTGGTTACTGCTGAAATAGCCGACGTTTTAAATGAACCTATTCGCAGTTCCCAACTAAGCAATGTCCGTGATCAAACCACTGATAGAGTAAACGAGCGATTGCCGTTCCCAACAAATTTTGAACAAATTGTAGAAAAGATAATTGCTGTGGCTATTATTGAGACAGAGCTTCTTGATCAAGAGTTAACAGATCAACGTATTGGTCAGGCTATTGCGGCAATCGAACCCACTCGTATCTTACAAGGGCAACTACTAGTTCAAGAAGGGCAATATGTGGATAGAGAGATTTATCGGCAGCTTGAACTTACAGGCATGCTAGAGGATTCCATCCAATACAAGGCCTATGTTGGGCTTGCGGTATTAATTCTATTGACTGTGAGCATGCTTTATAGTGCTATTCATTTAACAGAGGGCAGCCGTAAAACTAGAATGACCTGGCTGACAGTTTCCTTACTCGTTTTAGTTGTTTCATCCTTATTGATGCTATTAACATCTTTAATAGATGACAACTTTACGATTTCATTGGCTTTCTTGTATCCTACAGCATTTGTTGCGATGACCGTCTACTTATTGACTACTGAACGAATGGCCTATATCACCTTGATTGCCAATGCATTTTTAACAGGTTATATCTTCCGTGAGGATTTTACCTCATTCCTGCAAACCGATGTGGCTCTCTATTCATTAGTGGGAGGGTTGTCTGGGATATTTGCCTTTAAATTCTTCTCTGGTAGAGCTCCTATCATGAAAACTAGTGGAATTGTCGCTTTGGTCAATGTTCTGTTCATGGTAGCATACCTGTTGCTATCTACAAGCTCCTTAACCATGAACTACGCTTTACTTTCAATTGGTCTGGCCTTACTATCAGGACTAATTTCCGGAGCTTTCACATTCGGGACCTTACCATTCTTTGAGTCTGCATTTGGAATTTTGTCCACCATGAAATTGTTTGAACTTGCCAATCCAGGGCACCCTTTGCTAAAGAAATTGCTGATGGAGACGCCAGGAACTTATCACCACAGTGTAATGGTTGCCAATCTGTCGGAAGCTGCTTGTGAATCAATCGGCGCGAACGGGCTTTTTGCTCGCGTTGCTTGTTATTATCACGATATAGGAAAGACAAGGCGTCCTGGATTTTTCATTGAAAATCAAACAAATGGGTATAACCCACATGATCACTTACCACCTGAGACAAGTGCATCCATCATACGTGATCACACAACAGATGGAGCTGCGATCTTACTTCAAAACCGTATTCCACGAGCTATCGTGGATATTGCACTTCAACATCATGGAACTACGTGTATCAAGTATTTTTACCACAAAGCAAAAAAAGAAGAAGGCAACTGTGAAGAAGCAGATTTCCGCTACAATGGCCCAAAACCTCAATCAAAAGAAGCTGCTATCATTTCTGTTGCGGATAGTGTAGAAGCCGCTGTGCGATCGATGAAACAGCCAGACAGCACTAAAATCAAAGAGTTAGTATCTGCCATTATCAAAGACCGATTGAATGATGGACAGTTTGACGAGTGTGATATTTCTATGAAAGATCTTCAAATCGTAAAAGAGAGTATTTGTACAACCTTAAAAGGTTTTTACCATGAACGTATTCAATATCCTGAGGAGGACAAAAAATGATCATCGATTTCTTAAATGAAGCAGGTAGTGCCAATGAAGAATCCCTCCAACTAGTAGAAGATGTCCTGCAATTTGTCGCCAAAAAAGAAGATGTCGCAGAACTAGCAGAACTCTCTGTTTCATTTGTGACGAATGATGAGATTCAAGAAATAAACAAGACGTACCGCAATAAAGATACGGTAACCGATGTTATTTCGTTCGCTATGCAAGAACAAGGAGAAGGGGAAGTTGCAGTGATTGGAGAGCAGCCCTTATTACTCGGAGATATCATTATTTCAGTTGATCGTGCAGTGGAACAGGCAGCAGATTACGGGCACTCGATTGAGCGTGAACTTGCCTTTTTGGCTGCACACGGGTTATTGCACATTTTAGGCTATGATCACATGACTTCAGATGAAGAAAAAGTGATGTTCGCAAAACAAGAACAGTATCTGACGGAGTTTGGGTTACCTCGCTCTTTAGGTTCTAGTGAAAATGCGTGAGGTGCAGTCTTTTAAAAATGCATTAGTTGGCGTGATGACGGCAACGAAAAATGAACGGCACATGAAGTTTCATCTACTTGCCGCTATTTGTACAATCTTAGCAGCCTTTTTACTAAAGTTTACTGCAATTGAATGGATAGTCCTGCTGCTAACGATTAGCGGGATGCTTACTCTTGAAATGATCAATACAGCAATAGAGCGATTCGTGGATCTTGTAGAACCGAATTGGAACGAAAAAGCGGGACAAGTGAAAGACATCGCAGCAGGTGCGTGTTTTATTTATGCGTGCGGCTCAGCAGTCATTGGGTGTATACTATACATTCCTAAAATTATTGAACTAGTTTTGTGAAAGCAAAACGAACGGAGGAAATTATTCTTATGGAACAACCCACTAACAAATTTAAATCAGGTTTTATTTCAATCATTGGTCGACCAAACGTAGGGAAATCCACTTTCTTGAATCGAGTTATCGGTCAAAAAATTGCGATTATGAGTGACAAACCACAAACAACACGTAATAAAGTTCAAGGTGTTTTGACACAAGACTCAAGTCAAATGATTTTCATCGATACACCAGGTATGCACAAACCAAAGCACAAATTGGGTGACTTCATGATGAAAGTAGCCAAGAACACGATGAAAGAAGTCGACGTCATTTTATTCATGGTTAATGCATCTGAGCCAATTGGCGCTGGAGACAAAATGATCATCGAATTCCTTGAAGGAAATCAAACTCCTGTATTTTTAGTAATTAATAAAATTGACGAAGTGCATCCTGATGAACTTTTTGGAATCATCGATTCGTATAAAGACCAGTATGATTTTGCAGAAATTGTACCTATCTCTGCTTTACAAGGCAACAACATTGAACGTTTATTGACGACAATTGAATCTTACCTGCCTCAAGGTCCGCAATATTACCCAGCAGACCAAGTGACAGATCACCCTGAACGTTTCATTATCTCAGAATTAATTCGAGAAAAGGTTCTGCATGTAACGCGGGAAGAAATTCCTCATTCTATTGCAGTTGTGATTGAACAAATTCGTAAAGAAGAAGGCAAAGAACTGATAAATGTCTCGGCAACTATTGTTGTGGAGCGAGACTCTCAAAAAGGTATCGTAATCGGGAAGCGGGGAGCATTGCTTAAGGATATCGGCACGAAGGCTCGACAAGATATTGAGATGCTTTTAGGGTCTAAGGTCTTTTTAGAGCTATGGGTAAAAGTTCAGAAAGACTGGCGCAATAAATCCACTCAGTTACGTGACTACGGCTTCCGGGATGATGAGTATTAATCACGATGTTAGCTAAAGTAGAGGGCTATGTATTACGCGCTATACCTTACGGGGAAAACAACAAGATTGTTACGATATTGACAGAAGAGCTAGGGAAGAGAACCGCTATGGCTAGAGGTGCTAAAAAACCTGCAAGTCGGTTCTCTGCTGTCACCCAGCAATTTACGCACGGGCATTTCCTTATTCAACAAGGTAGAGGGATGGGCACATTGCAACAAGCGGAAATCGTTCAATCGATGCGCCACATTCGAGAAGACTTTTTAAAAACAGCTTATGCAAGTGTCATAACAGAATTAGTGGATAAATTGACTGAACAAGACACTCCTTCAAGTGGTATATATCAACTCCTGCATCAAGCGCTGCAGGCCATTGAAGAAGACCAAGACCCAGAAGCTGTCTTACTATTTGTAGAATGGAAGATGCTACTGGTAGCCGGCATTCGCCCACATCTTGACGGTTGTTCAAATTGTGGCTCAAAGGAAGGCGAATTCGCATTTTCTTTTCAACAGATTGGCTTTCTTTGTCATCGGTGCTTCTCGATTGATCCGTATATTATTCGCTTGTCGCCAGTTCAAGTTCGTTTGATTCGAACTTTCATGTTTACACCTCTGGAAGAAGTCAAGTCGATTCAACTAAAAAAGGAAACGAAACAATTTATGCGTAAAGTAGTGACGACTATCTATGAAGAGCAAGTAGGGATCCAACTGAAGTCACGAAAGTTTCTTACACAAATCGAAAGAAACCCATTATTGTTTTCTCCTGAAACGACAAAAAAGGATGATCCTGAAATCTAGGATCATCCTTTTTGTATGGAGTTCTGTTACTTAAAACTCTAAATGTTTTTCGATATATGCTTTTACTTCAGCAAGTGGCATACGTGTTTGCTCCATGGAATCACGGTGACGAACAGTCACTTGCCCATCTTCAGCAGAATCAAAATCGTATGTGATACAGAAAGGTGTTCCGATTTCGTCTTGACGACGGTAGCGCTTGCCAATAGATTGTGATTCATCATAATCTACCATGAAATGCTTGCTCAACTCAGCAAATAATTCACCGGCTGGCTCACTTAATTTTTTAGAAAGTGGTAAGATTGCTGCTTTGAATGGCGCTAGGGCCGGATGGAAACGCATAACATTGCGTGTTTCATCGCCTTCTAGTTGTTCCTCTTCATACGCGTTGATTAAGAAAGCAAGAGTCACACGGTCAGCACCTAGAGAAGGTTCGATTACATAGGGCACGTAGCGTTCATTTGTTAATGGGTCGATGTACGTAAAGTCTTCATTTGAATGTTCCATATGTTGTTTCAAATCAAAGTCTGTACGGTCAGCGATGCCCCAAAGCTCGCCCCAACCGAATGGGAATTTGTATTCTATGTCGACAGTCGCATTGGAATAATGGGAAAGCTCATCTTGATCATGCTCACGTAAGCGGATCGTCTCTTCCTTCATTCCTAGGTTCAATAACCAATCTTTACAGAAATCTCTCCAGTAGGCGTACCACTCTAAATCTTCACCTGGCTTACAGAAAAATTCAAGTTCCATTTGTTCGAATTCACGTGTACGGAATGTGAAGTTACCTGGTGTGATTTCGTTACGGAAACTTTTCCCGATTTGTCCAATTCCAAAAGGTACTTTTTTACGCATTGAACGTTGCACATTTTTGAAGTTAACGAAAATACCTTGTGCGGTTTCTGGACGTAAGAAGATTTCATTCGTTGAGCTTTCTGTAACACCTTGGAATGTTTTGAACATCAAGTTAAACTGACGAATGTCCGTGTAATCAAACTTGCCACATGTCGGACAGACGATGTTGTGCTCGTCGATTAATTTTTTCATGTCTTCAAATGACAGACCATCTACAATCATCTCAATACCTTTTGCATCTAGGGCATCTTCAATGATTTTATCTGCACGATGGCGAGACTTACATGCCTTACAGTCAATCATAGGGTCATTGAAGTTTCCGATATGTCCAGAAGCTACCCACGTTTTTGGGTTCATAAGAATAGCTGCATCGATTCCCACATTTGTTGGTGATTCTTGGATGAACTTTTTCCACCAAGCTTTTTTAATATTGTTTTTTAACTCGATACCAAGTGGACCATAATCCCATGTGTTTGCTAAACCACCGTAGATTTCAGAGCCGGGAAATACAAACCCACGTTGCTTGGCAATGCTTACGATTGTCTCCATATTCATGTGAAATTCCTCCTTTTTTCTACGAACAAAGAAAAGACCCGCCCACGGGCAGCTAAGCCCGAGGACGAGTCGTTAAACCCGCGGTTCCACCTCGATTGACTGTTCATGAACAGTCCTCTTTGTCCGGATAAGACTCCTGGTTGCCGTTTCATACCGTTGCAGGCTCTCACCATTTCCTGCTCGCTTTTTTTGGTACTACTTATCGTCCATTCAACGTCTCTATTTGAATAAAATCAGTATAGCATGAGCAAGTTTACTTCGCAATCACTCGTTATGTGCGCTATAATTAGACTGAAATTTTGATGAACTTTGAGGCGGTGGAAATAATCGAACTCAATAAACGACAAGTAGAAATACTCGATATCGTTAAGGAGAATGGACCGATTACTGGAGAACAGATTGCAGACCGATTAAGTCTGACCCGTTCAACGTTGCGGCCAGACCTCGCTATCTTGACGATGGCGGGATATTTAGATGCACGACCACGTGTCGGTTATTTTTATTCTGGAAAAAAGACAGGTCAAGCAATTTCCGATACGATGACAAAGTGGAAGGTAAAAGATTTTCAATCGGTACCTGTTGTCATCTTAGAACACATATCTGTCTACGATGCTATCTGTCAACTGTTCTTAGAGGATGTTGGTTCCATGTTCGTAGTGAACAAAACTGGCATTTTGACAGGTGTCGTTTCTCGTAAAGATCTTTTGCGCATATCGATAGGGAATCAAGATTTAAATAAAATGCCGGTGCACATGATGATGACTCGCATGCCTAATATTACGGTGTGTCACAGAGAGGACTCGCTTCTCAGTGCAGCGCAGCTGCTAATGGACCGTCAAATTGACTCCTTACCTGTTGTCAAAGAACAGGCAAAGGGACTTGAAGTTGTAGGTAGGGTTACAAAGACAACGATCACTCGTGCCTTTTTAGCATTAGCAGAAGAACATGACATTTAAGGAGAGTGGTAACGTGCAGATTTTTATCATTTCCGATTCAATTGGTGAAACAGGTGAATTAGTCGCAAAAGCAGCTTTGAGTCAATTTGAAGAAGTGTATCATAAAGCGCGCATTAAGCGATTTACTCATATTGATTCACTAGAGCATATTCAAGAGATTGTTGATTTAGCTAGTTCTCACCAAGCAATCATCATCTACACTCTTGTCCGCGATGATATGAAAAAACAAGTGGCTGAGTTGTCAAAAAAAGCAGGCGTTGAATCCATTGACTTAATGGGGCCAGTGATTGAAAAGTTTGAAAAAGTAATTGGCTCAAGTGCTATGCAAGAACCTGGGCTTGTCCGAAAATTAGACGAAGATTATTTCGCAAAAATAGAGGCGGTTGAATTTGCGGTTAAATACGATGATGGACGTGACCCACGAGGTCTTTTGCAAGCTGATATTGTTTTAGTCGGGGTATCACGCACATCAAAAACTCCTCTTTCACAATATTTAGCTAACAAACGCTGGAAGGTAGCCAATGTGCCTCTCGTACCAGAAGTTGAACCTCCAGAAGAGTTGTTTTCTATTGATCCAGCCAAATGCTTTGGCCTAGTGATTAACCCAGAAAAGTTAAATTCAATCAGACGTGAGCGTCTCAAGGCAATCGGCTTGAGTGATGAAGCAAACTACGCTAAAATAGAGAGAATACAAGAAGAGTTGGTCCATTTTCATCAAGTAGTTAATCGCATTGATTGCGATGTCATTGACGTAACAAATCGGGCTGTAGAAGAAACAGCCAATATCATTATTTCTAAACGACAAGAATCAATAAAAAATTATATACAGTAGCAGAGAGATAAATCCGGGCGATCATCGTCCGGATTTTGTTACGCTAAAAATAGGTATAAAATACGATTCTTGCATAGCGAATCTTTGTGATTTAGTTTATAATAATGGTTTGTGATTACTAAATTTATGTTTTTCCAAGAAGTAATGTCGATTTATGCAGGATTATCGTTTCAGTTTGTGGAATAACTATAGAGTAGGCAAAGAGAAGGTGACATAATGGCTAAACATGTGGAAGATGAAGTGATTGAACAAGTAAGGTCTTCTGTTGATATTGTGGATGTCATTGGTGAATATGTTCAGCTAACCAAACGAGGAAGAAACCACTTTGGTTTATGCCCGTTTCATGGTGAACAAACTCCTTCCTTTTCTGTTGCTCAAGAGAAACAAATATTTCATTGCTTCGGTTGTGGAGCAGGTGGAAATGTCATTACGTTTTTGATGGATATCGAAGGGTTGAGCTTTCAACAAACGATTAATCGACTGGCAGATCGCAGTGGGATGGAGCTTCATCTAGAAGAAGGAAATGCTGCAAAAGAAGTCGCAAAAAATCCATTGCAAGACAAATGGAAAAGTGCACACACATTTGCAGCGTCTTATTATCATCATCTTCTTCTCAACACGGTTGAAGGAGAGCAAGCACTCGCTTACTTAAAAAATCGTGGTATTGATGAAGACACTATCAAAAAATTTCAGATAGGGTGGAGCTTGCCGGGCTGGGAAAATCTCGCAACACTTTTACAGCAACGTGACTACGATCTAGCTGAAATGGAGAAGTGTGGACTTGTCGTCCGTCAAGAACAAGCAGAGCGTTACTTTGACCGATTCAGAGGCCGCATTATGTTCCCTGTGGCAGATGATAAAGGTCAAACGATTGCTTTTTCTGGTCGAATTTTAGATAATTCAGCTGATGAAGCCAAATATCTAAACAGTCCAGAGAGCGAACTGTTTCAAAAAAATGATGTTCTCTACAATTTACACAATGCACGAATGGCCATTCGACAGAAGAAGCAAGTGTTGTTGTCTGAAGGATTTTTGGATGTAATTGCTTTTGCGAGGTCGGGTGTTGATCATGTAGTGGGCACCATGGGAACTGCATTGACACAAAACCATATCACGCGATTGAAACGTTTGACGACAAATTTCGTCTTTTGTTTTGATGGCGATAAAGCGGGCATGGAGGCTACCAAAAAAGCGTTCACCGCAACTGACGGTAAGCAACTCCAACGAACGGCACTTGTTTTGCCAAATCAAACAGATCCAGATGATTTTGTTGCACAGCATGGTACAGAAGCACTTCAAAAATTTGCTACTGAAAAAGGACTGTCAGAAATGGCATTCGCCATGATGTATTACCGCAAAGGAATCAATTTGCAAAATGATTCCGATGTTCTTCACTACACAGATCAAGTAGTTGAAGTGCTCGCAAAATCTGACTCTCCAATTGAACAATCGTATTATACGAAACAATTAGCAGATGAAGTGGGTATTGATCAAGGTGTGATTGAACATCAATTGCGCAAACTGCTGGCGCAGAGAGCGCGTTCAGAACAAGCACCTCGACGAGAGCAACGAGTTGTGGCACCTGAGAAAAAAACACAAAAGCTTGATGCTACTAGTAGAGCTGAGTATTTATTACTTGCGCATCTGCTGGATGATCCCACTGCACTTCATTCACTCGGTATTGCAGAAGACATGGAATTGTTTGTGCATGATGAAATCATCGAATCCTTTATTCAATTGATGGCATTCTATGAAAGATATCCGCAGGGTGATTTTCAGAGATTACTTGAAGTGACAGAAAATGCAGATTTAAAGAAAATCTATATGTTTGCCACAATGATGGATAAAGACCCAGAAAGTAGCAAAAAAGAAATAGAAGATAGTATGCGTCAACTACGCAAATATCGGGTAGAGAAACGTATTGAACAGTTAATGCACGAATCAAAAATAGCTGAAAAGCTTGCAGATTACACAAAAGCGTTAGAGCTTGCTAAACAAGCGATTGAACTCAAACGTACCATTCACACAGTCTAGTTCCATTTAGGCACGTAAAGGAGGAATTCTTATGGCAGAAAAATCAGATCAGATCAAAGAGGATTTGGAATTGTCATTAGATGAAGCAAAGAAACAACTTATCGAGTTAGGAAAGAAAAATGGGGAATTGACTTATCGAGACATTGCTGAAAAGTTAGCAACGTTTGAATTAGAGTCGGACCAGATTGAAGAATTTATCGATCAACTTGAAGGTAAGGGTATTGAACTTGGCCGAAAAGATGGCGATGAAGAAGAACTCGATCAGCTAATGACGAAAAAAACAACGGAAACCTTTGATCTTAATGATTTAAGCGTTCCTCCTGGTGTTAAAATCAATGACCCTGTTCGTATGTATTTAAAAGAAATTGGTCGCGTTGAGCTTTTAAATGCCAAGCAAGAAATTGAGCTTGCGATTCGTATTGAGCTAGGAGATGAAGAGGCTCGCAAGCGTCTAGCAGAAGCTAACTTACGTCTAGTTGTAAGTATTGCAAAACGCTATGTTGGACGTGGGATGTTATTCCTTGATTTGATCCAAGAAGGAAACATGGGACTTATCAAAGCCGTTGAAAAGTTTGATCACCGCAAAGGGTTTAAGTTTAGTACGTATGCTACTTGGTGGATTCGTCAGGCTATTACTCGTGCGATTGCTGACCAGGCTCGTACAATTCGTATCCCGGTTCACATGGTTGAAACCATCAACAAACTGATTCGTGTGCAACGTCAGCTATTACAAGATCTTGGTCGTGAACCATCTCCAGAAGAAATCGGAGAAGAAATGGACTTATTAGCTGAAAAAGTACGTGAGATTTTAAAAATCGCTCAAGAACCAGTTTCTTTAGAAACACCAATTGGTGAAGAAGACGATTCACACCTCGGTGACTTTATTGAAGATGCAGATGCCCAATCACCATCTGATCACGCTGCTTATGAATTGTTAAAAGAGCAGCTAGAAGATGTTTTAGACACATTAACAGACCGTGAAGAAAATGTTTTACGTTTGCGTTTCGGTCTAGATGATGGTCGTACTCGTACGCTTGAAGAGGTAGGTAAAGTATTTGGTGTAACGCGTGAGCGTATTCGTCAAATCGAGGCGAAAGCTCTTCGAAAACTTCGTCATCCTTCTCGCAGCAAGCGCTTAAAAGATTTCTTAGATTAATGTAAGGCCCCTTAACTTCGGTTGAGGGGTTTTTTAGTGTCAAAATAGTGACAGGTACCAAACAAAGGTACATTCGAAAATCAATCGCACACACAGAGGCAAGAGCGCCTCTATGCGCACGCTTGATTCCCGAAGCATTTCTGAGCGAACGCCTTCCACATCTAACGCAATCGAGTTCCAGGCGTTAGAAATACATTCGAAAATCAATCGCACACACAGAGGCAAGAGCGCCTCTATGCGCACGCTTGATTCCCGAAGCATTTCTGAGCGAACGCCTTCCACATCTAAGTACAATCGAGTTCCAGGCGTTAGAAATACATTCGAAAATCAATCGCACACACAGAGGCAAGAGCGCCTCTATGCGCACGCTTGATTCCCGAAGCATTTCTGGGCGAACGCCTTCCACATCTAAAGGTATGTGTTTTATTTCACATTCATTTTTATGCCAATTCACCAAAAAGTTCTGTATAATCAAACATGTAAGCGTTTACTAAAGGGTGTAAAGGGGATGTCAACATGAATTTTGATTTAACGCAAGAACACAAAATGTTAAAAAATATGATGCGCGATTTTGCTAATGAAAAAGTAGCACCAGGTGCCATTGAACGGGACAAGACAAAAGAGTTTCCTACTGAAATTTTTAAAGAGCTAAGCAACATGGGGATGATGGGCTTACCTTTTGATGAAGAATACGGTGGTGCTGGAGCTGATACAGTAAGTTTTGCAATCGTTACAGAGGAATTGAGTCGCGCGTGTGCGTCGACAGGTATTACATATTCTGCGCATATTTCATTAGGCGGTGCACCTCTGCATTTATTTGGCACGGAACAACAAAAGAAAAACTATTTAACACCGATCTGTGAAGGATCTTCCTTTGGTGCCTTTGGATTGACTGAGCCAAATGCTGGTTCAGATGCAGGTGGTACTCAGACGACAGCCAAGTTAGAAGGTGACGAGTGGGTAATCAACGGCAGCAAAGTGTATATCACAAATGCTAGCCATGCCAAGCACTTGGCCATCACAGCCATTACAGGGACCACTGACGGGCGTAAAGAGATTTCTGCGATAATTGTACCGACTAACGCTGAAGGCTTCACAATCATCGATAACTACGAGAAAATGGGGTTGAATGCTTCCAATACCACAGAACTAGTTTTTGAAAACGTCCGTGTACCAAAAGAAAACCTTCTGGGTGTGCAAGGAAATGGCTTCCGCCAATTTTTGACGACGCTAGATGGTGGACGTATAGGTATTGGCGCGATGGCTGTGGGGATTGCACAAGCAGCATTTGATAAAGCACTACGTTATTCGAAAGAACGTAAACAGTTCGGGAAAACGTTGTCTGAATTCCAGATTACTCAATTCAAATTAGCCGACATGGCTATGAAAATAGAATTAGCTCGTACAATGGTCTACAAAGCTTCTTGGTTAAAAGACCAAGGTCGCGCATTTGGTAAAGAAGCAGCGATGTGCAAATTGTATGCATCTGAGATTGCCATGGAAGTAGCAAATGAGGCTATTCAGATTCATGGTGGATATGGCTATATGAAAGAGTATGAAGTGGAACGCTTCATGCGCGATGCCAAATTACTTGAAATTGGTGAAGGTACTTCAGAAGTTCAACGAATGGTCATTGCTCGTCATATTGGCTGTTAAAAGATTTGTCGAATTTGTCACAATGCAACAAAACTTACCTCATTTCTCTTTTCGTTTTTTCGTCAATGGAGTACAATAATGATGTTGACTAATGTTATTAGTGATAGTGTGACCAAGAGGGAGGGTTATTGATGACAAAGAATCCAATCGTTCCGTACATTTTAATTATGCTTTTCGGGATCGGACTTATTTTCTTCCTTTCTGTTCAAGGTGTTGGAAACCAAGCAGAAATAGCTGAGTCAGGTGAACATGGTGAAGAAGGCGCTGAAGGTGGCGAAGAGGCATCAGCCGGCGAATTTGACCCTGAAGCTGTAGTTCAGCAAAAATGTATCAGCTGTCACGGAAGCAGCTACGAAGGCCAAGGCGCATTCCCTCCATTAGTGGGTACAGCTCTTTCTGAAGAAGAAATTGCTGACATCTTAGCTAATGGTAAAGGTGCTATGCCAGGTGGTTTAGTAGAAGCAGAGAACATCGAAGCGATGGCTGCATGGGTTAAATCTTTAGAATAGTTTAAAAGGGTCTCACTCTAACGAGTGGGGCTTTTTTAGTTCCTAGTAGAATTCTTTCATCCCTATAGAGAAATCTGTATACTTAAGGCGAGGTGTTAATATGAATAGTGAACAATTATCTGAACGACTAAAACAAGTCGGTTCGTACGTCAGACCTGGCGCACGGCTAGCAGACATTGGTAGTGATCATGCTTACTTGCCATGCTACCTGGCTCATCAAGCAATTATAGAATTTGCTATAGCTGGAGAGGTAGTTAAAGGACCATTCCAATCAGCGGAACGGCAAGTAAAATCAGAGGGATTAACCGATACAATCGAAGTTCGAATGGGTGACGGCCTCGATGTTGTGCGCGCAGAAGATGCCATTAGTGAAATAACGATAGCTGGAATGGGTGGTCCACTCATCGCCAAGATCTTAGAACGTGGCAAAGTGAAGGCTGACTTGGCTGAAAGGTTGATTTTGCAGCCAAATGTTCATGCTCGGGCCATTCGAGAATGGGCTTTACAAAACAATTGGAAAATTATCGCCGAAGAGATTTTAGAAGAGAATGAAAAGATTTATGAAATTTTAGTATTGGAAAAAGGCTTGATGGAGTTAACAGACCAACAAAAATTACTAGGTCCTTTGTTGATGCAGGATAAATCACTCGTGTTCCAAAAGAAGTGGAATCGTGAAGTTGTTGAATGGCAGCGTATTGTTGCAAATTTACCAACAACAGAACGACCAGACGTGCAACAAAAGGGGCAGGAGCTTGAACAAAAAATTCAGTATGTGAAAGAGGTTCTGTAAATGAACGGACATCGTGTGATTGAATTGTTTGAACAGTGGGCAAAGCCAACTCTTGCAATGGATGGCGACCCTATTGGTTTGCATATCGGAACTTTAAATAAGTCGGTAAGTCGCGTTCTCATTACATTAGACGTTACAAAAAAAGTGGTGGAAGAGGCAATAGAGCAAGGGTGCGAACTGATCATTGCTCATCATCCACCCATTTATCGCAAGTTAGCTTCAGTAGATACGTCTACTCCACTAGGCTCATTAATCGAGATGTGTATCAAAAATGACATCGCTGTCTATGCAGCCCATACCAATCTGGACATTGCTCAGGGCGGGGTCAATGATATGCTAGCTGAAGCACTTGAACTAGATGATATTAAAATTTTAACAGAAACCTATTCAGAACCTATGATGAAATTGGCAGTATTTACACCTGAAACGCATGTAGACCAAATGAGAACGGCACTTGCACAAGCAGGTGCGGGACAAATTGGCGATTATGAACATGTCTCCTATTCATTAAAAGGACAGGGACGTTTCACGCCTACAGAAGGTGCCAATCCTTATTTAGGTCAGGTGGGGAAGCCTGAAATCGTAGATGAAGAAAAGATTGAAGTGGTCTTTCCAAAATCCATAAAATCAAAAGTCGAACGCGCTATGATCAAAGCACATCCCTATGAAGAAGTAGCTTATGATTTGTATACACTTGCCATTGAAGCGAATGAACATGGGTTAGGAAGAATTGGATCTGTGAAAAACTTAACACTTGGTGAATTTGCAGAACAAGTGAAATCGAAACTTAATGTACCATTTGTTCGTGTTACTGGAGAGATGGATCAAGAAATCTCTCGAGTGGCTGTGATAGGTGGGGATGGCAATAAATATATTTACGACGCTAAGCGCGCAGGCGCAGATGTATTAGTGACCGGTGATATGTATTTTCATACAGCGCAAGATGCAGAAACAATCGGTCTGTCCATAGTTGACCCAGGTCATCACGTGGAATCCATTATGAAACAAGGAACCGTAAATTACCTGAGTAAACTCATGGAACAGGAGAAAAAAGCTCCGGTATTTATCGCATCACAATTATCAACAGAACCGTTTAAGGTTATTTAATAATTGGCTGAACAAAAAGAAATCAGTAGTTTCTCTAGAGTTGAAATCCAGAGAATCTACTGATTTTTTTTGTATTTAGTTTGCGTACGGCTCAATACGTACAACTGGTTTTGGAATTTTAATTTTTGGTAAAATCTTATCGTTTGTAACTTTTTTCGAAGTATCATGAGTGGTCGGATCAGCTGGATCATATTTCTCTAAAAACTGAATGACTTCTTTCACAATTGGGGTAGGTGTAGATGCACCAGCTGTTACAGAGACAACGTCGATACCCTCTAACCATTCAAGATTCAACTCTGAAATATCTCCAATTCGATACGAAGGTGTATCAGCAATTTCTTCCGAAACTTGCGTTAAGCGGTTGGAGTTATTACTCATTGGGTCACCCACAACGATCAGTAACTCTGTTTCGCCCGCTTGTTCTGCAACAGCTTCTTGACGCACTTGTGTAGCTAAACAAATTTCTTTGTGAACTTCAATCGTTGGGAATTTTGCTTTTAACGCATCCATCAATTTGACAACGTCCCATTGAGACATCGTTGTTTGATTGGTAACAAGAAGTTTTTCATTCGAAAGTGATAAATTGTCTACATCTTCTAGTCTTTCGATGAGATGGACATGATCAGGAGCAACTCCAATAGCGCCTTCTGGTTCTGGATGTCCTTTTTTACCGATGTATAAAATGTCATAACCTTCAACAGTTTTTTCGGCAATTAGATCATGTGTAACGGTAACATCGGGACAAGTAGCATCGATTGAAACTAGCCCTTTTTGTCTGGCCAACTCGCGAACCTGTGGTGAAACACCGTGAGCCGTGAAGATAACGGTACCTGAATCTACCTGTTCAAGTATTTCTAAACGGTTTGGACCATCTAAGGTAATTATGCCATCCTCTTCAAAAGCATCTGTTACGTGCTTATTGTGTACGATCATACCTAAAATATATATCGGGCGCGGCAGGCTTGTATCAAGTGCCGCATTTCGCGCAATAACCATTGCATCGACAACACCATAACAATAGCCCCGTGGTGAGATTTTTTTTATTTTCATGGAGAAACTCCTTTCAAAACACATACTACTTTTATTATAACGAAGGAACGCGATGGTAGCAAAGTATAGCTATTTTGGCATAAATACTGTAGAATCACGAGAGTGTGTATTTTTTCGTTCCTGTGTTACCGGGGAGGAGAGTCCCTGGAGCAGGCTAGCTAGCATTGTGAACTGTTGAAGCAACGGACTAACCTGCTTGATGAGAGGGGCAAGCTCATTTGCCACTTGTAACCATTCAAGCAGGTTATCTGTTTTTTTAGTGGATGGAGTTATTTCAAATGGATAAAATTCTTTGTATTTCACTCGGTCACTCCTTTCATACTCAGTATATGAATGATAGGGAAAGACGTTAAAGACATGTTACAATAGATGAAGGTAGTTACCGGATAGGAGGGACAGCTATGTCCAAATTTAGCGACTATAATTTTCAGCCATTTTTGATGGATGCCATCAACGAACTGAAATTTGACAAACCAACACCAATTCAACAAAAAATGATCCCGTTAGTGATGAAAGGCAGAAGTGCCATTGGGCAATCCCATACAGGGACTGGCAAAACGCACAGCTTTTTATTACCGATTGTTCAACAGATTCAAGCGGATCGCCAAGAAGTACAAGCCATCATTACATCACCAACACGTGAATTAGCAACACAAATTCACAAAACTCTTCAACAATTAATTGCCAACTCACCAATTCAATCTAAATTATTTATTGGTGGAACAGACAAGGCTCGTGCCATTTCAAAACTTTCAACGCAACCTCACATTGTAGTGGGTACGCCTGGTCGAATTAAAGACCTTATGGTTGAAGGCGCTTTGCATGTGCATACAGCCAATATACTTGTCATTGATGAAGCAGATTTAGCATTTGATTTAGGCTTTATCACAGACATTGATCAATTTGCAGGGAAAATGCCAGAGGATTTAAAGATGTATGTTTTCTCAGCAACAATTCCTGAAAAATTGCAGCCGTTCTTAAAAAAATATATGGCATCTCCAGAACATGTGAAAATTGGGGATAAAAAGCCTGTGGCTGAAGGTATCGAATTCTTAGCTGTTCCTGTTCGAGGGAAGTCTAAGAAAAATCGTTTAGTTGAAGTGTTAGAAGTGATCAATCCATATCTAGCCATTTTGTTTGTAAACACAAAAAAATATGCAGATAAAGTAGCTCACCACTTAAACGAGAACGGCTACAAAGTCGGCTTGATTCATGGGAACTTAACACCTCGGGATCGTAAAAAAGTGATGCAAAACATTCACGATTTAGAATATCAATACATCGTGGCAACTGATTTAGCTGCTCGTGGTATCGACATTCCAGGTGTATCCCATATCATCAACTTAGAGATTCCAGACGATTTAGAGTTCTTTGTTCACCGTGTCGGTCGTACAGCTCGTGCCGGTCTAGAGGGACAAGCCATCATCTTGTATCAACCGGAAGATGAAGATGCATTAAACCGTATTGAAAAAATGGGCATTACTTTCAACCATGTCGACATCAAAGATGGCGAGTGGAGTGAATTGAAAGATCGTCACGCCCGTAAAAACCGTCCAAAACAAGAAAATGAAATTGATGCGAAAGCAAAATCATTGGTCCGTAAACCTAAAAAAGTTAAACCGGGTTACAAACGTAACATGAAGTGGGAAATGGACAAAGTGAAAAGAAGAGAACGTAAAATACGTAGTCGTAAGCGCTAAGGGGGATCCGAAATGTTAATTGGCTCTCATGTTTCCATGAATGGTAAAAAAATGTTACAAGGCGCTAGTGAGGAAGCTGCCTCATACGGCGCCACAACGTTTATGATTTATACAGGTGCACCTCAAAACACGCGTCGCAAGCCTATTGAGGAATTAAATATTGAGGCCGGTCAGGCCCATATGGCTGCTCATGGGATGTCGCATGTTGTTGTGCACGCACCGTATATTATAAACTTAGGAAATACGACAAAGCCCGAAACGTTTGCACTGGGTGTCGATTTTCTTCAAAGTGAGATTGAGCGAACAGCAGCACTTGGTTCTAATCAAATTGTCCTTCATCCCGGTGCCCATGTGGGTGCTGGCGCCGAAGTGGGAATTGCTCGTATTATCGAAGGTCTTAACCTGGTCCTTGAAAATCAGAGCGATGTTCAAATTGCTCTAGAAACAATGGCAGGTAAAGGTTCTGAGATTGGTAGAAGCTTTGAAGAGCTTGCCATGATTATCGATGGTGTTACGCATAATGAACGCCTTTCGATTTGTATGGATACCTGTCACGTTCATGATGCCGGCTATGCAATACGTGAAGATTTTGACGGTGTACTGAATGAATTTGACCGAATTGTTGGACTGGACCGCTTAAAGGTTGTTCATGTGAATGATTCAAAAAATATTCTAGGTGCCGGTAAAGATCGTCATGCCAATATTGGTCATGGTGAAATCGGATTTGAAGCGTTGTCTTATATTGTGCACCACCCACAACTAGCGGCTTTACCCAAAATTTTAGAAACACCTTTTGTTGGAGTGGATGCAAAATCTAAGAAAGCGCCTTACGCAATTGAGATTGAAATGCTGAAATCTGGCAAATTTAATCCCGACGCTTTAAATACATTACTTTAAGATCGCCTATTGGCGGTCTTTTTTTTGAGTAACGGTACAGATTTATTTATTTACATTCAATTTCAGTTGCCGTATACTGAATCAAGTGTAAATCGGAATGATTATTACTTAGGGAGAAGTGTTCACTATGACTCCATATATTGAAATGAAAAATGTCAGTTTTTACTATGATAAAACTGAAGCCCTTCAAAATGTATCGTTAACCATCAATGAAGGAGATTTCCTAGCTGTTATTGGTCCCAATGGGTCAGGGAAATCTACGCTAATGAAAATTATTTTAGGGCTTTTACGACCTATGAAAGGTGAAGTGGCTCTTTTTGGCAAACCTGTGCAGGAATTTAAAGATCGCGCATGTATTGGTTATGTCTCTCAAAAATCAACGAGTTTTAACAGTGGTTTTCCAGCTACAGTATTTGAAGTAGTGCGGAGTGGGCTAGCAAAAAAATCTGGACTTTTCACAAGATATCCTAAAAATGTAGCGGATCAAATAAAAGAAGCGCTAATCTCTGTTGGAATGCAAGCGTATATCGATAGACCGATCAGTGCTTTGTCAGGTGGACAGCAGCAACGTGTGTTTATCGCCCGTGCTTTGATTAGTAAACCTAAGATCCTATTACTTGATGAGCCGACAGTGGGTATCGATCAACAAAACATGCAATCCTTTTATCGTATGTTGACGCATTTAAATAAGCATCACGGCATTACCATCATTTTGATTACCCATGATGTAGATGCAGTATCAAATAGCATTTCTCATGTGGCTTGCTTAAACCGCACCATTCACTTCCACGGCTATCAAAAAGACATGGAAGCATTGTCAAACGAACAGTTAGAAGAATGGTACGGTCACCCAGTGCGTCGTGTCACACACGGAGGTAGTTCCCATGCTTGATGCGATCATGACCTATGATTTTTTAAGACAAGCTTTTATCTCGGGGATTTTAATCGGTATTATGGCCCCGCTACTTGGAGTGTTCATAGTCGTAAGACGGTTATCCTTGATTGCAGATGCGTTAAGCCACGTGACTCTTGCGGGAATCGCTGGCAGTCTATTTCTTAGTCAGTCGGTACCCGCGCTAGCCTTATTAAATCCTCTCTATCTAGGGATGGCTTCTGCTGTTGCAGGATCGACTTTGATTGAAAAATTGCGTTCTCTTTACAAACATTATGAAGAATTAGCGATTCCAATAATTATGTCGGCCGGCTTAGGCTTAGCTGCCTTGTTTATCTCTCTAGCAGATGGATTCAGAACAGATTTATTTTCGTACTTATTTGGATCGATTTCTGCTGTAAGCTATCAAGATATGATGATTGTAGTTATAGTTACAGTGATTGTGGTCGTGTTTTTAGTTGCATTTTTCAAAGAATTATTTGTTCTGTCATTTGATGATGAGTATGCATCGGCTGTCGGATTACCTGCCAAATGGATTCATTTCTTATTCATGATTGTGACAGCACTTGTTATTGCAGCCTCCATGCGAATCGTTGGAATATTGCTAGTCTCATCTCTTATGACATTGCCTGTAGCAGCTGCTATGCGTATTGCCAAAAGCTTTAAAGCAGCAATTCTCTGGTCTCTTCTATTTGGACAGCTGGCAGTTATTACAGGACTGATCACAGCATTTTATCTTGATTTGGCTCCAGGTGCTACAATTGTCTTAACATCTATTTTCATCTTATTAGTCGTCATTGGAATTGTCGGGAATAGAAAGGGGAAGACTGCATGAATGAAACAAAGGCGTGGGATATTTTAAAAGAGAATGGCTTCAAGCGCACAGACAAGCGGGAACGCTTAGTAGAGCTTTTGACAGAGACAGACAAATACGTCACTGCTAAAAGTCTAGCAACTGACCTTCGTGCTGAATATCCTTCTATGAGCTTTGATACAATTTATCGAAACTTGCATACATTTGTAGAGCTTGGGATTTTGGAGGAGACGGAACTCTCAGGAGAGAAACATTTTCGAATGCATTGTGATGTCGATCATCACCATCACCACTTTATCTGTATGGATTGTGGAGATACCAAACAAATTGCTATCTGTCCGATGGATTCGATTAAAAGCGAAATACCTGGGTATCAAATCGAGAATCATAAGTTGGAAGTTTACGGAAAATGTCCAGAATGCCAATAAAAAAGAAGTAGGGACAAAATATAGTAATAAAGCTAAACTAGTTAAAAAGTTGAGTGGAGGAGTTGACTCCAGTGGGATCAAAAGTCGAAACGTGAGACCCCTTCTAGATCTGGAGAACGTCACGCTAGAAAGTCCGAGAAAATCAGGCGTGCCAAGTGAGGCGCTCTTTGCCTCGGTTGGTGCGACTGATTTTGGAGCGTCTTTCTGACGTTCGCAACTCGATTACAATGAGTTGAAAATAGACGCGCCCACGGAACGCAGCCCCGGAGCGGAACTCAACACATAAAAAATCAGCAAATTCTCTGGAATTCACCCTAGAGAACTTGCTGATTTATTTTTGTTCCAGCGTCATTATTTTGTAGGGAAATGATTTCGAATCCATTCGTCGGCTTCCTGCCAGCTGTGGACTCGTATTACTTGCTTTGGAGTGGCACTGCGGTTATACGGTGTATCAAATAATAACACAGGTATATCCAGTTCCTCTCCAATTTCTACAGCATTGTCATGTTTGTCTTCGAAAAAGGCATCTACTTGATGAATACGAGCCGTTTCAACCTTATTGTGCGAGCCAATTAATTCAATATGATCATACTGCAACTCTTGTTGTTTAAACCAATCGAGAGTAATGTCTGTGGCATTCTCTCCACGAGCTGAAATAAAATAGAGTTCGTAATGTTTTTTCCACTCATCCAAAATGCGTTTAGCATTTTCTTGAATAGGTGAGTTTGCATAAATGATAGGTTCAGCTTCCTTAAACCAGGTATAGAATTTCGTGCGGTCGACTGGAAAAGCCGCTGTCAGGTCGTATTCTTTAATGTCATCTAATACTAAGTTTGTATTAAATGCTTGATTAATATGTGGTAGTAGGGAAGTTGGGCACGTTACAGTACCGTCAATATCGATTCCAAATCTAGCCATTTTAAACTTCCTGACTTGCTTCTTTTTGTTGTTTTTCAAGTTCTTGTTGCGCAAAATATTCTGCTGCAATTTTATCAATCTCAATTTTCAACTCATCTACCATTGTCGCTTCAGGCACTTTACGCACTGTCTTCCCTTTACGGAACAGTAATCCCTCACCACGAGCTCCGGCAATCCCAATATCAGCTTCACGAGCCTCTCCAGGACCATTAACCGCACATCCTAGAACAGCTACTTTAATTGGTGCTTTAATTGTGGAGATATATTCTTCCACTTCATTAGCGATTGTAATCAAATCAATTTCAATACGCCCACATGTTGGACAGGAAATCAAAGTAGCCGCATTTGATGAAAGAGCAAATACTTTCAATAGTTCACGTGCCACTTTCACTTCTTCCACTGGATCTGCAGATAAGGAGACACGAAGCGTGTTACCAATACCCATACTTAACAGTGTTCCAAGACCAGCTGCACTTTTAATAGATCCTGCAAATAAAGTACCAGACTCAGTGATACCTAGATGTAATGGGTAATCAAATGCTTGAGAAGCTAAACGATAAGCGTCGATTGCTAGCGTTACATCAGATGCTTTCATCGATACGATGATGTCATGGAAATCTAAATCCTCTAAGATTTTGATATGGTGAAGTGCACTTTCTACCATACCTTCTGCAGTAGGATAGCCATACTTTTCTAGAATTTTACGCTCAAGTGAACCGGCGTTGACACCAATTCGAATTGGAATGCCTTTAGCTTTAGCTGCATTAACAACAGCTTCCACTTTTTCACGACGGCCAATGTTACCTGGGTTAATACGTATTTTATCTGCACCTTGTTCGATAGCGATCAAGGCAAGTTTGTAATCGAAATGAATGTCGACGACTAGTGGGATATTGATGCGTTCTTTGATGGCGCCAATTGAGTAGGCTGCTCGCTCATCTGGGCAAGCGACTCGCACCACTTGGCAACCTGCTTCTTCTAAACGAAGAATCTCAGCTACTGTAGCCTCGACATCATGTGTTTTTGTAGTGGTCATACTTTGAATAAATAGTTCGTTACTTCCACCAATGGTGATATCTCCAACACGTACTGGACGCGTGTTTGAACGATGGATCATTTCTGGCATTATATTCGCTCCTTTTGTTGTTGCGCTTCACTTCATTCTACCAATGTACCAGAGGGAAAGACAAGAAGGAAGCTTATTCAACACTTGGTACTCCATTTAGGATAAACGAAAGGTTGCTCGGAAAAGTTCCAATCGTTTGGATTTAACTGACGAACCAGTGCTATCCATTCTAAATAAGAGATAGGTGCTTGAACTTGAGAATAAATTGATTCCAATGTAGAGGTAGGCAATGCCGTTTCTAAAGAATAGTCCTCAGAGTGAACGCATGGCGCAGAAGAGGACACTTCCCAATCCATTTGAATTGCGTAACAAAGTAAACAAATAGTCAATGAAGCTAGTATAAAACGCATATAAAAACCCCCTTCTTAAAGTTTATGAAGGAGGGAGGGAAGCTATGCTTTTTTTGGTAGTTTAGGATAGTAACGAAGGGCAAGTAGTACTATAACAAGTGTTAACGCATAGGAAATTCCATGAACAACAGGGGAATCTTCGAATACTAGATAAGAAATGAGTAATAGTAAGAAGGACCAGGTGTTTGCGAATAATGTTGAACGCCAGAGAAAGCGATAATCTGCACGACGTTTCATGATAGGTGCAGCTAACCAAGCAACAGCTGCTACTAAACTAATCTGAGTGAAAAATAGTAGGGTCTGGATCACGAATAATAGTAAGAAAGCAAATGGGTACAATAACCAATCAATTTCTTCAAAGTAATCGACTACACCATCTAGCTGGCCAGCACTCGTTCCGATTTGAGTTGTGAATTCGAGGAACGCTAATAGAGTAAAAAGAAAAATGAAGAGAAATATGTATTGCATGGTTTTGCCCATTGGCATCAGGCGAAACGCAGCTATTTTTTTTATAGAAGTAAGACTTGAAGTGAATACCTTAAAGAGTGTCATCTGTCACGCGTCCTTTCGAACCGTATTGTACCATGTCAAAATTTAAAACTTCAATTATTAAGATATTGTAAATTTGTTGTGATTTCTCTTTACAATAGGTTTATACTTTAAGCATAATAAGTGGCGTGTCAAAAAATTGTATGGGAGTTGACCTTTACGTGGAATTAAACTGGCAGGAAATGCTGTTCACATTCTTTGGTGGGTTAGGTATTTTCTTATTCTCTATAAAATTCATGGGAGACGGTCTGCAAAAATCTGCAGGAGATAAGCTACGTGATATTTTAGATCGCTTTACAACAAACCCGTTTATGGGAGTACTAGTCGGGATTGTCGTTACGATTTTAATTCAATCGTCTTCAGGAACTACCGTGCTAGTCGTCGGATTAGTAAGTGCGGGGTTCATGAATTTGCGCCAAGCGATTGGTGTCATCATGGGTGCCAACATTGGTACAACTGTTACAGCATTCATCATCGGATTTGATGTCGGTGCTTATGCACTACCAATCATGGCTGCGGGTGCGTTCGCAATTTTCTTCTTTAAAAACGCACGTATCCACAACATCGGAGAAGTTATTTTTGGATTTGGTGGACTGTTCCTCGGTTTAGAACTTATGGGTGAAGGGATGAAACCTTTACGCGAAGTACAGGCATTTACTGACTTAACTGTGGAAATGAGTACCAATCCAATTTTAGGTGTAGTTGCAGGTACACTATTTACGATTCTTGTTCAAAGCTCAAGTGCTACGATTGGTATTTTACAACAATTATATTCAGAAAATTTAGTGACGCTTGATGCAGCATTACCAATTCTTTTCGGAGATAATATCGGAACAACTATCACAGCTATCTTGGCTTCATTGGGAGCTTCTATTGTTGCTCGTCGCGCAGCAGCTGTTCACGTCTTATTTAATATTGTTGGAACTATTATATTCTTATTGATTCTTCCACTGTTTGAAACATATGTACTTTGGTTGTCAGGAGTACTTGGTCTAGAAGCTAAAATGCAAATTGCTTTTGCACACGGTTCATTCAACGTAGCAAATACAATAATCCAGTTCCCACTAATTGGACTGTGGGCATACTTAGTTACAAAAGTTATTCCAGGTGAAGAACTCTCAATTGAATATAAACCTAAACATCTAGATGAAAACTTCATTGAACAATCACCTTCGATTGCCATCGGGCAAGCAAAAGAAGAAATTCTGCGAATGGGTGGTATGAGTGTTCAAGGATTGGAACTATCTTATAACTACTTGAAAAATCGCAATAAGCGAGATGCAGAATTAACGCTTCAAATTGAAGAAGCATTAAATAATCTAGATCACAAAATCACTGATTATCTTGTGAAGATTTCATCACAGTCTTTATCTGCACAAGACTCGACACGTCACAATATGTTAATGAACACTGTTCGAGACATTGAGCGTATTGGTGATCATTTCGAAAATATTATTGAATTGATTCAATACCAGGATGCTCACAAGCTACATCTTACAGAAGATGCTATGCAAGACGTATCTGAAATGTTTGAATTAACAATTGATACTGTTACTAAAGCAATGAAAGCTTTGGACGAAAACTCTGCTGAACTTGCACGTGAAGTAGCAGAACAAGAAAATACTATTGATAAAATGGAGCGCAAGTTCCGTAAAAATCATATTGCTCGTCTTAATGAAGGTCGCTGCACAGGTCAAGCGGGTGTCATGTTCGTTGATATCCTTAGCAACTTGGAGCGTATTGGTGATCACTCAGTTAATATCGCAGAAGCTGTCTTAGGGAAGCGCGTATAATGGAGATCATCGGCTGGATTTTAATCATCGCAAGTTTTGTCATTGCCTATGTTGGGCTCGTATATCCCATCATTCCTTCAGTAGTGTTCTTGCTGATTGGTTACATTCTGTACGGTGTATTCTTCTCATTTAGTGAACTTTCGATCTGGTTCTGGGTCATCCAAGTGTTCTTCGTCATTTTGATTTTCACGGCAGACACATTGGCAAACCTGGCTAGTGTAAAACGTTTTGGTGGAACAAAACCAGGACTTTACGGTAGTACAATCGGTCTTTTAGTTGGACCGTTTGTCATTCCGTTTGTAGGTATCATTGTAGGTCCTTTCCTTGGTGCATTCCTTGCAGAGCTGTTGATTTCTAGAAAACCAGTTAAGCAAGCATTCCGAGCAGGAGTGGGCTCATTTGTAGGATTGCTCACTTCGACTATTGTGAAAGCTATCTTATTCACGGTAATGATCATTATCTTTATTTTCTTTATCTAATTTCAGTCAAAAGCCTGAAAAATGAAACAATGAATAGTTTTTATTTGATTGCCATTGTCTTCTTTGCTAATGTAAATAGTGGAAGTATCACTAGTACCTTAGGAGGAATTGACAATGGCTTTTGAATTACCGAAATTACCGTACGAATATGACGCACTTGAACCTCATATCGACAAAGAGACGATGAACATTCACCACACGAAACACCACAACACGTATATCACGAACGTGAACAACGCTCTTGAAGGACATTCGGATCTTTCTTCAAAATCTGTTGAAGAGTTAATTGCTAACCTAGATGCAGTGCCTGAAGAGATTCGCACAGTAGTCCGTAACAATGGTGGCGGACATGCTAACCACTCATTATTCTGGGAAATCTTATCACCTAACGGTGGTGGCCAACCAACTGGTGCATTAGCAGAAGCAATCGACAGCAAATTTGGTAGCTTTGATGCATTCAAAGAAGAGTTCGCTAAAGCAGCAACTACTCGCTTCGGTTCTGGCTGGGCTTGGTTATCTGTAGCAAACGGTGAAGTTGAAGTTTCTTCAACTCCAAACCAAGATTCACCTATCATGGAAGGCAAAACGCCATTACTAGGTCTTGATGTTTGGGAACACGCTTACTACTTGAACTATCAAAACCGTCGTCCTGACTATATTTCTTCTTTCTGGAATGTAGTAAACTGGGATGAAGTTTCAAAACGTTTCGAAGCAGCTAAATAATAACGATCAACCACAAACTTCGGTTTGTGGTTTTTTCTTTGGGAAAATAGAAATTGCGACAAAATATACTTACTAAGTTTAGCGGATGAGAAGTTGAGTGGAGAGGAGGGGCTGACTCCAGTGGGATAAAGAGCGTTACGTGAGGCCCCGCAGGAGCGTATGCGACGAGGAGACTTACGACGCGCCCACGGAACGCAGCCCCGGAGCGGAACTCAATGTAAAAGAAATCAGTGGATACTCTGAAAAGAAGCTTAGAAAATCTATTGATTTTATTTTTGACTCAGATTGATTTATCTAACAAAATGTCGAAACGCTGCAACATTTTTATGCTAAAAGACGTGTTATACTTGTAAGCGAGGTGCACGTTATGAAAAAAACTAAACAACAAATGACAAGAAGTTCAAAATCCAAACAACGAGCGCATTTAGTCGTGCGCATGAATATTTTATTTTTCACCATTTTTCTTCTGTTTACAGCACTTATATTTCGACTAGGTTATTTACAAATCGTGAAAGGTGAGGATTACACGCGAATTCTCGCTCGCACAGAAGAAGTTCCTGTAAACACAAGCGTGCCAAGGGGGCGCATTTTTGATAGCCAGGGGCGTATCTTAGTCGATAACCAAGCGGAAAGAGCTATTACTTATACGAAAATGCAAACGACCACAGGTGATGAAATGTGGGGGATTGCGGAACAACTTGCCCAATTGATTGAAAAAGATGATTCCCAAATCACGAAAAGTGATCTGCAAGACTATTGGTTACGTAAAAATGCAGATGATACCTATCAATATGTGGATGAAGCAGAACAAGATGCAATTGAACAAGATGATTCTCTCGACAATAGCCAAAAATCACGAGAGATGAACCGACTGATTCGTGCAAGCATTCCAGAAAGTGAATTAGAATCGTTCACTGAACAAGAACTTGAAAATATCGCAATCTACCGAGAAATGGTTTCTGGGTACGCCTTATCTCCACAAATCATCAAGGGAGAAGAAGTAACTCCAGAAGAATTTGCGCGAGTTTCGGAACGACTAAACGAACTAAATGGTGTCAACACGACCACAGATTGGCGTCGAGTACGAAATTCTGACCTAGCTATATTAGGTACGACAACCCTACCTAAAGAAGGTATTCCTCGTTCTGAACTTGACCATTATTTAGCGCGTGATTATTCTCGTAATGATCGTGTTGGACGAAGTTATATTGAACAATATTACGAAGAAATTTTACAAGGACAAAAGTCAGTCGTGAAAAATATCACGGATGGAAAAGGTCGTGTAATTGAGACCCAAACTGTCTATGATGGAGATCCAGGAAAAGACTTAGTTCTTTCTATTGATACGGAAGTGCAAGCAAGACTTGAAGAGATTGTGACGAATCGTTTGCTGGAAATGAAACGTATGGGCGGGACGCGTCACTTAGACCGCATGTTCTTCACGATGATGGAACCAAACACTGGTGAGGTCATTGCAATGGTCGGTAAAATCTTACGACGTGATGGGCAAACGGGTGAGTTTGCGCGTGACCCGGAAACGGGTGGCTATATCGTGGATGATTATGCTTTTGGAACTTTTACGACGGCATACGAGCCAGGATCTACAATTAAAGCAGGTACTTTATTGACTGGTTATCGAGAAGGCGCAATTAACCCTGGAGATTCTAAAATAGACGAACCTATTCTAATTGCTCAAGATAGACCAAAATCTTCTGTCTTTAACCGTACAGGTAGAATTCCAATGAATGATTTAACTGCCATAGAACGATCTTCTAACGTGTATATGTTTAAAACTGCATTTACACTTGCTGGTGAGACTTATGTCCCAAAAGAATCTGTTAATTTCAACCTCGATGCATTTGATCAATTAAGAAACGGCTATGCTCAGCTGGGTCTAGGAGTGCCGACAGGTATTGATCTTCCAGGTGAAGCAACAGGATTCAGTGACCCTACTAATGATGACGCAGGAAATCTTCTCAATTTAAGTATCGGGCAGTATGATACCTATACACCACTTCAACTTACTCAGTTCATTGCAACTTTTGCAAATGGTGGAAAGCGAGTCCAACCACATGTCGTCAAAGAGATTCGGCAAGCCTCTGAAAATGGAGAGCAAATGGGCGTATTAGAAGCTGAAATTCAACCAAAAGTGTTGAATATTGTTGAAAATACTCCGAGTGAAATAGACCGTATGCGGGAAGGGATGCGCCGTGTCTATCAAGGGGAGCAAGGGACAGCACGTGCGGCATTTGATGAATTCAAATACGACGGAGCTGGTAAAACGGGTACTGCAGAAACTAAAGCGTATGACCCTGTTGCAAAGCGGACGTATGATACCGTGACACTATCTCATGTAGGCTTTGCGCCATTCGACAATCCCCAGATTGCGTACTCAACTATGATTCCTTGGGCTTCGACAATTGATGTTTATGAGACCAATACATCAACACCACTTACTCGCGAGCTTGTTGATGCGTATTTTGAAATTATTGAAAATCGTGCTAAAACAACAACAGAAGAAACTTTATATCCACAAATTATTCCTTCTGTTTCAGAAGATACAATCGATGAAGAAGATGAATCGTAAGACAGTTGCTTCGGCAGCTGTCTTTTTTGCGTTTACAATCTCTTAACATTCGCTTCATGATAGCTCAACAATGAGTTGATAAAGTTACTAGTGTAAGAAAAAAACAAGAAAACGTAGGGGGACACACCTGATGAAGAACTGGAAATACTTTATGGGAACAGCAATGCTTGGATCTGCACTTATTTTAGGAGCGTGTGGAGACGAAGCTGCGGAATCAGCAGAAGGTACAGATACAACAGATACTGGTAGTGAAGAAGCAGTCGTTGAAGGTTCAGTAGCAGGAGATGGTTCATCAACAGTAGCGCCAATCCTAGAAGCACTAGTTGAAGAATATTCTGCACAAAGTGAAGTACAAGTAACAGTTGGTGTATCAGGAACAGGTGGAGGATTTGAGAAATTTATCGCAGGAACTACAGACTTCTCAAACGCATCTCGTCCAATCAAAGATGAAGAAGCAGCAAAATTAGAAGCAGCAGGAATTGACTTTACAGAATTCCTACTTGCTTATGACGGATTAACGGTAGTAGTAAACAGTGAAAATGACTGGGCATCTGATTTAACTGTAGAAGACTTGAAGAAGATTTGGGTAGAAGATGGCACAACAAAAATGTGGTCAGATATCAACCCTGAATGGCCTGAAGAAGAAATCGTGTTCTATTCACCTGGTTCAGACTCAGGTACTTACGATTACTTCAATGAAGTTATCTTAGAAGATGCTGACATGGTTTCAGCTGCAACTCTTTCTGAAGACGATAACATACTTGTACAAGGTGTACAAGGTGACGTCAATGCAATTGGATTCTTCGGGTATGCGCACTACCTAGCGAACCAAGATACAATTTCTGCAGTGAGCATTGAGGGCGTTGAGCCAAACAACGAAACAATTGAATCTGGTGAATATTCACCACTATCACGCCCACTCTACACATATGCGAGCAACGCAGCTATTGCTGAAAATCCAGCAGTATATGACTTTATGAAATATGTGATTGAAAATGCAGGAGCAATGGCTGAGGCTGTTGGGTATGTAACTGCACCACAAGAAGAGTATGACGCAGATATGGAAGCACTTGAAGCTTTAAAATAATCACTGTTTATACGTGAAGAACAAGAGTAGCGTCTTGCTACTCTTTTCTTCCGTCTAGTTGGAAAAGGGGGATCACGATGGCTGAGCAACGTCCATCTGTTCAAGAGATGATTGCAAACGCAGGAGCAAAGCGAAACCGGAAAACACTTGAAAAAGCAATACCGGTTGTCCTTTTCATCATTGCAGCAATCTCTGTACTAACTACATTAGGTATTGTATTTACACTAATAGTTGAAACATTTATCTTCTTTACAGAAGTACCTTTCTTCTCTTTCTTATTTGGTACAGAGTGGTTACCATTCTCCAATACAGAAGCGCGATTTGGGATATTGCCCCTCATTGTTGGTACTTTAAAAGTAACATTCATAGCAGTAATTGTAGCAGTGCCACTTGGTCTATCGGCAGCTATCTACTTAAGTGAATATGCAAGTGATACTGCTAGAAGAATTATTAAGCCAATTCTAGAAGTACTTGCGGGTGTACCAACAATCGTATATGGCTACTTTGCATTAACATTTGTTACTCCAGTGCTTCAGCAGTTTATTCCTGAACTGAAGATCTTCAATGCAATCAGCCCTGGTATCGTAGTGGGTATCATGATTATTCCAATGATTGCTTCTTTATCTGATGATGCGATGAGCGCAGTACCGAACAGCATTCGTGAAGGTGCACTTGGAATGGGATCAACTCGTCTTGAAGTGGCACTGAAGATTGTTCTTCCAGCTGCCCTGTCTGGAATTTTAGCATCGATTGTATTAGCGATGTCACGCGCAATTGGAGAGACAATGATTGTATCTCTAGCAGCAGGGTCAACGCCTCGATTTGATGGTCAATTCACAGACAGTATTCAAACCATGACAGCTTACATTGTGCAAGTATCAACAGGTGATGCTGGGTATGGCACAACAATCTATTATTCCATTTACGCAGTTGGGTTTACATTGTTCTTGTTCACACTAGTGATGAACTTGTTAGCACAACGAATTTCAAAACGTTTCAGAGAGGAGTATTGATATGCGCTATATGAACAATGAAGCCGTGATGAAAAAGATGAATTCACGTAAAATCGTCAATCTTATCTTCAAAGGCATCTTCTTATTTGCGACAATACTCGCTCTTATGACGCTTGCTGTGCTATTTTATCGAATTTTATCTCAAGGAATCGGCTATCTCTCTTGGGATTTCTTCAACAACTTTGCCTCACGCTTCCCAGAAAAAGCTGGTATTAAAGCGGCTTTAATTGGATCGATTTGGTTGATGGCTGTTGTCGCACCTGTTTCGATGTTCTTAGGTATCGGTAGTGCAATCTATCTAGAAGAGTATGCCAAGAAAAACAAAATCAATGATTTTATTCGAGTCAATATTTCAAATTTAGCCGGCGTACCTTCTGTTGTATTCGGTTTACTTGGTTTAACGATTTTCGTTCGTGCGCTTGCGCTTGGAAATAGTGTATTAGCAGCTGGATTTACAATGAGTCTTTTAATACTACCGGTGATTATTGTGGCATCTCAAGAAGCTATCCGTGCTGTTCCTAGTGAAGTGCGAGCAGCTTCTTATGGAATGGGAGCTACAAAGTGGCAGACGATTACACGCGTCGTATTGCCAAGTGCAGTACCGGGGATTTTAACAGGTTCTATTCTTGCATTATCTCGAGCAATTGGAGAAACAGCTCCACTAGTCGTCATTGGAGTTCCCGTCATTATTCAGTTCTTGCCGAGTGGTGTGTTCGATACATTTACCGCACTTCCTATGCAGATCTATGACTGGGCGAAGCGTCCACAAGCGGACTTCCAAAACGTTGCTTCTGCCGGGATCATTGTTTTGATGTCTGTTCTATTGTTAATGAACTCTGTGGCTGTATTAATACGTAATAAATTCCAGAAGCGTTACTAGACGCATCGGAAAAGGGGAGACTACACATGGTACAACAAATTGATAAAAAGCCTGAAACAACTCAAATTGTCTATGATACAAAAGGTTTGAATCTTTGGTACGGCACGAATCACGCTTTGAAAAATATTGATTTGCCAATTTACGAAAATGAAGTGACAGCGATTATCGGTCCATCTGGATGTGGGAAATCGACGTATATAAAAACGCTAAATCGTATGGTGGAATTAACACAAGGTGTAAAAACATCTGGCGAAATTCACTACCGCGGTCGCAACATTTTTGATAAGAATTACACAGTTGAAGAACTACGTACGAAGGTTGGAATGGTATTCCAAAAACCAAACCCATTCCCGAAGTCAATCTATGACAACATTGCCTATGGTCCACGTATCCACGGTATTAAAAACAAGAAAATCTTAGATGAAATTGTCGAGAAAAGTTTACGTGGCGCAGCGATCTGGGATGAAGTAAAAGATCGTCTATCTACAAATGCTTACAGCTTTTCGGGTGGTCAACAACAACGAATCTGTATTGCACGTGCACTAGCAATCGAACCAGATGTCATCTTGATGGACGAGCCTACTTCTGCCCTAGATCCGATCAGTACTTTAAAAGTAGAAGAATTGGTGCAGGAATTAAAGAAAGATTACTCAATCATCATCGTCACGCATAACATGCAACAAGCAGGACGAATTTCAGACAAGACAGCATTTTTCTTAAACGGGGAAGTTGTTGAATACGATGAGACAAATGTGATTTTCTCAAATCCATCTGATCAACGTACAGAAGATTATATTTCAGGTCGATTCGGCTAAGGGGGCTATTCACATGGTAGTAAGAGAAATGTTTGATAACGAATTAAAGAATTTACACCAAAAGCTCATTCATATGAGTCAACTTTCAATTGAACGTCTTAGTGAATCTGTAGATGCACTTGCAAATCATGATGTCGCGCTGGCGAGTAAAATTAAAGAAGCAGATGCGGAGATTAATAAACTCGAGGAAGAAATTAATGATGCGGTCATTTTAACGATAGCTAGACAGCAACCTGTTGCTACAGATTTGCGACGATTAATGGTCTTAGTGAAGATTGCTGGAGATATGGAGCGAGTCGGGGACTATGCAGTCAACATTGCGAAAGAGACGGAACGCATCGGTTCACAAGAGCATTTAACTCAATTGCCTAAAATTCAAGAGATGAAAGACAAAACCGTGAATATCTTGCGTCTGACATTAGATGCATTTATCGCAGAAGATGTTGAACAAGCGCAAACTATTGCGAAGCTCGATGACGAAATTGATAAAATGTACGGTGAACTGATTCGTGACTTGTTAGGGTCTGGTGTATCAAGTCCAGACCAGCTTCCACAAATCACACAACTTGCCTTTATCTGTCGCTACTTAGAGCGTTCAGCAGATCATGCAACGAACATGGCAGAGCAATTGCTGTACCTTCGCAAAGGAAAGCACATTGATTTAAACTAAAATTATTTCAATCCAGTGCAGACTCTATGGAACCAATAGAGAATGCACTGGTTTTCCTTTAGAGTAAAACAAGAGTTCATCAAAATAATTTAGTGAAAATGACTAGATTTTATATTTCATTGTGATATAATAGGTAAGTCGTATAAATCAGCTCAAAATGATTTTAATACATCCTTTATAGAGTGGGAGGGACTACAATGCGCGTTAATATTACTCTTGCATGCACAGATTGTGGAGAGCGTAACTACATTTCTAAAAAGAACAAACGTAACAATCCAGAGCGTTTGGAGCTTAAGAAATATTGCTCTCGTGAAAAGAAAATGACTCTTCACCGTGAAACGAAATAATAACTGATCAACCAAAATCCCCGCTCGGATTTTGGTTTTTTTAAAAAAATAATACCACATCATTCACTCATCTGGTCTTGATCAGATGAGTGTTCTTCTTGAAGGGAGTTGCAGGAAATGAAACGACAGCTGCGAATAGATGTATTGAATCAATTGCAAAACTTATCAAAAGAAAACCATGCTGAAAAAAGTACATTCCTTCATCAACATGTTTGGCAGTATATAAAAGATAAGTCTGTACAGTCTGTTGCCGTAACCATTTCCTCATACCCTGAAGTTGATACAAAACGTTTGATTGAATGGCTGTGGGAAGCAGAAAAAGATGTGTATGTTCCGAAAAGTGACTTTTCTACACGACAGATGAAGTTTATAAAGATCACCTCATGGAATGATGTTAAACCTGGCTTTAAAGGGATCTTAGAGCCAATTGAGAGCAGTCCTGAATCTACAACATTTGATTTAGTTATAGTTCCAGGAGTGGTCTTTTCGAAAGATGGATATCGTATCGGTTTTGGTGGAGGTTTTTATGATCGTTTTTTAGAAGAGTACAAGGGAGAAACGCTTTCTTTGGCATTTGAAACCCAGCTCCGAGATGCCGTGCCGTATGAAAGCCATGATATCCCCGTGAAGCATCTCGTTTTACAAGATGGTATTTTTGATACAAGTAGGTGAACAAAGTGGAATCATTTTATGACGTCCAGCAGTTATTAAAGAAATTTGGTATTTTTGTTTACACAAAGGATTTACAGGCAGATGTAGATCTTATGGAATTTGAGCTGTATGAATTGCACAGTTCGGGTTTGTTATCGACTGATGACTATATTAAAGCTAAGCTAATTATTCGAAATCGCGTATCAAAAGGGATATAAATACATGAACGATTTACAATTGACTATGACTTTTGGTGTAAAATTTATAAATTTTGAAACTAATTAGGACTAAATCCGTCTAATAGAGGGTATTATATTTACGTTATGTAAAGATTTTATGGGATATGTGAAGAGTATCCACATATATTGAAGGAGGAGTGGCCATGAAAAAATGGTCTACACATTCTTTACTATTTGCTGCAATAGTATTGACTTGGTTCAAAACATTTATTGTTTATCATACGAGTTTTGATTTAAAATTAGAAAACATCATGCAGCATTTTATTTTATTACTCAATCCATTGAGCTTTATCTTACTGTTCTTTGGTATTTCACTATTTTTATCAAAAGAAAAATCTCGTAGACGCTTTATATTAGCTGGAGCAACAATTCTATCAATTGTTTTGTATGCTAATGTAGTTTTCTACCGCTTCTTTACAGATTTCATCACATTGCCTGTACTTTTCCAGACAAGCAATTTTGGTGATTTAGGAAGCTCAGCTTCATCGAGCATTTTCTTCACGGATATCTTTTACTTTGCCGATGTGATTTTATTGTTTATCCTAGCAAGAAAACTAGCAAAACAACCTGAACAAGCTATGCAAAAGCAAATTCACCGTAAAGCTTATTATGTCTTTGCAGCCGCGATCTTCTTCTTAAATCTTGGTTTAGCTGAGATTGAAAGACCGCAATTACTAACACGTAGCTTTGACCGTGAGATGCTTGTGAAAAATATTGGAACGTACAATTACCATATTTACGATGCTTATGTTCAATCCAAGTCTCAAGCCCAACGCGCATTTGCTGACGGAAGTGAATTAGTTGAAGTAAATAACTACGTTCGTGCCAATCAAGTAGACAGTGAATCTCCTTTAGAAGGAATCGCAAAAGATAAAAACATCATCGTTGTCTCAATGGAGTCTCTTCAAAATTTTGTGATCAACAAAGATATGAACGGTGAAGTCATTACACCATTCCTGAATGAATTGACGCAAGATGAAGATACGATGTACTATTCGAATTTTTATCACCAAACGGGTTTAGGGAAAACATCCGATTCAGAGTTTCTTGTTGAGAACTCGTTGTACCCTTTAGGGGGAGGAGCGGTATTCTTCACTCATGGTGGGAATACGTATAATTCTCTATCAGAACGTCTTGGAGAAAATGGTTATCACACTTCCGTTATGCATGCCAACAACAAAAGCTTCTGGAACCGCGATATGATGTACCAATCACTAGGGGTTGAGAAATTCTTTGATCTTGATAGCTATACTGTCGAGGAAGGGCAAGCGGTCAACTGGGGGATGAAGGATATTCCATTCTTCGAACAATCTGTTGAATTGATGAAGGATATTCCACAACCTTTCTATACACGTATGATTACATTGACGAATCATTATCCATTTACATTGGATGAAGAAGATAAATTTATTCCAGAATACACATCAAATTCTGGTACCTTAAATCGTTACTTCCAAACTGTCCGCTATATGGACGAATCTTTACGCGTGTTCTTTGATGAATTAAAAGAACAAGGTTTATATGAAAACTCCATCATTGTTATGTACGGTGACCATTATGGAATCTCTGAAAACCATAATAAAGCGATGTCTGAATACCTTGGTGAAGAAGTAACACCATATGTTTCAACTGGTTTGCAAGAAGTTCCGCTATTCATCCATATTCCTGACAGTGGATTAGGTGGAGAAAAAACAGATATTGCTGGACAAATTGATTTAAAACCTTCAATCTTGCACATGGCAGGAATCGACTCTTCTAAAGATATCCAACTAGGAACTAGTTTATTTGCAGAAGAACGCGAACAAAAAGTAGTATTCCGTGATGGTGGATTTGTCACAGAGGACTATGTTTTTGCCAAAAACACTTGTTTTGATGCCAAGACAGGGCTTGAAATTGAACCTTTAAATTGTGAAGAGAAAGCTGAAGCGGCTATTCAAGAGTTAAACTACTCGGATCAATTGATCAATGGCGATTTACTTCGTTTCTATAACCGTGAAACAGGGCAGTTATTAATTGACAAAGAAGAGACAATTGAATAGTTTTCAAAGTAAACCCTTTATCCTGTGCGGATAAAGGGTTTTAACTTGCTCTAAATTAATTTTTGCAATAAAAAAAACCTCCACAAGGGAAGTCTTTTTTAAGAACAGCTAGATTGAATTAGTGCAAGCCTGGTGGATATCCGTGGTGGATAACCGTCGCAATCGAGAAAAATCCAAATACTAAAACTGTTGCTGCATTGAAAAATACGCCTAAGAAATTTCTTTCTTTAAACGCTTGATACGTTCCAACGATAGCCAGAATCGTAGTCAGTAAGAAAATAACGATTAATAAGTTCATGGATGACACTCCTTTCGACACCTGAAAAAATGAATGCCGCAAACAAATATTCCTCTTTCATTTTACGTTGTTCTACTGGATTTGTCGAGTGGGATTCATGACAATTGTTTGAACGTTGCGTTACACTAATGAAGAGGTGAGAAAATGACAACGATAAGAAGATTACCACTAGGACCTATTCAAACGAATTGTTATATAGTTCGTTCTGGAAGCCGAGCGCTGATTATTGATCCAAGTGATGAACCGACTAAAATCATACAAGCTTTAAAACAGTCGAATTTAAAGCCGGTAGCGATTTTATTGACGCATGCCCACTTTGATCATATTGCAGCACTTCAAGCAATTGTGGATACATACAGTATACCTGTTTATATGCACAAGGCGGAACAAAAATGGCTTAAAGATCCGATGTTAAATGGTTCAGGGAAATATGCAGAACTACCAAATGTGGTTGTAGATGTAGAAATCACAGAAGTTGTGGAAGGGTCACTGCAAATTGATGCATTCAACTTTCATGTTTTAGAGACTCCTGGACACTCACCGGGCAGCTTGAGCTACTATTTTCAAGAGGACGGGTATGTAGTAAGTGGAGATGTGCTCTTTAAAGGGAGTATTGGCCGCACAGACCTAGCGGGAGGAAACTTACAGGTGTTGATGCAATCCATTACGCGAAAGCTTGTAGAGTTACCTGAGCAAACGATTGTTTATTCCGGACACGGAGTGGAGACGACGATTGAAGACGAAATCGAGTCAAATCAATTCTTGAATGGTTTCAATGCATAAAAAAACCAGATTCTCGTAATGAGAATCTGGTTTTTTGGATTAGTGACTTGCTCCTGGCACGTGAATGAATGATGCATAGTACGTAAATCCTGCAAAGAAAAACATCAGGTACGCACCGAAAATATACATATACATACGTTCAGATAAGTTCAAGAAACCAAGAAGAAGAAATAATCCAGTGTTTGCTAACATGATCAATGAAGCTGGAACCATATCGCCTAGGTAGAACATGACAGAGAAAATACCTGTCCAAAAAGCCATTACTTTATACATATTGCCCATCATAATTAGAGTCCCTCCTTTTAACGGCAGACGAATCACACTCTTATTATAATGTATTGGGCAAACGAATGTAAACACAATCTCTTCTGGAAACAACAATGACAAGATGTTGTCACATCTTCAGGCTCTCTAATAAAATTCGGATAATTCAGAAATAAAGATAGACAAAGCATTTTCATAAGGTATACTAAATTTACATTCTGCTGGCGATGTCAGAATGTACTGGAGAGAAGGAGCCGAATCGGTGACAGAAATTAACCCGATTGAACAAAAGGGAAGAGAGCTTTTAGAAAAAGCTATTTTATTTGAAGCGTCAGACCTTCACTTCATACCTTTAGAAAAAGACTATCAAATTTTATTTAGACGTCATCAGCAAATGTATGATGCCGGATATCTTCCGCATGCATATGGTGATCGGATCGTTACCTACTTCAAATTTTTATCTTCACTTGATATTACGAATAAACGTAATCCCCAAAGCGGTGCATTCCACATGCCCATCTTATCAACCACGTATCACTTTAGAGTCTCGACACTTACTTCCGTATCACGTCGAGAAAGTTTGGTACTCCGCATAGCAAAACCCAATCTAGTCGTACCCATTGATGAAATCAGTTTACAAGCTGGTCAGGCCAGTAAACTCTGTGAAATTGTGTCTGCTCGGCAAGGTTTAGTTTTACTTATTGGACCAACAGGTTCTGGTAAGTCTACGACTATGTACGCGTTGACAAAATACTGCTCAACTGAGCTTGCTCGTCACGTTATTTCTTTAGAGGATCCTGTAGAGATCAGTCAAGACTATCTCCTGCAGGTTCAAGTAAATGAAGGTGCAGGATTGACGTATTCCACTGGATTACGTGCCATACTCCGCCATTCTCCAGATGTCATATTAATAGGTGAAATCCGTGATAAGGAGACTGCCAAAATCGCGATTGAAGCAGCTCTAACAGGTCACTTGGTCATTTCTACCATTCATGCCAAAGATTCTGTGGGTGCCATCTATAGACTTTTAGATCTGGGTATCTCGATCGAGGAAATCGAGCAAGTTTCTAGGGCCTATATTTCTCAGCGTCTTTTGATACGGTCAGGTCCCAGCCATTCTCTTGGAGCAGTTTATGAGATTGTAGAAGCTGAAGAAATCCGAGCGCTAGTTGAGGCCATTCATTCCGGAAAACGACCAGAGTTGCCGCGTGACCTAACTCTTGCTTACCAAATTGAAAAAGCGGTTAGAGGATAGCGGGAAAGTGAAACCCATACACCCATCTAATCAAGCTGAGTTTCTCGAAAAACTTGTTACCACAGTCGGTGAAGGGATTTCCATTACGGATGCCATGTTAGTTTTGGGACCTTTCTACTTAAAACAACTGGAACTGGAGAGGCTCACACTCCTGTTTGAGGAAGGGAATGAACTTTCCACCAGTTTTCACTATTTAGGCTACTCCAAGACTATTGTGGAATCGATTAAACTTGCAGAGATTCATGGACAAATGACGCAAGTCTTCTCACGAACAGCTAAACAACTCAAGAACCAACAAGCACTTAAAAAAGAAGCTGTGAAAACGTTAAGCTATCCCGTTGGTCTTTTATTCTTCATGTCAGTTTTATTTATTGTATTTAAACTCTTTTTCCTACCCATATTCTTACCGATTATTGAAAGGGCAAACCCAGATGCTGTGTCACGTGTTCAGCTCATATTTTCTCTGCCTTTTTATATGATTATTGGTTGTCTAAGCATTGCTGTAGTAAGTGGGATTGGAATCGTCGTCACTAAATTTAGTAGATCTGATAAGTGGATATTAAACTTTCGTAGCTATCCACTTATTCGAAGCGGCCAAAATGCAATAGCCGGTTATTCCATTTCTAAAGAACTAGCCCTGCTGTTAGAGAGTGGCTTTACAATAGCTCAGTCACTTATGTACTTATCTACTAGTCACTCACTACTTGTTAGGCAAGCTTCTATGTCGACTCTCAGCTATTTACAACGTGGAGAAAGTTTTTCACAAGCCATGAAACTAGCAGGATGGTTTCCGAAAGCAATGATTCGTTATGTAGAGCATGGCGAAATTCATGGCTATGTTGCAAAGGAGCTTCAGCTTTATCAATATTTTACGATTGAAAACCTTCAAAAGAGAGTATCATTTTTTATTGCTGTTGCTCAACCTGTCCTTTTTTTAATCATTGGAGCGCTCGTGATAAGTGCTTACTTGTCTTTGATGCTTCCCATGTACAACTTAATCTCACTATAGGAGGAAATTATATATGAAACGTATTCGAAATGAGTCAGGTTTTACATTAGTCGAAATGATGATTGTGTTGCTCATTATTTCTGTATTGTTGCTAATCACTATACCTAACATTGCTCGTCATACAGCTACCATCGATGAGAAGGGATGCGAGGCTTACCGAACTATGCTAAGTTCTCAGATTGAAGCTTACAAACTGGAGTTCAAAGCAAAGCCTGAACTTGCAGATTTGCAAACTGAAGGTTTTGTAAAAGAAGGCGATCTTGTTTGTCCAAACGGTACAGAGCTTACTATTGTTGCAGGCGTAATTAGTGAAAAGCCTTAATTCACAAAACGGGTTCACTCTTTTAGAAGTCATCGTCGTGTTAGCAGGACTAAGTGTTTTGATAGCAAGCGCTACAATTTATGGCCAATATAACTATTTGAAACTTGAAGAGTCCCATTTTTTCACATTATTACAGCAAGACATTCTACTAGCTCAAAGTTTAGCAATAGAGAGAAAACAAGTCACTTATGTAAAGTTTTCCTCAGAACAACGCAAGTACACTATCACCACTAAATTTGAGGCCTATAAGACCGTCAGTTTTCCTCAATCGGTTCAATACAAGAACAATTCATTTTTCTCGACGATTGAATATACGCCTGCCGGTACTATTACATCATTTGGTACGGCTTACTTCTCGACATCCGATGTGGATAAGAAGCTAACGGCTTTTATCGGAAGGGGGCGGGTGCAAATTGACTGAAAGAGGCTTTAGCACAGTAGAGGCACTGGCAGCATTCAGTTGTGTTATTGTGATCATTGCTTCGACTGTGCCTCTCATAGATCAGTTGAACGAGAGGATGGACAAATCGCAGGCGGATTATCATGCAGCGCTTGCTGAGTATGAGTTACTGCGGCAATTACCGAATGAAGCTACAATTACATTAGGTGGGTCTTCTTATACGAGTTACTGGAAAGAAGGTCAGTGGTGTTTAGCCAATCGAGGTGTTGAATTGAAATGCCTAATTACAAGTCATTAAATGAACAAGGCTATTTTGTTATGGATCAATTACTCCAAATTATTGTGATTGGAGCAGTGACGACGCTACTCCTATTTTATACGACTACGGTAAGTACTTTTTTGAGAGCGACCGAGACGCATGAACTGCAGCAATATGATCAATATTGGCTTGAACTGACTGAATTGGTTCATTCAGCATCATCTGTGCGTCAACATTTTAGTACATGTTCTTTGATAATCGAGACAACTAGCGGACTATATCGCTACGATAAACTTGCTGACCGCATACGTAAAACAAAAGATGGTCTCGGTTACGAGCCGGTGCTCATGAAAATCGAAAGTTGTACGTACCGTGTAAACGGAAATTTATTGACCGCTACTGTGAAATTCACCTCTGGCTTGGAGGTTAGACGGGAGACATTACTTCGTGAAGCTCCCTAATGGCTTTATATTACCTTTCACATTATTACTCATTCATTTGCTAATGACAGCTGTCTTTTACGCCAGTTCACATTATAGTGCACAGCTTGCGTATTATCATTCTTTAGAAAAAATCTATAGTGACAAGGCGCAGGAGAGGTGGATAGTGTATACTGAAAAAAACAAATCGAAGTAAATGAGTGAGTGTAGTGAAAAAGGTATATTTGATCGGGTTTATGGGATGTGGGAAAACCGCAATCGGTAAGCGCTTAAGCTTTGCACTTAGAATACCGTTTTATGATATGGATAAAGAGATCGTCAAACAACAAGGCATGACGATTCCTGAAATCTTTGAAGCATACGGGGAGGCATACTTTCGGAAACTGGAGACAGATTTCTTGAAGTCCTTTCGAGATGAATTTTGCATCATCTCAACGGGTGGGGGTGCTGCAATAGCGGAAGAGAATCGCAAAATCATGCGAGAGACAGGATTAGTGTTATTCTTAAACGCTGTGTTCCCCGATATTTGGATGCGCATCCATCGTGATAAAAACCGCCCTATCGTGCAGCGTAGTACTCGCGAACAGATTGAATCACTTTATCTTGAAAGACTTACTTTCTACAAAAAAGTAGCCCACATCACAATCCGTACGGAAGGAAAGACGTTACGTCAGATTACAGAATACTGTGCTTTCCAAGTGAATCGCTTAAAAGGCGAACATTTAAAGTGAATAAACTCTAAAAAGTTCGTGTATAAACCCAGAAATAGAAATAGATTGCGTTTTCAATTCTATAATGTTAGGATATACGTATTGAAAACAGCATAAAATGCGGATGAAAGTGCGGGGAGAGAACGCCTTGAGCGTCGCCGAAGGAGCAAATGTCTTAGACATGAATCTCTCAGGCAAAAAGACTCGTGCTGGACGCACCTCTGGAGAGCGCTACACAACTAGCCACCAAAGAAGATAAGCCTAGCGGCAAAACTTTCAGGTAACAGGACAGAGACCTAAGAAATTGGGTTTCTGTCTTTTTTTATGCAGAAAATTCACAATACTATGAATTCAATACGAGGAGGAAGAAAAATGCAACGAACGCCACTGTATGACTTATATGCAGAGTACGGAGCCAAAACAATTGATTTTGGTGGGTGGGATCTACCTGTCCAGTTTTCAAGCATTAAAGAAGAACACGAAGCTGTGCGCACAAAAGCAGGCCTATTCGATGTATCCCATATGGGTGAAGTTTGGGTTAGCGGTGCTGACAGTGAAGCGTTCATTCAAAACCTCATTACAAATGACGTGACAAAATTGACAGTGGGTAAAGCCCTTTATGCTGCTATGTGTTATGAAGATGGCGGTACAGTAGACGATTTGTTAGTTTATAAATTTGCTGAAGATAAATTTTTACTAGTTGTGAATGCTTCAAATATCGAAAAAGATGTCGACTGGATGAAGCAGCACCTATCTGGTGATGTCACAGTTGATGATCAATCCAATGACTGGGGTTTGTTAGCTTTGCAAGGGCCAGTTGCTCAACATGTATTACAACAGCTGACAGAAACAGACCTCTCTGAGTTGAAATTCTTCCACTTTACGGAAGGACAAGTAGACGGTAAGGAAGTAATAATTTCACGAACTGGCTATACAGGGGAAGACGGCTTTGAGTTGTATGCCAAAAATGATGCACTGCCTCACCTTTGGAAGAGTTTACTCTCTACAGGGCAACAAGCAGGTGTCGTTCCTGCGGGCTTAGGTGCTCGCGACACATTGCGCTTCGAAGCTTGTTTACCACTATATGGTCAGGAACTTAATAAAGATATTTCTCCTTTAGAAGCTGGAATTGGATTTGCTGTGAAAACAGCGAAAGATGCTTTTATTGGAAAGGACGCAATTGTTGAAAAAGGCAAGCCTCGTAAATCAGTTGGAATTGAAATGCTCGATAAAGGTATTCCACGCCACGGCTATAAAGTATTTAGTGGCGAGCAAGAAATTGGTGAAGTGACTACTGGCACACAATCACCAACTTTGAAAAAAAATATTGGTCTAGCTTTAGTTGCCTCGGAATTTACTGAACAGGGTCAACAAGTTGAAGTTGAGATACGCGGCAAGCGTCTAAAAGCAGTCGTAGTACCAACACCATTTTACAAGCGACAAAAATAAAAGGAGCGATTGACTCATGATCAAACATCGTTATTTACCAATGACCGAACAAGATCAACAAGCAATGCTTGATACAATTGGCGTCTCATCTATAGATGAACTATTTTCTGATATTCCGGAAAAAGTTCGTTTCCAAGGTGATTATCAAATTAAACCAGCAAAGTCTGAAACGGCTTTGTTGAAAGAACTTAGTAAAATGGCTGCGAAAAATGCAGATACACGTAACTATGCGTCATTTATTGGTGCAGGTGTCTATGACCATTTTAAGCCTACTATCGTTGATCACGTAATTTCACGTTCTGAATTTTATACAGCTTATACGCCGTATCAACCAGAAATCTCACAAGGTGAATTGCAAGCAATTTTTGAATTCCAAACAATGATTGCTGAGTTAACAGGAATGGAACTTGCGAATTCATCGATGTATGATGGCGGAACAGCGCTTGCAGAAGCTGGAAATTTAGCAGCTGGTCACACGCGTCGTAAAAAGATTCTAATCTCAGAGGCTGTTCATCCTGAGTACCGTGACGTAGTAAGAATGTATGCACATGGTCAAAACATTGCAGTAGAAGTAGTCGCTCAAAAAGACGGTAAAACGGATTTAGCTGCATTAGAAGAACAGCTTTCTGATGAGGTAGCAGCTGTTATGGTTCAATACCCGAACTTCTTCGGTCAACTTGATGATATGCAACGAATCTCAGATATGACTCACGAACACGGAGCGCTATTTGTTAGTTCATCGAATCCACTAGCTCTAGGAGTGTTAACACCTCCAGGGAAATTTGGAGCAGATATTACGGTTGGAGATGCGCAAGTATTTGGTATTCCAGAAGCATTTGGTGGACCTCACTGTGGGTACTTCGCAGTATCAAGTAAGTTGATGCGTAAAGTACCGGGTCGTCTAGTAGGAGAAACAACAGATGACCAAGGACGTCGTGGATTCGTCTTGACATTACAAGCACGTGAACAACATATTCGTCGTGACAAAGCCACTTCAAATATTTGTTCGAACCAAGCGTTGAACGCATTGGCAGCTAGTGTAGCCATGACAGCACTAGGGAAACAAGGCGCAAAAGAAATTGCGATTCAAAACATAGCAAAAACCGCTTATGCAAAAGCCGCTTTAGAATCAGCTGGATTCTCGGTCGTGTTTGGTGGAGCGCACTTTAACGAGTTAGTTGTAAAGCTACCAGGTAGTTTTGAAGGCTTGAATGTGCATCTTCTTGAAAAAGAGATCATTGGTGGTTTACACCTTGGGACGTACTATAAAGAGTTACAAGACCATGTGTTGGTAGCTGTCACAGAACAACGCACTAAAGAAGAAATCGATGCATTTGTGCAGGAAATGGGGGCTTATTATGCATAAAGATAACCAACCCTTGATTTTTGAAATTTCAACTGAAGGTCGTATTGGCTATAGCTTGCCAGATTTAGATGTACCTGAAGTAGACCTTTCATCCCTTCTCCCGGAAGGAATGGTACGTGAAGAAGAGGCGGAACTACCAGAAGTATCTGAATTAGATATTATGCGTCATTACACAGCACTTTCAAACCGTAATCACGGTGTAGATTCAGGATTCTATCCATTAGGTTCTTGTACAATGAAATACAATCCAAAAATCAACGAGAGTGTTGCTCGTTACCCTGGATTTGCAAACATCCACCCACTTCAAGATGAGTCTTCTGTTCAAGGAGCTATGGAATTGATGTATGACCTCCAAGAGCACTTGATTGAAATTACAGGTATGGACGATGTTACATTGCAACCTGCTGCTGGTGCTCATGGGGAGTGGACAGCGCTTATGATGATTCGTGCATTCCACGAAGCAAACGGGGACCATCATCGTACAAAAGTAATTGTACCTGACTCTGCTCACGGTACGAACCCAGCTTCAGCAACCGTTGCTGGCTTTGAGACCATCACAGTAAAATCAGACGAATTTGGTCTAGTGGATCTTGAAGATCTTCGCCGAGTGGCAGGAGATGACACAGCGGCTCTTATGTTAACGAATCCTAATACACTTGGACTTTTCGAAGAACATATTTTAGAAATGGCTAGCATTATTCATGGCGTTGGCGGAAAACTTTATTACGATGGTGCCAACTTAAATGCAGTAATGTCGAAAGCTCGCCCTGGAGACATGGGCTTTGACTGTGTACATTTAAATTTACACAAAACATTTACAGGTCCACACGGTGGTGGGGGTCCAGGTTCAGGTCCAGTTGGCGTGAAGAAAGACTTGATTCCTTTCTTACCAGCACCAGTACTTGTGAAAAAAGAGGGACGCTACACATTTGATTATGATCGCCCACAAGCTATTGGTCGTGTGAAGCCGTTCTACGGAAACTTTGGTATTAATGTTCGTGCTTACACTTATATTCGTTCTATGGGTCCAGATGGTCTTAAAGCCGTTACAGAATATGCTGTATTGAACGCAAACTACATGATGCGTCGTTTAGAGCCTTATTTTGACCTTCCATACAACCGTCATTGTAAGCATGAGTTCGTGTTAAGTGGACGTCGTCAGAAGAAATTAGGCGTGCGCACACTGGACATGGCAAAACGTCTGTTAGACTTCGGGTATCATCCGCCAACGATCTACTTCCCGTTAAATGTAGAAGAGGGCATGATGATTGAACCTACGGAGACAGAATCTAAAGAAACATTGGATGCATTCTGTGATGCCATGATTCAAATCGCAAAAGAGACAGAAGAGAATCCGGAAATGGTGCAAAATGCACCACATACTACTGTTATTGGTCGTTTAGATGAGACGAAGGCAGCGCGTAAACCTGTGTTACGTTACACAAAATAAACGAAAGGCTCGCCAACTTGGCGAGCCTTGTTTATGATTATTTCGTTTTAATTTTGCCTGTCCATTTGCGGAATCCGCCATCTAACTGATAGAGTTGGTCATAGCCGTTCTTTTTTAATGTCAAAGCAGTTCGTGCACTACGTGCGCCACTTTGGCAGTATAAATAAACTGGCTTGTCTTTACGAATTTCTTTCATCCGCGTCTTCATCTGGCTAGCCGGGATATTACGAGCCCCTAAAATGTGGCCACCATCAAACTCTTTTGGTTCACGGACATCAATAAGCTGTGCTTTTCGATACCCTTGGATGAAATCATCCTGGGACAGTGTCGATACAGATTTTTTCATTTTCATACCTGTAAAGAATGTATAAATTCCGAACACAATAATGGCACCTAAGATACCTAATACGATTTCTAACAACTGCATTACTCCCTTCTCTTCCTCTATTATAAGTAGTAGACTAAAGAGATTCAACGAGTTTACAAGACATTCTCGCAAAACGGAGGCAATTCGATGACAAACGAGTGGTTTTTTATAGATTCAGGCAAACAAGATGCGGCTTATAACATGGCACTTGATGAGGCCTTACTAGAATGGCATGCAGAAGGGTTACTTCCGCCCATCATTCGATTTTATCAATGGGAACCTGCAGCCTTATCCATCGGTTATTTTCAACGAGTAGATCGTGATATTCATTTACCTGCTGTTAAAGAGATGGGACTAGGATTTGTTCGCAGACCGACGGGGGGAAGGGCAGTTCTACATGAACATGAGTTGACGTATAGCGTCATTGTTTCGGAAGACTATCCTGATATGCCTAAAACGGTAACAGAAGCTTACCGCGTCATAAGTGAAGGGATTCTACAAGGATTTCGGAACTTAGGGATGCAAGCAGAGTTTTCAATCCCAGAAACCAGTTCTCAAAAAAGTGCATTGAATCAGCCTAAATCAGCTGTCTGTTTCGATGCACCTTCTTGGTATGAACTAGTGGTAGAGGGGAAAAAAGTAGCCGGTTCGGCACAGACTCGACAACGAGGCGTCATATTGCAGCATGGTGCCATTCTTGTTGATCTTGATGAAGAAAAATACATTAATTGTTTTTCCTATACATCTAAAGACCACCGGGAGAAAGTTCAAAAAAGCTTGCGTCAAAAAGCTGTCTCAATCAACAAATTACTACCATATCCGACCTCGGTGGATGCTTGTGTACCCGCCTTCAAAAAAGGCTTTGAAATGGCTTTAAATGTTCATCTTACTTCTTTTTCATTGAATTCAGAACAGCAAGATTATGTGGAGAAGCTAGCAGCATCAAGGTATCGCTCTGACGAATGGAACTTACGAAAATAAACGCCACTTCTGGGCTATGGAAATTCACCCGAATAGGTTCAAAGTTTCATATTTTGAAACCGGCTCTCTTTGACTAGACAATCAATATGTAGTGCTATATCATTTCTATATACACTACATATTGTGTCAATATCAGAATAATCTATTTCGGGAGGAATTCATATGGTCTCACCATCTACTCTATTAAGCCAGCATTCAGCTATACAACAACTGAACGAAACGATTCAACAATTTCCTCAAGTTCATCCGATCACAACGGATATGAAACTTACCCACAAAGGCGTCTCACGCTTAGTGATGATTGACCGCTATTCCTTCAAAGATACCGAAAAGAAAACACTACAACCAGATGACTTTGTAGTTCTTACCGTGAAAGAAGACCCGAAATTCCCGGCACGTGGTCTTGGGCAAATTGTCTCAATTGATTGGAGTAAGAAAACGGCTGTTGTCAAAATTGATGAAGAGTACAGAAGCGCAATCGATAACCCAGAACAAGCGATTACAGGGGAAATTACACGACCTCTATCGGTTATTGAAAAACCTCTTGAGTTGTTCTATGAGCAAATTGCCCTGCGTAATGCTACAGGACTGGCAAGTGTCGAAGAAACAGAAGAAAAAAGAAAGTATTGGTTCCAAAAATTTTACGATCAACTGGTATCTCTAAACTTTATTCCTGCTGGTCGAGTGATATATGGCGCTGGGGCAGAAACAGACGTCACTTATTTTAACTGTTACGTAATGCCGTTCGTTCCCGACTCTCGTGAAGGCATCAGTGACCACCGTAAACAGGTCATGGAAATCATGAGTCGCGGTGGTGGAGTAGGAACAAATGGCTCTACATTACGCCCTCGTAACACTCTTGCGCGTGGAGTAAATGGTAAATCTTCGGGATCCGTTTCCTGGTTAGATGACATCGCTAAGCTTACACATCTAGTTGAGCAAGGCGGTTCTAGACGTGGAGCACAAATGATTATGCTAGCGGATTGGCATCCAGATATTGCTGAGTTCATTATTTCCAAAATGCAAAATCCACGTATTTTACGTTATTTGATTGAAAACACAGATGATGAGTGGATCACACAATTAGCAAAAGATAAATTGAAATTCAAGCCTTTGACAGTACAAGAAGAACAAATGTATCAAGGGATTGTTAATTATAAAGCCATCCCTGGTTTAGGTGGATTTAGTGAAACAATTATTCGTGATGCTGAAGTCAAGTTGCGCGATGGCGGTCATTACAGCGTTCACAACTCAGAATTTTTGACCGGTGCTAACATCTCTGTGACGTTAACTAAAGAATTTATGCAAGCTGTAGAAGATGAAGCTTCATTTGATTTGCGCTTCCCAGCTGTAGAAAATTACTCAAAAGAAGATATGGCTATTTACAACCGTGAGTGGCATAAGGTTGGAGATGTTCGAGAGTGGGAACAAATGGGCTATGAAGTTCGTACGTACCGCACAATCCAAGCAAGGGAATTGTGGAACTTGATCAATATTTGTGCGACCTATTCGGCAGAGCCAGGAATCTTCTTTATCGATAACGCCAACGATAAAACAAATGCAAAAGCCTATGGACAGAAGGTAGTGGCAACCAATCCTTGTGGGGAACAACCACTTGCGCCATACAGTGTTTGTAACTTAGCAGCTGTTAACTTAGCTCAATTTGCGCACAAAGAATCCAAGACTGTTGATTTTGAAGCATTAAAAGATACAGTGCGCGTAGGTGTACGTATGCAAGACAACGTCATTGATGCGACACCGTATTTCTTAGAAGAGAACAAAGTACAAGCACTAGGAGAACGACGTGTCGGACTCGGAGTTATGGGCCTTGCAGATCTATTGATTTATTGTGAAAAACCATATGGCTCTGAAGAAGGCAATCAAGTAGTCGACCAAATTTTCCAAACAATTGCCGAAACTGCTTACGAGACATCTGTCGAGCTTGCTAAAGAACGAGGAAGCTTCCCATTCTTAGTAGGGGATACTGAAGAAGAGACGGCTCGTTTGCGCAAGGCCTTCACTGAGACTGGTTTCATGCAAGGAATGAATGAATCCATTCGTGAATCGATTTTGGAAAACGGGATTCGCAATTCTCATTTGCTAACAGTAGCACCAACAGGCTCAACGGGCACTATGGTTGGGGTGTCGACTGGTCTAGAACCGTACTTCTCATTCACTTACTACCGTAGCGGTCGACTTGGCAAGTTTATTGAAGTCAAAGCAGATATCGTAAGCGAGTACGTAGAGCGCAATCCTCACGCTTCAGCTGATGATTTGCCAGAGTGGTTTGTAACGGCTATGGAATTAAAGCCTGAAGCCCATGCAGACGTACAGTGCATTATTCAACGTTGGATTGATTCTTCGATCTCTAAAACAGTTAATGCGCCTAAAGGCTACACCGTCGAGCAAGTAGAAGGTGTGTATGAGCGACTTTACAAAGGTGGGGCAAAAGGTGGCACGGTGTATGTAGATGGTAGCCGTGACTCGCAAGTGCTGACGCTGAAAGCTGAAGAAAACGATATGTCAGAACCCCATGATGAAATTGTCGAAACAAAACGACCAATCGTTCTGATTGATACAATTCAAGATTTGCGAAGCACAAACGTAACAATTGGTTCTGAAGTTGGGAACACTTGTCCGGTATGTCGAAAAGGTACTGTCCAAGAGCTAGGTGGCTGTAACACTTGTACAAATTGTGGTGCACAACTGAAGTGTGGACTTTAGAACAAAAAGATGCCGATTTCGGCATCTTTTTTGAGTGACGAAATAATAATCGTTTTCTGAAAAATAGCCCTATGCTACACTAGACATAGTGTTTATATAGGAGGCTAAGTCATTATGAAATTAGAAAAAGTTCGTCAAGCATTGACTGATTCATCTTTATCCGCTCTTCTAGTCACAAATCCACACAGTCGTCGTTACTTAACAGGCTTTACTGGAACGGCAGGAGTAGCTCTTGTTACACAGTCAGAAGCTTTCTTTATTACAGATTTTCGCTACACAGAACAAGCAAATGCTCAAATCACAGGGTATACACTTGTAGAACAAAAAACTACACTGATTGAAGCTGTTGCTCAAGTCGTGAAAGAAAATGGCCTTGATAAAGTTGGATTCGAACAAGAGGCTATGACTTTTGCAGAATATGATCGCTACAACAAGGCTCTGGAAGCAGAACTTGTCCCAACAACGGGCATCGTTGAAAAAATCCGCTTGATTAAGACGGAAGACGAGCTTACTATTATTAAGCAAGCATGTAAAATTGCAGATGACGCTTACGAGCACATCCTCACATTTATTCAACCAGGTATGACGGAACTAGATGTTTCAAATGAACTTGAATTTTTCATGCGCAAACAGGGGGCAACATCTTCGTCATTTGATATAATTGTTGCTTCTGGGGTTCGCTCTGCACTGCCACATGGTGTAGCAACTCATAAAGTAATCGAGCAAGGTGATTTCATTACACTAGACTTTGGTGCATACTACAATGGCTACGTATCTGATGTGACACGTACACTTGCTGTTGGAGAGCCTTCTGAAAAGTTAAAAGAGATTTATCAAGTCGTCTTAGATTCTCAACTTCTTGCACTTGAAAAAATCAAGCCAGGTATGACAGGTAAAGAGGCAGACGCGATTGCTCGTGACTATATTGCTTCAAAAGGTTACGGAGAAGCATTTGGACACTCACTAGGTCATGGAATTGGTTTAGAGGTACATGAAGGTCCTGGTCTTTCCTCACGTTCTGACGTTGTATTAGAGCCTGGCATGTTAATCACTATTGAGCCGGGTATTTATTTACCGGATATCGGTGGTGTGCGAATTGAAGATGACGCGTTAGTCACTGAGACGGGCGTAGAACGCTTAACGCTTACTTCAAAAGAATTAGTTATTTTATAGGAGGAAATCACATGATTTCAGTAAATGATTTTAAAACAGGCTTAACCATCGTTTTTGACGGTAACTTATACCGTGTAATTGAATTCCAACACGTTAAACCTGGTAAAGGCGCTGCATTTGTTCGTTCAAAACTGCGTAACCTTCGCAGTGGTTCAGTCAATGAACGTACGTTCCGTGCGGGCGAAAAAGTAGAGAAAGCCCAAATTGATACACGCAAAATGCAATATCTGTATGCAAATGGTGATATGCACGTATTTATGGATACAGAGAGCTACGATCAAGTAGAGCTTCCTGAAAACTCTATCGAATATGAATTGAAGTTCTTGAAAGAAAACATGGAGCTTAGCATTGTTCAATACCAAGGAGAAACACTTGGTATCGAGTTGCCGAACACAGTTGAATTAGAAGTTATCGAAACTGAACCAGGTATCAAAGGCGACACTTCTGGTGGTGGATCGAAAACGGCTAAGTTAGAGACTGGCGTTATGGTTACTGTGCCATTATTCATTAATGTTGGCGATCGATTAATCGTTAATACAACTGAAGGTTCATACGTATCTCGCGCACAATAACTCTACAGTTATGAACTATTGCCGATTTACAAAAACTAAATCCCAACAAGATTTAACATCGAAAATCAGTAGTTTCTCTAGAATTTATTCAAGAGAATCTGCTGATTTCTTTTGTTTCAAGCTCTTTTTTAGTCTATAGCATCCAATTTGCTCATACAGTACTAACAAAGGAGGTAGCTGGGTGGGCTTTGATGACATCTTCAGAATGGCAGGAGTAGGCATCCTTCTTGCACTCCTTCACGTGTTCCTCGAACTTAACAATAAAAGTGAATACTCATTTTTTATTTCGGTCACTGCATTCATTTACTTTTCAATCGAATTGTTGCGCATGCTCAAACTATTTTTTGAAGTGATTGAAGAGTATTTGTTGTGGCTTTATGAGATGTGATGCCAAGTCTTTGGGCGACAATCGGTCTTGTCTTTTTTTATATTCTGCTGTCTCAAATCATTCGACAGCTAGTACCGTCCGTTAGTTTTTATTTACAAACTTCCATGTTGTTTCTCGTTGTCACCATTACCATTCAATCTACCAAGCCTCTCGTCGAAATGGCTATTGAAGCAGTGCCGATAGATCTTTTACCCATAGTTAAAGGTTTACTTGTAACGACATTTTTTTACTTAGCATTGGATTTTTTGGCTTCCTATTTAGACGCGTTAGGGGAAACTGTGCTTTCAAAACTCATAGTGCTGTTGTTTAAACTTTCTCTCATTCATTACTGGATACAATTACTCCTATAAATGCGGTGACAGCTTGTCCAACTGGCTACCAATCGAACTTTTAACAACTTTACTCGTGCTTACATGTACGCATCAATTGTTATCATTTGTTCATCCAAATGCAAAAAAACTTTCAGAGTTTCTCTACTTTCTGTTGGTTGTGTATATGATGATTCGCTACTTTTCTGGAATCTTAACAACCATCCAGACAATACGTGAGGTCCTCAATCCTCTCTGGTCAGCTATTGTGCCCTTTCTATTAGTGGTATCCCAATTATTTGTGTCCGTCCTTTTTCCTTTGGCGCCATTTGCGGCTGTCGCTTACAGTTTGTTCAGTCTTCAGTTTTTAGAATCCATCATCTATCCACTGCTCCTTTTTACAACCAGCATTACTCTGTTGAACCGATTGGACTCTGAGTCTAGCTTCACTCGACTCACGGAACTGGCACGTAATCTTCTCATTTTCTTATTGTTTCTACTGTTTACCTTATTTACAGCCATTATCACTGCAAGTGGCGGGTTAAGCTGGTTGCTGATGGATCAACTAAAACCGTCACTAGTTTCTGTTGTTCAAAACTCTATTCCGCTTGTAGGCTCGTTATTTACGGAGGGACTGTCTACTGTCAAAGGCCTCGCTTCTTTGTCTGCATTAACGTTAGGGACCACTGCCTCTATAACCATTGGAGGCATGGTCGCCATTCCGCTAGGTAAACTCCTGTTAGATGCATTTGTGTTGCGTGCAAGCGGCGCAATTCTAGTCATCATTGGCAGTGAGAGAGTGGGGGCCTTGCTAGACGACTTAGGTAAATTGCTGTTTATCATGTGTGCCTGGTTTCTGTTTATGATTGCAGTCATATTAGTGCTGTTATTATATTGTCTAGTATTGTTCCAGTTGACCGTAGGTAGTGCCTGATGATTTTTTTACAAACAATGCTACTTTTATATGTTTTAACGGAATGTCTCTGTCTACTTTTACCAGATCGCGAACAAGAGTTGCATACGATGAAAAAATTGCTGGTGTTATTATTTATTTTCATATTTATCCGAGGTCTCTCATAACGTATTGTAGGTGACGTGTTGCAGCCAAAACAAAAGCTTGCTCTATTGCTCGGCGCACTGTTGATTTTAGCAATTGGCTTTATCACTACTGATCAACCCGATAAGACAGCGGAACAACCACTTGCTACAGCCTTGATGCAAATGGAAGGGGTGGGCAGAGTGGAACTTTACATCCATTATCCTGAGAAGTCCGCTAGTTTTTTTGATGTTGCAGATAATTCATCAGCACCTGTAGGAGTTCTTGTCATAGCGGAAGGAGCCAACCAGCCATCTACCAGGCACAAATTACGTCAGACTGTCGCATCCGTTCTCCAAATCTCACAACATCGCATTCAAGTAGAACCTATGGAAGGAGATTTTATTGACCCCTAAAAAACGTATAGTTTGGTTTATGACATTGCTCAGCCTTGGTGCCGTATTCTCCGTTTATGTATTGAACGATCGTCCAGATCCCTTCAGTGGTATCGTGTTGTTTGAGGACGAAGCTGCCGTAGATGGCATCAATCAAAATCAACCCGTAAGTTATCCGACAAACGAAAAATTTCAAGAGATGCGCATGGAAGTAGAATCGCAAAGAAGTCAGTTGAGAGAACAACTCACACAAAAAATCGGCTCACCAGAGTTTACAGCTGAAGAAAAAAATGAAGCGTATCAACAGCTAGAGAATCTCACTAACCAAGATTCTACTGAGGCCTTGCTTGAACTAGTAATCACTTCACTCGGGTACCCAGAAGCATTGGTGCGCATCCAAGAAGATCAAGTGCTGGTTCATGTTTCTGCTGAGATGCTGGCACCAGAAGAAGCAAATGACATTATTTATGCAGTGAAAAAAGAATACCCTGAGGCTGCAAAAGTACAAGTCGATTATTCAACTTATTAAAACTCGCCGCGAGCGAGTTTTTTTGTTATTCAAACGATTTTATGTTATCCGAAAAATAGGAAATATAAGAGCTGGTAATAAAAAAGGGTGCGCGAAAGAACGAAAAACTGTAGAATAGACAGTGGAAAGATTCTCATAACTGAAATAGGGGAGTTCGATAAAAATGAAAATTCAAGAAATTCGAGAAATCATAAAATTAATGGATCAATCTTCACTAGATGAATTTGTATTTGAAGCAGACGGTACTAAATTAAAACTTAAAAAGCATGGTGTAGGCACAGGCACTACTCAAAAAGTAGTAGAACAGCCATCACAAGTTACAGCTGCAGTTGAAGCATCAACGCCAGCCGTCTCGCAAACATCTGTTGTAGAAGAAAAAGAAGTTGCAGCTCCAGAACAAAAAGAACAAAACAACTACAAAACAATCACTTCACCAATGGTAGGAACTTTTTATGAATCTTCTTCTCCGGACGCAGCAGCTTATGTCAAAGTTGGCGATAAAGTCTCAGCTAGTTCAGTAGTTTGTATCGTTGAAGCTATGAAACTATTTAATGAAATTGAGGCTGAAATTGATGGTGAGATCGTTGAGATTCTCGTCAAAGATGGACAGCTTGTTGAATACGGCCAGCCACTATTTTCTATTAAATAATTCATCGAAGAGGTGACAAACATGAAAAAAGTACTTATTGCCAATCGAGGCGAGATTGCCGTGCGTATTATTCGCGCATGCAAAGAAATGGACATCGAAACAGTTGCTGTTTATTCAGAAGCTGATAAAGAAGCGTTGCACGTCCAACTAGCCGATGAAGCTTATTGTATTGGACCCCGCACATCGAAAGATTCTTACTTACACTTTTCGAACATCATGAGCGTTGCCAAACTAACTGGCGCCGATGGCATTCACCCGGGTTATGGATTTTTAGCAGAAAATGCTGATTTTGCTGAGCTCTGTGAAACTTGCAATATTAAATTCATTGGACCATCTAGTTCAGCGATTTCTAAAATGGGAACAAAAGACGTTGCACGAGAAACGATGCGAGCAGCTGGTGTTCCTGTAGTGCCAGGTTCTACTGGAATTGTTGAATCCATTGAAGAAGGCAAAAAAATAGCTGGTGAAATCGGCTATCCTGTCATAATTAAAGCTACAGCAGGTGGTGGAGGTAAAGGAATTCGCGTGGCACGTTCAGAAGAAGAACTTGTTACAGGAATCAAGATTACCCAAAAAGAAGCACAGGCCGCATTCGGTAATCCAGGTGTCTACTTGGAGAAATTTATTGAAGAATTTCGCCATGTAGAGATTCAAGTGCTAGCAGATGGTCACGGAAACGCGATCCATCTTGGCGAGCGCGATTGTTCCATCCAGCGTCGCATGCAAAAACTGGTGGAAGAAGCACCTTCGCCTGCTCTAACGGAACAGACTCGTCAAAAAATGGGAGATGCTGCTGTAAAAGCGGCTCTTGCCGTGAACTATGAGTCTGCCGGTACAGTAGAATTCATCTATGATCATATTCAAGATAGCTTTTATTTCATGGAAATGAACACACGTATTCAAGTAGAACATCCTGTTACCGAAATGGTTACTGGAGTAGATTTAATCAAACAACAACTTCTGGTTGCTTCTGGTGAAGTATTAAAAATCAAGCAAGAAGATATTCGTTTGAATGGTTGGTCTATTGAATGTCGTATCAATGCTGAAAACCCGTCGAAAAACTTCATGCCGTCACCTGGTAAGGTTGCAATGTACCTACCTCCTGGTGGTTATGGGGTACGTGTCGATTCAGCGGTATACCCAGGATACGTGATTCCTCCATTCTATGACTCTATGGTAGCGAAGTTGATTGTTCATGCACCTACACGAGAAGAAGCAGTGCTTAAAATGAAACGTGCGTTGCAAGAGTTTATCGTTGATGGAGTAGAGACAACGATTCCTTTCCATTTACGTCTAATGGATCATGAAGTTTTCCGTTCAGGAAATTTTGATACTAAATTTTTAGAGCACTATGAAATTATGAAGGAGGATGTTCCCAATGGCTGAAACTAAAGATCAAGAATATTTTCAAATGTCCACTGGTAAAGGTGACTTAGGATCTATTCAAATCGCTCCTGATGTTTTAACTGTGATCGCTGGAATTGCTGCACATGAAGTAGATGGAGTAGCAGCTACTCGTGGCAACTTCGCAGCAGGCGTTGTCGAGCTATTAGGTAAAAAAGTGCACGGTAAAGGTATCAAAACTGACATCTCTGCTAAAGGCTTGTTCATAGACGTCTTTTGTACAGTTCGCTATGGCAAATCGGTGCCAACTATTGCACAAGAAGTACAACAAAATGTACGTCAGGCAATTTTAAATATGACGGGCCTTGAAGTGAAAGAAGTCAATGTCCACGTGACGGGCATTCAATTCGAAACACAAGAAAACAATTAATTTCAAGCACCTCACGGGCATCCTGTGAGGTGCCTATTTTTTGCTTCCATTAAACTTTCTGAATTAGGAATAAAGTTTTGTAACCACCATTTCTATGCTATGATATGTAGCATAGTGAATGGATAAAGGAGTCAACATGTATGAAAAGAAGAGAAGCTCGCGAACATGCACTGCGCGTACTGTTTCAATTGGATCATTCCGAAATGAATATACACGAAGCGATGTTGCACGTCACAGAAGAACAAGATGTATTTTATGATACTTTAGTAAACGGAACTCTGGCCCACCGTGAAGAGATTGACAATAGCCTCGAAGAAAAGCTCGAGAACTGGTCACTTAACCGCCTTCCAAAAATTGAGCGAACTATATTGCGGATGGCTGTATTTGAATTAGAACATACAGAAGATACTCCTAAACCAGTAATCATTAATGAAGCGATAGAACTGACAAAAGCATATGGAGACGAACAATCCAGCCGATTTGTAAATGGCGTATTATCTAAATACATCAACAAGTAGGAGCGTGCAACATGACAGCGACAATCATCGATGGCAAAGCAATTGCTGAGCAAGTAATTTTGAAAGTAAAAGATCGCGTTTCTGTGCTGAACGAGCAGGGAATACTACCGGGTTTGACCGTGATTTTAGTTGGTGACGACCCAGCTTCTCAAACTTATGTTGGCAGTAAAGAGCGTACTAGCACCCGTTTAGGCATGAAATCTGACGTGATTTCTCGTCCTTCAAGCCTTACTGAGGATGAATTATTGGCACTTATCGACGACCTCAATCAGGATCATTCGGTACACGGAATCTTGGTTCAGCTGCCACTTCCAAAGCACATGGACGAACATAAAATCCTGCAAGCTATTGATCCAAGGAAGGATGTAGATGGTTTTCATCCTCTCAATGTTGGGAAACTACTACTTGGTCAACAAGGCTTTATCCCATGTACACCGTTTGGAATTATTCAGCTCCTTGATTATTCGGCGATTGAAATCGAAGGCAAACACGCTGTTATCGTTGGTCGCAGTAATATCGTGGGCAAACCGATGGGACAATTACTACTCAACCGGCATGCCACAGTTACCTACACTCATTCAAGAACTCCAGACTTGGCCGAGTTCACGAAACAGGCGGACATTTTAATTGTTGCAACAGGACAACCTTCTATGATTACGGGAGAGCATATTAAACCTGGTGCAGCCGTTATTGATGTCGGGATTCATAGAAACTCAGATGGCAGGCTATCTGGAGACGTTGATTTTGCATCTGCAAAAGAAGTGGCTGGTGCTCTAACACCTGTTCCGGGTGGCGTCGGTCCGATGACGATTGCCATGTTAATGGAGAATACCTGTTTGAGTGCAGAGCGTGCACTTAGAACTTAATACAATGACAACAAGCTTGTACATCCCGTACAAGCTTGTTTTACCGGAGGGGGCGTTGTTTTGACCGAGCAATCTAGTTATTTAACTGTCACCGCATTAACCAGGTACATAAAAAAGAAATTTGATGCAGATCCTTATTTACGAAAAGTGTTCGTTAAAGGGGAGTTATCAAATGTGAAATACCACTCTAATGGCCATGTTTATTTTACTTTAAAAGATGCGGGATCACGCATTGCTTGTGCCATGTTCGCAGGGCAGGCGCGTAGCTTAACTTTCCGTGCAGAAGAGGGAATGAATGTGTTTGTCACGGGTGATATTAGTTTGTTTGAAAGTGCGGGGAATTATCAATTCTATGTAAAATCGATGGAGCCAGATGGAGTGGGAGCTCTATTTGTTGCCTATGAACAATTAAAAAAGAAGCTAGATCAAGAAGGTTTGTTTTCTCCCCATCTGAAGAAACCTCTTCCTAAAATTCCTCAACATATAGGTGTCATTACCTCACCGACAGGAGCAGCGATTCGAGATATACTTGCTACATTAGAACGCAGATTTCCGTTAGCAAGAGTTACCGTGTTTTCTGCACTTGTGCAAGGGGCCGGAGCAGCTGCTTCTGTTGTTCGAGCGATAGAAAAAGCCAACCGAAGTAAGGACATGGATGTTCTCCTCGTAGGTCGAGGTGGCGGTTCAATTGAAGATTTGTGGGCTTTTAATGAAGAACCAGTAGCTCGAGCAATAGCTGGGAGCCGCGTTCCTATTATAAGTGCTGTTGGGCACGAAACCGATACCACAATAGCTGATTTTGTAGCAGATCTACGTGCGCCGACTCCTACGGCAGCTGCAGAACTTGCCGTTCCTGATCAGTTGCAACTAAGACGCCATATTGACGATCAAGCAACTCGAGTGCGGCAACTGGCAACGGTGGCTCTGCAGCAACGAGAGGAACATTGGCAGCGTCTGTCTTCATCACTTGTTTTTACCGACACAGCTAGACTTTATCGACCATTTGTCGAACAGCACATTCGGTTACAAGAGCAATTGACCGCTGCTTTAGAAAAACAGGTCCAACGAACACGTTCTGACTATAGACAGCTCGAAATGCGTTTGCAGTTTTTGTCTCCGCATGCTCGTATTCAAACAGAAATGGCCAATAATCAAAAACTGCAACAACGTCTGCATTTCATCGTTAAGCAACAGACCGCTGCAAGAAGCAGGGAACTCCTTGATCGTATGCGTACGCTTGAGGCGTTGAGTCCACTTCAAACGATGAGAAAAGGATTTGTCTATACAGAAATCCAAGGGACTGTCATTAAGTCTGTCGAACAACTAAACGCTAATGACACACTAGCAATACACTTTCACGATGGGACTGCTCAAGCAGTCATACAATCTGTAGAAAAGGGTGAAAAGCATGGAACGGACATTTGAAGAAGCAATGAAACAATTAGAGGAGATTGTGCGTCGATTAGAACAAGGGGACGTTCCTTTAGAGGAATCAATCGATTTGTATAAACAAGGCATGGAGCTATCTGCTCAATGTTCAACTAAATTGCAACAAGCTGAAAAACAACTTGTCCAGTTTATCAGTGAAGAAGAGGAGGTCTAGTCTATGTCTCAAGATGTCAAACTGTTCATTCAGCAGCATCTACAAGATATCGAACAGCATTTACTAGCGGGCATTCAACAACAATCGATTACCGAAACGTTGAAGAAGTCGATGCTCTATTCATTAGAAGCTGGTGGAAAACGAGTTCGTCCTATGTTGCTTCTTGCAGTTCTTGAAGAATTTGGTCAACCACTTGCAAGAGGCTACGATGCTGCGTGTGCTCTTGAGTACATTCACACCTACTCCCTTATTCATGATGATCTTCCGGCGATGGATGACGACGAGTTACGTCGAGGAAAACCTACAAACCATGTCGTTTTTGGTGAAGCTACGGCGATCTTAGCAGGTGATGGACTCTTAACTGAAGCGTTCCGTCTACTTAGTCACTCGACAACATACACAGATGGCGAGAAAATCTCACTAATTCGCCTACTTTCAGAAGCTGCGGGTGCTAAAGGTATGGTCGGTGGCCAACTAATGGATATGGAAGCAGAAGGAAGTGCAGTAGAGCTAGCTCATCTTCAACAAATTCATGCAAACAAAACTGGTGCGCTCCTTCAGTTTAGCGTACAGGCTGGAGCCCTTCTTTCAGGAGCAAATGAACAGCAACAACAAGCACTTGCTGAGTATGCTACAGCTTTAGGTGTTCTGTTCCAAGTACAAGATGATATTTTAGATGTTACAGCCGATTCAACCATACTTGGAAAAACAGCTGGCAAGGATATAGCTGCCAATAAAAGTACTTATCCTGCCCTGCTAACTCTAGAAGGCGCAGTAGCTGAAAGAACTAAGTATCATCAACAAGCAACCGAAGCTTTGGCATCCATTGGCAAAGGTCAAGGCTTACTAAAAAGCTTCGCAGACTATATTACCTATAGAGACAACTAACTTCTCACTGTATTTTCATGAGGGTTATTGCTATTATTAGAACTACCTATAAATTAAGGAATAACAAGATAAGGTGTGTGATGGAAGTGGATCTGAATACTATAACAAGTCCATCCTTTTTGAAAACAATGTCGAAAGAGGAACTCGAGTCGTTAAGTCAAGACGTTCGAGATTTTCTTATTGAAAAATTATCTGTAACAGGTGGTCATATTGGACCGAACTTAGGAGTAGTCGAGTTAACTCTCGCTCTTCATAAAGCTTTTAACTCTCCAGAAGACAAGTTTATTTGGGACGTAGGGCATCAAGCTTACGTGCACAAAATACTGACAGGTCGCGCGAATCAATTTGACACGCTCCGTCAATTCAAGGGATTATGCGGTTTTCCAAAACGCATTGAAAGTGAACATGATGTATGGGAAGCTGGGCATAGCTCCACATCCCTATCTGCCGCAATGGGTATGGCGAAAGCTCGAGATGTCTTGGGCAAGTCTAACCATGTAATTCCAATTATTGGGGATGGTGCGTTAACTGGGGGTATGGCTCTTGAGGCACTTAACCATATCGGCCATGAAAAGACAAAAATGATTGTTATTTTAAATGACAATGAAATGTCTATTGCCCCTAACGTTGGAGCACTTCACAATATTTTAGGCAAATTACGCACACATGGATCTTATAACAAAGCAAAAGATGATATTGAATACTTAATAAAAAAAATCCCTGCTGTCGGTGGGAAAATTGCTTCAACTGCTGAACGCGTAAAAGATAGCTTAAAGTATCTAATGGTGTCTGGAGCATTCTTTGAAGAGATGGGCTTCACTTACTTAGGACCTATCAATGGTCATGACTTCGATGATTTAGAAGAAAACATCAAATTTGCTAAAAATGCAGATGGTCCTGTTATCTTGCATGTTATCACGAAGAAAGGGAAAGGTTTCCAACCAGCTGAACTTGATAAGATTGGCACATGGCACGGAACCGGCCCTTACAAAATGGAGACGGGTGACTTTGTGAAATCATCTTCTAAAGGTCCTTCATGGAGTGGTCTCGTTTCAGAGACAGTTCGTCGATTAGCACGTGAGGACAAGCGTATCGTTGCGATAACTCCAGCTATGCCTGTAGGTTCAAAGCTAGAAGGCTTTGCTTCTGAATTCCCTGATCGTATGTTTGATGTGGGGATTGCTGAACAACATGCCATTACAATGGCAGCTGGTATGGCAATGGACGGTATGAAACCGTATGTTGCGATTTATTCCACTTTCTTGCAACGAGCTTATGATCAAATGCTTCATGACGTTTGCCGTCAAAATCTAAACGTATTTTTAGGTATTGACCGATCTGGTCTCGTTGGCGCAGATGGAGAAACGCATCAAGGAGTCTATGATATTGCTTTCTTACGTCATATGCCTAATATCGTTATCATGATGCCTAAGGATGAAAACGAAGGGCAACACATGGTGAAAACAGCTATTGAATACAATGATGGTCCAATTGCACTTCGTTACCCTCGCGGCAACGGCTATGGAGTTCCAATGGATGAGGAATTAAAAACAATTCCAATCGGAAGTTGGGAAGTCTTATCGGCAGGAACTGATGCAGCGATCTTAACTTTTGGAACGACAATTCCAATGGCGATGCAAGCAGCTGAAGAATTAAGCCAAGAAGGAATTTCTGTAGAAGTTGTAAATGCTCGTTTTATTAAGCCACTTGATAGCGAAATGTTAAACTCAATTGCTCAACGTTCTATTCCAGTTATCACTCTTGAAGAAGCAGTCTTGCAAGGCGGTTTTGGAAGCAGTGTACTAGAACATTATAATGATCAAAAACAGCATGTGAATGTAACTCGAATGGGAATTCCAGATTGCTTCATCGAGCACGGAGATGTGCCTGAGTTGTTAAATGATATTCATATTTCTGTAGAAGAGTTGAAAAAACAAGTGAAGTCACAACTTCAGCAGGCTACCGTGTAATGAGTCAAGTTCCAAAGGAAAGAGCAGACATTTTGCTCGTTGAAAAAGAGCTCTTCACTTCACGTGAGCAGGCAAAACGGGCTATCATGGCCGGTCAGGTTTATGTGAATGAAATGCAGATTATGAAACCTGGTGAAAAAGTAGAGGTTTCATGTGAGTTTGTTTTAAAAGGACAGCGTCTAAAGTATGTGAGTCGTGGTGGTCTTAAACTTGAAAAAGCTATTGAGGCATTCTCTCTCGACTTGAAAGACGCTATTTTGTTAGACATTGGCTCTTCTACAGGTGGATTTACTGACTGTGCATTGCAAAACGGTGCTAAACACGCTTATGCACTTGATGTCGGGTATAACCAGCTGGACTGGAAAATCCGTAGCGATGAACGTGTGACCGTGATGGAACGTACAAATTTCCGCTACAGCAAACCGGAAGATTTTCCAGTTGGCTTGCCGACTGTCGCTACAATAGATGTATCCTTTATTTCTCTCCATTTAATTTTTCCGCCACTTGCTTCAATCTTAGTGGATAGTGGAGAAGTGGTTGCGTTAGTCAAACCGCAGTTTGAAGCTGGTAAAGATCGAGTCGGAAAGAAAGGGATTGTCCGTGACCCTAAAGTGCATTTAGATGTTCTTGAACAAGTGGCATTATTTGCTAACAATGCTGGGTTTGCTGTACAAGACGCGACTTTCTCACCGATTACTGGCGGAGAAGGAAATATTGAATTCTTGTTTTATTTAAAGAAATCCAGTGATTTTACACAATCACCTAATTTTGAAGAGATTGTCCAACAAGCGCATCAAACATTAAACTCTAAAGAGGTTAGACCAAAATAAATCAGTAGATTCTCTAGATTAAATTCTAGAGAATCTACTGATTTTTGTTTAAGTTGCGTTCTACTAGTATATTTTTTCCAATCCCTTTTTTACGTAATACTTGTTTGCGTATGATTCGAATGATACTGTATAAATACTAAGGTATAAATATACAGTCGATGGAGTGAATGAAATGAATAAAGGACAGCGGCATATACGGATTCGAGATATTATCTCGAACAACGAAGTGGAAACGCAGGACGATTTAGTCGACATTTTAAAAGCTGAAGGATTTAACATTACTCAAGCAACTGTGTCTCGAGACATCAAAGAGTTGCATCTAGTAAAAGTTCCTTTGCCAGATGGTCGCTACAAGTACAGTTTACCGGCAGATCAGCGCTTCAATCCGATGCAGAAATTAAAACGTGCATTAACAGATGCGTTTGTATCTATCGATGGAGCAAGTCATTTCTTAGTAATGAAGACGCTACCAGGGAATGCGCATGCAATCGGTTCACTGATTGATTATTTAGACTGGGAAGAAATATTGGGGACCATTTGCGGAGATGATACTTGTCTGATTTTGTGTCGCCAAGAAAATGATCGAGATGAAGTTAAACGGAAGTTGCTTGAAATGCTATAAGAGGAGTTGTTTCCCGTATGTTAGCGGAACTATCAATACGTAATTTTGCCATTATAGACGAGTTGACGGTTAGCTTTAGTGAAGGGTTAACAGTTCTAACCGGTGAGACCGGTGCTGGTAAATCGATTATCATCGATGCTGTGCAATTATTGTGTGGCGCACGTGGTTCATCCGAGTTTATTCGACATGGTACAAAAAAAGCAGAACTTGAAGGCTTGTTTTCTCTTGAATCGCGGAACCACTCGAGTTATAAAAAATTAGAACAGCTAGGCATTCCTGCAGATGAAGAGAGCATCATATTAAGAAGAGAATTGAATTCAAACGGAAAAAGCACCTGTCGAATCAATGGAAAACTTGTAACGATTGCTGTGTTGCGTGAAGTAGGTACCACTCTTGTCGATATCCATGGGCAACATGAGAGCCAAGAGCTTATGGACGAGCGTTTCCATATCGATTTATTAGATCAATTCGCTTCTAAAGAGCTGATTGCAGCTAAACTTGCCTACAAGGAAATCTACGCTTCCTATTTAAAAACAAAAAAACGCTTAAAAGCTCTTCAAATGGATGATCAAGAGATGACCCATCGCATGGATCTTTACCGCTTCCAACTTAATGAAATTCAAGAAGCTGGTCTAACAAGTGGTGAAGAAGAGCAATTGACTGCAGAGCGCACAGAAATGATGAATTACTCCAAGATAGTGGATAAACTGCAAACTTCTTCTCAGGCGCTCACTTCTGAATCTGGGGCAATGGATTATTTAGGTGTCGTGCTCCATGCACTACAAGATATCCGGTCAGTGAATCAGACCTACGAAAAAATTAATGAAGAGTTTGCCAATGCCTATTTTATTTTGGAAGATATCCAATCTCAAATTCAACAGCAACTCGACAGTATGGAATTTGATGAAGAGCGGATGCAGTATTTAGATGACAGGCTTGCTCTCATTCAAACTTTAAAGCGCAAGTATGGACAAACTGTTGATGAAGTCATCCTCTACGGTGAAAAAATCAACAAGCAACTGGATCAATTAACAAATCGTGACGAAGAAATTGCACAGCTTGAGAAAAAATCTGCTCAAATTGAAGCAGACCTTTTGCTTGAAGCGCAAGAACTTACGGCTATTCGTCAACAAACAGCATTAGCGTTAAGTGCAAGTATTATGGAACAATTAAGTGCTCTCTATATGGACCGAGCGATCATGGATGTGCGTGTAGAAGAGATCGCGCAATTTGGCGAAAACGGAAGAGATCATGTTGTTTTTTATATCGCAACCAACGTTGGTGAGCCTCTAAAACCTCTTACAAAAGTAGCTTCTGGTGGGGAATTGAGTCGCGTCATGCTTGCATTGAAGAGCATTTTTTCAAAGCATCAAGAAATTACGTCTATCATTTTTGATGAAGTGGATACGGGTGTTTCGGGTCGAGTTGCACAAGCCATCGCCGAAAAAATCGGTCAAATTGCCAAAGACTCACAAGTGCTTGTCATTACTCACTTGCCTGCAGTAGCAGCTTTAGCTGATACTCATTTACGTATTGAAAAACATGTACAGCAAGACCGAACTAAAACATCGATACAAGAATTAACTTTACCTGAACGAACGGAAGAGTTGAGTCGAATGATGGCAGGAGAAGAGATTTCTGAGATTACTTTGCATCACGCAGCAGAATTATTACAGCAGGCGCAATCAAAAAAATAAGTCGTTTAAGAAAAATAGTACCAATCATGAATCACCTCTTTTGAAGCACACTACTTCAAAGGAGGTGAATTTTATTTTGGGATCCTGGAAGATAGCTGTTTTTATACTTTGCTTGTTGGTACCGATTCCTGTCTCAGCAGCCATCGTCCCTTTAGGTGAGTCGATTGAAATCGAAATTCCGCTTGAGGAAATGATTGTCGTTGAAGATTTATCTTTGTGTAAAACGGCAATTAAACAGCAAGACAAAGTGTATTCGTTGCAGTCGAAAAAAGAATTAATAGAATTAATTAGTAAATCTTCCTCAACTTCTATACCACTTACTATGAGTCGAGATGGTGAACAGTATACATTAGCGTGTTCAGCTAAAGAACTGGAGCGCCTCCTACCAGTAGTGATTGATACAGTGGCAGGTGTCGGTACACTGACTTTTTTAGATACAACTAGTAACACGTACTATGCACTAGGGCATCCCATACAAGAACATTTGACAGGAACAATCCCGACAGGTGCAAATGGCCATATTCGGTTAGCTGCTGTAGACAAAATCGTACGCTCCGCTCCTCAAAAACCAGGATTTAAAGTAACAAAGCCGCTTATCCCTTTGAGAGTGGCGCCAGTAACTCAAAACTCTCTATACGGCCTTCTGGGAGATGCATCATCAGTTGCAGCTTGGTTTCCAAGTCGTCAAGAAATCCAAGTCAGCAATCCAAGAAAAGGAAAAGCCACGTTAAGAACAGTAACTGCTGGAGATCAAGTAGAGGAGTATGATCTTGAGATAACAGCTATCGACTCTGACAAATTTTTTGTCACGATAACGGATGAGCAATTACTCAACTTATCAGGTGGTATCCTCCAAGGAATGAGTGGAAGTCCCATTATTCAAAACAATCATTTGGTTGGAGCACTTACACATATGAACAGTGTTCAACCAACAAAAGGTGCAGCTATCTCCATTGATCAGATGAAAAAGTAGAAACCATCCTTCGGGGTGGTTTTTTCATTTGTATCCGATTGACGAATTTTCAGTTGCTATCGATTCATTAAAAAAGTTATACTATAGTGAAGATTATTCGACAAAACCCTTAAAAATTGTCGGTAGTTGTCAGAATTGATAGAAATTATCCTACAAAAGATATATTTAACTTTTGAACTACTTTCTCTATAGTATGTAAGTAGAATGATAGAAGGCAGGGGATGAAGGAATGGAAAAAATTAAAGTAATGGTAGTGGATGATAATCGTGATTTAGTGACAACGATTGCTGACTATTTTAAAGAGCATCCGTCGATTGAAGTCATTCACGTGGCTTTTAACGGCAAACAGTGTTTGGAACTTTTAGAAAAGCAAGTTCCTGATGTTTTGTTACTAGATATCATCATGCCTCATCTCGATGGCATTGCGGTCATGGATTATCTGCATAAAGAGCAGCTCTATCCAAATATGAAAGTCATCATGCTGACGGCGTTTGGCCAAGAAGAAGTGATGAAGCAAGCCGTTGATTTAGGAACTGCATACTTTATGTTAAAACCGTTTGAATTTGACCGCCTGGTTCAACAGATCCTTCAAGTCGCTGGTTCGGCTCAAAGCCAATCAGATGCGTCTCCTAGACGTCATGCGTTTAAGACAAAGGGAATCGACTTCACCATTACAAACGTTATTAAAGAGATTGGTGTACCTGCACATATCAAAGGGTATTCTTATTTGCGAGAAGCAATTCAAATGGTCTATCATGACATTGAACTACTTGGCTCTGTAACGAAAGTGCTCTATCCAGAAATCGCTAAAAAATTCGATACGACACCATCCCGTGTGGAAAGAGCGATTCGACATGCTATAGAAGTAGCATGGAACAGAGGGAATTATGAGACGATTTCACAGACATTCGGTTACACAGTTCATCACCTTAAGAGCAAACCAACAAATTCAGAATTTATTGCCATGATTGCAGATAAGATTCGTTTAGAGAACATGGCAAGTTAGAAAGGGTTTTACTATGCTTCCTATTTATGCGCATCGTGGTGCATCAGGATATAAAATGGAGAATACACTTGCCGCATTTAAAGAAGCGATAGCAAGACAATGCACAGGAATTGAAATTGATCTACAACTAACCGCTGACGGAGAACATATGGTGATTCACGACTTAGATTTGTTTCGTCTGACGGGACAAAACAAACAAATTCGAGATGTGGCTGCAGAAGAAGTGATGAAGTGGAAAGTAGGTAGGCGCTTTTTCAGACGCTGGTTCGGCCAACGAATTTTAACACTGCGTGAATTTATAGACTTTGCATCAGAGCATCAAGTAGCGTTAAATGTTGAATTAAAAGAGACCTACATGGGGAAACACGAAAAAATCTGGGAAGTCGCAGAATTGATCAAAGGGTTTTCAGATGTTCACTTTTCGTCTTTTGATGTCTCGATTCTTGAATTAGGGAATCAAAAATATCCTGAGTACGATTGGTGCTTGATCGGAAAAAAATCAACCGATTGGAATGAAATGAAACAGTATTCTTGGTTACGTACCATTCACTTAAACAAACGCTATTATAAATCTGAGTGGGTGAAGGCGTTATGTGCAGACTACTCCATTCGTTTCTATGGACTGACAGGTAAGGAAGCATTCATCACCAATCCAATGCCCTGTGTCATAGGGTGGATCAGCGATTATCCAGATATCATCATGAAAAAACAAAAAAGGCAAAATCCATAAATTGGATTAGCCTTTTTTTTCTTTGAATCGCTCGGATACACGTCCATTTTTACGATCTCGTCGCAACAAGAATCCTGCAAAAAATCCGACTCCCATAATCATAAAGAGCAATCCGAGTATAAATTGTAACCATAAGGGCGCTGTTCCTAAGTTGCTAACTCCAAAAAAAGTATCCCGCATTAATTTAATCCCATAAGCTGCGAAAATACCTGGTATTACCAGTATTATCAATGCTACTAGCCTAGCCAATTGCGTCATCTCCTAACCTTTAGATAACTATCGCATGTGTAAAAATGATTGTCAATCGAGTCATCTTACGGTATCATAAAGGAGAAATGCAACAACTTGCACTTACACCAGGGAGGTGTGCAATAAATTGCAAAATATACTTTTACTTGGAGCAGGTAGAGGTGGCACTGCTATTCTACGTCTTCTCAATGATTTGGGGAATTTCACGTTTGCAGCAGTTATAGATGAAAATCCTGAAGCGCCTGCCTTGTTACTCGCTGAATCTATGGGTATTCCAACAGATTCAAAATGGACGTCTTATATGTCTCCTGAAATCGATGTCATTATAGATGCTACAGGTGATCCACAGTTGTTGCCTAAGCTTTTAGCCAAACGAGATCGAAGCACTGTAGTTATCCCAGGAGAAATTGCTTCAATCTTAGTCCAACTGATTGAAGAAAAAGAACGATCGTTTCATTTGATAGATGCTCAAAGAACTGTTCAACGCATTATATTTGATTCGATGGAAGAAGGAATCATTAGTATTGATGTGGACGGGAAAATTACATTTTTCAATGAAAGTGCGGCCCGGCTCACACAGGTGAAAAAGGACACAGTGATCGGCAAGCATATTCACGAAGTCATTCCTCATAGCCGATTGATGCAAGTGATCGAAACTGGCCGATATGAATCGTTCCAACAATTAACTCTTGAAAGCGGTACCAAGATTGTCACATCAAGGTTTCCTATAACAATTGATTCTGGTGAGCGTATTGGTGCGTTTGCAGTATTTAAAGATATTTCAGAGATCCAAGAAATGGCTGAAGAACTGACGAACTTACGTGAGATTCAAATGATGTTAGAAGCAATTATCCAATCTTCCGATGATGCTATTTCAGTAGTCGACGAAAAAGGAATAGGGCTTCTTATCAATCCGGCTTATTCACGAATAACAGGTCTCACGGAACAAGACATCATTGGAAAACCAGCAGAAGCAGACATTGCAGATGGAGAAAGTATTCATCGACAAGTATTGGATACACGTAAACCTGTGCGTGGAAAACAGCTTCAAATAGGAAAAGATCGAAAAGATGTCATTGTTAACGTTGCTCCTGTCATTGTCAATAATCGATTAAAGGGCAGTGTAGGAGTTATCCATGACGTGACAGAAATGCGACTTATGATGAAAGAATTAGACCGAGCCCGCTTGCTTATTCGCTCTCTAGAATCCAATTTGTCTTTTGAAGATATTATTGGACAATCTGAAAAAATTCAATTTGCTAAAGATCAAGCAAAATTAGCGGCTGGAGTACCAGTTACCATATTACTTCGCGGAGAAACAGGCGTCGGTAAAGATTTGTTTGCTCATGCCATTCATCGAAAAAGCGAATGGAAGCACAATAAATTTATTCGCGTCAATTGTAGTTCTGTGGAAGCAACCAGTTCATTATTTGAAGATGGCTCTCAAGAGATTTTGATGAAGCAAGCTTCTGGAGGTACATTGTTTCTTGATGAAATAGGAGAACTGTCCTCTGATCAACAAAAAGAACTATTAAGTCGCTTAGCAGTTGCGGACTTTAGATTGATTGCTTCGACAAGTGATCAATTAGAAAAAAATATGCGCGATGGCACTTTTCTTGAAGAACTTTATTTCCAAGTTAATAAAATGCCAATCTACATACCACCTTTGCGCGAACGAACAGAAGATATTCATTCCATCCTAGAGCATGTGCTAGTGAGACTGAATAAAGAATTCGGAAAGCAAGTCGAAGGGTTCTCTGACCGGGCACTGCGTGCATTAGAATCGTATGATTGGCCAGGGAATGTCCGAGAGCTTGAAAACGTCATAAGCCGTACATTGATCTTTATGAATGCCAATGAAAAACTAGTAGAAGAAAAGCATTTACCATTGACTACGATTCGAAGGTCACAACCGGTGTTGCCAGATGGCTCTCTTACTGAATTAGTAGAAGAGTATGAACGCAAATTGATTCAAGACACACTAGCTTCATTTAAAGGAAACAAGACTGAAGCTGCAAAAAAGCTAAAGATTTCGCTACGAACACTCTACTACAAAATTGAGAAACTAGGCGTTGAAGGATAAAGGAGGGATTGTTTATGAAATCTTTTGCTGAACTTTTAAACAGGTCAACTTCTCAGCAAAAAAAGACAGTCGCAATCGCCTGTGCTGCAGATGCCGAAGTTATGGAGGCAGTAAGTAAAGCGGTTGAGCTTAAACTGGCGAAATTTGTTCTGTATGACACCGAACAAAACTTCCAAGCCATTTCGCAAGACATCTTATCCCATCCTGACATCGAATTACGCTATACACCGACAGCGGCGCAAGCAGTTAAACAGGCTGTTCAATCAGCGGGTTCAGGTGAAGCGGATGCTTTGATGAAAGGGCATGTGGATACAGCGACATTATTACGAGAAGTATTGCGTGATGAAAACGGCTTGAAGACAGGGAAAACCATTTCGCATGTGGCAGTTTTCGAGTTTCCAGAGTTCGATCGATTGTTATTTGTGACAGATGCTGCGATGAACATTGCTCCCGACTTGAAACAAAAGAAAGATATTCTTGTCAATGCTGTTGCTGTCGCACATCGGGTAGGTCTCGCTAATCCAGTCGTTGCTCCACTGAGCGCTGTTGAGGTTGTCAATCCAGCCATGCCATCCAGCACAGATGCTGCGTTGCTGACAATGATGTATCAGCGTGGTCAGATTAAGGGTTGTGTCGTTGACGGGCCGTTAGCTTTTGACAATGCCATATCAGTGGCTTCTGCAAAGGCGAAGGGAATCTCATCTGAGACAGCAGGATATGCCGATATTTTACTCGTACCGAATATTGAATCTGGAAATGTGCTTTACAAATCATTTATGTACTTTGGCCGCGCCAAAGTAGGAGCAGTTATTGAAGGCGCAAAAGTGCCAATCATCTTAACTTCCCGTGCCGATAGTGCAGAAAGTAAATTGTACTCAATCGCCCTTGCAAGTATATAAAACACTTAATTGGAGGAATTACAAATGGAAATTTTCAAATATATGGAGACATACGATTACGAACAACTAATTTTTTGCCAAGATAAAACTTCAGGTCTTAAAGCAATCATCGCTATTCACGACACAACACTTGGTCCAGCATTAGGTGGAACACGTATGTGGAACTATGCAACTGAAGAAGAAGCAATTGAAGATGCACTTCGTCTTGCAAAAGGGATGACTTATAAAAATGCGGCAGCTGGTCTAAACTTGGGTGGTGGTAAAACCGTTATTATCGGTGACCCATTGAAAGACAAAAACGAAGAAATGTTCCGTGCTTTCGGTCGTTTCATTCAAGGGTTAAATGGTCGCTATATTACTGCAGAAGATGTGGGCACAACTGTAGCCGACATGGATCTGATTCATGAAGAGACAAACTATGTAACAGGGATCTCTCCAGCATTTGGTTCTTCAGGTAACCCATCTCCTGTGACAGCTTATGGTGTTTACATGGGTATGAAAGCAGCGGCTATGGAAGCATTTGGTTCGGATTCACTAGCAGGCAAAAAAGTCGCTGTCCAAGGTGTAGGGAATGTTGCTTACAAACTATGTGAATTCTTACATGAAGAAGGCGCTATCTTGACAGTTGCTGATATTAACCAAGTTTCTGTTGACCGTGCAGTAAATGAATTCGGCGCAACACAAGTTGACGTATCAGAAATCTACTCACAAGACGTGGATATTTTTGCACCATGTGCATTAGGAGCCATCATCAATGATGAGACAATTCCACAACTGAAGGCGAAGGTAGTTGCTGGAGCTGCTAACAACCAATTAAAAGAGCCACGCCACGGTGACAAATTGAACGAACTTGGAATCGTTTATGCACCAGATTACGTAATCAATTCTGGTGGTGTTATGAACGTAGCGGATGAATTGAACGGCTACAACCGTGAACGTGCGATGAAACGCGTTGAAGGCATTTACGATACAATCGCTCGTATCTTTGAAATTTCAAGAACAGAGGGAATTGCTTCTTATGCAGCAGCGGATCGTTTGGCTGAAGACCGTATTGCACGCATGGCAAAATCTCGTCGTCAGTTCTTACAAAATGGAAAACATTCATTAACAAACCGATAATCGAAAAACAGGAGGCTCATCAAATGGAACCTTACCGCATACTCGTTTTAAATCCAGGTTCGACCTCCACGAAGATCGGTGTCTATGAAAATGAAACATTGTTAGTCGAAAAGACGATTCGTCATAAAACGGATGAAATCGAACAATTCTCTTCAATCATCGAGCAATATGCTTTTCGGAAAGACATGATCTTACAGGCCTTGGATGAAGAACAAATCAATATCTCCCGTCTCTCTGCCGTGTGTGGACGGGGAGGCCTGCTTCGCCCTATCGAAGGCGGTACTTATGCAGTAAATGAACAAATGCTTGCTGATTTGCGTACAGGGTACTCTGGTCAGCATGCATCCAATCTTGGTGGAATCATTGCTAATGAAATTGCCAAGGGTCTGAACATCCCGGCTTACATTGTAGACCCCGTCGTAGTCGATGAAATGCATGATTTGGCACGGATTTCAGGAACGGCAAAACTTGAAAGACGTTCCATTTTCCATGCCTTGAATCAAAAAGCTGTAGCTAGACGCTATGCAAAAGAAGTCGGCAAACCTTATGACACGTTGTCATTAATTGTCGTTCATATGGGCGGTGGAGTAACCGTTGGCACACATTACAACGGCAAAGTGATCGATGTGAACAATGGTCTTCACGGAGACGGCCCGTTTAGTCCAGAACGTTCTGGAAGTGTACCTATCGGAGATTTAATTGAGCTTTGCTTCTCAGGCGACTATTATCAACATGAAGTCATGAAAATGATAGTAGGACAAGGTGGACTCGTCAGTTACCTCGGAACAAACGATGCCGTAACAGTTGAAAAAAGAATCGCACAAGGTGATAAAGAAGCTAATCTTATCTATGATGCCATGGCCTACCAAATAGCCAAAGAAATTGGTGCTCAAAGCGCTGTTCTCAGTGGAAAAGTAGATGCCATTTTATTAACAGGTGGGATTGCGTACGGCAAGGATTTTGTAAAAGAAATCTCAAATCGAATTAGCTGGATCGCAGATGTCGTTACCTATCCAGGTGAAGATGAATTACAAGCACTCGCAGAAGGCGCTTATCGCGTATTAAGTGGAGAAGAACAACCAAAACATTACCCCAATTAGAGGAGGGATTGTATGGCACAAGATTATGATATCGTCATTATAGGCGGTGGAACAGGCGGCTACGTCGCAGCAATCCGCGCAGCTCAACTTGGCTTGAAAACAGCTATCGTTGAAAAAGGAAAACTTGGAGGGACATGCTTACATAAAGGTTGTATTCCAAGTAAAGCATTGCTTCGTTCAGCTGAGGTGTATCACACAACAAAAGATCGTGCAAAAGAGTTTGGTGTCCTAACAAGTGATGTGACATTAGATTTTAGTGCTGTTCAAAAACGTAAACAATCCATCGTTGACCAATTGCATCAAGGCGTTCAAGGCTTGATGAAAAAAGGGAAGATCGATGTTTATGAGGGAACTGCTCGCATGCTCGGCCCATCAATCTTTAGTCCATCACCAGGTGGCACTGTCTCTGTAGAGATGAACAATGGAGAAGAAAACGAAATGCTAATCCCTAAAAATGTAGTGATAGCAACTGGTTCTCGACCTCGTACCCTGCCAGGACTTACAATTGACGGCAAATTCGTGATGACTTCAGATGAAGCTCTCGAAATGAAGGAATTGCCTGCATCTATCATCATCGTTGGTGGAGGTGTCATTGGTATTGAATGGGCATCTATGCTGAATGATTTTGGAGTAGAGGTCACGGTCATCGAATATGCGGACCGGATTATCCCTACTGAAGATGAGGCTATCTCAAAAGAAATGAAAAAATTGCTTGAGAAAAAAGGCATTACTATTGTGACTTCAGCAAAAGTTCTTGCCGATACGCTAAAAGTTGAAAATAGCGTGGCGATCGAAGCCGAAATCAATGGAGAAAATCAGACATTCCAAGCTGAGAAAATGATGGTATCTGTAGGTCGACAAGCAAACATCGAAAATATTGGTATTGAAAACACTGATATTATGATCGAAAAAGGCTTTATTCAGGTTTCAGATACGTATCAAACAAAAGAATCGCATATCTATGCAATCGGCGATGTCATTGGCGGTCTTCAACTGGCTCATGTAGCTAGTCATGAAGGAATTACTGCTGTTGAACACATTGCTGGTGAAGAAGTGCATGCTATGGATGTTGAAAAAGTAGCTCGCTGCATCTACTCAAGCCCTGAAGCATCAAGCGTCGGGATTACCGAAGCTCAAGCTAAAGAACGCGGTTATAACATCAAGACAGGGAAATTCTCATTTAAAGCGATTGGTAAAGCTTTAGTTTATGGAGAATCCGATGGCTTTGTGAAGATTATTGCTGATAAAGATACAAATGATATTTTAGGTGTTCACATGATTGGGCCACATGCGACCGATTTAATCTCTGAAGCAGGTCTTGCAATGGTTTTAGATGCAACTCCGTGGGAGATTGGTTCAACAGTTCATCCGCACCCAACGCTTTCTGAAATTATGGGAGAAGCAGCGCTTGCCGTGGACGGAAAAGCAATTCATAGCTAACGAGGAGGAAATCAAATGTCTACACGTCATGAAGAAGTCGGCTTAACAAACGACGACGTATTGAAAATGTATGAAACGATGTTGCTCGCGCGCCGAATTGATGAGCGCATGTGGTTATTGAACCGTGCCGGTAAAATTCCATTTGTTATCTCATGTCAAGGACAAGAAGCAGCGCAAGTTGGAGCAGCGTATGCATTAGATACTACTAAAGATTACATCGCCCCGTATTACCGGGATATGGGTGTAGTCCTGCATTTTGGAATGACTGCTCGTGACTTAATGCTTTCAGCGTTCGCAAAAGCGGAAGATCCAAACTCAGGTGGTCGTCAAATGCCTGGTCACTTTGGACAAAAGAAGAATCGTATCCTTACAGGTTCATCTCCTGTAACAACTCAACTTCCACATGCAGTGGGTGTAGCCCTGGCAGCTAAGATCGAACAAAAAGACTTCGTCTCGTTTGTCACTCTTGGTGAAGGATCTTCTAACCAAGGAGATTTCCATGAGGGCTTAAACTTTGCGGGAGTTCACAAATTACCATGTATCACAATGGTTGAAAACAATAAATACGCAATTTCAGTGCCTTTTGATCGTCAAGTGGCAAGTAAGAATATTGCGGTCCGCGCTAGCTCGTACGGAATGCCAGGATTTGAAGTGGATGGTAAAGATCCAATAGAAGTATACCGTGTTACAAAAGAAGCAGTTGAGCGCGCACGTAAAGGCGAAGGGCCAACTCTAATTGAAGCCGTAACATTCCGTTTGACAGCTCACTCATCAGATGATGATGACCGTCAGTACAAATCGGCTGAAGAGATTGCAGAAGGTAAAAAGCTAGATCCAATTCTTTCATTTGCTGCGTATTTAAAAGAAGCGGGTGTGCTAACAGATGACTCTGAAAAAGAGATAAATGAGCGCATTATGAAAGAAGTAAACGAAGCGACAGATTACGCGGAGAATGCCGCATATGCAGCTCCTGAAGATGCATTGAAGCATGTCTACGCGGAACCGGGAGGCGACAACTAATGCCAATCATGTCCTATATCGATGCCATTACATTAGCCATGAAAGAAGAAATGGAACGTGATGAACGCGTCTTCGTACTTGGAGAAGATGTTGGTCGTAAAGGTGGCGTATTTAAAGCGACCAATGGCCTTTACGATCAATTTGGAGAATATCGTGTGTTGGATACACCATTAGCAGAATCAGCTATCGCTGGAGTGGGGATTGGAGCGGCGATGTATGGTCTACGTCCGATTGCTGAAATGCAGTTCGCAGATTTCATCATGCCTGCTGTTAACCAAATCATTTCAGAAGCAGCACGTATTCGTTACCGCTCGAACAATGACTGGACATGTCCAATGGTTATCCGCGCTCCATTTGGTGGCGGTATCCACGGTGCACTTTACCATTCACAATCGGTTGAAGCAATATTCGCTAACCAGCCGGGTCTTAAAATTGTAATCCCGTCAACACCTTACGATGCGAAGGGCTTGTTGAAAGCTGCAATTCGTGATGAAGATCCTGTGCTATTTTTCGAGCACAAACGTGCGTATCGTTTAATCAAAGGGGAAGTACCGACAGAAGATTACACAATTGAAATAGGTAAAGTCGATGTAAAACGTGAAGGGGAAGACATCACTGTCATCACTTACGGTCTTGCGGTTCACTTTGCTCTTCAAGCGGCTGAACGTCTTGAAAAAGATGGTATCTCCACGCATGTTGTCGATCTACGAACGGTTTATCCTTTAGATAAAGAAGGTATCATCGAAGCCGCTTCTAAAACAGGTAAAGTACTTCTTGTTACAGAAGATAACAAAGAAGGTAGTATTATGTCAGAAGTAGCAGCTATCATTGCAGAAAACTGCTTATTCGACTTAGATGCACCTGTTCAACGCTTAGCAGGACCTGATGTACCTGCCATGCCGTATGCACCAACGATGGAAAAATTCTTTATGATTAACCCAGATAAAGTAGAAAAGGCGATGCGCGAGCTAGCTGAATTCTAAGAAGGAGGACTACTCATGGCACTTGAACAAATCAAAATGCCTCAGCTTGGGGAAAGTGTTACAGAAGGTACGATTGAAAAGTGGTTAGTGTCACCAGGTGACCACGTTAACAAATATGACCCTTTAGCTGAAGTCAACACAGATAAAGTAACAGCTGAAATTCCTTCTTCATTCACGGGTGTAATCAAAGAATTGATTGCTTCTGAAGGCGACACTTTCGCTGTTGGAGAAGTAGTTTGTACAATTGAAACAGAAGGTGGAGCTACCGAATCGGCTCCAGCAGAAGAAACAAAAGAAGAAACAAAACAAGAACCACAAGCAACACAGACACAAGAAAAATCTCCTTCTTCAGCTCCTGCAAAAATGGAACGTCCCGCTGGAGCAGGTCGTTTCTCACCAGCAGTTTTAAAAATGGCAGGTGAGCACGGAATTGATTTAAATCTTGTCGACGGTTCTGGTAAAGAAGGCCGTATCACACGAAAAGACCTTCAAAAAATTATCGATTCTGGTGAGATCCCACAAGCGAAAGCTACTTCGGCAGTGGAAGAGAAAACGCAGGAAGCACCTAAATCGGCTCCTGCTGCTCAAGCACCAGCTGCACCGAAGCAAGACATCCCAACAATGCCAGGGGATGTAGAAATTCCGGTAACGGGTATTCGTAAAGCGATTGCAGCCAATATGCTGCGTAGTAAACATGAAGCACCACACGCTTGGACGATGATTGAAGTGGATGTGACGAACCTAGTTTCTTATCGTGACTCCATTAAAACTGAGTTCAAACAAAAAGAAGGCTTCAATGTGACGTATTTTGCTTTCTTCGTGAAAGCTGTTGCACAAGCATTGAAAGAATTCCCAATGATGAACTCCATGTGGGCAGGCGACAAGATTATCCAGAAAAAAGACATCAACATCTCAATCGCGGTAGCGACAGAAGATGCGTTGTACGTTCCGGTTATCAAGCATGCTGACGAGAAGACGATTAAAGGGATTGCGCGTGAAATCAATGAACTGGCTGGCAAAGTGCGTGCTGGTAAATTGAAATCAGAGGATATGCAAGGTGGTACATTTACTGTTAATAACACAGGATCATTCGGTTCTGTACAGTCAATGGGAATTATCAACTACCCACAAGCGGCTATCCTTCAAGTAGAATCGATTGTCAAACGACCAGTCATTATGGACGGCGGTATGATTGCTGCACGTGATATGGTCAATCTATGTCTATCTCTTGATCACCGTGTTCTAGATGGTCTAGTTTGTGGCCGATTCCTAGCACGTGTCAAAGAAATCCTAGAAAACATGACAAAAGAGAATACTTCCGTTTATTAATACTAGAAGTCGTCCATTTTTTTGGACGACTTTTTGTTTATCTTCGAAAAGTTTAGTAAACTAGAATTGGAATGAAAACGTATTCACGGGGAGGAAGCTCATGACTCAACAAACACCGCAATTTGAACAAGCGAGTTTTAGCCAATGGCACCAGCTTGTATCAGATTCTTTAAAAGGAAAAGATTGGCGCACCTTAACTACAGCAACCTCTGAAGGGATAACTATTGATCCTTTGTATTATGAATTGACGGCTGTTCATCATGATCAAATCGAAAAGGTGCAGCAAGCTTGGACTGATGAGACCATCCATTTTGTCGAACCAGTTGATTCACTTGAAGTGGATGCTCGTACTCTACATAAAAAAGGTGCTGATGCAGTTACAGAACTCGTCTATTTTCTTGTGAAACTGGATGAATACTATGAAAACCACCGACGTTTGCCGAAGCAAATTGGTTTTTCTGTCGATACGCATTTCTTCATGGAAGTTGCTAAACTTCGTGCAGCACGCGTCCTGTGGCAAGCGTTTCTCCATGCCCACAAACTAGAGCCAACTGCTGTTGCGCTATATGCAGAGACTTCATTGCGTTCATTCTCGAGTTACGATCCGACCGTAAATCTGCTGCGCAGTGCGAATAGTGCATTTTCTGCTGTCATTGGAGGCGCTAATGCAGTGGCCGTTCATCCATTTGACGTACTTACGGAACCAACACCTCTAGGCAAAAGACTTGCTGAAAATATTGTAGAAGTGATTCGCCATGAAACATTTGTCACAGCGGTTGAAGATCCGGCAGCAGGTTCCTATGCAGTGGAATCGTTGACAGCGCAACTGGTCGACAAAGCATGGGACTCCTTTATCACTGTTCAGGACTTACCAAAAGATGAGCAAGATGCTTGGTTTACTGCTCAATCAGAAAAGGCATTTGATACAAATCTACAAGCTGTTGCTAGTCGAAAACATGCGTTGATTGGTACGACGATTTATGCAAATCCGGTCGATAACAGCCAAACTGTTAATACGACATTTGATTACCGTAGACTGGCGGAGCCATTTGAAACTATACGTGCTAAGTTGCAGCCATACAGTCAACGTGTAGCTATTATTCAAGCGGGTGACTATAAATCTTCTAAACCTCGAGTGGATTATGTTAAAGGCTATCTCTCTGTATTTGGGTGGGACACAGAAGTAATGGATGTACCGCAATTCCAACAGCACTTTAGGTCTTATGATTATGCGGTTCTAGCTGGAACGGATGAAGATATCGCGGTAGCTGTTGGCAATCTTCCAACATCTTCTTTAACCATTGATGTTGCAGGCAAGCATCCTGAAATGAGTTCCCTACAACAACAAGGTATCGATGGATCCATTTACATGGGGCTATCTTTGCTTGATAAAGGTCATCAATTGGTAGCTATTTGGAGTGGCAAGGAGGAAGCGAAATGACAGATTTACACAAAACAAATGAAGGCATCCCGTTAAAAACTCGCTACACAGTTGAAGATTTAAAAACCGTTCGTCATATGCATGAGTTTCCTGGATTGGTCCCTTATACGCGTGGACCTTATCCGACGATGTATGTCACGAAACCTTGGACTGTTCGCCAATATGCCGGCTTCTCGACTGCAGAAGAGAGCAATGCTTTTTATCGTCGCAACTTGGCAATGGGCCAAAAAGGGCTATCCGTTGCATTTGATTTAGCAACACACCGTGGCTATGATTCTGATCATGACCGAGTCAAAGGTGACGTCGGTAAGGCGGGAGTAGCAATTGATTCGGTTGAAGACATGAGAATTCTGTTTGATGGGATTCCCCTCGATAAAATGTCTGTGTCGATGACCATGAATGGAGCTGTCCTACCAATCTTAGCGTTTTACATTGTGACCGCTGAAGAACAAGGAGTTACTCCTGAACAACTGACGGGTACGATACAGAACGATATATTGAAAGAATACATGGTGCGTAACACATATATTTATCCCCCAGAAATGTCGATGAAGATCATTGCTGACATTTTTGCTTATACATCGCAACATATGCCAAAATTTAATTCCATTTCAATTTCAGGCTATCATATGCAAGAAGCAGGAGCGACAGCTGATATCGAGCTTGCCTATACACTTGCGGATGGACTGGAGTACGTTCGTACGGGTCTAGCTGCTGGAATGGACATTGACCGTTTTGCCCCTCGTTTGTCGTTCTTCTGGGCAGTGGGGATGAACTATTACATGGAAGTGGCAAAAATGCGGGCTGCACGCCGAATTTGGGCTGAGTTAATTGCGCCATTTGAACCTAAAAATGAAAAGTCATTAGCACTTCGCACACATTCACAGACATCTGGCTGGAGTTTGACGGAACAAGATCCGTTCAACAATGTTACCAGAACGCTACTCGAAGCCAATGCTGCAGCAATGGGCCATACACAGTCCCTTCATACAAATGCTTTAGATGAAGCGATTGCCCTACCAACGGACTTTTCTGCTCGTATTGCCCGAAATACGCAACTGTTTTTACAGGAAGAAGCGAAAATGACTTCCATCATTGATCCATGGGGTGGCTCATTTTATCTAGAAACATTAACAGAAGAATTGATGAAAAAAGCTTGGGAACATATTGAAGAAATCGAAGAATTGGGTGGTATGGCAAAAGCCATCGAAACTGGACTACCTAAAATGAAGATTGAAGAAGCGGCAGCTATTCGACAAGCACAAATAGATTCAAAGAAAGAAAAAATCGTTGGCGTCAACTATCGTCGTCTTGCACAAGAAGATGCTTTAGATATTTTAGCTATCGATAATTCTGCTGTGCGCCTTTCTCAAATCGCTCGAATAGAACGTGTTCGTGCAGCGCGAGATAATGAAAAGGTGCAACAAGCGTTGACGAAATTAACGGAAGCGGCTGAGTCAGGAACTTCTAATCTACTAGAACTTGCAGTAGAAGCAGCTCGCCAGCGTGCGACGCTTGGTGAAATTTCTGATGCGATTGAAGCCGTTTCTGGTCGCCATAAAGCAATCATCCGATCTATTAGCGGCGTCTATAGCTCCAACTATTCAGAATCACATGAAGTCGATTCTGTAAAAGAAATGGCTGAAGATTTCTTAGAGAATGAGGGGAGACGACCACGAATCATGATCGCCAAAATGGGTCAAGACGGACACGACCGTGGAGCAAAGGTCATTGCTACCGCATTTGCTGACCTTGGATTTGATGTGGACATGGGACCCCTGTTCCAAACGCCAGAGGAGACGGCACTTCAAGCTGTTGAAAATGATGTGCATGTTATTGGTGTAAGTTCTCTAGCAGCCGGTCACTTGACACTAGTCCCTGAATTAAAAGCAGAGCTTGAGAAACTTGGACGCGGCGATATTTTACTCGTTGTCGGTGGCGTCATTCCTAGTCAAGATTATGCCTTTTTACTTGAAAACGGAGCAACAGCCATCTTTGGACCAGGTACTGTAATTCCTGTTGCTGCTCAGAAAGTGATTGAAGAAATTTATAAACAACTCGGCTATGAAGAAGCTGGGAGTTCTTTATGACCCCTATCAAAAAATTCACCAAAAAAACTGATTCCGTACTGAACTTGGAGGAACTGGGGAAAGACTTGCGAGCTGGCTCACGTATTGCCTTATCCAAGGCCATTACTTTGATTGAAAGTCAGCATCCCGATCACCACAGACAGGCGCAACAGTTTTTGCAAGAGCTTTTGCCATATAGCGGGAATAGTATTCGCATTGGAATCACTGGCGTACCGGGTGCTGGAAAAAGTACTTTCATTGAAGCCTTTGGACAATTACTTTGTGCTAAGGGTTATCGTGTAGCCGTCCTTGCAATCGATCCTACTTCTTCCCGCTCAGGTGGAAGCATTCTCGGGGATAAAACGCGTATGGAGCAACTAGTGAAAGAGCCGAATGCATTTGTCAGACCGTCTCCTACCTCTGGAACTCTGGGTGGGGTGCACAAGAAAAGCCGTGAGACAATGTTGCTTTGTGAAGCGGCTGGTTATGACATTGTGTTAGTCGAAACAGTTGGGGTTGGGCAATCAGAGACAGCCGTTAGAGGAATGACAGACTTTTTTCTATTGTTGACTTTAACTGGCGCGGGGGATGAGCTGCAAGGAATGAAAAAGGGAATTATGGAACTGGCCGACGCTATTATTGTTCATAAAGCAGATGGTGCAAATGAACCCATGGCTAAAAAGACCGTTAGAGAGTACCAACAAATCTTGCATTTTATCCAGCCCGCTACAACGGGGTGGACACCAACCGCTTTGCCGGTATCCTCTTACAAAAACACAGGGCTCCAAGAAGTGTGGTCATTGATTGAAACATTTTCTGGTCAGACGAAGGAGTCGGGTGTGTTTACCGAAAGACGCAATCAGCAACAGATGGAATGGTTCAGAAGCTCTGTGACCGATGTTCTTGTACGGCATTTTTTTGCGGATCACGAAAAGAAACGCTTGATGAAACTACTAGAAAATCAAGTAGCTAAATCAGAACTTACTGTTGATCAAGCACTCTCTAAACTTTTTACTTCAGCAAAAGACTAAAAGTCTGATACAATACAGCTATAAAGGAGTGATTAACTTATGAGTATGGATTTTAACTTATATATGAATGAAATCGTAACAACTGCCCGCAATGAAATGGACGCTGCAGGCTATGAGCAACTGCGTACAACTGAAGATGTGGATCGTGCGCTAGAGCGTCCGGGAACTACATTGTTTATGGTGAACTCTGTTTGTGGTTGTGCAGGAGGCATTGCACGTCCTGCAGCTACACATGCGGCTCATTATGACCGCCGCCCAGATCATTTAGTGACTGTATTTGCAGGTCAAGACAAAGAAGCTACTTTTTATGCACGCGATAAATTTGGAGACGAGCATTTGCCATCATCTCCTTCATTCGTTCTTGTAAAGGATGGACAAATGGTAGCAGAGGTTGGCCGTCACGAAATCGAAGGTCATGATCCTATGAGTGTAATAACTCATTTACAAGGTCTATTCGAAGAATACTGCGAAGAATATTAAGTAAAAAGTAAAAAGACACGGTCTACGCAGACCGTGTCTTTTTATAGTAGAAAGCTTAAACCAAAAACAAATGTGGACAGTAACATCGTGATGATCATCAAATAAATAATTACTTTACGGAAAGTTTCATTTCGCATCCATACATCGCTCCTCTAGTTGACTACCCTTAGTTTATCAGAGACAAAAGAGGTAGCCAACCTTTTTTGAAATCGCTACAATAGAAGATAGAGTGTGAAAGGGGATGGACTAGATTGAAAAAAGTGGACCATATTGGGGTAGCCGTCAATTCACTAGATGAAGCGCTTCCATACTATACAGAGACACTGGGGTTACCTCTCTTAGGAATTGAAGAAGTAGAGAGCGAGCAAGTGAAGGTTGCATTTCTAGATGCAGGGAATTTAAAAATCGAACTTTTAGAGCCTATGTCTGAGAAAAGCGCAATCCATACTTTCCTCGAGAAAAAAGGACCAGGCATGCATCACATTGCATTTGGCGTAGAATCGATTCAGACCCGTCTGGACGATTTGAAGGAAAACGGTGTTCGTTTGTTGCATGAACAACCCAAAACCGGTGCTGGCGGCGCATTAGTTGCTTTTATACACCCAAAATCGTCACATGGTGTACTATATGAACTTTGTGAGAAACAGTCGGAGGCGAAAGCGTAATGGATATGTACGATAAAATTAATGAACTTTATGACCGTAAACGCACAATCGAGCTAGGTGGTGGAGATGCTCGAATAGAGAAGCAACATGAAAAAGGCAAATTGACAGCACGCGAGCGCATCGAGTTACTAGTCGACGAAGGCACGTTTGTAGAATTGAATCCATTTATTAAACACCGAACTACTGATTTTGGAATGGACAAACTTGAAGGACCTGGAGATGGGGTAGTTACGGGGTATGGTAAAGTTGCTGGAAAACCTATCTACTTATTCTCACAAGATTTCACTGTATTTGGCGGTGCGCTAGGTGAGATGCATGCTCTAAAAATCTCAAATGTTATGGACTTAGCCGCAAAGAACGGGGCACCATTTATTGGACTCAATGATTCAGGTGGAGCGCGAATTCAAGAAGGCGTGGTCTCATTAGATGGATATGGCCAAATTTTTTACCGAAATGCCATTTATTCAGGTGTCATTCCTCAAATTTCTGTTATCTTAGGCCCATGTGCTGGAGGCGCAGTTTATTCACCTGCTATTACGGACTTTGTGTTTATGACCGATAAAACGAGCCAAATGTTTATTACTGGACCGAAAGTCATTGAGACAGTAACCGGAGAAAAGATTTCTTCAGAAGATCTTGGCGGTTCAAAAGTACATAATGCAATCAGTGGGAATGCCCATTTCCGAGCTGCAACGGAAGAAGAAGTATTGGCGCAAGTGCGTCAGCTCCTTACTTATTTGCCACAAAATAATGAAGAAAAAACGCCAATCTTAGCTTCAGATGATGCTTCAGATGAACGTCCTGACTTAGCAGATATCGTCCCATTTGAGGCAATCCGTCCTTACGATATCCGTCGCGTAGTGGAACAAGTAGTGGACACTGATTCGTTTTTAGAGGTACAAGCTGAATTTGCGAGAAATATTGTAGTAGGTTTTGCTCGAATCAAAGGAGAGACAGTAGGACTTATCTGTAACCAACCAAAAGTGATGGCGGGTGGCCTCGATATCGATTCATCTGATAAAGCGGCACGGTTTATTCGATTCTGTGACTCTTTCAACATTCCTCTGATCACGTTTGAAGATGTTACTGGCTTCTTCCCAGGAATCAAACAAGAGCATGGAGGAATCATTCGTCACGGAGCCAAGATTTTATATGCCTACTCTGAAGCGACAGTTCCGAAACTGACTGTTATTTTGCGTAAAGCCTATGGTGGAGCTTATGTAGCACTGAATTCAAAATCAATTGGTGCCGATGTCGTCTTTGCTTGGCCAAACGCAGAAATTGCGGTTATGGGACCAAATGGCGCAGCCAACATCATTTTTGCACGAGAAATTGACAACAGTGAAAATCCAGAAGCTATGCGTGCTGAAAAAATTGAAGAATACCGTGAAAAATTTGCCAACCCTTATGTTGCCGCATCCATGGGAATGGTCGATGATGTCATAGATCCACGCGATACGCGAATCAAATTAATTCAAGCCCTAGAAATGATGCGTACTAAAAAAGAAGAACGTCCTAAGAAAAAACACGGCAATATTCCATTGTAAAGGAGCTCATTATGTCACGCTTACTAAATGAATTTATTGAACTTGTTGAAATTCCTTCAGAAACAGGAAAAGAGCATGTCATCGCTCCAATTTTAAAAGAAAAATTAGCAGCACTTGGTTTTTCAGTTATGGAAGATGATGCAAAAGAGAAGACTGGATTTGGAGCTGGAAATTTAATAGCCACTAAAAAAGGCAATTCCTCGAAACCAAAACTATTGTTCTCTGTTCATATGGACACCGTAACACCGGGTGAGGGAATTGTAGCCATTCAAAAAGGTAACACAATTGTGTCTCAAGGAGATACGATCTTGGGTGCAGATGATAAAGCGGGAATTGCGGCCTTGTTTGAGGCGATTCGTCGTATTATCGAAACAAATGCTGACCATGGCCAATTACAAGTTGTCATTTCAGTTGGAGAAGAAAGTGGCCTTGTCGGCGCAAAAGCTTTAGATCCAGCAATGCTTGACGCTGATTTTGGCTATGCACTTGATAGCGACGGAGAAGTGGGCGGTATTGTTGTAGCGGCCCCGTTCCAAGCCAAGCTATGGACGACGATTACTGGAAAACCAGCGCATGCGGGAGTAGCACCTGAAAAAGGGATTTCAGCTATCACCGTTGCGGCTAAATCAATTGCAGCTATGAATCTTGGTCGTATTGATGAAGAAACAACGGCGAATATTGGTCGATTTGAAGGCGGCAAAGCAACGAATATTGTTTGCCCAGAAGTCCACATTTTATCAGAGGCACGTGCATTGACTGAAGAAAAAGTGAATGCTCAAGTAAACCATATGGTAGAAACATTTGACACGACTGCACAGTCACTCGGTGCTACTGCTGAAACAAAAACAGAGCTGATGTATCCTGGATTTTCTTTCAGTGAACAGGATGAAGTGGTTCGTTATGCGAAAACGTCATTTGAAGCACTTGGAATCCCAGTAGCCATTAAACGTAGTGGCGGGGGTAGTGATGCCAACATATTTAATGGTTTAGGTATTCCAACTGCTATCTTGTCTGTCGGTTATGAAGAGATTCACACAACAAATGAGTCCATGCCAATTGATCAATTAGAAAAATTGGCCGATGTTGTGACGCATTTAATTCAACAATAGGAGGAATGGTCGTGGGAGAACAAGCGCGTATCTTATTTCATCTTGATATGAATAGCTTTTTCGCATCTGTAGAACAGGCCTACGACCCCTCATTAAAAGGAAAGCCTGTCGCAGTGGCTGGCAATCCAAAAGAGCGCAGAGGAATCATCATCACGTGTTCCTATGAAGCTCGAGCATTCGGGATCTATACAACGATGCCTGTCTGGGAAGCGAAGCGCAAATGCCCTTCGCTTCTTTTTGTTACACCGACATTTGAACGCTACCGAATTGCTTCTCAAGCTATGTTTGCCATCTTACGAGACTACACGCCTTTAGTGGAACCCGTTTCAATTGATGAGGGATATGTGGATGTCACCGATATTGTAGAAGGCGCAGATGCGGTAGATTTGGCACGAACTATACAAGACCGAATCCAGCGAGAATTAGATCTGCCATGCAGCATCGGAATCGCCCCAAATAAATTTCTCGCCAAAATGGCAAGTGGCATGAAAAAGCCCATGGGCATCACAATCCTTAGAAAGAGAGATGTTCCTCGAGTCTTGTGGCCACTTGATGTAGAAGAGATGCATGGCGTAGGAGACAAGACAGCCAAAAAGCTCAACGACAAAGGGATTCAAACGATAGGAGATTTGGCTCGTCTACCAGAAAAACAAGTTCAAGCGATGCTTGGCCAGCACGGTGAAAAGTTGTGGAGACGAGCGAACGGTTCTGATAGCCGAAGTGTAGACCCTGACTCTATTTATGAACGGAAAAGTGTAGGGAATTCAAAGACCTTATCATTTGATGAAACATCAAAAGCTGCTTTATTCGCTCATATTGATCAGCTCTCAGTAAAAGTTGCTGACCGTCTAAAAGAAAAAGGATATGTCGGTTATGTAGTACACGTACAAGTTCGCTACCATGATTGGCAAAACAAATCCAAGAGTCGGACATTTCGTGAATCCATCTATCGAAAGAGTGACATCGCAAGACTTTCCAAACAATTGTTCCTGGAACTGTGGAATGAAGAACCAGTTCGTTTACTTGGAGTTACCGTGCAAGATTTAAAAGAGCCTGGTGAAATAACAGAGCAGTTAACATTTGATTCCTATCAACAGATTGCCAAAGAAGAACCGGTTCGGAATTTGATTGAAGATTTACAAAAGAAATACGGCAAGGCAAGTATTCAACGAGGCGTGAAATTTCAAAAGAAAACGGGCTCTAGCTCTAGTTTCAGTAAAGATTTCTTAAACGATCATAACCGAAAGGAGGAAGAGTGAATGGAACTTATCTTTCTTGGGACTGGTGCGGGAATGCCGTCCAAACAACGCAACACCTCATCGGTCGTTCTCAATCTCGTGGAAGAGCGAGGCACATACTGGCTCATCGATTGCGGGGAAGCCACTCAGCACCAACTCCTCTATACGTCTTTAAAACCACGCCGAATCGAGAAAATATTTATTACTCACATGCACGGTGACCACATCTACGGATTGCCTGGGCTGTTGGGTTCTCGCTCATTTTTAGGGGGGACTGAAAAATTGACTGTCTTCGGTCCGCGTGGAATAGAAGACTATATTCGGCTATCCCTCAAGTTAACACGTACTCATTTGACATACCCACTGGAGATCATTGAAATCAAACCAGGAGTAATATTCCAAGATAAAAGTTTTCAAATCTTTGCGGACAAACTGGATCATGTTATTCCTTCTTACGGCTTTCGATTTCAACAAAATGAACTACCTGGCGAATTGTTGATGGACAAAGTGCGAGAATTTTCAGTGCCAAAAGGACCTTTATTAGGCCGTCTAAAATCGGGGGAAGATATCACGCTTGATGACGGAACGTTTGTGAAAAGTACAGATGTTACATCTCCACCTCGAGCTGGTTTTACAGTGACAATTCTAGGGGACACACGTTTGTCAGAAACATCTATTCAACTGGCGAATGACGCAGATATCCTTGTCCATGAAGCGACGTTTGATGACACTGGAGAAAAAATGGCTGCAGATTATGGGCACTCGACATTTCGACAAGCTGCACAAGTGGCGAAAGCTGCCACTGCCGCTCATCTGATTGTTACGCATATTAGTGCTCGGTTTACAAAAGAAAACGAGCCGTCTCTTTTAGCAGAACTAAAAGAAAGCGGCTGCCCGTCATTTATTGCATCTGATTTTACGCATTACAAATTACTACGAGATGGGAGCATAGAATCTTTCACAACATCGCCTAAATGATTGGATTGGGTGCAAGCAGCTTGGAGTCCTTTGATAATGGCTGTTTGGAGACCTAGTTCTTCCATTTGTTTTAACCCAGCTTCTGTAGTTCCTCCAGGACTCGTCACATGTTTTCGCAATGTGGCGGGTTCTTCTTTTGTTTTTTTTAACATCGCTACTGCTCCTTCGAGCGTTTGGAGGATCAGTGCATTTGCCTGTTCTTTCGGCAGTCCGATTTCGTGTGCGGCGCGTTGCAGGGCCTCTGTAATATAGTAGACGTACGCTGGACCGCTTCCGGATAATGCCGTAACTGCGTGCATATGCTCATCCAGCATGACTTCTACTGATCCGATTGCTTCGAATAAAGAGGTAACAAAGCGTAGGTTTTGGTCAGTTACATCGGATGTATGGCTGAGAACTGTAGCACTTTTGCCAATCATCGCGGAAGTGTTTGGCATAACGCGAACAATTGGGTGGCCAGGAAAAGCATGTTGTAGTAGTTCTAAATCAATTCCTGCTAACACTGATAAAACGGTAACATCACTAGGAAGCAATGGCTGAATCGCCTTAAATGCCTCTTTTGCATCTTTTGGCTTCATTGCGAGAACTACATAGTTGGCATCTTGTATACACTCGGGATGGTCTTTGACAAGCGAGACCTGGTAACGAGATTGTAACGCCACCAGTGCCTCTTCATCACTTTTATTGGTCACGTACAGAGAAAGAGGAGGAAGTTTGGGGGAGTTGACCCACCCGCTAATAATCGCTTCTGCCATAGCACCAGCTCCAAAAAATACAATCTTCATGGAAAACGCCTCCTCAAGTATAATGATTCGAATTATAAAGTTGTCTTAAAGCATTGTCAATGCCACTAGTGACGACTGTATCTATTCATAGTACACTATGAATAATCATTCATTTTAGGAGGCCCACTATGATTCACACACTAACACTTCCGACACCCTTTGCTGTTGGGGATGTCCATAGCTATTTACTTAAAGGGGACTCCCTAACACTTTTCGACGTCGGTCCTAAAACCGATCAAGCGCGACAAGTATTAGAACAAAAATTAAAAGAATTAAATATTGCTACAAGCGATATCGAGCAAGTGGTTTTAACCCATCATCATCCAGATCACTCCGGCTGGACGGAACTTTTTGAAAATGCTACGCTGCTTGGTCATGCCTATAACGATGTTTGGTTCACACGGGATCAAGATTTTTTTGCTTACCATGATGCGTTTTATTTAGAACAATTACAAGAAGAAGGCGTTCCAGAAGAGTATTATCACTGGATCGAAAAGATGAAAAGACCGATTCAATTAATGGGAAATCGTCCGCTGGATGCGGTGCTTGAGGAGGGAGACAAGTTGCCTGGACACCCTGAACTAGTTGTTCTTGAAACCCTTGGCCATGCACAAAGTCAACTTTCTTTCTATAATGAACAAGCAAATTGGATGATTGGTGGAGACCATGTAATTGCTCATATTTCTTCCAATCCTCTCATCGAACCACCATTAAAAAAATCTCAAGGCCGACCGAAAGCGTTGCTTCAATACAACGCGTCACTTCGACGGATGTTAGACTTTACTATAGAAAAAATCTACAGTGGGCATGGGGAAGTCGTTCAAGATGTGCACCCACTGATTGAATACCGACTGCAACGTCAACATCAGCGTGCCCTTCATATGTTAACGCTCTTAGGAGATGAAACACTTACGATCTTTGAACTGACGAAACGGTTATTCCCGAAAGTGTATGAGAAAGAACTTGGATTGACTTTGTCTGAAACAATTGGTCAGATCGACTACTTGATGGATAATGCACTTCTTGTAGAAGAACTACACGAAGGAGTGAAGTATTATCGAAAAGCCTAAAAAAATATTACTGACTGGCGGTACGAGTGGTCTTGGGCTTTATGTAGCAAGAGAGCTTTTGAGGCAAGGCCACAGTATTACCGTTACCGGTCGAAACGAACAGGCATTAGCTGAGCTTCAACAGTTAGGCGCGCGCGCAACCCACTGGGATATGTCTAGACAACATAGACAAGAAGATTGGCCAACCTCTCTGTTAGATACCGATTATGACGTGGTGATCTTAAATGCCGGTGTTGGCTTTTTTAAGCAACATGATGAACTCTCAGCACAAGAAATACAGTCTATGCTTCTAGTCAACGTTGAAATTCCGATGCTACTAGCGCGGTATCATAGTCCATTTATGCAACGAAGAGAGGATGGCTTGTTGTTATTCATCGGTTCATTGGCGGGGCGGATGGCTTCACCGAAAGCAAGTGTCTATGCAGCGTCTAAGCACGCGTTAACTGGTTATGTGCAAGGTCTCCGAATGGAATTGATGCAGACCAATGTGAAAGTGAGCATTGTGCAACCAGGTCCGATTGATACGCCGTTTATTGATAAGGCAGACGAAACAGGGGGCTATAAAAAAGCACTTGGAAAACATATCTTGTCTATCGAACAGGTGGGGGAGGTTGTCATGAGACAACTAATTAAACCAAAAGGCGAAGTATTGGTGCCTGATCTTCTTGGCGTCGGGGCAAAGTTTGCTCAACTCACGCCTTTATTATTTGAACGTTTTGGCAGAAAAATTTATGCAAAAAAGTAGAGAGCCGATGGGCTCTCTACTTTTATTTTAGACCTATTGTCGCCTTTACATCGACTTCTGCATATTTTTTGAGATCTGCTTTTTGGCCAACCAGTGTACCAATCCATCCTCCTAAGAATCCAGCGGGTACAGAAACGAGTGCTGGGTTAGTCAGTGGGAAGAGAGGCTCACCTGTAAACAACATCGAGCCATCTGCTGCCCATAGGTTTGGACTGAGTACGACGAGAACAAGAGCAGTGACAAGACCCGTTACAATAGCTGCCAAGGCTCCTGTAGTGGAAAACTTACGCCAGTAAATTGTGTATATGATTACTGGTAAGTTGGCAGATGCAGCAATACAAAATGCAAGGGACACTAAAAAGGCAACATTCATATTTTGTGCACCAAGCGCTAAGACGATAGAAATTACTGAAACGGCAATAGAGGCACTTCGTGCAGCAATCATTTGCTCTTTTTCAGTGACATTGCCTTTTTTGAAAATTTGACCGTATAGATCATGGGCAAATGCAGAGGCTCCTGATAACACAAGACCTGCTACTACTGCCAAAATCGTTGCAAATGCTACTGCTGAAACAAACGACAACAACAAATCTCCGCCAAGTGCTTCGGCTAAAAGAGGAGCGGCCATGTTTCCAGCTGCATTAGCTGCAATAATCTGTTCTGAACCAACAAATGCTGCTGCGCCAAAGCCAAGGAATATCGTCAATATATAGAAAATCCCGACAATCCAAGTAGCATAGACAACAGAGCTTCGCGCAGTTTTCGCATCTTTCACTGTGAAGAAGCGCATCAAGATGTGTGGAAGACCTGCAGTTCCTAAAACAAGGGCAATCATCATCGAGATTGTATCAATGCCATTTGTGTAGCGCACACCAGGATGCAAATAAGCTTCTCCGTGTGTTGTGACTGATTTCATTTCTGAAAACATCCCAAGAATGTTGAAATTAAATTTCCATAGAACAAGGAAAGAGATGACCACGGTTCCAACCATCAGAAGAACAGCTTTAATGATCTGTACCCAGCTCGTTGCGGCCATGCCCCCAAATAGTACATAAACGGTCATCATGGTACCGACAATCAATACCGCTATCCAGTAATCGATGCCTAGCAGTAACTGAATGAGTGCGCCAGCTCCTACTAATTGGGCAATCATATAAAATAATACGATTGTAATTGTGCTAACCGCCGCTGCTCCGCGGACTTTTTTCTGATTGAAGCGAGCTGCAATCATATCGGCAAGCGTATATCTTCCGAGATTTCGTAACGGTTCTGCTACGATATAGAGAACTACAAGATATGCAACTAGGTAGCCTATGGAGAAGAAGAATCCGTCAAATCCAAATAGCGCAATTGCTCCTGCAATTCCCAAGAATGAGGCTGCAGATAAATAATCTCCTGCAATGGCAATCCCATTCTGCCAACCTGTCAAACCACCACCTGCTGTGTAAAATTCACTGGCCGAGTTCGTTCGTTTAGATGCTAAATATGTAACGTACAATGTTAGGCCGACGATAGCTACAAAAAAGAATAAACCGACACCACTCATTTGATCACCTCATTTTGTGCATCTTCTTTAATTTTTTCTGCCTCTTTATCAAAACCATTCGCTTTGCTTACATAGATCATACATAACGTCCATGTCATGACAAAGAGTAATAAAGAATAAATCCATACAAGCGAAATGTCTCCAATTACGGGAGTATTCAAGATAGTCGTGTAGGAAGTTAAAATAGGTAATGTTAGATAGGCCACTAAGAAAAATATGGACACTCCTAAAATAAATTTGTTCTTACGTTTCTTGAGTGATTTAAAGTTTTCTTGATTGGAGATATCCTCATAAGGATACTCTCGTGTGTAACCGCTTTCTTTAATTGGCTCCATAAAATGCCTCCTTTTCTATAATGATTCAGTATAATGAATAATTAATCAGAAAACAATGAATAATTAAAAAACAGAACCATGTACTTACTTTGAATTCGAGAGATGGTGATATTGATATAGATTACTAAAAAAAATTCAATAAAAATAAGCTATTGAAAACACTTCAAATTTTGAATTAATCACCAGCCTCAGCAATTTTCAGAGACTTATCTCAAAATAAAAAACCAGCATTTCCTCTGATTCAATCAGAAAAAATGCTGGTTTATGTGCTAACACATTTTAGTTAGTTGCTTTCAATTAAAATCCACGCTCATAAGCCTTTGGTGGTGTTACAGAACCTGTTAACTGCTCCTCAGCATGCAGTGCCCAGTAAGGGTCACGTAGCAAACCTCGAGCGATCGCTACAAATTCAGCATCGCCTTGAGCGACAACTTTCTCTGCAAGGACGGCATCTTCAAGACGACCGACAGCAATGACAGGGAGTTCAAATGCTTTTTTATAAGCTCGTGCAAAACCGACTTGATAGCCCGGTTCATTCGATGGCTTTCGTTTACCAGGAGGTGCTTCTCCACCACTTGAAATGTGGAATACATCGACTCCTGCTTCTTTATAACGCTGTGCAATATCTAATGCATGTTCTAAATCATAGCCGCCATCCATATACTCAATGGCCGACATACGGAATAGAAGAGGCATGTCTGCTGGCATCACAGATTTTACAGCTTGAATTACTTCTACACCAAAACGAGCAAGATCGATTCCGTATTCATCTTGACGCTTATTGATGGCAGGGGAGTGGAACTGGTGGATCAAGTAACCATGTGCCCCATGAAGTTCAATTGTATCGTAACCTGCAGCGATTGCGCGTTCGGTTGCTTTTTTAAACTTTTCAACCATTTCTCGTACTTCTTCAGTCGTCAAGGCTCGTGGAATCTTCCAATCTGAATCCGGTGTTACAGGGACCGTAGAAGAAGAGACCGGTTGTTCAGCATCCGTTGCTTTTCGACCTGCATGTGCAATTTGAACAGCGATTTTGGCACCATTCTTTTTCACACAATTGACGAGTCTCTTATGTGATGCAATGTGTGCGTCATCCCAAAGGCCAAGATCGCGATTGGTGATACGCCCATCTGGCTCTACGTCTGTCATTTCGACAATTACTAATCCAACTCCTCCGACTGCACGGGAAGCATAGTGGGTGAGATGCCAATCTTCTGGATGACCATCTTCCGCCTCAACTGAGTATTGGCACATAGGAGCCATAATCACTTTATTTTTAAGCTCTAATTGCCCGAGCTTCGTAGGTTCAAATAATTTCGACATATCTCATCACCTTTCTAGGGTATAAGCCTATTATTTCGTATTCTCATGAATTTTTCAAAGAATAGCTCCTGAATTTTCTGAAATCACTTATAATAGGGTGAAAATGGAGGTGTTGGGGAATGAAAGTCCAGTTAGACAACGTGCCAAAAAAGGAAAATTCACTTTCGAAAAAAGATTATAAACAACAACTGAAGCAGCTGCAATATCATTTGTTGAGCCTGCAACTTACGTTACGTAAGCATGGGATTGCCTTGGTATGCGTGTTCGAAGGAATGGACGCTGCCGGGAAAGGTGGCGCTATTAAACGATTGACAGAACGAATGGACCCCCGTGGCTATGTCGTTCATCCCATTTCAGCACCAAAGCCACATGAAAAACGTTACCACTATTTGCATCGCTTTTGGCGAAAATTGCCGATGCATGGACAGATTGCGATTTTTGATCGGTCCTGGTACGGTCGTGTTCTTGTGGAACGTGTTGAAAAATTTGCGACTAAAGCAGAATGGTCACGTGCCTATCAAGAAATTAATTCTTTTGAACAACAATTAACGGATGAATCTTATATCGTCATGAAATTCTGGATTCAAATTTCGAATGAAGAACAGCTTAAACGTTTTGTGGAACGCAAAAACGATCCGTTCAAACAATGGAAGCTCACCGAAGAAGATTGGAGAAACCGAGATAAATGGCAAGACTACGTTAACGCTGCAGAAGAAATGCTTGAGAAAACCGATAGTGAACATGCACCCTGGTTTGTCCTTGCAGGTGATGACAAGAAATATGCAAGACTTCAAGTCATTCGTCACGCGATTGATTCAATCGAAGCCGAGCTTTCCCGCCGTAAATTAGACTTCCCACCAATCCATGACAAAGATTTGTCACAAATTCTAGATGAATAAATAATTAACCGGTTGTATTTTTATAACCTCCGTGCTACTATATGCATATTGATGAAACATAATGCATAAAAATACATGGAGGTTTTTACTATGAAAAAAGTTGTTCTTGCTTATTCTGGTGGTCTTGATACGTCGGTTGCGATTACTTGGTTAAAGGATCAAGGATATGATGTGGTAGCGGTTTGCTTAGACGTAGGTGAAGGGAAAGATCTTGATTTCATTAAAGAAAAAGCTTTGTTAGTAGGGGCATCTGAAAGCTATGTGATTGATGCAAAAGAAGAATTCGCCAATGAATATGCACTCATTTCTATGCAAGCTCATACATGGTACGAACAAAAATATCCTCTTGTCTCTGCCTTGTCTCGTCCGTTAATTGCCAAAAAATTAGTAGAAGTAGCAGAACAAGTTGGTGCAACAGCAGTTGCCCATGGCTGTACTGGGAAAGGAAATGACCAAGTGCGTTTCGAGGTTTCTTTCCAAGCTTTAGCACCTCACTTAGAGGTTATTGCACCGGTTCGTGAATGGTCTTGGAGCCGTGAAGAAGAGATTGCCTATGCGAAAGAGAAAAACATCCCCATCCCAGTCAACCTGGATAGCCCTTTTTCAATCGATCAAAATCTCTGGGGACGTGCTAATGAATGTGGCATTCTAGAAGATCCTTGGGCTGCACCACCTGAAGAGGCGTACGATCTGACAAACGCGCTTGAAAATACTCCGGACACAGCTGATGTCATTGAGATTGAATTTGTACAAGGTGTGCCGGTTGCTTTAAATGGACAGCACTACTTATTAAGTGACTTGATTCAAGAGCTCAACAAAGTGGCAGGAAAGCACGGAGTAGGTCGTATCGATCACGTCGAAAACCGTTTAGTCGGCATCAAGTCTCGTGAAGTCTATGAAATTCCTGGAGCGCACACATTATTAGTTGCCCACAAAGAATTGGAAGATATTACGCTTGTCAAAGAGCTGGCCCATTTCAAACCGGTCATGGAAAAGAAATTGACAGAACTTATTTATGAAGGACTATGGTTCTCGCCGCTTCGTACAGCGCTTCAAGCATTTTTACAAGAAACGCAAGTTTACGTCAATGGGACCGTGCGTGTAAAACTGTTTAAAGGTCATGCTATTGTGGAAGGTCGAAAATCGCCGAACTCTCTTTACGATGAAAAGCTTGCGACGTATTCAAAAGATGATTCATTCAACCACGCTTCAGCCATTGGATTCATTGAATTGTGGGGGCTACCGACAAAAGTTCATGCAGTTGTTAACAAACAACATGCACAGAAGGTGAACGTATGACAAAATTGTGGGGCGGTCGTTTTCAGCAGACGGCAGAACAATGGGTGGATGCATTCGGGGCCTCCATTCACTTTGATCAAGCTCTTGTACTAGAAGACATCGCCGGAAGTCTGGCACACGTCCAGATGCTTGGCGAGCAAAGTATCCTTTCAAGGGTAGAGGCTGAACAAATTACTGATGGTTTGTTGACGCTTCGCGAGCAGGCGGAAAAAGGCGAACTTTCTTTTCAAGTGGAGCAAGAAGACATTCATTTGAACTTAGAAAAGCTACTGATAGACCTTATTGGACCGGTTGGAGGGAAACTTCATACTGGTCGTAGCCGAAACGATCAAGTCGCTACAGACATGCATCTGTATTTAAAAGCACGCACGGTAGAAATTATTACCTTAATTGAGGAGTTTCAACAACAGCTCCTGTCCCAAGCGCAGCAACATATCGAAACGATTGCTCCAGGCTATACGCATCTGCAACGTGCCCAGCCCATTTCATTCGGTCATCACTTGATGACGTATTTTTGGATGTTGGAGCGTGACAAAGCGCGTTTTCAGGATGGTATGAAGCGAACGGACATTTCACCTCTTGGTGCAGGTGCTCTTGCAGGGACGACGTTCCCTATTGACCGAGAACGCACGGCTGAATTATTGGGCTTTTCAAGCATTTACGAAAACAGTTTAGACGCAGTAAGTGATCGCGACTTCATCGTTGAATTTTTAAGTGCATCTTCTTTATTAATGACACATTTATCACGCTTAGCTGAAGAAATCATTTTATGGTCTAGCCAAGAATTTTCATTCATTGAATTGTCGGATGCCTTCTCAACTGGATCGAGCATTATGCCTCAGAAGAAAAATCCAGATATGGCCGAACTGATTCGTGGTAAGACGGGGCGTGTTTACGGCAACTTATTCGGTTTGTTGACCGTCTTGAAGGGCTTGCCACTCGCTTACAACAAAGATATGCAAGAAGATAAAGAAGGCATGTTTGATACAGTGCAGACCGTTACAGGTTCGTTAAAAATCTTCGCTGGTATGATTCAGTCAATGACTGTTCATGCTGAAACAATGGAAGTGGCCGTAGCTTCTGATTTCTCGAATGCTACAGAACTTGCCGATTATTTGGCGACGAAGGGGATGCCATTCCGTGAATCACATGATGTCACGGGACGTGTGGTGTTTGATTGCATCCAGAAAGGTATTTTCTTGAAAGACGTGCCACTCGAAGCTTATCAAAAATACTCTTCTCTGATTGAACAGGACATCTATGTTGCGCTTTCCCCGCGTGAAGCTGTTCGTCGCCGTAACTCATTGGGCGGCACAGGATTCGAGCAAGTTGCGTTACAGATCGAGAAAGCAAAAGCACTACTTTAATCTTTTTAAATTTTTCTATAAAGCGCATCGATTCAATCGGTGTGCTTTTTCTTTGTCTCTAAAGCTACTCCAGAAGAAAAGACTTTCGGTGAGATGAGAGAAACAGACAAGTTACTTTGCGCAATCTCTTAATTCTTATTAGTCTTTGGCATTTAAAACTCCTCCAGAAAAGAAGACCGCGGGGTGAGGTGCCTGTTTTAGACTCAATTCTGGCAGATGATGAGACTCAGTTCGAGACGAAGTCGAAGAAGTGTGGCTCTTCAACTGCCGATCTAGAATTGTGGCTGTGACAGGCTCCGGATGATTATTTGAGTAGATGCATCCTTCATAAAAAAAGAGTACCTTCAGTAACTGTAGATACTCGAGAAAGATCAAACTTCCTTAACACTATTATTTTTTTTGGCTATGAAAATAGTGAAACCTATCACAACACTCATTAAAATTAATGAGAATGTAACTCCTAAAATTTTATTGTCACCAAATACAGCTGAAAGAAAATCGCTAAGCCTTGGAACACCAGCTTGGTACAGCAAAGGAAGAAGCGCTATAGTCAATACAAAGCCTAAAACAAAAAGAATAATATTTTTCATAATTTCCCCCTTTTTTTAATGCAATCATTAAATTTCTCTATTCTGTAAATCTTTGTAACTTAATTATATGTAATTTTCTGATTTTTTTCAACAAATTGAGAAAATTAGTTCAAAAACATAAAAAGCTGGTGATTTGATTTTCTGGGATATAAAACCTTTCTAGAAGAAAAGACACCGGGTGAGGTGCCTGTTTTAGACTCAATTCTGGCAGGTGATGAGACTCAGTTCGAGACGAAGTCGAAGAAGTGTGGCTCTTCACCTGCTAATCTAGAATTGTGGCTGTGACAGGCTCCGGATGAAAATTTTCAACATTAATTTTAGAACTCACTTATCCAACAAAATAGTATATTTACTTGCCAATTACATATCTTATTTATGAATTTAAATTATAAGCAGTTTACAAAATTGACTTATTGTAAAAATGATTTAGAATGGTGGTAAGAGGTGATGGCAATGTCTATCCAAGTATTAGAAAGAACAAAGGACTCTATTGGAGAAGCTTTTAAACAGAATGATCCAGTGTTATTAGAGAAAGAAATTCAATTTTTACTCTATGCATTTTCTGATTTTATTTCTGACGAATTTGCGGAATCTGTTCGTTTTATTAGTTTTCGAAAAATGACAATCAAGTCAACAGACAAATTGTTAGCTGAGGCTAATGTAGAAGCTTTTTATGAAATTATTGAGTTGTTGGAGCAACAAAAAGTTCATGGATTAGAATTCAAATCAAGTAAATTCTCATTCGATAAACTCTTTGCTGAAGTTACCGAAGATGGATATATAGATTATGACTACGAATTAAATGAATTACTCTCAGTTGAAGAAGCATCTAAATATCTGGGTGTTTCAAGGCCTACAATTTATAAATATCTAACAAAAGGGTTAGAGTTTAAAGAGCTAAATAATGTGAAGCGTATTCCAAAAGTAGCCTTAGACCTTTGGAAAGATTCATCTATTGCATTTGAACTTCAATGGATTTATCAACAAAATCAAAAAAGATGGCAAACTACTGAAGACAAGATAGCGGCTGTGCAGAAGAAGATTACAGAACTTGAGATGGAGTTTGGCGGAGAGTTTAAATTACTTTATGGACACTTGAATGACCATGAGTTAGATCAATTGGATGAAGCTACAGATCTTTATGATTGGAAACAGTACTTAAATGAAAAAGCAGCATTAATTAAACAGTTACGAATTGAAAGAGGTCAACATGCCTAAATCAAGTGATTATAGAACGCTTATTCAAAAATATAGTCATCTTTTTAGAGAACCTCCCGAACTTACGCTTGAAGAAAGTGCAGAACATACGGTGGTTAAAATAACTTTCTTTTTCAATGCTTGTTATTATGGAGAGACTAAAATGCGCATTCGAGAATGGTTTGACTCAAACGATGAAAAAGTTCAGTATAGGTACTCTTGGGAAAAAAATCGCACGAAGCCGGGGCATATTAGTGCTTGGGAAAATGAAATTCATGAAGTACCTCATCACCAATTTCCCGATGGGATGGAAACTGATCCACACCACCATCATCATGTACCTGCAGATCGCACCCACGTGCAAGAGAATCGGACCATTCATTCTTTAGATAAAGCGCTCTCTGTTGTGGAAGAATTTATTTTATCCAGCCAACCTTACGATGGCAAGAAGTATTAGCACCCTGATTTTTTTCATACGGAGCCTGTCACAGCCACAATTCTAGAGTGGTAGTTCAGGAGTCACACTTCTTCGACTCCGTCTCGAACTGAGTCTCCTGAACTACCAGAATTGAGTCTAAAACAGGCACCTCACCCCAAGTCTTTTTTTCTGGAGGAGTTTTAAGTGACTGGAACTTCAAAAAATATGTGCTCTCAAAAGTTACTTGTACTTTTCTCTCAACTCGCTGTCCTAGACTTTGAATATAAGCTCGCTAAATCGGGCCTTGCGTTAGCACAGCCCGCCGGTACCTAGTTGCTTAGTACGTATTCAGGAATATACCTAATCCACTAGAGGCAGAGCCGAATCTAATTTGTGATTGTTTACTGCTTCTCAGTAAAAAGAAGTGCCGATACACGTTTGATCTGTCGTCAGAGGTTGATTTTGTAGAGAACTAAGAAGAATAGTGGCCGATTCGCTCAAAAAGCGAATCGGCCACTATTGGTTTTTACTTCTTTAGACAGAATCGAACCTCGGATAGTAGAAAAAATTTCTATCGTCAAAAACTCAATCAGCACTAGATTAAGAACAAATGTTCGGGTTATACTAAAACAAAAACGAAAGGCGGAATCATTATGTATGAACTACTTGAACCGCGCACGATCCTTTGCATCGACATGCAAAGTTTCTTTGCAAGTTGTTCTGCAGCCGTCCACGGTCTGGACATCCAAAAAGAGGCCATTGCCATCGTGGGCAACCTTGAACAGAAGGGAAGTGTTGTACTCGCTGCGTCACCTTCTATGAAAAAGCGCTTTGGTGTCAAAACAGGGACACGCCTTTTTGAAATTCCCAACCACCCCGACATTCGTATCATTCAACCCCAGATGGAACTATACGTTAAAATTTCTGCAGAAATCACCCGCTACTTCAATCAACTGGTGCCCATGGAATCTATACACGTCTACAGCATTGATGAAAGCTTCATTGATTTAAAAGGAACGGCGTCGCTCTGGGGAGACCCTTGGCAAATTGCGCGCAAAATCCAAACCGATTTAAAAAGACAGTTTCAAGTGCCTTGCAGTATCGGCATCGGTCCGAACATGTTGCTGTCCAAACTTGCGCTAGACCTTGAAGCAAAAAAGGTCGGGATTGCCGAGTGGACTTATGAACAGGTGCCTGAAAAATTATGGCCTGTGTCCCCATTACGTGAAGTGTGGGGAATCGGCGCACGTCTTGAAGTCACCCTTCATAGCATGGGGATTTTTACAGTAGGAGACCTGGCTCATACGCCACTTGAGCAGTTGGAAAACCGATTTGGGGTGATGGGGAATCAACTTTACCACCATGCGTGGGGAATTGATTTATCAGAAGTGGGTGCTCCCATTATGGACGGCCAAGTCAGTTATGGAAAAGGTCAGATCCTATTTCGCGACTACAACTCAAAAAAAGAGACAATGGCCGTCGTGCTCGAGATGACAGAAGATGTGGCAAGGAGGCTGCGTGAGGCGGGGAAGGTCGGTTGCACGATGCACATGTCTATCGGCTACAGCAAATTTGGCGGATTCAGCCGTTCTTTGTCCATCGATGAAGCCAGCAATCGCACGTCGATTCTTTACGAAGCTTTTGACCGTCTCATGGATACATTTTACGATGGCAGCCCCGTCAGACGAATTGCGCTTTCTGTCAGCAACCTTGAAGAAGATGACTCTCTGCAATTAAATCTTTTTACACATACCGAACAAATTCGTGAACAGCGACTTGGTCAAACGATTGATGCATTGCGCACAAAGTATGGATCGACCGCGGTATTGCGTGCTGTTTCCTATACGGCAGACGGGACCGCTCGTTACCGCGCCACATTGCTTGGGGGACATAAGAAAATGTAATACTTCTATTTTCGAAATTATTTCGGTTGTTCGTCTTCCGAAATGTTTGAACATTTGCTAAACTAAATAAGGTTTGGAAATTGTACGAGAAAAGGGGAACGACACATGAGGGTATTTTTGGACCTTGCTTGGTTCTTTAAAGAAAGAAAATGGCAATACGGTTTCGGCATTCTCATGCTACTGGTTGTCGCATTTTTAACATTGATCCCTCCGCGCATTATTGGAGAAGTGGTGGATGCCATTAATGAAGATAGACTAACCTCTGAATTGCTGGTTCAGTGGCTTGGCTTATTAGCTGGCGCAGCCATCATCATGTACATTCTTCGTTATTACTGGCGTATGTTGATTTTTGGGTCAGCTATCTTATTAGCTCGCCGCCTTCGTCAGACACTCTTTCAGCATTTTAGCCGCATGTCCCCATCTTTTTACCAGAAGCGACGCGTCGGTGATCTGATGGCTCATGCCACAAATGATTTATCTGCAGTTCAACAGACAGCGGGGGTAGGTGTTTTAACACTCGTCGACTCCCTTGCAACAGGTGGTTTCGTGATTGCAGCCATGGCCATCACAATCAATTGGAAGTTAACATTGATTGCTTTGTTGCCAATGCCACTTATGGTCCTATCGACAAGCTATTACGGTCGACTGCTTCATCACCGTTTTCGTTTTGCGCAAGAAGCATTCTCTGACTTGAATGATAAGTCGCAGGAAAGCATTAGCGGAATCAAAGTAATCAAGACATTCGGTCAAGAAAAAGAAGATACTGAAGACTTTGTTCGGTTGTCACAAGATGTCGTTGATAAAAACATTCGTGTCGCCAAAGTGGACTCCTTGTTTGATCCAACGATTTCACTGATTGTCGGCGCCTGCTTCTTCCTTGCTATCAGTTTTGGCACACAGTTCATCTTGTCGGAAGAAATGACTATTGGACAGCTTGTATCATTCAATGCATTTTTAGGGCTACTGGTATGGCCCATGCTTGCCTTCGGTTGGTTGTTCAATATCGTAGAACGCGGACGCGCATCGTATGAACGGATCCAACAATTACTATCAGAGCCTGTGGACATCGACGACCGGGTCGGCGCATTGGCAGTCAAACCGGAAGGGAAGGTCACGTTTGCCATCGATTCGTTTTCGTTCCCAGGAGACGACAGAAAAGCTCTACACAATGTACACTTCACGATCGATCGAGGCGAAACGCTTGGGATCGTTGGAAGAACAGGGTCTGGAAAGACAGCTATCCTCAAACTTCTCATGCGTGAATTTGAAGGATACCAAGGGTCGATCACTTACGGCATGCACGATATTCGAGATTATAAAAAAGAAAACTTACTCGAAGCTATCGGTTATGTGCCGCAAGACCACTTCTTGTTCTCCACAACTGTGGGTCTCAATGTTGCTTTTACGAATGTCAAAGCATCTCAACAAGAAATTGAGCGTGCAACAAAATTAGCCGCGATTCATGAAGACATCACACGTTTTACAGATGGCTATCAGACAATCGTAGGAGAACGGGGTGTGTCGTTATCAGGTGGGCAAAAACAGCGAATCTCGATTGCCCGCGCGCTGATGATGCAACCCGAATTACTTATTTTAGATGATTCCTTGTCAGCAGTAGATGCTAAGACGGAAGAAACGATTCTAGAAGCGCTGAAAGCAGAGCGCTCCAATGAAACAACGATCATCACGTCACACAGACTGAGTGCGATCCAACACGCTCACCAGATTATTGTGATGGAGAGCGGCACAATCAAAGAAAAAGGCACTCATGAAGAACTCATGGCCTTACAAGGCACTTATTTCGAGATGTATCAACTACAACAACTCGAATCACTCGTAGAGCAAGGAGGCGATCTGCATGGATGAAAAACTACCGAAACTTACCGGGAAGATGCAGTGGCAGATTCTGAAACGTCTCTTACGTTATCTGATCCCTCATAAAAAGATGCTTGCCATTGCGCTGGTCTTGTTAATGATTACAGTTGTAGGTGATCTTGTAGGTCCTTATTTGATCAAGATCTATATTGACGATTATTTAACAGTGGGGTCATTTCCCCAATCTGCCATCATAGGTCTTGCCGCAGGCTACATCTTCATACAGGTCGGGAATGTTATTATTAGTTATTTTCAGTTGATGACGTTCCAAAAACTTGCGTTACGCGTCATTCAAACGATGCGTATTGATGTGTTTAGTAAGGTGCAGGGACTCGGAATGCGGTATTTTGACCGCACACCTGCAGGAAGCATCGTATCACGTGTCACAAATGATACAGAAGCGATTAAAGACATGTTTGTCAGTGTACTGGTAGGATTTGTACAGTCTGGGTTCCTAATCATCGGGGTCTATATTGCGATGTTCTTGATCAACCCTGAACTGGCACTCATTGCGACACTGTTACTGCCGATACTTGGCTTCATTATTTACACTTACAGAAAGCACAGCTCGGTGGTCTATCAAGACTTACGAGAACGGTTATCTCAACTAAATGCGAAACTCGCAGAGTCACTTGCAGGTATGGGGATGGTCCAAGCATTCAGACAAGAAAGACGTCTGCGAGATGAGTTCAGTGAAATCAACACTGCGCATTGGAATGCCGGGCAACGCAACATCAAACTAGATAGTCTGTTGTTACGTCCCGCTATTGACCTAGTGTACGCGCTCGCCATCATCATGGTATTGAGTTACTTCGGTATCACGTCGTTCTCTAATCCGGTAGAAGTCGGTGTGATTTATGTATTTGTCACCTATATCGATCGTTTCTTCGAGCCCATCAATCAAGTGATGCAACGTCTGTCGATTTTCCAACAAGCGATCGTTGCTGCTTCACGCGTCTTTAAACTGATGGATGAAGAGGACATGGCACCGGCACAAGCGGACCGATCAACAGCGAAGATTGACCAAGGAAAAATTGAGTTTCGTAATCTGACATTTTCTTATGACGGTCGTCAGGATGTGTTGAAAAACATCTCCTTCACAGCTGAGCCAGGACAAACAGTGGCTTTGGTCGGTCATACAGGTAGTGGAAAAAGTTCAATCATTAACTTGTTGATGCGTTTTTATGAGTATGACAACGGAGAAATTTTGATCGACGGACATTCCTTAAAAGACTTCCCAATGCCAGAACTGCGTAAGAAGATGGGTCTCGTGTTACAAGATCCTTTCCTGTTTTACGGGGATATCGAGAGCAATATTCGTTTGCACGACCCTCAGATGACGAGCGTACAAGTGCGTGCAGCAGCTGAATTTGTGCAAGCAAACAACTTCATCGAACAATTGCCTGACAGATACCAGCAAAAAGTAACTGAACGTGGTTCTACGTTTTCAAGTGGGCAACGACAACTTGTCGCTTTTGCTCGTACGATGGCAACCGACCCAAAAGTTTTAATTTTGGATGAAGCAACAGCAAATATTGATACCGAGACGGAAGTCGCAATACAAACTAGTCTTGAGAAGATGCGTCAAGGGCGTACAACTATTGCGATTGCTCACCGCCTCAGCACCATTCAAGATGCCGAATTAATTCTTGTTTTGCACCAGGGCGAAATCGTGGAGCGTGGTACGCACCAAGAACTTATTCGTCAAAAAGGGCTGTATCATAAGATGTACCAACTACAAAATGGTCTAGTGGAAGAACAAATGTCATAAAACTGTCATGAGCAAGAGTAGGGTGCATTCAGCGAAAGTCTGATACGATGGAAGCAGTTCAGCTGAAAGGGTGATTTTTTTGGCAACAGATGTGACCATCTGGCTTGCTTTTGGTGCAGGCTTCTTAAGTTTTATCTCCCCATGTACCTTACCTCTTTATCCGGCATTCCTTTCTTATATCACGGGAATGACGATTGAAGAGTTAAAGACAGACCGAAAAAAGATGCAACGACGTGGCATGTTCCATACTTTGTTCTTTTTACTTGGCTTTTCCGTAATCTTTTTAGCCCTAGGTTTGGCAACCTCTTGGCTTGGGACATTCTTCATACAATACGATGATTTGATCCGACAAATTGGTGCTTTATTGATTATCATATTTGGACTTTTAATTGTAGGAGTGTTCAAACCCGATTTTTTAATGTCCGAGAAACGACTGCAATTTAAAAATAGGCCTTCTGGTTATTTAGGAAGCAGCCTGATTGGGATAGCATTTGCGGCTGGTTGGCAACCGTGTACAGGACCAATTTTAGCAGCTGTTCTTGTGATGGCGGGCTCCAACCCAGACCAGGGAATGTTTTATATGATTGCCTATGTACTTGGTTTCGCAATCCCGTTCTTCTTACTTTCTTTCTTTGTGACACGTACACAGTGGATCAAGACAAACAGTGAGAAGTTTATGAAGGTTGGCGGCTACATCATGATCGTGTTAGGAATCATCTTGTTCTTTGATGGCCTAACATGGATTATCCGAGTTCTTAGTCCGCTGTTTGGGGACTTTACCGGTTTTTAAGGAAGTGGAAAGATGAAAGAAATTCGTTCATATGAACAATGGCAGCAAGCGTGGCAACAGCCTAAAGGGTTATTATTTGTAAAGACGACAGGCTGTTCTGTTTGTGAGGGTCTACTACCTCAGGTAGAAGCCATCGAAAACGACTATAAATTGCCGTTTTATAAAGTGAATAGTGCCGAAGTACCTGAAGTAGCAGGACAGCTTTCGTTGTATACAGCACCGGTTGTCTTACTATGGCATGAGGGAAGAGAAGTGCAACGTTTCGCACGCTTTGTACCTATGCAAGAATTGAAATTTCGGCTAGGGCTGTTGAATGAGGTGTCACCAGATGATCTTTGAGTGGTTGTCTCAAGAAATGCTGGTGACCCTGTCACTCGTCAGTGCTATCGTCATGGGGACATTGCTTGCTATCGTTCGCAGTCGCGCAGCCAGAAAACCTGCCACTGCTAAAAAGATACTGCTGCCACCGCTCTTTATGTCGACAGGAGCTCTCATGTTTCTGTTTCCATTCTTCCGTGTTCCTTGGATTCATGTAGCAGAAGCGCTTGCAGTCGGGATGTTGTTCTCCATCTTGCTGATCAAGACATCCAATTTTGAGAAGCGAGACGGGGCCGTTTATTTGAAGCCATCGAAAGCGTTTGTCTTTATCTTATTTGGACTACTAGGTCTTCGCATCGTGATGAAACTAGTGTTAAGTAGTGAGATTCACGTTGGTGAGTTGAGCGGCATGTTTTGGCTACTCGCATTTGGCATGATTGTTCCTTGGCGATTAACGATGTATAAAAAGTATAAAGACCTGCAACTGCAGGCCTAATAAAAAGACCGTATTCTCCCTGAGTGGAGGATACGGTCTTTTTATTAGTTAAAATAGGCTTCATACGGCGCAAGATCAATTTGAAGTTCATCCATCTTCTTGCGTAAAAATTTGTGATCTCGTTTCGGTGTAGCCAGAATGTAGCCGCGAATCAAAAGCTCTTGTGTAATCGTCGGTGCATTCTCTTCTAGCGCCAGCTGACCAATTCGGCCTGCAATCTTTTGTTTGGCTACAGGACGGAACAATTCTGGCACCGGTGCTACTAATTCATTCAACAGTGCTTTTTGTTCATCTGACCACAAATGAATGGTTTTATCGACATAATAGGATTCCCAATCTAAATCAGATTTGCCATCCTCTTTCGGTAATGCTTTTAAAAACTTTCGGAACATGAAATAGCCACCAATGGCCATAAGCGATATTAAGATAACTACCCAAAACAATATAAACCAAAGAAACCAGCCATCTAACACAGTCTTTCACCTCGAGTTAAGTATACAAGGTTCTCACAAAAAATTCATCCTATCGTATCCCTTTTTCTGTGAACGTTCTATATAGGGGATGAAGGAGGTGATACACATGGCAAGTTACCAACTGAAGAACGCAAACTTCCGCCTCATCTATGATGACGGTCTAACGGAAGACGGCAAGGTGAAGCGTCACACAAAGAGTTACCCGAGCATCGACGCCTCAGCATCGGCCGATCAAATGTACCAAGCGGCAGTCACGATCTCCTCTTTATCCGAGAAGGCATTGTTGCAAGCTGAAAAGCAAGAAGTAGAAGAAATCATCTAATGAAGAAGGGAGGCCACTTACATGGCGAAAACATTACAACTTGAATTTGCAAATGCAACTGGTAAGAAGCTAACGGTTGCTGTAGAGGAACCGCGTGAGAATCTCACGGTGGAAGAAGTGGAAGCCGCAATGCAACAGCTCATTGAGTCCGAGGTGTTTGCAGTAGACACGTTAGCCGTGACAGAGTCTGTATCGGCACAAATTATCGACCGTAACGTCCAACAATTATTTTAAACTTGAACCTCCTCCATCTGTTGGGGGAGGTTTTCTAAGGAGGAAAACAAATGGAGCAATGGATTACCTTAGTTCAAGAAATTGGCTTTCCTGTCGTCGTATCCTTTTATTTATTGCATAGGATCGAATCTCGGCTAGAAGCGATTCGCGATGCACTGGTAATGATTACCCCTGTCACAAAAGTGTAAGAAACAATGTGTTTCTCAGATTGAACAGTTCCTCCTAAAGGGCTATCATTAAACGTATGACGAGGAGTGATTCATTTGAAGAAACTGTTTATCTCACTTACTTTATTACTTTTGCTAGTCGCAGGCTGCGGTAACGGCTTTGAAGCACAGACCGATTGGGAAGTTGAACCGTTCTCAGTGACGACTCATCGGGATCAACCATTGGCCCTGGAAGACTTAGAAGGGACCATCTGGTTATCGACATTCATCTTTACAAATTGTAATACGATTTGTCCGCCAATGACTTACAACCTCTCAGATATTCAAGAATCTCTGGAACAAGAGGGAGTCGACAACTATAAAATCGTTGCGTTTAGCGTAGACCCGGATGTAGACACACCTGCTGTTCTAACAGATTATCTAGGCATGTATGAGCTAGCAGATGAGTCCAAATGGGAATTGCTCACAGGGTACGACCAAAGCTTTATTTCCCAGCTAGCCCGCAATTCTTTTAAAGCGGTCGTACAAAATGATCCGAATTCTGATCAAGTCATTCATGGAAGCAGCTTTTACCTTGTCGATCAAGAAGGGATTGTCGTTAAAAACTATAGCGGCGTAAGTGAAGTACCTGTCGATGAAATCGTTCAAGATATGAAAGCTCTTTCTGAGCAATAGACTCTTTCAAACTGCCCTCCTTGCGGGCAGTTTTTTTATGAGGTTATCTATAGTATGATAAGAGCAGTAAACAAAAAAGGTGAGCCGTCTATGAAAAAACAAAAAAATACATCAAAAAAAATGATTCGCTTACGTCTTTGGGCACTCTTGCTCTTTTTGCCTGTCATGATAGTAGGTTATTTTGTAACAGTAATCGGTTGGCATGAATTACGAAACATTCCTTGGGCACATGAGGTCAGTCAATTTGTCGAATCGAAAGCAATCGAGTTCAGAGATCCGGAAATTCCTGAAGAGTATATACCTGTCTACCAAGCGGCCGAAGTGGAGTACGGGGTTCCGTGGCAATTACTCGCTGCTCATCATCGCATTGAGACTCGTTTTTCAACGATGGACCCGTTGTTGTCACCTGTAGGAGCCGAAGGGCATATGCAGTTCATGCCTTGTACATTCGTGGGGTGGACACACCCAACATGTGGCGGACTTGGACAAGGTGGGATTCCTGAAGAGGAGAAAACTGATCCTGAAGTGATTGCCTATTACGGGGGATACGGAGTGGACGGTGATGGAGATGGGGTAGCAGACCCTTATAATATTGTAGATGCCGTTTATAGTGCAGCCAATTATCTGGGCTCAAATGGCGCGGCAGAAGGGGATCTTGAAGCGGCTATCTTTTTATATAACCGAAGTGATCAATATGTAGAAGATGTCCTATATTTCTACACACTGTATACAGAGAACTATCCACAACAAGTGACGTTGAAGCCATAAAAAAAGCCTCCGATGTAGGAGGCTTTTTTCATTATGATGCTTTACGCATTGATTTTAAGATAAATGATACGATGAAGACTACAAGAATCGCACCGATTAAAGCTGGAATAATAGCGATGCCGGCAACAACTGGTCCTAAATCTGAGAACAGCATGCCTCCAACCCAAGCACCAATAATACCTGCAATGATGTTACCGATAATACCACCAGGAATATCTTTACCAAGAATAAGTCCAGCTAACCATCCGATGATACCACCAACGATTAAGTATAAAATGAATCCCATTTTCCTTCACTCCTTGTCTAATGTTATTGTATGAGTACACTCTTTAAATATCCTTAGACAACAAGTTATAAACCTATTTATAAAAATTATTTTAAAATTGCTCCAAGAGTCGTTTCAAAATGGCGTAATGCCCACTCATGTCCTTGCGGGTCAAACGAGGCAACGGCATCTTTATGAATGATAATTTGGTAGCCAAGGTTATACGCATCAACTGCTGTATGAAGAACGCAAATGTCTGTGCAGACGCCTACGATATGAACAGTCGTCACATGACGCTCGCGCAGATACTGATCAAGGTTTGTTCCTGCAAATGAACTGTAACGACGTTTATCCATCCAATAAACCGCATCTTGGTTCTCCTGATAGAAGTGATCAAGTGAACCGTATAACTTTCTACCAAGTGTTCCTTCTATATTGTGAGGAGGGAACAGGGGTGATTCAGGATGGAACGGATCCTCTCGAAAGTGAAGGTCAACAGGAAAAACGATGACACGATCAGCTTCTTTGAACGAATGGCATAATTCAACTATCTTAGACTCAATCGCCTGACCAGGTTTGCCGCAAGTCAATGCACCATCCTCTGCAACAAAATCATGCGTATAATCAACTACTAATAGAGCTTCCGTCATAAATTTCATCCTTTCTACATAAAATATTTTTCAAATGTTCTGAAAAATTGTATACTAAAAACAAAAGGAGGTAAACAACTATGGATCAGGAGATGCATAAGCGCTGGACGAAGCACGCAACTTGGTTTGCTGCACTTCACACCCTATTTGTTGTTACTCTTACCTTTGACTTTATTCAATTTTACTAAAAGAGTGGAAGTCCTTTCCACTCTTTTTACTGTGAGGAGACGATTATGGATACTTTACGACATTTAAACACAACACGAGATGAATTGATTCACGAGCTCCATGCCATTCCTGACACCCTGTTTTCAAAACAACCGGATAAAACAACTTGGAGCCCGCAACAAGTGACGGAACATATTGCCCTTATGGATTCTTATGTGGCGAGCCTACTGGATAGAGGGAAAGCCGTACAGAAAAAAGTGATGAAAAAACCTATTCGACTGACAACGCTTCGTTCTATCAAAGTAAAAGCGCCAGGACCTGTAGATCCTGCAACCCAAGAAAAGACAAAAGAAGATATTTATGAGCTGTTGTTTGAATCTCGTATGCAGGTACTGACACTCTATAAAAAGTTTTCAAAACTAGAAAAGCGAACGTTCGCTATGAAACATCCTGTATTTGGTTATTTAACTGTGGAGCAGTGGTTTGACTTTCTTGGGTACCATGAGAAACGTCATTTGAAGCAGCTACGGGAAGTAGTGAGTCAGTTAAAGTTATAAACAACACTTATCGAGATTAATAATTTTAATGTAATTTACTTATCAAACTAGGTGGTATATGATTAATAGTGGAGAAAAGCGACAGATTGTCTCTTTCATTTATGCAGAGGAGGAAACACGATGGCAAAAAGTAATTTACATCAGAGCCGTGCTTCATTCGAAGTCAATGGCAAGACGTATAACTATTACCGACTAGCAGCTTTAGAAGAAGCAGGAATTGCAAACGTTTCACGCTTGCCTTATTCCATTAAAGTTCTTCTTGAGTCTGTACTTCGTCAATATGACGGGTACGTGATCAAAGAAGACCACGTTGCAAAATTAGCAAACTGGGGCAAAGAAAACGACCCAGAGGCAGAAGTTCCTTTCAAGCCTTCACGCGTAATCCTTCAAGATTTTACAGGTGTTCCTGTAGTCGTAGACTTAGCCGCTCTTCGTTCAGCAATGGCTAAAATGGGTGGAGACCCTTCTAAAATCAACCCTGAAATTCCTGTTGACCTAGTAATTGACCACTCTGTACAGGTTGATAAATACGGTACAAACGATGCGCTTCGTATAAACATGGAGCTTGAGTTTGAGCGTAATGCAGAGCGTTACCAGTTCCTTAGCTGGGCACAAAAAGCATACGACAACTACCGTGCAGTTCCACCAGCAACTGGTATCGTTCACCAAGTAAACTTAGAGTACTTAGCGAATGTTGTCCATGCTGTTGAAAATGAAGACGGTACATTTGAAACATTCCCAGATACATTAGTCGGTACAGATTCTCATACAACGATGATCAACGGTATCGGTGTACTTGGATGGGGTGTTGGTGGTATCGAAGCTGAGGCTGGAATGCTTGGTCAACCTTCCTATTTCCCAATCCCAGAAGTTATCGGTGTACGTTTAGTTGGAGACCTTCCAAACGGAACAACTGCAACGGATTTAGCACTAAAAGTAACAGAAGTTCTTCGTAAAGCTGGCGTAGTTGGCAAATTCGTTGAATTCTTCGGCCCAGGTGTTGTTCAATTACCACTTGCAGACCGTGCAACAATTGCTAACATGGCACCTGAATACGGCGCTACATGTGGATTCTTCCCAGTAGATGAAGAGGCACTTGATTATATGCGTTTAACAGGTCGTGAAGAAGAAAACATTGATGTAGTTAAAGCTTACTTGCAAGCCAATGACATGTTCTTCACAGCTGATTCTGTAGAACCTACTTACACAGATATCATTGAACTAGACCTTTCAGCTATCGAGCCAAACCTTTCAGGTCCTAAACGTCCACAAGATTTGATCCCTCTTTCAGATATGAAAGAAGAGTTCAACAAAGCAGTAGTGGCACCACAAGGAAACCAAGGTTTTGGATTGACGAAAAAAGAATTCAAGAAAACTTCTGCTATTGAATTAGCGGGTGAAAAAGTAACGATCCCTACTGGGGCTGTTGCAATCGCTGCTATCACATCTTGTACAAACACATCGAATCCATTCGTTATGTTAGGTGCAGGACTTGTGGCTAAGAAAGCAGTTGAAAAAGGATTAACACCTCCTGCTTATGTGAAAACATCATTAGCACCAGGTTCAAAAGTCGTAACAGGGTACCTACAAGATTCAGGTTTACTTACTTCTTTAGAGCAAATCGGATTCAACCTAGTTGGTTACGGCTGTACGACTTGTATCGGGAACTCAGGTCCATTACTTCCTGAAATCGAGCAAGGTATCATCGACAACGACCTACTTGTAACATCAGTGTTATCAGGTAACCGTAACTTCGAAGGCCGTGTTCACCCATTAGTAAAAGCTAACTACTTAGCTTCTCCACCATTAGTTGTTGCTTACGCACTTGCAGGTACAGTGGATATCGATCTTCAAAATGACCCAATCGGTCAAGACCAAGACGGTAACAATGTATTCTTCAAAGACATCTGGCCAACTACAGAAGAAGTAAAAGAAGCAGTTCGTTCTACAGTAACTCCTGAGCTATTCCGTAAAGAGTATGCACGCGTGTTCACTGAAAACGAAGAGTGGAATGCAATTGAAACTCCGGACGATGCTTTGTATGCGTTTGATGAAAATTCAACGTACATCCAAAACCCACCGTTCTTTGAAGGACTTTCAAAAGAGCCACAAGATATTCAAACATTAGCTGGTCTTCGCGTAGTGGCGAAATTTGGCGATTCTATTACAACTGACCACATTTCTCCAGCTGGAGCAATTGGGAAAGATACACCTGCTGGTCGCTACCTTCGTGAAAACGGCGTAGAGATTCGCGACTTCAACTCATACGGTTCACGCCGTGGGAACCATGAAGTGATGATGCGTGGTACGTTTGCAAACATCCGTATCCGTAACCAAGTAGCACCAGGTACAGAAGGTGGTTACACAACTTACTGGCCAACTGGTGAGATCATGGCAATTTATGATGCTGCTATGAAGTATCAACAAGATGGAACTGGATTAGTTGTTCTTGCTGGTAAAGATTACGGTATGGGATCATCTCGTGACTGGGCTGCAAAGGGTACAAACCTTTTAGGCATCAAAACAGTAATCGCAGAGAGCTATGAGCGTATTCACCGTTCAAACCTTGTGATGATGGGTGTACTTCCACTTCAATTCATGAAGGGCGAAAGTGCAGAAACACTTGGTTTAACTGGAACAGAAGAAATCAGCGTAAATATTGCTGAAGGCGTGAAACCACGTGATATTCTAACTGTTACTGCAAAAGCTAAAGACGGTTCTGAAAAGACATTCCAAGTACTTGCTCGCTTCGACTCAGAAGTAGAAGTAGATTACTACCGTCATGGTGGTATCCTTCAAATGGTACTTCGCAACAAAATGCTAGAAGCTTAATTCTAGAATTCAAGACCCTTCTCCTGCTTACAGGAGAGGGGTTTTTCTTACTTTAGAAGTGAGAATAATAAAGTTGAAATCTGCTCATTATATTGAAATAATTTATGTAAATATAAATATTATCTCAATATAACAAAACGAGAAAGTGATTACTTTTCAATATCATGTATACTTATAAAGAGGTGAAAACTTGATGATTAGTACAAAAGAAATTGAAGTACGCTATGCTGAGACGGATCAAATGGGGGTCGTCTACCATGCGAATTATTTAGTGTGGCTCGAGATGGGGAGAACGCAATTAATTAAAGATTTAGGCTTTGATTATGCGGGACTAGAGCGACAGGGGTATTTATCGCCTGTGTTAGACGTATCTATCCAGTACAAACAAAGTGTACGCTACGGGGAAGACGTGACAGTAGCCACTTGGATTGATACCTATAGTCGGTTAAAGACCGTATATGGTTATGAGATTCGCAAAACAGATGGCTCAGTCGCCGCTACCGCTAAAACGATGCATACTCTTGTATCAAAAGAGACCTTTCGTCCAATCGCGCTCTCCAAAGTAGACCTTGCTTGGCATACAGCGTATGAGAAAGCTTGCGTAAATAACTAATGGCCTTTGGAATTACTCGACGTGAACTTGTTGCTTGGAAGCAGAAGATCGAAGCGGGAGAGATTGGCATCTTAACGCATTATTGGTTGGATTCTCGTTTTCCACATGCAACCTCTGTGACTAAAGTAGGTGCGAGAGATTTAAACCAGCTCGCAAGCTGGGGTGAAACGTATGGACTTCAAAAAGAGTGGATCGACCATAAGGAACATTTTCCTCATTTCGATCTTTTCGGAGAAATACAGGAGCGTGTTTTGAAAGAAGAAGGTATGACAGAGCAATATGAAAAATTTATAACCAAAAAAAGATCCTAGCCTTTTTGCTCGGCTAGGAACTTTTTTTATAATCAAATGTAATTTCTTGTCTTTCAGGATGAAGTTCCACATGCAGGTCGTGCCCATCAAAGTACCAAAGATCCCGTTCTTCAATATAAAAATGAATGCCATTTTCATCTTGTTGAACAGCAGCTTCGTCAGGCTCTGCTTTAGTCATCCCGAGTGTGAATCCTTCGTGCAACTTACTGCTGCCGCCGTAGCGGGCGTAAAATTGAATCCACTCGCCTTCGGTTGCTTCCATTTCTGTTTCGAACCAGCTTAGTGCTTGCTGTGAAATTTCAATTTTCATCTGCATCACTTCCTAAATCCAGGAGATTTTTGGTTCATTTCCTTGACGGATGCGTCCAATGTTCGCTCGGTGGCGATAGACGATGAAAAGCATCAAGACGCTTATCAATAGAATAAGTGGAATGTCGGGACGAATCAAGAAATGTGAACCGACTGCCATGATGAAAGCTGTGACTGATAGCAAGATGGAAGTTAAAGAGACCATCTTCGTCAACTTTAAAAATACAAAGAAAAGAACTAATAAAATTAAGAAGAACATCCAGTTGTAACCAAGTAGCACTCCTGCTGAAGTCGCTACAGCTTTTCCTCCACGGAACCCTGCAAACACTGGATACATGTGACCAATTACAGCTACTGCACCAAGAACCAAGGGGTGTATAGCAGTATCTGAAAACCATGGTAGTAATACCAGAAGAACAGCAGCTGTTCCTTTTAAGATATCAATTAATGAAACGATCAGGCCGGCTGGCTTCCCTAATACGCGAAAGGTGTTAGTGCCACCCAAATTACCGCTTCCGTGTTCACGGATATCAGTTTTAAAAAAAGTCTTTCCTATAATTAGACCTGTAGGAATGGAACCTAGTAAATAAGCGAGTAAGAGTGCAAGTGCTGTTGTCATAATAGTCTCCTTTAAACGTCTCGTTTGCTACTAGTAGTGTACCATATTCGAATTTTGATTGGACAGAGTGCATTGCAATCTTTTCCGTGTTTCTTTACACTTAGAGAATGACGGTCTAGCGGTTGACATCACTGTTGGACAAGCGTATCGTTAAAAATAGAACACACGTTTGATTGGGGAGAACAACTTGGTAAAACAGAAATTAACAGCCTACACAGATGATGACATTCAAGTTTTAGAGGGGCTAGAAGCCGTTCGGAAACGTCCTGGTATGTATATTGGTTCCACTGACACTAGAGGCCTACATCACCTTGTCTATGAGATCGTAGACAATGCAGTCGATGAGAGCTTAGCTGGATTTGGTACGCAAATTGATGTAACGATCCATGCTGATAACAGCATCACAGTCCGCGATTATGGTCGTGGCATGCCGACAGGTACTCATAGAACGGGTAAACCAACTGCTGAAGTCATTTTCACCGTTCTTCATGCCGGAGGAAAGTTTGGGCAAGGCGGTTATAAAACAAGTGGAGGTCTTCACGGGGTCGGAGCTTCTGTAGTAAATGCACTTTCTACAACTGTAGATGTAGAAATTCACCGAGACGGAAAGAAATTTTATCAAAAATTCTCTCACGGTGGCAAAGTAGAGGTGCCATTAAAAGAGGTTGGTAAAACAAAAGAAACCGGAACAATGGTTCATTTCTTACCAGACCCAACTATTTTTTCAGTAACTAAATACAATTTTGAAACACTGAGTGAACGCTTACGTGAGTCCGCTTTCCTATTAAAGGGTTTACGGATCACTTTAAAAGATGAACGAACCGATGTTACAGAGGTCTACCATTATGAAACAGGGATAGAGGCTTTTGTCTCCTATTTAAACGAAGAAAAAGACACCCTTCACAATGTCTTCTACATGGAAGGCGTGCAATCAGAGATCGAAGTCGAGTTCGCGTTCCAGTACAACGATGGCTACTCTGAAACCATTCTGTCCTTCGTCAATAACGTCCGTACTCGCGATGGTGGTACACACGAAACAGGGGCAAAAGCTGCCTTGACACGCGTATTCAATGACTATGCCCGCAAAACAGGGTTGTTAAAAGAAAAAGACAAGAATTTAGACGGTGCCGATGTACGTGAAGGAGTTGCGGCCATCGTATCTGTTCGTATTCCTGAAAATATACTCCAGTTTGAAGGGCAGACCAAAGGGAAGCTTGGAACTAATGAAGCTCGTAGTGCAGTGGATATGGTCATTTCAGAAAAGCTGCAATACATTTTAGAAGAAAATGCTGATTTGACGGCTTCATTGATTCGTAAAGCTATTCGAGCACAGCAAGCACGAGAGGCTGCACGTAAAGCGCGTGAAGAAGCTCGTACTGGTAAAAAACGCAAAAAAAATGACACTTTGTTGTCCGGTAAATTAACGCCTGCACAGTCTCGTAATGCAAAGCGCAATGAACTGTATTTAGTGGAGGGTGACTCAGCCGGCGGTTCAGCTAAACAAGGACGTGACCGCACTTTCCAAGCTATTCTGCCACTTCGCGGAAAAGTCATCAATACGGAAAAAGCAAAGCTTGTCGACATTATGAAAAATGAAGAAATTGCCACCATCATTCATGCAATCGGTGGTGGAGTAGGTGCAGATTTTGCAGTAGAAGATATTGCTTATGACAAGATTGTCATCATGACGGATGCCGATACAGATGGCGCGCACATTCAAGTGTTATTGTTGACGTTCTTCTACCGTTATATGAAACCGCTCATTGAAGCAGGCAAAGTCTATATTGCCTTACCACCACTTTACAAAGTATTTAAAGGTGCTGGTAAGAAAGAAGTAAGCACTTATGCGTGGACGGAAAAAGAATTACAGCAATCTATTAAAACCATAGGAAAAGGCTACGCCCTGCAACGCTACAAGGGTCTTGGTGAGATGAATGCTGATCAACTGTGGGAAACAACGATGAATCCTGAAACTCGTACCCTGATTCGTGTCACCATCGAAGATAGCGGTCGCGCCGAACGTCACGTGACGACATTGATGGGCGACAAGGTAGAACCACGACGCAAATGGATTGAGAGCCATGTCGACTTTAGCCTTGAAGAAGAGGGCACGATATTAGAAAACGAACGTATTCATATGGAGAGTGAAGTATAATGTCACAGATCGAACGCTTTCAAGATTTACCGTTAGAAGAGGTCATTGGAGACCGCTTCGGACGCTATAGTAAATACATCATTCAAGACCGAGCACTACCAGACGCACGGGACGGATTAAAACCAGTTCAACGCCGGATTTTATTTGCCATGTACACAGAGGGTAACACGCACGATAAAGCATTCCGAAAATCAGCCAAAACTGTAGGTAACGTTATCGGGAATTATCACCCTCACGGAGATAGCTCCGTCTACGAGGCAATGGTACGTATGAGTCAAGATTGGAAATTACGCAATCTGCTCGTAGAGATGCACGGAAACAACGGATCGGTTGATGGGGATCCTCCTGCTGCAATGCGTTATACAGAAGCAAGGCTCTCTCCAATTGCTTCCGAATTGTTACGTGACATTCAAAAGGAGACCGTTGAATTCATCCCGAACTTTGACGACTCAGATTCTGAACCAACTGTTCTCCCAGCCCGTTTCCCTAACTTGCTGGTTAACGGCTCTACTGGAATCTCGGCAGGGTATGCTACAGACATGCCTCCTCATGCTTTACATGAAGTAATCGACGCTTTGTTTATGTATATGGAGAATTCGGCAGTTACAGTGGACGAACTGATGACTGTAATGAAAGGTCCAGATTTTCCTACGGGAGGCATCATTCAAGGAGTAGAGGGCATTAAAAGAGCTTACGAAACAGGTAAAGGAAAGATTATCATTCGTTCAAAGACCGAAATTGAGGCAATCAAAGGGAACAAACAACAGATTGTCATCACGGAATTGCCTTTTGAAGTGAATAAAGCCAATCTCATCAAACGAATGGACGAACAACGTTCTGATAAACGTCTCGATGGAATTGCCGATATTCGCGATGAATCTGACCGTACAGGCCTGCGCATCGTTGTTGAAATGAAAAAAGATGTCGATGCACATGGCATTTTGCAATTTTTGTTTAAAAATACAGATTTACAAGTGTCTTATAATTTTAATATGATAGCCATCCATAACAGACGACCTATGATGATGACGTTGCCACTTTTATTAGATGCTTATTTAGAGCATCAAAAAGAGGTCACTCGCAAACGTTCTGAATATGATCTTAAGCGGGCAAATGCACGCCTACATATCGTGGAAGGTTTAATGAAAGCTCTTTCGATTTTAGATGAAGTGATTGCGACCATCCGGGCTTCTAAAGATAAGCGAGACGCAAAAGAAAACCTAAAATCATCATTTGCTTTTACTGAAGAGCAAGCAGAAGCCATCGTTTCTTTGCAGCTTTACCGTTTAACCAATACAGACATTACAGCTCTAGAAGCAGAACACGCTGACTTAACAAAATTCGTCACGCAGCTACAAGGAATTTTAGGCGACGAAAAGAAGTTGATCCGCGTAATTAAAAAAGAACTTCAAGATATTCGAAAAACCTACGCCGAGTCTCGTCGTTCATTAATCGAAGATGAAATCGAAGAGATTAAGTTAACCTTAGATGTGCTGATTCCAAGCGAAGATGTTCGTTTGACTGTCACAAAAGAGGGTTACGTGAAACGTACGTCATTGCGTTCTTATCAAGCTTCTAATGGCCGAGATTTTGCTATGAAAGAGTCCGATCATTTGTTACTTGATCAGATCAGTAACACACAGCATCATTTACTGCTGTTTACATCTCTCGGCAACTACATCTACCAGCCTGTCCACGAGCTTCCTGAGATAAGGTGGAAAGATCTTGGTCAACATATTTCAAGTGTTGTTCAGTTAGATCCAAATGAACAGATCATTCATGCAGAAGTTATTGAATCGTTTGATTTAGACTTTACTGTTATTACGGTTTCTGCAGAAGGTCAAATTAAGCGGTCTCTGTTAGCTGAATTTTATGCACAGCGATACAACCGGGCACTAAAAGCAATGAAACTTAAAAAAGACGACCGACTTGTGGCTGTTCGTCTAGCAAATCCGTCAGATGACCTTGCGTTATTTACTTCGGGTGCTTACGCTCTTAGTTATTCTTTAGATGAGCTTCCGATTACAGGTGTAAAAACGGGTGGTGTTAAAGGTATCAATGTAAAAGACGGGGATTCAGTAGTCGCATTGACGCTTCTTCCTAAAGATTCGCAAGATTTTTATGTTTTGATCACCCATCGAGGAGCTATCAAAAAGTTAGCACGTAAAGAACTTGAAGCTAGCTCGCGCGCTAAACGTGGCGTCGTAGTGTTGCGTGAATTAAAATCAAATGCCCACCGCATTGTGGATGTTCATTATGTGACAAATGCCGATGTATTGCTACCATTGACAACGAATGGGGAGGGAGAGCAATTGCTAGTCAAAGAATTAAAATCTGCCGACCGTTATTCGAATGGAAGTTTCTTAGTGGATGTAGAAAATGTGGGTCCTGTTCAGAAACTAATTATTAAAACACCCTAGTCGAGTGGAGGAACGTAGATGATACGAGAGCTGAGAAAAGAAGATTGGCCAGCTGTTAAAGCTATTTTTGAGCAAGGAATTGCTTCCGGAAATGCTACATTTCGCACTGAGGCACCCACTTGGGAACAATGGGATACATTTCATCATGACGTGTGTCGGTTTGTTTTTGAACAAGAGGGCGTTGTTCTTGGTTATGCAGCGTTATTCCAAGCATTTACAGCATCATTTTTTCATGGTGTAGGTGAAGTGAGTATTTATATGTCGAATGAAGCCGCTGGTAAAGGGATCGGCAGTCAACTATTAGCCAAACTAATTGAAACTAGTGAAACGTCAGGTTTCTGGACATTGCAAGCCATGATTTTTCCAGAGAATCAAGCAAGTCTGAAACTCCACGAAAAGTTCGGCTTCACAGAAGTTGGTGTTCGTCGCCAAATCGGTAAAATGAATGATACGTGGCGAGATGTTGTATTAATTGAAAGACGCAGCAAAACAAATCTATAAATTTAGTAGACCCAGGACAATAAATCCTGGGTTTTTCTCTAATATCTCATTATTTTAAGTATACTTAATTATGATACGTAACTTTAGATAATATATATTATGGAAACTAATTTATAGAAAACCAAAAGGAGACCTGATTTCTAGGTCTCCTCTTTTTGATGGTTCATTAACCACTCTAATTGGTCATAGCGTTGCTGAGCCTCTTTACTCTGCTCTTCAAGACTCCAGAGTAAATAAACAGTTCCCAATGCTTTTACCGCATCTAGTAACTTATCAGCATCAAACCCATGCGTGCTTATTAGCAACTGAAGTTTTAACTTAAATTCTTCAATCGTAGCATTTTTATTAAATAGAAATTGCACACAATCATAATACGCGTGTCCAATAACACCTTTAGGATCTATAACTACAAATCCACGACTAACATCCCATACTATGTTTTCATGATGTAAATCACCGTGTAAAATCACATCTTCATTACTGTCAGCTAATCTTTGCTGCGCTCGACGAGCTTCTAGTAACCAGGCTTCAGGAATATCACCACTATAATTTAAAGTTTCAAACCACGAACTAATTCCTGGCAACTTAGCTAATACAATCGATGACTTAGCTGTACTATGCAACCTCCTCCACTGTTCTACAAATATACGAACGTTAGTTCTCGTGTCGGGAAATTTGGCATAAAGGGATTCACCGGGAACAATATTTTCCATAATATAGTATCCTTCGTCGAGGACAACAGTGAAAACTTTCACTACAGATTTGTTAGCAAAAGCTTGCAGAGCCAATAGTTCGTTTGTAAAATCTGCGCCAGGTAATCCTACCTTTAAAACCACTGATTTCTCATTTTGAACGGCTCTAACAACGTAATGATAAGAAAGGTTTGAAAAAGGCACGAGCGTGTTTAATTGCTCTGTAGCAGCAATTTTAAGGACATGCTGTGGGAGATTAACTAGCCACGTCTCTCCTCTCTCGCCAAATGCAGCGAGGACGTTCTCTTCAAACGCTGTCATGATTTGCTCCAGTCATAGGGAGTCTGTTGGTAGACATAATAGTTTAACCAATTCGAGAACAATAAATGTGTATGTGAACGCCAAGTATTTGATGGATTTTTTGTAGGATCGTCGCCCGGAAAATAATTAGCTGGCACTTCGGGAGCGATTCCTTTTGCCACATCACGTAAATATTCGTCTTGAAGTGTCGTGGCATCGTATTCCAGATGCCCTGTAGCCATGATATGACGTTGATCTTTTGACTGGACAAGAAATACGCCTGCTTCTTGTGAAACGGCTACCACCTCTAGTTGTTGCTGCTTCAAAATCTCTTGATAGCTTACAGTCGTGTAGCGTGAATGAGGCGCTAAAAATGTATCATTAAACCCTCTTACAAGCGCACTGTGTGGCGTGAGTAGTGTGTGTGGATAGACGCCTGAACATTTTTTAGGCAGTGGTTCTTTATCAACGCCAAATTCTTGATACAAGACAGCTTGAGCTCCCCAACAAATGGACAAAGTTGATGTTACATGTGTTTTGGCCCAGAAGAGTAACGTGACAATCTCTGGCCAATAAGCCACTTCTTCAAATGGCATCTGCTCAACTGGCGCACCGGTGATAATCATCCCATCAAACCGACGATCTTTTATCGCATCAAACGTCACATAAAACTGTTCAAGGTGGCTACTGCTCACATTTTTAGGTTGGTAGCTGGCCATTCGCAAGAAAGTTACATTCGTTTGAAGTGGCGTGTTCCCTAATAATCGCAACAATTGATGCTCAGTTTTCTCTTTTTCTGGCATGAGATTTACAATTAACACCTCAAGTGGTCGGATATCTTGGGTATGAGCTCGCTCCAAATCCATTACAAAGATATTCTCATTGCGTAATTTTTCAATCACAGGTAAGTCTTTAGGCAAATTAATCGGCATAGTCGTCTCTCCTTCTAAAAAAATAACACTCTGCCCAAACAAGGGCAGAGTGTCGGTCAACATTATCTTCCAAGTCAGCACTTGATGGAGGAAGCACCTTTCTGCATGAGCAGAGGTTGCTGAAGCGTCGTCGGGCCATTTCCCTCGGCTTCTCTTGATAATCACCTATTCAATTACGTATTGTTGCGATTGTAGCAAAGCTTATAAGCAATTACAAGCTATTCTTCGACATCAAAGATTATATCATCTTCATCTGTGAGACTGCTTCCATCTGAGAAAAATGCGGTAGTCGTTAACGTGAGACGAGTCGCCTCTTCCCCTTCTTCCGGCATCCATCGCTCATCTGGCATAATCTCAAATGGAATCATCAACATCCCTTTTGATGCTGGATTGCCGACAGGTTCATGACTCTGCTTGGCAATCAATTCGCGAGATTCTTTTTTACAAACTTCTAAGCGAATATCGACCAACTCTTCTTCTTCTTGTTCTAACCCTTCAATATAAATCGTGCCTGATAAGTTAATACCATGCTCGATGTAGGGGTGATCGACTACTGTGTCAATTTTAATTAAATCTTTTTCAATACGGGACTCAAAAGAATTCATACTTACTCCACCTTATTTGTTTTCGAAATGTATTCGTAATGTTGCTCAACTGTCGGCTCATAACGATTATAACGCATTTTAAAGAGTCGGAAAAAGTGAGTAACAATTACTTTAACTATAGCATATCCAGGAATCCCAAGGATAACACCAGGCACTCCAAATAGGGATCCAGCTGTTACTAGCACAAATATGATGGTAATTGGGTGAATATGCAACGTCTTGCCCATTATTTGTGGAGAGATGAATTTCCCTTCAACAAGTTGAACAACCGTCCAAACAGCTGCAAGCTTCAATAGCATGAATGGCGATTGGACTAATGCAATGATTACAGCCGGTGTAATTGCAATGACTGGCCCTAGATAAGGCACTACACTCGTCACCATCGCGATAGCTCCTAGTAAGACTGGGTAAGGCATTTGAATAATACTGAACCCTATGAACACCATAAAACCGATTGTTGCTGATACGAGTAACTGACCCTGTATGTATGAACTGATTTGGCGATCAATGTCCGTAAAGACTTGTGCCGTCTCTACACGCATACGTGGTGGTAATAATCGTAGTACATACTGTGGTAGTTTTTCTCCGTCTTTCAAAAGATAGAATAAAATAAACGGCACTGTGACGATTGCCAAGATGAAGCTAGTGATAGCACCGATAAAAGAGGTGATCCCTGTAGCTACTCGCGTAAATGTGTCTTGGAAGAACATCGCGAGTTGACTAGGTAAATCTTGAATCCTTTCGTTTATATCCGTTTCGATTGTACTGTAAAAACCAGAGAATATTGACGTTTGAAGCCACAGAGTTGTGTTATTAATAAGCTGCGAGAAATCCTCTGGGAAGTTTTCGATAAAGCGAATCGTCTGCTCTTTTAAAAATGGAAATACGAGAAAGACCAGTAATGTAATCAAGCCAATAATAGCTATAAACAAAATTAAAATTCCCCAAATACGGGGGATGCGCATCTTCTCTAGTAAACGTAGCACCGGTCGTAGCAAGTAATACAAAATGGTTGCTATTATGATAGGTAGAACAACATTTCCTAAAAAGACCGTTAATGGATTGAACACAAATGACACGAGGTCAAAAATAAAGATTGTCAAACCAATCAAAACTAAAAGAATTAGTGCGAATATTGTATTCTTGCCACCTAGAAACTGAATAAAACGTGTTTCAAAAAATCCTGGCTTTTTTTCATCAAACATCTTCATTCCTCCTACTTGAGAAAATCAGAGATGGCTGTCCGTGCTGCTTCTTGATCAATTTCAATCACACTTCCCGCGTGGCTGTATGAATTGTAGCGATAGGCGCCTTCTTGTGGAATTGTCAATCGCTCGACTTCAAGGCTGCCCCCTGTGATGACATCAAGAAGATAGTTCAGTTTCTCTCTACTTTCAATATCCGTTTGAATATACCCATTTAACGCGCCAGCAAACTTTGGTAAACGATGAATAGTCGATACAGATGTCATTTCATTTGATAAAGCTTCAATGACCACTTGCTGACGACGAACGCGGCCAAAGTCACCTTCTTCATCTTTGCGGAATCTTGCATATCCTAACAGTTCTTGACCATTCAATTGGTGGACACCCTGTTTGAGCTCTACACCAATTTCTTCTGACATATCTTTTTCAACATCGATTTCAATACCACTAGGAGCCACGATGTCGACCATTGTCTCAAAACTTGTGAAATCAATAAGTGCATAGTGATGAAGTGGTACTCCGAACATTCCCTCTACTGTTTGACGAGTAAGTTCAGCCCCTCCTAGGTAATAGGCAGTATTCAATTTGTACGATTGATAACCTGGAATTGTTGCGTATATATCTCTCATGAGCGATACAAGCCGTACATCGTTTGTCTCAGGATCCCAGGATGCAATCATCATCGTATCGGTTCTTGCCTGTTCTTCTCCTCGACTATCTACCCCTAATAGCAAAACATTCATTCGGCCATCTGTGTACTCTGTGCCCTCAAACGTTTCAGATGCAGCAGCTCCATCTGCTAGTTGAGTTCCTTGCCAATAACTAAACACTCCATAAGCGATGACAGCAAGCACTGCTACTACAACTAAACGCAGAATAGTTTTCAGTGGAGAGCGTCGTCTTCTCTTGGCTCTTCTTTCTGATCGCAATTCATCCATAAAACTACCCCTTTCTATCTTTATCATAACGTATAAAAGCCCAACTAGTTTCATAGTTTGACAAGAAGTGATAGAATTTTTTCAGCAACTACTATCGGAGGCGATGAAATGGAAAAAGCAACATTTGCGGGCGGCTGTTTTTGGTGTATGGTTAAGCCCTTTGACACATTCGAAGGAATTCATAAAGTAACGTCTGGCTATATGGGGGGGCACGTGGATAACCCTAGCTATGAACAAGTGAAAACAGGAACAAGTGGTCATTTAGAGGTCGTGGAGATTGAATTTGATCCTGCCTTATTCCCGTACTCACAACTGCTTGAGATTTTCTGGCAACAGATCGATCCAACTGATGATGAAGGTCAGTTCCAGGACCGTGGAGATCAATACCGTACAGCTATTTTCTACTACACAGATGAACAACGTGAGCAAGCTGAACTAGAGAAGACAAAATTACAGGACAGTCAAAAGTTTGCTAAACCGATTGTCACGCGCATCCTCCCTGCCACGACATTTTATCCGGCAGAAGAATACCATCAAGATTTCTACAAAAAAGATCCTGAACACTACCAGCAAGACCTTGCACAATCAGGCCGTGTTGAATTCATCGAAAAGAACTGGAAGTGACTTTTTACAAATTCATGGTATAATGAAATGATTGTGTTTACAGGAGGGTATAAATAAATGATTCAAGTTAGTGAAGTTAGTTTACGTTTTGGTGATCGTAAGCTTTTTGAAGATGTTAATATTAAATTTACTGCAGGTAACTGTTACGGGTTGATTGGTGCCAATGGTGCTGGTAAATCAACGTTTATTAAAATTTTGTCTGGTGACATCGAGCCTCAAGAAGGCCATGTATCTATGGGGAAAGATGAGCGTCTAGCTGTCTTAAAGCAAGATCACTTTGCCTATGAAGGCCATGAAGTCTTAGAGACTGTTATCATGGGTCACAAACGTTTATTTGAAGTAATGAACGAAAAGAATGCGATTTACATGAAAGAAGATTTCTCTGATGAAGATGGTATGCGAGCAGCTGAACTTGAAGGTGAATTTGCCGACATGAACGGTTGGGAAGCAGAATCTGAAGCAGCAATTTTATTACAAGGTCTTGGTATCTCTGAAGATTTACATGCCAAGAAAATGAGCGATTTAAACGGTTCTGACAAAGTGAAGGTTCTATTAGCCCAAGCGCTATTCGGCAAACCTGATGTCCTTTTACTCGATGAGCCGACTAACCATTTGGACTTAAAAGCCATTCAGTGGTTGGAAGAATTCTTAATCAACTTTGAAAACACGGTTATTGTAGTATCCCATGACCGTCACTTCTTAAATAAAGTGTGTACGCATATTGCTGATTTAGACTTCGGAAAAATTCAAGTCTACGTCGGGAACTATGATTTCTGGTACGAGTCAAGTCAACTTGCACTGAAAATGGCGCAAGATCAGAACAAGAAAAAAGAAGAGAAAATTAAAGAGCTTCAAGCATTCGTTGCACGATTCAGTGCCAATGCATCTAAATCTAAACAAGCCACTTCTCGTAAGAAAACGCTTGAAAAGATTGAACTCGATGATATTCGCCCGTCTTCTCGTAAATATCCATACGTAAACTTCTCTATGAAACGCGATATCGGGAATGATGTACTTCAGATTTCTGGTCTAACACACAAAGTAGATGGACATACGTTACTAAACGATGTGCACTTTATGTTAAATAAAGACGACAAGATCGTCCTACTTGGTGATGAGCTTGCAAAATCGGCTTTACTTCGCATATTAGCTGAAGAAGAACAGCCAACTAGCGGTTCTGGTTCTGTTCGCTGGGGCGTGACAACAACACGTGCCTACTTCCCTATTGATAACGCGCGTTATTTTGAAGGCAGTGAAAACTCACTGGTTGATTGGTTACGTCAATATTCTCCTGATGATGAAAGCGAAACTTTCTTACGCGGCTTCCTAGGACGCATGTTGTTCTCTGGTGAAGAGGTTAAGAAAAAGCCTTCTGTATTATCAGGTGGAGAAAAAGTACGTTGTATGCTATCTAAAATGATGTTATCTGAATCAAACGTCTTACTTTTAGATGAGCCTACCAATCACTTGGACCTTGAATCGATTCAAGCCTTGAATAATGGGTTGATTGTCTTTAAAGGCGCTATGATGTTCACCTCTCATGATCATCAATTCATCCAAACGATTGCGAATCGTGTAATTGAAATCTTGCCGGACGGATCTATTTTAGATAAGCAACTTTCTTATGATGAGTATCTAGAATGGAAAGAACAGCAAGCTGTCACGAATTAAGAAATGAATTAGAAAAAAAAAATAACAGTAGATTCTCTGGAGTATTCTAGAGAATCTACTGTTTTCTTTTTATTGAGTTCTGTTTTAAGCCTCTATTACATTGGTGAACGTTTCATAAATTGTCCGATTAATGATTTCGTCGGGAATTTACCGAGTATGGACTCTCCACTAGCAGTTAACTTTTTCAACGTGTCTAGTAGTCTGTCATCGCCTGCCCAATGATCTTCTAACACTTCTGGAGTCAATCGATTCACAAGTAGGTTGAGGACAAATGTGGCAATGATCAGGTCATCAACAAAACCTCCTGGACCTGTTAACAGTTCAGGAATGAAATCTACTGGTGCGACGAAATAAGCAATACCGCTCCCTAGCAAGGCTTTACTCTTAAAATCTATGCGCGGATCAGTAAGTGATTTCACCATTAAATGAAAAATATCTGGTGCAAATAATAGGTACGAACTAACTTTTGTAATTCCTTTTTTTTCTAAGTAACTCGTGATAGACTTACGTAAACGCTCATAAAAATCTAATTGCTGCTGCATTTCTGGTGGTTGCATGGTCAATTCCTCCCTTTGTAGTAGTATACCAATTTTCAAGCTGATTGAAACTTATTGCCAACTGCTTCGTCTAATCGTCAAAGGAGGTCACCACTTTGAAATCCTATTCCATATTACTAGTAGTTCTTTTAGCTGCCTGTTCACCACTGCAATCATCTACAGAAACGACAGAAACCACAACATCACCGACTGATTCACCAACTACCAATCAACCTTCGTCTCCACAACAAGAGGTCGTAGAAGAGCAACCAGACCTTCATACGTATTTCATGCCGAATCAAAGTGCTGCCACATTTGAGGGAATGGGAAATGAATATGCAACCTATACTTTGAACACGCAACATCTTTATGAAAATTATATTGGTACGCTTGAAGATAACGGAGGCACGGTGGTACAGCGAATCTACCGCATCGAGGATACACGCATCGTTAAAATTTTCGAAGAAGCGGAAGCCTATGACGCCGACTTCCCTCCTCTAACTGAATTAGAGGCAATGCCTGAGCTCGAGACTTATCTGTCCCTTCCATTTGAAGAAGGAAATGAATTTAATGGGTGGACGATCACAGAAACAAGTGGCATGCTGACCACTCCTTATCAGACATTTGAGAATGTCATCACACTTACACGTGAAGGTGAAGATCAATCAACTATTGAAAGACATTTCGTAGAGGGATTTGGAGAAGTAAAACGAGTATTTCGTATGCCAGCTGGCGAGAGTGAAGAATTTGAAGTCACCTCTAGCTTATTATCTATCGACTAAAAAAAGCATGACCAGTGACGGTCATGCTTTTTTGTGTTCTTATAGTTTTGATACATTAGCTGCTTGAGGTCCGCGGTTGCCTTCTACTACTTCAAATTCTACAGCTTGCCCTTCATCCAGTGATTTGAATCCTTCACCTGTGATAGCTGAGAAATGTACAAATACATCATTCTCTCCTTCGATTTCGATGAATCCGAAGCCTTTTTCTGCATTGAACCATTTTACTGTACCTTGTTTCATCTGTAAAACCTCCAAAAAATATAGTGAATATGCGAAAAGAAAAAATTCACATATCCGATGAAGTACCGATGCGTTCACCGATCACTACATAGGATATGTGAATTAGTACACGTCAGTTCGCTTTAATTTGTTATTTAAATTATACCAGCTCCACCTGCTCAGTCAACAACCAAAAACTGAGTAGAGCAACTATTCTGGTTGTTCTGTGAAAACAAACAATCCATGATACAGTTGAAGATTTTCTTCACAATCTTCACAATAACAGACTTCTTTTCCATCCCAAAAAGCAAAGTAACCCTTTTTTTCTCGGGAAAAGGAATAGGTGTTAGTGAATTCTTCGACTTTATGTAAAAGAAAAGCATGGGCTTCAGATTCTGATGGGAAGGACCAGCTGTCAATAATTTGCGATGACCAGCCTTCAAAAAGATACCAAGGCTCATAATCAGCCTTCATATAAATTACACGATACATGCTTGTCCCTCCTTCCTCTACTCATTATGCTAAAAAGGCAGTGCGCTGTCGACTAAAGTGCTTGCAATTATTGCCGTTGAAACTGATACTAGGCATAAGAATGAAACTTTTCTTAATACAAAACGTATGTAAAAGTAGTGAAAGAGGTGCGCTATGAATTCTACTTACACAACTATTCGTCATTTACTCAATATCCCAATTAGCAGCTCTTCCTGGTTACTCTTATTAATTCCATTGGACGCAGGTCTTGCAATCAGTACCGCTGTTGCAGCAGGTTCCTACGCTGCGGCCAATTATTCGATTAAAGGTATTCAACGCTACCATGTTGTAAAAAAACATGGGTTAACTTGGACGGAGCTTCAACACATTTCTACACAAGTCGATGAGGCACAAGCCAAGATACGTGAGTTAAATCAATTTTATACTCGTGTTCGTTCATTCCGCTCCATTAAACAATTGATTGAGATGAATCGAGCAGCTAAACGAGTGGTCCAACTTGTGAAAGAAGAGCCAAAACGGTTTTACCTCGTTGAAAGTTTCTTCTACTCCCATATAGACAGTGCGCTGGAAATTACTAAAAAATATGCGCTACTTGTAAGACAGCCGAGTAAAGACGCTTCGACAAAAGTTGCCTTGATGGATGCGCGAGACATGATGGATGACATCAATGAACTTCTGCAACAAGATGTCAATGACGTCATTCGTCAAGACATCAGTCAGTTGCAACTTGAACTCGATTATGCAAAACAGCTCTCAAACCGATTACCGGAACCTAAAGGAGACGATGACAATGAGCACAGAACAAAGGAATACAACAAACCAAACTGATTATTTATTAGATGAATTATTAATGGAACCTGTTACTAAGTCCGAGGTCCCTTCTACTCAACAAGTAAAGCTACTTGATCGCTTAACAGAAGAAGAACAGGCGAAAGCAAAGCAATTAGCAACTCAGATACCTGTCGGCGACTATGAATCCATTTTGACGTACGGAGCAACTGCTCAAAACGAATTGACAAAGTTTTCACATCAAATGTTAGACCATGTTCAGAAAAAAGACATTGGGCCTGTTGGCGACATATTAGGCGATTTGATGAAGAAGTTAAATGAAATCAATCCTGAAGAGCTGAATCAAAAAGAGCGAAAAGGCATCCGCAAGCTATTTTCAAAAATGAATCGCTCGCTTCAAGAAGTGATGACTCGCTACCAAAAACTTAGCACACAAGTCGATCGAATCGGTATTCAATTAGAGCATTCTAAACGAGGATTAGTAGAAGATGTCCGTATGCTAGACAAGTTGTATGATCAGAACAAAAACTATTTTAAAGCATTGAATATCTATATTGCCGCAGCGGAATTAAAACGTGATGAAATTGTTAGTGTCACGATTCCTGCCCTTCGCCAGAAAGCTGAACAGTCAGATGATCAAATGGCTTTCCAAGAAGTGCATGACATGACGCAATTTGTGGACCGCTTGGAAAAGAGAATCTATGACTTGCAACTTTCACGTCAGATTACGATTCAGAGTGCGCCACAAATTCGGATGATTCAACAAACTAATCAGACACTGGCAGAAAAAATTCAGTCGTCTATCATGACTTCTATCCCCCTCTGGAAAAATCAGATTGCGATTGCTTTGACTTTAAATCGCCAACAGAAAGCTGTTTCCGCACAACGTCAAGTCACAGCGACGACAAACGATTTACTGTTGAAAAACTCTGAAATGCTGAAAGTGAATTCCATTGAAACCGCGAAGGAAAACGAACGTGGTATTGTGGAGATCGACACATTGAAAAAGACGCAAGAGAATTTATTGAGCACTATCGAAGAAACGTTACAGATCCAAGCAGATGGTCGCATGAAACGAAAAGCTGCGGAACTTGAGATTGCTCGAATGGAAGATGAATTGAAAAATCGCCTTCTGCAAATTCAAGAGCGTTCAGAGAATCGTGTTAACTAAAAATAACCCGCTACAGTCTTCATGACTGTAGCGGGTTTTGTTTTGCCTATACGGTTACTTGAATGAGTTGTTGCAGCATTCGTTTGAGTAAGCGGTGCGCTTCAGATGTAAATTGATCAATTGAATCAGTTGCAGCTGTTCGCTTGCCATATATCGTGGCAAACAACTGGCGCTGTTCTTCTGAGACGGGTGCGTCTGATAAAAATAGATGTAAAAAAGCAATCCCGCTTTTGGTCAAACCTTGAACGGCATCTGCAGTATCCACGATTCCTTGTTCTCGGTAGTCGAATGCAGAAGGTTCCCCATCGGAGAAATAGAGAAGAAATTTTTGTTGTTCTTTTCGAGCAAGCAAACTTTCAGCAGCAATTCGAAGCGCGTAGCCATCCCGGTTATCTTCATGGGCTTCCATAGCGTACACAGCGAATGCAGAGTCACTAAAATTCGTATAGTCATGAAGAATTTCAAAGTAATTAGGCTGATACGTATCTGTCGCATCATAGGCATCTTCATAATGTTGAACAATTTGATGCGGAATTCGCAGTTGCCTTAGGACATCATGCACATACAACACCGCAGCCTTTGTCTCTTCCAATTTGTCTTGCATAGAAGCAGAGCCGTCAACTAATAAATAAAACACAGCATCCAGTTCTTTACTTTGCTGACCATTCCGGTAGAAGAGACGCGGACGTTCCTCTAACCACAAAGGCAGTAAATTCTTTTGCAGTCTTCCTTTTACTAAGCCTGTTAGTTGCTCGTTTGTTTTTTTAGCTATTTCTTTTTGAAACAGTGTTACCAGTTGTTTTACATAAGGTGCTTGTTCTATCCGTTTTTTCACAATTTTTTGGAGATCCGTAGAGTCTTTGACTACTACATGATTCTCAATTTTTTCAACAGCTGCATGGATTTTTGGCAGGACCGACTTCGTCACTAAGTCAAAATCATAGTTTTCTTGTTGCCTAGCAGAAGATTTTCCTAAACCGATGGATGTCGGTTCATGATCATCTCTTCCCTCTTCGACTGCCCCGTCAGGATTAGCGAGATCACTATCACGGCCATGTTCAATTTCAAATCGTAAATGCATGCCCTGCTCGTCTTCATTCTCTTGGTGCCACATCTGCATCATCTCTTCAACAGACTCTTTTTCTTGGTCCGTACCTTTTATTTCTTTTTTGATGCCGCGGTGGTACGTAAAATTAGTAAATTCAGACCCTCGTAAAACAAGATGTTGAAAATGCCTCAACTGACAATCTGCGCGTAAATAGTCTTGCAGCTGATAACTTATCGCCAACGCCAAATCAATAGAATCTTGAGTAGAACGAAGTTGTCTTTGGGAACGGAGCAATGGCAGTAAAGGTGAAAACTCTTCTATATGTTCAATGGAAAGTGTTCCTTCATAAAGGGACAGTGCGATATAAAAGACAAGAGCATCCGACAAAAAAGAACGTTTTTGATAGGTGACCATCTGTTGGTGATAAAAAGGGATAGTCGCTTCCTGCCGAAGGGAGAACCACTTTTTAGTTCCTTTTCTAGTGGCCATTATTTGCTGAGAAAATCGAAATTCTTCTAGTAAAAAAACTAATTGTGTAAGTAACCCTTGTTGAGGATGATCGGCAAACTCTTCACGAAACTCTTGAAAATCTCTTAAACTAAAATTTTTATAAAATCCAAGTGTAAGTAGCAAGACATCTGTGATGCGACCAGCATGCTGCAACCGTGGTGCTCTATGACGCCAAAAGACACTGATAGCTACTGTTGCATCTGCAGGGTTTAGTTCTACAAGTTGACGCTCCGTTAAAGTAAACTCATTATGATTCATCCAGGCTCTAGCCAGTCGCTCAAAATGCAAGATTTGCTCCGTCTCGATCAGTTCATTGTTAAATCGAATAAAGCGTTCCATTACGCATCAATCCAAGAATCAATAATTTCGTGGACAAGTTGCTTTTCTTGTAGATCTCCCATCTTCTCAATCAACCCATAGCGATAGGCTCTAGTTAACGGCATATGATAAGACAGTTCAATCACATCGAATAATGAACGAATGGAAGCGGCTTCATCAGCTACACGGCCTTGTTCTGCGAGTTCCCTTAGTTCCTCAGTGATTGATAATACGATATCTACTTGGCTTACCTCATAGTCAGGATACGTGTTGACGACCAAATCTTTTAAAACGGCTCCTTGAATATAAGGGATTTGAAAAGAAACAAAACGATCTTTTAAAGCCTCATTCAAAGGAGCTGTACCCATATAGCCTTCGTTGATTGCCGCAATGACTCCAAAGTCTGGATGCGCGTGGATCACTTCACCCGTGAATGGATTGGTCAACATTTTTCGGTAATCTAAAATACCGTGTAAAATAGGCAACGTCTCGGCTTTAGCCATATTGATTTCATCAATATACAGAAGATGTCCCTGTTTCATCGCCTGGACTACCGGTCCTTCGATAAACTCGATGGCCGTTTGTCCTTTCTTCTGTACGATGGTTTTAAAACCAAGTAGTGCTTCTGCATCTAAATCAACCGATGTATTGATACTTTGCATGGGTTGGTGAAAATAAGCACTGATGGACTCTGCCAATTTCGTCTTTCCTGCCCCTGCTGGCCCTTTTAACAGCACAGGCTTCCCAAGTGCCACGGTAGTTTGAATATCCTCTAATAAGTGCTTTGTAGGGCTCACATAGCCGCCCTTTCGAATTCGGGAAGACTCTTCACCATACTGGCGGTGTGATCGTTGTTCCAGTTGTTGTTGTCGTATCGTCATCTTTTTGCCCCCTTATCTAAAAAAACCGATGGAAATCCATCGGTCATTCAAAATAACTCTTATAATAGCCACCGATTTTGCCAGTGTTGTCCACTACAAATACAAACTCTTCGGTTTCATTCTTTACTTCGTATTGCTTGCCGGCTGTTAACACGTTGCTCACTAAAAACTTTTCAGCCTCTGTGTGTTTGCATGTTACAGTGCGAAGTGTCGGCTTATCAGACCAATCTACATGTATCATCTTTATCCTCCTCTGTGAAAAAAAGATCCTGCAAGCGCAGGATCTCTATTGAACTTATGAGTTTAACAGTAAATCTTCTGGATTTTCAAGAAGCTCTTTTACTGTTTTTAAGAAGCCAACCGAATCTTTACCGTCAATAACGCGGTGATCATAAGAAAGTGCGATATACATCATTGGACGAATTTCAACATTTTCTCCAACAGCGATTGGACGTTTCTGGATAGTATGCATACCCAAGATTCCTACTTGTGTTCCGTTTAAGATTGGTGTAGACATTAACGATCCGAACACACCACCATTAGTGATAGTGAATGAACCGCCTGACATATCACCAAGAGTTAACTTGTTGTCACGTGCTTTTCCAGCAAGTTCACCAATGTTCGCTTCGATTTCTGCAAAGTTTTTACGATCTGCGTCACGAACGATAGGAACAACAAGTCCTCCTTCAGTCGATACAGCAATACCAATGTCGAAGAAGTTGTTCTTTACGATATAATCACCATCGATTTGCGCATTTACATATGGATACTTTTTAAGAGCAGCTACAACCGCTTTTGTGAAGAATGACATAAAGCCAAGGCGAACATCGTTTTGCTCAAAGAATTGATCTTTTTTGCGTGAACGAAGTGCCATCACATTTGTCATATCAATTTCATTAAACGTAGTTAACATAGCCGTGTTTTGTTTAACTTCTAATAAACGACTAGCAATTGTTTGACGACGACGACTCATTTTTTCACGTGTTGTACGACCATCATCTTCTTTTTCAGTTGCTTGTGGCTTTGCAGCTGGTGCAGATGGAGCAGCTGCAGGCTTTTGGCCGTGAGCAGATACGTCTTGTACACGTACGCGACCCATAGGATCGACTGGTGAAATATCACTTAAGTTAATTCCTTTTTCCCGTGCTAGCTTACGAGCAGCTGGTGAAGCGATTGTGCGCTCACCTGACTCTTCATGCTTTACTTCTTCTTTTACAGCTTCTTTAGCAGGTTCTTCTGCTTTAGGAGCTGCATTTTTCTCTGATTTAGGTGCTTCTTCTTTAGGTGCTGGTGCACTACCTTCTCCAGCGCCAACGCGTGCAATAACTTGCCCAACTTGAACTGTATCGCCTTCAGCAGCTAATAGTTCTTGAACAACACCTGCTTCTTCAGAGATGACTTCAACGTTCACTTTGTCTGTTTCAAGTTCAACGATGAATTCCCCTTTTTCTACTGTATCGCCTGGCTGCTTAAGCCATTGTGCGATGGTACCTTCTGTAATGGATTCTGCTAATTCTGGTACGATAATATCTGCCACGATTGTTTCCTCCTTGGACGATTTAGTTGTTCGAAACTGCTTCTTCTACGATACGTGCCTGTTCGATCTTGTAGGCTTCTCCGTCACCTTCTGCAGGACTTGAACGGTGTGTACGGCCTGTGTAAGAAATATCTAAGCCTTTGCCAAGTTCTAATAAGTAAGGAAGGGCAAAATGCCATGATCCCATGTTTTGTGGCTCTTCTTGAGCCCATACAAGCTTCTTAACGTTCGGGAAGCGAGCAATGATGGCAGCAATCTTCTGTTCAGGGAATGGATACAATTGTTCGACACGAACGATGTGTAAATGATCATAGCCTTCTCCAGAATCAATTTTATCTGCTAAATCAATTGCCAATTTACCATTAGCAAAGACAATTTTTGTTACACTTTCAGCATTCTTCCCTAAGTTAGGCTCTTCGATAATAGTTTCGAACTTTCCTGACGTCAATTGCTCTACATCTGCCCCTACTTTAGGGTGACGTAATAATGACTTAGGTGACACAATAATTAATGGTCGAATTGCCTCATCATGAAGCATTGCCGCTTGGCGTCGTAAAATATGGAAGTAGTTTGCTGCGCTTGATAGGTTAGCAACAGTCCAGTTGTTCTCTGCTGCTAACTGTAGGTAACGCTCGACACGTGCACTCGAGTGTTCTGGTCCTTGTCCTTCTGCAGCATGCGGAAGTAACATTACGAGACCAGATTTTAATCCCCATTTTGCGCGAGCAGAACTGATGAAATTGTCGAACATGACCTGGGCCATATTAGCAAAATCTCCATACTGCGCTTCCCAAATAGTTAATGCATTTGGATCCTCTAAGTTATAACCAAACTCGTAGCCAAGAATAGCTGCTTCTGTTAGCGGGCTATTGTGGACAACAAATGAAGCTTTCGCATCATTAATATGGTGAATCGGCATTAACTCTTTGCCGTTAGTCTCATCATGAAGAACTAAATGACGATGTGAGAATGTTCCGCGCTGTGCATCTTGACCAGTCAATCGAATGGATTGACCATCTTGGATAATAGATGCAAATGCTAATGTTTCTGCATGACCCCAATCGATTTTTCCTTTTCCAGCAAAAGGCTCTTCACGGCGTTTTAAAATACGCGCAAGCTTTTTAAATGGCGTAAAATCTTCTGGCCAAGATAAAAGATCTTCATTGATTGCTCGCAAACGATCTTCTTCTACACCTGATTCGTATTCCGGCATGCCATTTAACACAGCTTCTGGAATAACAATGTCATGTGCTTTTGATTCTGGTAATTCTTTTACGCGGTCATAAGCAGCTTGCATTTCAGCAAATGTCTTTTCATCCAATGACTTCACGTCATCCTCTGAAAGAACTCCTTCGCCTGCTAGCGACTTGCCATATAATTCACGTACAGTTGGGTGCTTATGAACAAGCTTATACATCTCTGGGTTTGTGACCATTGGTTCATCCATTTCGTTGTGACCATAACGGCGGTACCCAATCAAATCAATTACGATATCTTTGTTAAACTTCTGACGGTAAGCAAAAGCTAGTTCAGCAATGCGAATAACTTCTTCGGGCTGATCAGCATTTACATGGATGACAGGCACTTCGTATCCTTTAGCAGGATCACTAGAATAAAGCGTAGAACGCGAATCAAACTGTTCTGTCGTGAAGCCAATCAAGTTGTTAGCGATGACATGAATTGAGCCACCTGTTTGATAACCTGGCACACGGCTGTAGTTTAAAATCTCTGTGACTACCCCTTGACCTGGGAACGCTGCGTCACCATGCACAAGTACTGCAAATGCTTTCGCAGGATCTTGTTTTGGAAGTCCTGCTTCATCAGTTGTTTCTTGAGCTGCACGGACTTGGCCCGTGACAACTGGACTTACTACTTCAAGGTGAGAAGGATTGTAAGCAAGTTTCACTTTTAGACCTGACGGTGAATGGTAAGTAGCCCCATTGTGATATTTTACATCGCCATACCAACCTGTTGAATATTCTAAAGAACCATCTTCAGGAATAAATGCCTTATTCGGAACATGAGCAAAATCTGCAAACATCATTTCATAAGGTTTATTTAAGATGTGAGTAAGTACATTTAAACGCCCTCGGTGAGCCATCCCAATGTTTAACTGTTGTACATTTTCTTTATTGGACTGTTCGACTAGAGAATCAAACAACACCACTAAACTATCTAATCCTTCGATAGAGAAACGCTTAGCTCCGACAAACGTACGGTGAACGAACTTCTCAAAACCTTCGATATGAGTTAAACGAGAGAGAATAGTCTTTTTTTCCTCTGTAGACAATTTCTTAAGAGGAGTTGACTCAATTTGAGTTTGCAACCATTCGCGTTCTTCACGAGTGATAACATGCGCAAATTCAAAAGCTACTTTATTTGTATAGACCGACTTCAAATGGTCAATGGCTTGAGCACCATTTTGCACAGTTGAAGGTGCGTTTTGAACAAGCAAAGATACAGGTACCTTCTCGAGGTCCTGTTTAGTAAGTCCATAAAACTCTAATGAAATACGTTCTGTTTTCTTTTCACGGTTGTTGAGAGGGTAAATATCTGCCGCTTCATGACCATGAGTACGAATAGCATCTGCTAATTGGACCGCTTTAAGAACAATGTCCATTAAAGAATCATCTACTTGTACAGTAGATGACACAGATGATGAAGATTGATCTGCAGGTGGACCGTACTGTTCAAATAGAGCAGCAAGATCAGCATCTACGTTTTCAGGTGTTTCAAGATACAAATCATATTGTTCCATCACATACCCGAGGTTAGGACCTGAAAAAGCCACCCAGGGTGTAGTTGTTTTCGACATTTGAAAACCTCCAACTGTAGTTCCTATCAATAGTATATATATTCATAGTATCATTGATGCCGCCTTTATGAAAGCGAAGGGACATGAACGATTTTTCCATTTCAATCTTACTACTCTCAAGAAAAAATACAATGCTTTTTGTGAAATTAATCACGAAAAAGCACTCGCAAAATGCGAGCGCTTAACTGAATGATTATTCACTTGTCGTTTATTGGAAAATTCATAGTAAATCGACTTCCTTTTGCAAGTTGACTACTCACGAAAATGGAGCCCTTACTTCTCTCCAACACCTGTTTCACAATCGTCAAGCCAAGACCCGTTCCACCTAATTGTTTTGAACGTGCTGAATCGATTGTATAGAACGGTTCGAATATTTTTTCGAGCTGTTCTTCTGACATCCCTATGCCGTTGTCTTCTATTGTTAGCTGATAGGTATCGCCTATCACTCGACCATCAATCAAAAGCTCCGGCATATTTTCGTTATACCTAATTCCGTTTTCTAATAAGTTAAAGATCAATTGACGGAATAGACTATCTGAAAACCACAGTTTTATCGGTTGCAACTCGACAGCAATTTTAGCACTCGGATGAAGTTTATGAACTCGTTCAACCACTTCGAGTGTTTGCTCTTCAACATCAATTAGCTGTTTCGATAATTCGTCCGTTTTCGCCAGGGCGAGTATTGCCTCCATCATCTCTTTCATTCGCATCAGTTCTTGTTTCACCACCCCAATCGTCTCTTCCACTAATTGGGGGTCTTCTTTCCCCCACCGCGCTAACATGGAAATATTCCCTTCCATCGCTTGAATGGGACTTCGTAACTCATGAGAGATGTTCCCGATGAAGCGCTCTTGCATTTTATAAACGTCTTCTATTCGCAGAACCATTTTTTGATACTCAGCAGTAAGTTGTCCAATCTCATCTTGACCAGCATAAGAGATGGCTACTGTTTCATTTTGACCAGGAGTCGTGGACTGCATGGCTGTTTTCAGTTCAAAAAGCGGCTTTGTCAAGACAGACGAGAGAAAGTAGCCGGTTATCCCTGACAAGATCACAAAGAGGATTCCGAACAATAACATCGACCAGAGCAAATAAGCGAGCATACTCGTATAATTCTCTAAAGAATGTGCCATAGCGATATAGAGTGTTCCTGTACCGATTTCAAATTCTGTGACTTTATATAAAAGTTCTTCGTCATTGACAGTAATTTGTTGAAAGCTTTCCGTTACTCCTGAGAATGCTGGAAAGGGAGTTGCGGGATTGATTTGTAAAATTTCAATCCCATCTTGATTTAAAAGAACTGCACTTTGATTGCGCGAAAGGAATTGGTTGAGTAGGCCAGTATTGCGTTCAAAGTCTTGAATAGATAAACTCGGGCCTCTTGACTCCATATAGCTCTCCAGCTCTGTAAACGATAATTCCGCACTAGTCCGTTCATTCGCAAGAATCCACTGGCTTAAAGCCGTAAAGAGGACAAAGGCTAATAATATATAAGTTACTACCATGGCAGAGGCTGTCCAAAAAGACCATTTAGAACGAAGTGTTTTAGCTCTCCACTTCATACTTATACCCCACTCCTCGAACAGTTTGTAGCGCGTCAATTAAGTCCCGGGGAAGCTTTTTTCGGAGATGTCTAACATAGACATCGACAACATTTGTCTCTGCTTGGGCATCGAAGCCCCAGACGGCTTCAATAATCTGTGGACGTGTTAACACCCTCCCAGGATTTTTAGTGAAATACAACAATAAATCAAACTCAGTTTTTGTAAGTTCAATCTCTTCGCCATCAGCCACCACTTTACGAGCAGGCTCATCTATGGTTAACCGGGCATCTGTCGTAGCTACTTGTTTTTCGCTTCGCCTCAAGATAGCCCGTATTCTTGCCAATAGTTCTTCAATTGCAAATGGTTTTACGATATAATCGTCTGCCCCTGCCTCTAAGCCTGAAACTTTATCCATTACAGCATCACGTGCTGTGACAAGTAAAATAGGAACCTCGGATGATTTTCGAACTCTTCTCGTGAGTTCCAGTCCATTAAAGCCAGGGATCATGATGTCGATTAGTAGAACATCGAAATTATTTTGTAAAAATAATTCATACGCATCTCTTCCATCAGATGTGACCGTCACAGCAAACCCTTCATAATTTAATTCGAGCGATAAAAACCGAGCAATATTTTGTTCATCTTCTACAACTAAAATTTTTGTCATTTCCTTTCACCTCTTGCTTCCTCGTACCTAAATTCGTTACCTTAATCGTACGGATTTAGGTCCTGGGATTCAAGTTTTTATGTTCATAAACTTTTCACTTTTCAATTTAAAAAAAATAGAGTATATTTTTCTAGCAACATAAAATTATATAGTTTGATGAGGGAAGGCAAATGGTGCGCCACCAGCGATTGGTTCTAGTAGGTTCGATTCCTACCCCGAAATTTTTTATGCAGCACAAAATGAAAAATTTCAGGGACCGGTAGACCGGTTTAGGAGGAAGATTGAATTGCTAAAACGACGCGATTTACAAGACTGCCATGCTCTTTACGAGTTAATGTCTGACCCGTCTGTGATGAAATTTGTACGCCATAAGGCAGCATCTGCCGAGGAGTACCTCTTTAGTACAAAAATGTTAATTGAGGAAGAAGAGCAAGGAAGCATAATTTCTCGGACAATCTTAAGTGACTTTGGACAACCCATAGGTACAATCAATCTATTTGACGTACAACAAAGTGCAGGGTTCCTAGGAACATGGATCGGCACACCTTTTCAAGGCCTTGGCTATAACTCAAAAGCAAAAGAACAATTTTTGAGTGAATTGTTTTTTGAACTGTCTATTGAAAAAGTATTTATGCGCATTCGGAAAGTGAATGAGAAAAGTTTACGTGCTGCAAGTAAGCTGCCGTATTCAATTCTTGCAAATGACTTATATCCGAATCTATACAATGAGATCAACCGCGATCATGAAGTCTATGATTTATTCTGTATCACAAAAGACATGTTCTTGTTTACGATGCTTCAACAACAAAATCAAGAAGAACAAGCTATGTAATCAATTATAAAAAGCATTTTCTCTTGTTTGAAAGAGAAAATGCTTTTTATAATTATTTCCAATTATCTTCAAGTAAATCGACAAAATCACTTGGCTTAAGTGGTTGTTTTGCAGCCGCTTGCCGTGCTTTGATGGCATCTTGTTCGTTTACGAGTTTAATAAGTGCTTGAGTAAACTCTGTCGTCGTCAAGAGGTCCTCCTCTGTGACCACTGCGTATCCTTTTTGTGCAAAGTCATGCGCATTCTCTACTTGATCCCCTCGACTGGCTTTCTTAGAAAGTGGAATCAAGTACATTGGTTTTTGAAGAGCTAAAAATTCAAAGATCGCGTTGGAACCAGCTCGAGAGATGATGAAGTCACTAACTGCCAAATAGTCCGCCAGTTCATCTGTAACAAATTCAAAGATGCGATAATTTGGATGGGTCCATTCCTCTTCATGCACATGCCCTTTTCCTGCAAGGTGAATGATTTGGAACGTCTCAACTAGCTTTGAGCGAGTCTCACGAATCAATTGATTGATTTTTGCAGAGCCTTGACTCCCACCCATAATCAAAAGAACTGGGAGTGCATCCGTAAAGTTTAGGTTTTTGTAGCTTGCGTGTTTTGATCCTTGAAATAACTCTGGTCGAATTAGCGCGCCTACAGACTCACCTTTTCCTGGAAAGTGGTTAGCTGTTGTCTCAAACACAGTAAATACTTTCTTTGCGAAGCGTGAAGCAATTTTATTTGCAAGTCCAGGTGACATATCGGATTCATGAATGAAGAGTGGTTTATTGGTTAGTTTAGCAGCGAGTGCAAGGGGTACCGAAACGAACCCGCCCTTTGAAAAAATTGCATGAGGCTTATGACGTCGAATTAAACCCACCGCTTGTGCAATTCCTGCAACCACTTTAAATGGATCCTTCAAGTTTTCGATTGAGAGATAGCGGCGTAGCTTCCCGGTTGAAATTGCATGGAATGAAATGTGTGGATAATATTCTTGTAGTAATTCTTCTTCAATTCCACCCGCTTGACCGATGTAGTGAATAACATAGCCCCTTTTCTCCAGTTCTGGTATAATGGCTAAGTTTAAAGAAACATGACCAGCGGTTCCTCCGCCAGTTAAAAAAAGTGTTTTCATCTAGTATTGACCTCCAAGTTCATCTAAAAGGACGTGCACATTGTGGTAAAAAACTTACCGACTTACCTAAAAACGCTATCCATTATCGTTATGCCGATTTTAATCACGCAAGTATTTCTCTACTTGATGACTTTTTTTGATATCTTGATGACGAGTAAATATGATATCGAACATTTGGCTGGTGTGTCAATCGGATCTTCCCTATGGGTCCCTGTATATACAGGTCTTACAGGTATACTTATTAGTATAACGCCAATCGTAGCGCATTACATAGGTGGAAATAATAAACAGCAAGTAAAACCTTCTGTCCAACAAGGAATGATTGTAGCGATTGCGATGTCTTTACTCGTATATGTATTGATCTTCATTGCGGTAGAGCCAGTTGTCGACTTGATGAATGTCTCTGCCGTCGAGCGAGAGATTGCCATTGCTTATGTGAAGACGATCTCCATTGGATTGATTCCTCTTTTTTTATATAGTATATTACGAGGTTTTGTTGATGCTCTTGGATTAACCCGAGTTACAATGTTTATCACATTATTATCCGCGCCGATCAACATATTTTTAAACTACCTCTTTATTTTCGGGAAATTTGGTGCCCCGGAGCTTGGTGGTCAAGGTGCTGCTCTTGCCTCTGCCCTTACATACTGGCTTGTGTTATTTATAACGATAGGTTTGATCGTAACACTCCCTTCCATCAAAGAGTATCAGATTTTTAGTGGTTTCTCAGGTGTTCAAATAAAAAAGATTTGGACAATCATTGCAATGGGCGTTCCAATTGGACTTTCGATTTTTGCGGAAACGACGATTTTTTCAGCGGTTACATTGATGATGACTAATTACTCGACGGAGGTATTGTCTGCCCATCAAATTGCTCTTAACTTTACATCTCTTTTGTATATGATACCGTTATCGATTGCAATGGGTGCTACTATTGTTGTCGGTCAGTCGGTTGGAGCTAAGAAGTTTAACGAGGCCTCACATTATGCGTGGCTATCCGTTCTCTTAGCGATTGTTGTGAGTTTTGTATCGGCATCTATTCTCTTTTTCTTTCGCGAGCAGATATCGACTTTCTATACGGATGATGCCGTCGTAGTAGGATACGCTGTTCAGTTCTTAATATTTGCTGCTCTCTTCCAATTATCAGACGCGATTCAAGCACCCGTGCAAGGGGCTCTTCGAGGATATAAAGACGTTAAAGTCACATTCATCATGGCCATTATCTCCTACTGGGTCATTGGTTTACCTTTAGGTTACTTCCTAGCCACCACTACATCACTTGTCCAATATGGCTACTGGGTAGGATTGATTGCAGGATTGACCGCTGGAGCCATTACATTGTCTATACGATTACTCATTGTTCAGCGAACTCATTCACGTCAAAAAGCACACGCCAACTAGTGGCGTGTGCTTTTTTCAGTCCATGATTCCCCAATCTCGAACTTCTACTTCAAATAAGGTCTCTATAGGTAGGGATGTATAGGTATCAGACCAAGTTGAATTCGTAAACAGATTTTTATGGAAAGCTCTGTAATAACGACCGATTCCTAACCCATCATGAGATACTGTTTTCATCTGTTGGATTAATTCACTCGCTCGTACTTGCAAATCTTTCTCTATAGCACGCTCAATTTCATAACGAGTTGTTAGATTTTTAATCCTATCCGGGGAGTAATCTAAAATACTCACTGTTAATTTGTACTTAAGTTGAACAGAAGCAGGCTCAGTTATCACTTTCCGCTTTAGTGATTCAATTTCATAACTCAGCGCAACATCATTATAGAGGATTGATTCAATTGCTCTTTTCCCCAAATCATCTTTTAACATCTGCATGACAACCATTTCTTTCAAAGGAATCTTTTCACCTGTAAATTTGGTGTCATGAAATAGTGCAACTCCAGTAACTTTTGGGATTCCAGACTCTTTATCCATTTCTAGATACGGAAGCTGGAGGTCTATTCCAGAATCAAAAAGATACGTACAAGCGATTTGTAAGTCAATCAGTGGCAACTGGCTTGTTTCAGAAAGATGAACAACCATTTCATTATAGAGCGTGTTAATATTGTCATTAAATTCAGTTCCATATTCGATAAATGGAGTAGCAGGTCCCGAAGAAATAAGTAATGCAAGGCCAAGGCGATTTCGTACATCTCTGTAAAACGCATCAAGATACATATAAATGTCTTGTTCAGACGCTTGATCTTCAATAATTAACGCGGTAAGCATCGAGGTGTCAATCTGATTATGTGTGGAAGCGTCTGCTGCTAGTCGCGCATCATGAAACGATTTGCCCTTCACGTTGATCGTACGAGCTTCTTCAGTTTTTCTTTCAATGGCAGGCAGAGCAAAACTCACTTCAAGTTCATTGGGGGAGCCTGATATCCCTGCCATAGGAACATGGATTGTTTGATTAAAGTTCTGTTCATCCCAACAGCCTGATAATAAAAGCGCAACCACAATCAAACTGCCAATGGTTCTATGTTTCACGTGAGCGCCACCTTCCTCTTAACATAATGATAAAAGGTAGTACTAATGAAAAAATCAAACTTGTGTAGAGCATACCATCGTGAAGAATTCGAATTTCAAATCGAGAGATAAAAAAAGAAGTCACTATGCATACTAGTAATACGGGAAAAACTAATTTTTTAGTAGTCGGAATAGTCGTTGTTCCTGTTCGGAAAATTAAGAATCCGTATAAAATGACTGACACTATACTCCAACTAATCCACAAGTAAATGAAGATCAAATCGATTCGCTCAATAAACGTCACTTCTTGTGATTTTAGTAAATACATAAGTGCAAATGGGACTACTTTAATTTCCTCTAATGAAAAAAAGAGTAGTGTAAATAGAATAGATAAAGTTAAAAAAGAAGTGAAAACAGACATAAAAATAACAATGTCTTTAAGGACTATTTTTACTTTTCTCTCCAGATTCGGTTGTAAAAACAAGAGAGCTTCCATTCCAGTAAAGGCGCTTAACGACTGGAACGTTCCTGCAGCAGCTTCTTTCATATCAATTCCGCCTAATGGAAAAATGTTCAGCCAGACTAATTCCGACCAAGAAAGAAAAAGCGTACCGATCAAAAGCGTAAAGAATGGAGCTAACAATACTGGTAAATTAAGAACAACTGAAGCGTGTGCGGTTAATGCATAGATAAATACAACTGAAATACACAATAGAATTACCCAAGTTGGCGTCTCTTGAAATACCCAGAGTTGCGCGATGAAGACAATCTTGGTGAGAAAGACAAATACTAAAAAAGTCCAATAAAATTGAAACAGTAATTTTTCAAATCGAGTTGGATGAAAAAATCGCCTTCCCTTGATATACATCAAATAAATCAAACCATGTAAAATGCAAACTCCAATAAATAGCCACCATGCATGCTGATTACTGGCATTGATGACTCGAAATTGTAAATTGATAAAGGTTGTACCGGATTGGAGGACAAATAGAAACATAAAAATCTGTAGTTTTGTGACTGACCAAACTGCTTCATTAGTTTTGTTCATGTAAATACTGATCCTTTTGTAATTTATGTGGTTGCGAATGCGGTAATCGGAAGAATACTTGCCCTAATTTAGATGGCTCAAATGGTAACAAAGGTGTAAAAAATGGAGAGCCATAAGACGAGGATCTCATCATGTGTATAAAAATGAGTAAAGACCCGATAATTAGACCAAAAAATCCTAATAGTGATGCTGCTATCATAAGGGGAAAACGAATTACACGGAGTGCAGTGTTCATCTCGGTAGACGGAAGGACGAACGTAGCTAGCGTTGTAGAAGCAATAACAATAATCATTAAGTTAGAAGCAAGGCCTGCCGAAACAATCGCGTCCCCGATGACGAGACCACCTACAATACCAATCGTTTGACCAATAGGTCGTGGCAGTCGAATGCTTGATTCTCGTATCAATTCAATCATTAATTCGAGTAAGATAGCTTCAGAGATTGGTCGAAACGGAATATTAGAAACAGAATTTTTCACTTGTTGACTAAGAGATAACGGAAAGATTTCAAAATGAAAACTAATAATTGCAATGTAAAGGGCGGGTAAAAAAAGTGCAGTGAAGAAACTCCCTAATCGAAGCAGACGATAGAACGTACCAATCATGATTCGACCACTATAATCGTCCGGGGAGTCAAGAAATGAGAAGAGAGATACGGGACCGATAATCGCTGTCGGATCTCCTTCCGTCAAAACGATTATTTTGCCTTCTGCTAATGCAGCTAATACCCTATCAGGTCGCTCTGTTAATAGCAATTGAGGAAATAAGGCTTTATTTTGATCTTCTAACTCTTCTGCAAGTTGCCCTGCACTGAATACAAAAAGCGAATGTAAGTTTTGCAACCTATGGCGGACTAGGCGAACGGTCTCTCTGTCTATTTGATTCGATAAATAGACCATAGTAGTAGTGGTTTTTTTTAAATCATCGTGATGAACATCTTCCATCACCAAAAATGAATTTCTCATTTTTGCTTGAATCAATTTTTTATTTGTATCGAGAGATTCGACAAAACCATCATGTGATCCTCTTACTACATATTCTGTGTCTACTGGACTAACGTTGCGTTGAACGTCCACGATAATCACCTCTTGTCAGCATTTTTACCCAATCACCTCTTTTTTATACAAAAAAACTGCCTCTCCTATTCAGAGAGACAGTCGTTTTGATTATTTTGTAATAAATTGTTGAACCCAGTAGTTCCCCTTAGCTGTATAACCAATGCCAATATGCGTAAGGTTGCGATCTAAAATATTGGCACGATGTCCTGGTGATTTCATCCAAGCATCCACCACTTCTTTTGCTGAACGTTGACCCATTGCAATATTTTCGGCTGCACGGCGGTAAGTGATACCTTCAGCTTTCATCTGATCAAATGGACTACCTAGAGTAGGACTTGTATGTGAGAAATAGCGATTTGTCGCCATATCTTGAGCTTTTGATTGAGCTGTTGCCATGACACGACTATCGAGTTTAAGTGCGGGTAAACCGTTTTGTGCTCGGTAGTTATTTGTTTCCGTAAGCACCTGATTCACTTCTGCACTGTATGAAGTTTGTTCAGATACGACTTCTTGTGGCTTTTCTACGGCTACAGGTTTTTCTGCGGCTACAACAGGTACCTCTACAGCTGGTGGCTTGATAGGCTGTGCAACGGGTTGATAACATGCGCTTGCAGCTATTCCTCCCGCTGAAATCATAGTTGCTGTTGCGAATGGTAAGACAATTTTCTTCAAATAATTCCTCTCCCTTCACGACTTAGTCTAAAATGTTTTTTTTAGAGGAAAGCAGGAATATTTGAACAGTAGCACCAATACCAAGTCAAACAAGGTAGCATACTTACTCAAATTGGAAAGCTCTACCTATTTGCACCTATTTTTCTAATGAGAAGGGGTTGACAGAATGCCCACACGCTCTTCAATAAACGTTGTTAAACAGTTTTCCTCCCAATTAGAGCAATCTACTGCTTGTAATTTCGAGAGTAAAAATTGTTGCTTTTGATGAATCGTTTTTCGGGTCCGGGGGTGAGACTGTTGATCAAGAAGTTCTTCATCGATCACTTGAGCGAGATCTGCCAGAGAAACTACTTTATTGATTCGATTTCTTTCAGGATAAACCTTCTTCAGTACACTCTGCATGGCAAACACTTCAAGTGTTGGGGTGTCCTCCACGTTTTCTCCTATCACAACTAGCTGAGTTTTTACTTTAACATCTTCCGGTATCCATTGGGTCATCCCATATGCCAACTGAAACAGGTGAGGATGGGTAGATGAAGGCAGTTGAATATAGCCTTTTATCCGGTAGATGGTATCAGGTAATGATTGCACCCACTCTTCAACTATATATTGAGGATAGGGTCTTCTCAGTTTTTCCAGACGCGTGCCCAGTTGCAGTTCTTTTCCAATACGGGAAGGTTCATGCTTTTTTCTAGTTGTAATCAAATTCTCAACCTGCGAGAAATCAAATGTAGCATGCACGGTCTCGACAAGTCGTGCTCCTTGGTTCAGTTGATGAAGTGTAAAATGGGCTTCCTCTTTTTCCTCTTCATCTAATAAATCAATTTTGTTGAGAATGACTAGATGACCATGTCGTATCTGCTCTAAATAAAGAGCTTTTGTCTGAATGGGAAGAGTATCTCTTTTTAGAAAACGAACACCGTCTACTAATGTCACAATACCTTTGAACGAAAAGTGATCAGCAAACAGTGGCGATAAAATAACGTCTAGAGAAGCCACCGGGTGTGCTGCACCTGTCGTTTCAATAAGTAGGACATCAAATTCTTCTTGGTACATAATTTGTTGAATTTGCGCTTCTGTTTTTTCAGCTGGTGAACAACATATACAACCATCAAGCAGTTCTCTTAAAGGTACATCATCCTCTACAGCATCACTGTCAAAGCCGAGAGCCCCTAATTCATTCATAATGACTGCTGGTCTTAGCCCTTGATTTTTCAGCTGTGTGATCCATTTCACTAGCAAAGTAGTTTTTCCACTTCCGAGAAAACCACTTAATAAATATACATCTTTCATACATTCTACTCCTTAAAAAAAGAGACTGACTACTAGTAGTCAGCCCTAAGTTTTTATTCAGTTGGTTGTAAAACTTCAATGGCCTTCACGAGTTGAGGATCTTCAGTTTGAAGCTTCTCGCGAATAGCTGCCATTATAGCAACTGTAGTGTCCCCTGTGACGATTCCCGTCACTTCTAATTCATTCTCTTGTTGGAACGTTTCAACAGCTGTTGTTACGGTTTCATCAAAGCGATTGGATTCTTCACCTGTATCATAGCCCAGTTCAGTCAGGAATTGTTTTAATACACCGACTTGATCAGCTTGTAAGCCTTCACTCAATTCCATCGCTGGATCAAGTGGCGCTAAAGATGCGTAAGCTGGGTAATCCACTTCGTGATCAGGTTGGACACCTTCTTCATGGATCCAATTGCCGTCTGGCGTTAACCATTTAGCCGTCGTTAGCTTGATATTTGAACCATCCTCTAAATCTTCGACACTTTGTACCGTTCCTTTACCAAATGAAGGTAAACCGACAACTGGGATATCTGCAGATTCACTAAGAGCTGCTGCTATAATTTCTGAAGCAGAAGCACTACCTCCATCAATAATGACCGCTGTTGGTACTGTAACTTTCTGATAGTCCTTTGCTAGAATGATAGAAGCTTCCCCTTGTTGCTCAATCTGAAGGACAGGTTCACCTTCTTCTACAAACAAGGACGCAATGTCTACTGCAACATCTAACAAACCACCAGGATTTTGACGTACATCAAGAAGTAACGTCTCCATACCTTCTTCTTCCATTAGAGCTAATGCATCTAACAGTTCTTGATACGTATTACGTGAGAAGCTTGAAATGGAGATATGTGCAACATTTCCTTCTAGCATTTCAGCATAAACCGTTTCAATTGGAATATCATCACGTTTGATTGTTACTTCCATAGGTGCAGCTTCACCACGTTGAATCGATAATGTGACATCCGTTCCTTTTTCACCACGAATCAAAAGGACAGCTTCTGACGCGCTAAAGCCTCGAATATCTTCTCCGTCGACAGAAAGTATTTTGTCATTTGGCATAATACCTGCTCGCTCAGCTGGAGAATTTTTTATCGGAGATACAACAGTGATTACACCGTTTTGTTCTTGAATCTCTGCTCCAATTCCTTGGAAACTTGAAGAAATGCTTTCATCAAATTGAGAAGCCTCTTCTTGATTTAAATAATCAGAGTAGGGATCTCCTAATGCGTCCACCATTCCATTGATAGCCCCATTAACTAATTCTTCTTGTTCAAAGTCCGTATAGTACTGTTCTTGCAACTGATCATAAACATCATAGAGTCTCGAAAATTCTTGTCTTTCAGTAGGCTGTATGACTTGAGCCACTTTTTCTTCACCAGTAGTTAATGCAAGCATCGTTACGCCTGCAGAGGCTATTGCTGTCAAAAACAGAACAATGACAAAGATAAACGGGTTAATTCGAAATGCTCGACGTTTTGGCGGTTGCTCAGTAGGGACCTGATTTTGTTCTGGATGCTGTTCCATTTTCTCACCTCATTAATAAAGACTGTCGTACCTGTCGACAGTCTCAAAATGATAGTGGGACCAGAGTATGGTCCCAGTCATTTTATTCTTGAATAGCTGCTTCTAAAGCGACGACGATCATATCATTAAATGTAGTTTGGCGTTCTTCAGAAGAAGTAGCTTCACCTGTTAAAATATGGTCACTTACTGTTAGAATGGAAAGCGCTTGACGGTTAAATTTAGCTGCAAGCGTGTATAGGGCTGCGGATTCCATCTCTACAGCTAGAATGCCATAGTCGGCCCACTTTTTGTAATCTGCTTCATCATTGTAGAATAAATCAGCTGTAAAGATGTTCCCAACACGTAAGTTGAGTCCTGCTTCTTTACCTGCTTCAAATGCTTTGTAAAGTAAATCGAAATCAGCAGTAGGTGCATAAGCTAAATCATTTAACAAAACTTTGTTCAATGAAGAATCTGTAGAAGCACTTTGTCCTAAAATTACGTCACGAACTTTTACATCTTTTTGAATAGCTCCGCAAGTACCTACACGAATTAATTTTTGAACATCATATTCTTGCATTAATTCTGTTACGTAAATAGCGATAGATGGTACACCCATACCTGTACCTTGTACAGAAATGCGTTTTCCTTTGTATGTCCCTGTGTAACCGAACATGTTTCGAACTTCATTATATTGAACAACATCTTCTAAAAATGTTTCAGCAATATACTTGGCACGCAATGGATCTCCTGGAAGTAAAATTGTATCTGCAATTTCACCTTTTTTAGCACTAATATGAACACTCATGTTTGTAACCTCATTTCTTTAACGTATAAATTAATGATACATAGTTTAAGCTCTGATTGCAATTCAAGTTATCGTCGCGCTTGGTATTCTTCCCAAAGTTCGTCAAAAATAGATGCAGGCATGTCTTCATCTGCCTGCATCTCAATATAATTCGAGAGTTCGTAAAAGTCGTTGGTACCTTTTGGAAAGTCGTGTAAAGAGAAAACACGGTCGGCAAATCGGTGTTTACCATCCATGTGACTCCCCCCACGATAGCGGAGAACAAATTGATAAAATGAAACCTTCATCTCTCCACTCCTTTATTCAAAACTAGATAAATACTCTCCGTATCCTTCTTTTTCAAGGTCTTCTTTAGGCACGAAACGAAGGGCCGCAGAGTTTATGCAGTAGCGAAGACCCGTGGATTCTTTCGGACCGTCTGGGAATACATGTCCCAAATGGGAGTCAGCTGTTTTGCTGCGAACTTCTACTCTGCGCATCCCAAAGCTATCATCAAACTCTTCTATAACCTCTGGAGCATCAATGGGCTGCGTGAAACTTGGCCAACCGCATCCTGCATCATATTTGTCTTTTGAATGGAACAACGGTTTTCCAGAGACGATATCCACATAGATACCTTGTGAAAAATGTTGATCGAATTCATTTTGGTGAGGTGGTTCCGTTCCATTCTCCTGTGTCACATGGTATTGCATTGGAGTTAATTTCTCGCGTAAATTATCCTTCAAAATAATCCCTCCTTAATTTTTCCACAAAGTTCTTTCTTCCTGAGCCTGTGAAAAAGCGCTCGTAGTGCCCGCTATTCTTTTTATAGTAATCTTGGTGATAGTCTTCCGCCATGTAAAATGCGGACGCCGGAAGTAGTTTAACAGCTACCTTTTTAGTAAAAACATCTGATTCCAGACGATTCATGACAGTTTCAGCCACTTCTTTTTGTTCCTCATCGTGATAGAAGATAGCTGTTTGATAGGACTTCCCACGATCAAAAAACTGACCACCCTCATCAAAAGGATCAACATTTTGGAAGTAAATTTCTACAATTTGTTCGTATGAGAATTTCTCAGGGTCAAAGGTAATTTGTACAGCTTCGTAATGGCCAGTCGTTTCTGAACAGACTTGTTCATAGGTTGGGTTTTCAACATGCCCACCCGTATAGCCAGAAACTACTTTTTCAATGCCATCATACTGGTCAAACGGCTTGACCATACACCAGAAGCATCCACCTGCAAATGTAGCTTGTTGCATATCCATTCCCCCTATTATTGATTTGTAGGTATAGTAACCGACAAAATAATTTCGTCATTTTCTAAATCAATCTTTTGAGCACGAATATCGAAATCTCCGTCGATTGGGAGACCCTCTAAATCTATAAAGACAGACTCATCCGCAGGGCTCACGACCATCCAGTTGGGAAGATCTACTGAATCCCTCAACAACTTCAACACTTGTTCAGGTGGAATGGAGAGTTGCCCAATGTCCACTTGATTTTGTTTCAGTTGAATATTCCCATCCTCTTGTACAATAGGATCAAAATACATTTGAACGGGAATTGTTAAACTAAATACAGTCAATTCAGAAGTAAGAGCAATCTTTTCCTCCACTTCCAACTGCAATGGGATTGCCTGTCCACTTACAGCTTCTTGAATATATTTGTTGGCCAAAGCTTCAAAATCAGATTTGGAAGTTTCAACAAAAAGTTGCCCACCTTGTTCAGGCGAACCACGTTCAGCTAAAGAATAGCTTTCTGGTGTGGTCATAAGTAAACTGCTGACCCAAATAATAGCAACTGCTATAAGTACTACCAATCCTATAAATGCTATTTTCCATTTATTCATTGTCTCACGTCCCTTTCACATACAATTCCCCATTAGTTTCTTCGATAAAACCACAGCTTTCCATTGTCCGAATCATGCGATTTGTAATCAACTCGTAACCTCTGCCATTCGGATGAAAGAAATCAGTATGGTACACGAGATTGGTATTAGTGTAGAACAGATCTTGCACGGGTACGTAACAAGTTGATTCAAAATCAAAAAGTGTCCTCTCCATCGTCGTATTCCAGTCCGTGATGATAGATTCAACTTCTTGAGATTCTATTGTGATAAGAGAAAAGGGATTGTATAGACCCAGCGCTATAATTGGCGCTTGGGGGTTTAAGGCACGTACATAATCTACGATATGGTAATAACGAGATTCATAGTTAAGACGTTCTTCCTCAAACGCATCAAGCTGTAAAGAGAATAAGTCTCGCTTAATTATTTTCATTACATCATTCCCACCGATTGATAGAAAGATGTGACTTGCTTCTGAAATTTCATCATCGAGACTTCCACTTGATAATAAGGTCAGTAGTTGATCGCTGCGACGGCCACGCTTAGCGGTATTGATTAAATCAATTTTATCAACCTGTTCTCCTTGTAGAAGTTCATCCTTCACACGACCTATGTAGCCGTCTCGCTTCAGTTCATCCCCAACACCAACAGTTAGAGAGTCCCCTAATCCTAAAAATAATAAATTATCTGGAAAGACAGCATAAGGAACCTGGTATCTGACAGGTTCCTCACGTTCTTTCGTTTGAAATACTGGTTTGATGACTAACGAACTACAGCCACTTAAAACAAGTAAAAGAAATAGGGCTAGCACTACAATTTTTTTCACTTTGTTAACCTTCCAATAAGTACATGAATCCAATAGCACCTGGACCAGTATGAGTTGAAATGACAGGCGTAGTATAAGACATTTTCACATCTTCAAACCCGGATTCTTCAATTGCTTCTTTTAAAGGGTTTGCCATTTGAAAACCTTCAGCTTGTGCAATACCAACTGCTTTAATGGGTTGCGTAGCTGAATCCTTTGAATATTCATTAAGTAGATAACTGACCACTTGCTTGTAACTACGAGCTTTTGCAATCGGTGTATATTCGCCATTTGCAAGAGAGGCAATTGGTTTAATGGAAAGTAGAGAACCCATCATTGCTTGCCCTTTACCGATGCGCCCACCCTTAACCAAATTATCTAAAGTATCCACAACTACAAATAGACGAGTATTCTTTCGAACGACTTCTAACCGTGCTACGATTTCATCCATGTTTTTTCCTTCACGTACAAGTTTAGCAGCTTCTCTCACTTGAAATGCAAGAGCATGTGAGATAAAACGCGAATCGATAACAGTTACATCTACGTCTGTCATATTAGCAGCTGCTTCTGCCGATTTTACAGTTCCACTCATGCCGCCTGTCATGTGAATGGAAAGAATTTGAGAACCATCTTTACCAAGTTCCTCATAAATCTCTTGGAAAGTTCCTGCGGCAGGTTGAGAAGATTTCGGTAATTCTTTTGAAGATCTCATTTTCTCGATAAACTCCTGAGCTGAAATAGTAACTCCGTCTAGAAAGTCTTGACCATCTATGTGTATTGTCAAGGGAACGACAGTAATACCAAGTTCACCCACAACAGACTGAGGTAGCTCAGCTGTTGAATCCGTTACTATTTTTATAGTTGTCATCGAGACGCCTCCTCAAGTATCAATCTTGCATTCGTAATGCTTTGTTGCACACGTTCTCTGAACTCATCTGTTGATTCACCTTCTAAAATCTGAACAGGTTTTAATACGTGCACCTTTACATGGGCAGGTGTTACTCGGTTGTTTTGTTGCTCCATTAATTGAGAGGTGCCATAAATGGCAATCGGGACTACGGGAACATTGGCTCGGGAGGCAATGCGAACAAATCCAGCTTTAAATTCTTGAACGCCTTGCCCTTTCGAGCGAGTTCCTTCAGGAAATAATAGCAAAGAATGACCCTGTTGTAAGCTAATTGAACTATCTTCAATGGATTTCATTGCACTGCGACGATTAGCACGGTCGATAAAAACGCAATTCATCTCCGTCATCCAGTCAGCTATAAAGGGAATTTTTTTCACTTCTACTTTTGAAAGAAACCCGAATGGTTTTTGAATCGTGGCAATAAGAACCGGAATATCAAAGTTACCTTCGTGGTTGGCAATAAGAAGGACGGCACCTTCAGGGAGATTCTCTGCCCCCGTCAGTTCAACTGTAGCACCAGCTTTTTTTAAAATATTTTTTGCCCATGAACGAGGTGTTTCATAAACCAACTCATCATAGTCAGCTGTAGATAAAGTAGCTTTTTTCTTTTGCAACTGCTTTAAGCGAATTAATTTTGTGGGAATGAACCCTATTATATAACTATAAGTTACGAGACTTCTTAGCAAGTTATTCACTGGCCTTTCTAACATAGCGTTGATACGTGTAAGAAACCCCTGAAGAGGATGACTTTTTTTCAGATTGCCACTCTAAATGCCAATCCGAATAAGCTGGAAAGTATGTATCACCCGTATAGCTTTGATGAATTTGAGTAATCAACAACTCGTCGGCTGTTTCCAAATGATCTTTAAAAACCTGTGCACCACCAATAACCATGATATCGCTATTTTGCTGCTTCGCAAAAGCTATTCCATCTTCATAGGAATGAAAAACGTGAATTCCCTCTGCAGTGTAATCTTCGTTTCGAGTAATCACAATGTTTTCTCTACCAGGCAACGGTCGACCTATAGATTCAAATGTATTTCTGCCCATAACTATTGGTTTCCCAAGAGTCATCTTTTTAAAATAGGCAAGGTCTTCAGGAATATGCCACGGCATTTTGTTTTCATAACCAATCACTCGGTTTTCATCGTGCGCTACGATAAATGAAATCATAACATTTCTCCTTAAACAGCAATTTCGGCTTGGATGCGAGGATGCGGATCATACCCGATAATTTTTATGTCATCACTCGTCATCTCAAAGATGGATTTAGAGGAAAGCTCTAAAGTCGGCAAGGGTCTAGCCTCTCTAGTGAGTAGTTCGTTCACTTGATCCAAATGATTTGTATAGAGATGAGCATCGCCTAACGTGTGCACAAACTCTCCTACTTGGAGGTTTGTCTCCTGTGCAATCAAATGTACCAGTAATGCGTAGGAAGCGATGTTAAAAGGTACGCCTAAAAAGACATCGGCACTTCTTTGATATAACTGACACGATAGCTTGTTGTCTTGTACATAAAACTGCATAAACGAGTGACAAGGAGGTAGAGCCATGTCTTCTACTTCGGCAGGGTTCCAGGCCGTCACAATGTGTCGTCTCGAATGAGGTGTGTGTTGTATAGAGTGAATGACGGATTGTATTTGATCGAACATCTTACCATCGGCACCTTCCCACGCACGCCATTGTCTGCCATAGACAGGTCCAAGTTCCCCGTATTTAGCCGCAAATTCGTCATCCACTTTGATGCGAGCTATAAAGTCATTCATTTGTTCTGTGTAGAGCTCTTTGAATGCTTCGTCTTTCGTTGCTCGAATACCAAAATTCTTCATGTCAGGTCCGCTATACTCTTCACTAGAAATCCATTTTTCAAATGCCCACTCATTCCAAATATGGTTATTTTGAAGGATTAATGTTTGAACATTCGTGTCTCCTTTAAGGAACCACAATAGCTCGCTGACTATTAATTTAAAAGAAGTACGCTTAGTAGTCAGTAAAGGGAATCCTTCTGCTAAATTAAAGCGCATTTGGTAGCCAAAAACGCTTAAAGTGCCAACTCCAGTTCGGTCTTCCCGCTTGTGGCCATTTGTTACTATGTATTTGCATAACTCATGATATTGTTTCATGTAAACACTCCTTTAAGATAGCCATTTTGGAGGCGTATTCTTAGACCAATAAATTTCACCGATATCTTGGTGTGAACTGAATTGATCCGATGCTGTATGGTAGTGGAATGTAAAGTAATACCCTTCTTGAGGACGTTTTTCAACTCGAACATGAGCTCTTAAAATATCTTCATTAGTCGAAGCGTCATAAAGATGAAAAATCTTTTCTCCATAATCTCCAGAAGGTTTGTGTGAAATAGCAGATGTAGACGTGGCTAGCTGTTCAATTTTTTGTTGATAGGCAGGGAAAATTTCTTTCGCGTATCGTTCCTGTATACGTGGTTGTATTTTTGCGCCAAACTTCAAGTCACTTTGTTGCTGTGCTTGCGTTAACAGGTCTTCTAAATCGATTGGAGCTTGCAGGACATGAACTTCACTGTAGCGATTTTCTTCTATCTCAAATACTGAGTTCCATATCTCATGTGATGGTGTTATAACACCGAATGTAACTACTGCGACTAATGCGGCTAAAAACTTCTTAATGAATACCGACAAAACATTCCCACCCATCCGTAACATTTTTGAAACATCTTTTTGGAGATTACAGGACAAAGACTTCATTCTTTTCTGATTTCATTGTACAATAAGAAACATCGACATGTCACAAAAACACTTTTTTACAAAAGGAGAGATTGTCAAATGAGCTTAGGAATTGTCATTGGAATTGGATATTTGCTTCTTTTAGGATACCTTACTTCCCTTAACTTCACTCATTAATAAACAGACCCAGCTGAAAAATCAGCTGGGTCATTTTTATAGAGTCAACACACCGAAATGAAATTTTGAAGATTTTCTGTGAAGCTGTTCAAAACCGTATTGATTGAACAATTCACTGGTAAAATGGGCTTTCAAAACTACACGACGCCTCGCAACACGAACCGCTTCCTTCACCCACTCCTGGGTCAGTTGATCAGTGGCCGCAAACTTCTTATGTGTTTGAAAATTTGTCGATTCCTCAATTTCCTGTTCAAACATGGGATCAATATAAACCACGTCATAGGAATTGTCTGCTTGGTTCTTTAAGAAATCTACAGCATCTCCTTGTGAAAAAATTATCCTCTTGAGAGCTTCATTTAATTCTGCGAACCGAAGATCTGTAGTAAATTGACTTCTTTCGAATAAGAATGCAAGGATAGCTGACTTTTCAACAGCAAACACTTGACCCTCTTTTCCGACTGCTAAACTCGCCATCAAACAATCAGATCCAAAACCGAACGTGCAGTCTAAGAAAGAATCTCCTCGTTTTAAATCCACTGCTTCGATAAAAGGCTCTCGTTCACCAAGTTTCCAGCGTTTATATCGGAACATAGCGGTTCCAGGGTGATAGGCGTAACGATTCCCCTCTTTGTTTTGTGCTTCCCAACCTGTAGCGGTCCATACAAACAGAGTCTCATAATGGCCCCAAACCTGCTGTAAAGAGTTATCTTTTCGTTCAATGTAAGGAAGGGAGAGCTCATCGGCAATCTTTTTTGCATGCGCTCTCTTTTCTTGAGTCATTTTAGCGGAAGTAGTAATAGCTACTTTCATTGACTTTGCAGTTGCTCTAGAACTCCCTGAATATGATCAACAATCGCTTCTTTTGGGAAGTTCTCAATTTGTTCTCTAGGAATAAAGTAAGCAAGTTGACCGTCTTTCCAGAAAGCCATGGAAGGAGAGCTAGGTGGTACATCTGAAAAATAGTTGCGCATAGTTTCGGTAGCCTCTTGGTCTTGTCCTGCAAAGACTGTAACAAGATGGTCCGGTTTATGCGCTACATTTGTAACCGCCTCAACTGCGGCTGGTCTAGCAAGACCTGCTGCACAGCCGCATACTGAATTAATAACGATTAACGATAAACCTGTAGCTGAATTCATGTGTCCATCGACTTGATCAGCTGTTGTTAATTCTGTAAAACCATGTCCAACTAATTCTTTACGCATTGGTTCGACTAGTTCTCTCATATATTCTTCATAAGCATTCATTGTCGTTCCTCCTTGATTGCTCGAGCCATATTCATTTGTTTCCATACAGACCCTTTAGCTTCTTCACCTTGTTCGATGCGAGCGATTGCCATCTTGATTTGAAGCCGTACTTCATACTCGTCGTCTTCTTGAACATTTTTTAATGCTTCGAGATGTTCGTCACTGCCAACTTCATAAAAGAACATTGCAGCACGCCAACGAACTAACTTATTTTTGTCTTGAAGCGCTTGTATCATTGCAGATGCAAACTCTTCGTAACCTAAGTCACTAACCGTATCACCCGCAGTTCGACGGATAGAAGCATTTTTATCTCCAAGAGCGGCGATTATATGGGGTACTACTGCTTTATCTTCTAGAATACCTAGATAGATGACTGCCAGGCGGCGAATCGATACCTTTTCGTCTTTCAATGCTTGCGCAAGAAGTGGTAGATCTTCCACTTTTGGATGCGTCAGACGGTCTAATAGTTGATAGCGCACTTGCCAATCTGTATTTTGAAATTCTTCTAATGAGACAGGATAACGTTTATTTTTCCATTCTGTTTCAGCTTGTGACTCAGGTGAAGCCAATTGAGTTAAACGCTCAGAAGTAAATGCTGCTTCAATCTCTTCTGACACTTGCTTAGCGATTTCGTCAAACTCACCATAACGAATACCATAGTCCAACCATTTTCGTTGGAGAATATAGTTTTCATCGTCTTGCATTCTCGCATTAAAAGCTTCCATAAATCGGTCTGGGAGCGCATAGCGTTGCTCTTGTGTAGCGTCGAACAACTTAATTTGCATGGGAATGCCATGATAGTCTTGAATGTGTACACGTACTTCCCCAAAACTCTCCTCAGTAGAAAGGACTTCTTCTGAACTAGTCGTTTCTTTTCCGAAAGCTTGTTCAATCTGTGGAATTAAAACTTCCCAATTGGCTTTTGGATGTTTTTCGACTGCCATGAAATCTGACACATGATAGATGCCTTTTACACCTTCCAAAGCAAATAATGCTTGAATTATCTCAGGAGCGTCTTGTAACTGATCTGGCTTATAGTTAAACGTGGTGCCAAATGCTAGCTCTTGATCAACAACAATTTTCATTGAATTCGGACTTGGTGTGGGTTCAATCGTAACAATATTCATGTAATCACTCCTTCTCTCTAACTAGTGTATCATGTAGAGGCAATTTCCTCTAAATACGCCCATCGCTCCATCTTAGCCTCTAACTCGCTCTCAAACTGCTCTAGTTTTTCTGAGGCAAGCCTTATTTTATCGTAATCAGATCCAGCGTTATCTATAATTGACTGGTGATCAGCTATTTGTGTCTCTAGGGTTTCAATATCTTGTTCAATGGTTTCCCATTCTTTCTTTTCATGATAGGACATCCGTTTTTTCTTAACTTTTTCTATGTTTTCGTTTTTCTCTATCTCCTGAACTTGGCGAGCAGTTTTAGCTGAAGCTCGTTTATCATCTAAATAGTCTTGGAAAGAATCTAATGAGATGGTGATGGCTTTGTCTTCTAAAATCCATAATTTCGAAGTGACACGATCGATGAAATAACGGTCATGCGAAACGACAACAACGACACCAGAGAACGAGTCTAAGTAGTCTTCTAAAACTGCCAAAGTATCTAAATCTAAATCATTAGTAGGTTCATCAAGAATGATTACATTTGGTTGTTGAATCAAGAGTTTTAGAAGGTAAAGTCTTTTCTTCTCTCCACCAGACAGTTTTGAAATTGGTGTGCCGTGCATAGAGGTAGGAAATAAAAAGCGCTCAAGCATTTGAACGGCAGATAAGCGTTCACCAGTAGCTGTTTCAATAGCATTTGAATCTTCTGTAATATAATGCAGCACTCTTTGATTGGGATCAAATTCCGGTAAAGTTTGAGTGAAATACCCCACTCTCACGGTTTGACCAATGTCCAGTATGCCAGCAGTTGGTAACTCTATTCCTGCTAAAAGTGACAATAGAGTAGTCTTCCCTGCCCCGTTCTCGCCGACAATCCCTATGCGATCTTTATTTTGAAGTAAAAAACTAAAATCTGAGAATAAAACATGGTCACCATATTGCTTAGAGATCGCTTTCCCTTCCATTACCTTTTTCCCTAGTCGACTTGCTGCCAAGTTGACATCAAGGTCTTGATTACTTTGCTTGGTTTGGGCTTTCTCTTGGATATCATCGAAGCGATCTAATCGGGCTTTTTGTTTAGTAGTACGGGCTTTTGCACCGCGACGAACCCACTTCAATTCATTACGATATAGATTCTGAAGCTTCGATTGTTCAGCTTGCTGATTTTCATAGCGAATGGCCTTGCTTTCAAGAAATTGCTCGTAGTTCCCTTTGTAACTGTAGAGCGTTTGTTGGTCAATCTCATAAATAGCCGTTGAAATGTTATCCAGGAACACACGATCATGCGTCACAAATAAAACCGCACCCGAATAAGCGCGAACCAAATCTTCTAAGGCAATCGTGGATTCTACATCTAAGTGGTTGGTAGGTTCATCTAATAGCAGCAAGTCATGTGGTTCGATTAGCGCGCGGGCTAATGCCACCCTCTTTTGTTGGCCACCTGACAGTGTGCCTACAAGCTTTTCAAATTCAGTGATACCTAATTTGGTCAATGCTTGTTTAGCCGCTGTATTCAGATCCCAGCCACCTTGTAGCTCCATTTGCTCTTGAACAAGTAATAATTCTGATATAAGCGACATATTTGAAGTATCTTGTTCTGCAGCTTTTCTTAGCTTTTCATAGGTACGATTAAGCGCCATAACCGCAAGATCACTGCTGAACATCGTTTCCAAAACACTTTTCTCTTCATCAAGTTCTGGTGCTTGGGACAAATAAGAAATAGAAAAGTCATTCGGATGGTCTAAATGTAGCTTGTCTGCGTCGGCAATACCTGCGATTATTTGTAATAAAGTAGACTTGCCACTACCATTTTTCCCCACCAAACCTATCTTCTCACCTTGAGTAATTGTAAACTGAATATCTTGAAACAAAGTTTTTGCACCAACTGTTTTTGTCAGTTGATTAATGATTAATTGCGACATGGTTGTTCTCCAATCTCATCATAGAGCTGTTGTAAAAATAAAAGCATAAATTCATGACGTTGTTGCGCCAGATTTTTAGCTTCTTCCGTGTTCATCTTGTCTTTTAATAGTAATAACTTTTCATAAAAGTGTGTGATAGATGCCCCGTTAGGAACCTCTTTTCCTTGCCACAACGCTTCTACTTCTGAACTTTGATAAAGGGAGCGTCCATTTGCTCCACCAAATGCAAATGTACGTGCAATTCCTACTGCTCCTAGAGCGTCCAGGCGGTCTGCATCCTGTACGATTTGGGCCTCAAGCGATTCAGCCGTTTGCCCTCCGCTAAAGGATACCTGATCAATAATTGTACGTATCTGCTTTTGTTGATCTAGTGAAACGTCATATGTAGTAAAAATAAATTTCATGAAGTCAGCACTTTGCTCATTTGCATATTTTTTATCCTCTACGTCGTGTAAAGCAACAGCAAATGTTACAATCTCTTCATTTGCTTCTGGATAAGCTGCCAGAATGCGTTTAGCATTTTCGTAGACGCGTTCAATATGAGCCATGTCATGACTTGCATCATATTGATTGTAATACTTTTCTAATGAAGGGCGAAGTTTTTCCCACATCCTAAATATCCCCTTTCAAATTGACGTAGTGCGTCGAATCCTGTATAGTTTAGCTAGTAATTATCAGATTTTTCTAACGAGGGGGGTCCTGGTACGATGCAACAAGGACTAGTAAAATGGTTTAACGCTGAAAAGGGTTATGGTTTTATTGAATCAACCGAAGGTGAAGATGTTTTCGTACATTTTACAGGTATCCAAGGTGATGGATTCCGAACGTTAGAAGAAGGTCAAAAAGTTCACTATCGTACCGTAGAAGGCAATCGAGGACCACAAGCTGCCGATGTGCAAGTGATCCTAGCTGAATAAATCTATTTATACCCTCGCATTGTCTGCGTGGGTTTTTTTATGATTTCTGAAACAACTTTTCACCGGTTTGTTTTAATTCTTTTCCCACCGAGCAGCCATTGATACAAAACTGATGCGCAGCAGTTTTTCCCTTACGCGCTCGTAAATCATGTTTAATTGGACAACCATCACAGTAAACTTCAAGTAAACGGTTGATTTCATTAGTTACTTGTTGTGTTAGCACGTTTATCCCACCTTATCTATTGTAGTAGTATAATCGTTTTTGGAACGTTGTTGCAAGGAAAGGAATTAGAATATGATTGAACTGTATACAGATGCAGCCACCAGAGGTAATCCTGGCGAAAGTGCAATCGGTGTTTATTGGAAGGGCAATGGCGAGGTTGGCATGTATGCCACGAAGATAGGTAGCTACTCAAACCATGAAGCTGAATTTATCGCTTTACGAGATGGGATTCAACAAATCCTCTCACTTAAACCAGATATTCTTTCTATACGCGTCGATTCAAAAATAGTCTATGATGCTGTAGATCGAGGTTTTGTTAAAAACCCTGTATTTAAAGTGTATTTAGCCGAAATCGAATCTTTATTAGCTCCTATCCCTATGTACTTTATCAAATGGATCCCAGAGAAAGAAAATAAGGCCGCTCATCGGTTAGCAACTGATAAATTGAGAGAGTGAATAACGTTGTAACCAATACTACCTTTATGAATTATATAAAAGCATAAAAAAAAGGCCTCCGAGGAGGCCTTTTTGAAGGTTTGAAATTAAGCTTTGTTTACGTTAGTAGCTTGTAGGCCACGTTGACCTTGCTCGATTTCGAAAGTTACGTCTTGACCTTCGTCAAGAGTTTTGAAACCTTCGCCTTGAATAGCTGAGAAGTGAACGAATACGTCGTCTCCGCCTTCGCGTTCGATGAATCCGAATCCTTTTTCTGAGTTAAACCATTTTACTTTACCTTGTTCCATGTGTGTATCCTCCTCGTGTACTATGTGTACACTTTTGTTACTATCCTTGCTCAACACTGTTAAGTAAAAGTGTTGCCACTTACTAACGCTCCGAAGCAAAAATAATTCTATTACAATATACCATGAGCTGGGAGAGAATGCAAATAGTTTGGTTAAATTGTTAACAAAGCACCAATCGCACCACTAAAGCCATGTTGTGGTAAAAACAGTGGGTTTTTGTCCTTCAAAATTGTATAGGAGGCAATAACTTTTTGTAGCATTTCATTATTTTCAAGTGTTGTGCCAATGTAGATAATATCTGTGCAATTCTTTGTATCTGCGGCTTGAATGGAGAGTGAAGAAATGACCTCTCCTATCATCCCTTGGATACCCGCCAAATAATCATCTGAGGAATTAGCATTTGCATCAGCGGTCAGAAGAGCTCCAAAGTTGCTTGCCGTTAACGAGCCCTTAATAGGTAATTCATTATGCTGATAAATATCTTCCACTCGCACATCAATCCACTTTCTTGATCCTTGCTCACTCTTAGCTACAATTTCCGAAAAATCATCAGTGCCAATCAAAACTTTACTTAATCCGAGTAAAGTTCCACCCCCAATTCCCGTTCCTGCTAAACGTTCGTGGAAATTACCGTTCAAGTAATGGATAGAAGTTCCCGTCCCAATGTTCGTGATAATGGTCTCTTGGGTTTGTAACTCACTTTTTTTCAATTGATACATAACACCTTGAATGGTGGCATCAAATTCAACTACATATTGATAGTTCTCAGAGCCTAAGAAATGTTCAAGTTGTTTGGCTCGTCCTCCAGTCATACAAATTTTAGGATTCTCGAACCGAGTGATGATCCACTCTTTTACTAAATCAAATCGTGCTGACGGGAAATACGTAGTAACAATTTCCTCATCTTGCCAATAAGCCAACTTGACAAGGGTACCTCCAGCATCTATACCTATTGAAGACATGTTACAATTCCTTTCTATAAACCGTTTCCCCATTCACGATTGTTTGTTCAACTGTAAGATGGATAATCGAGTCTTTCGTAATTTCTTCTGATAAAATCGTAAAGTCTGCCACAAAGCCTGGACTAATCTTACCGAAACGATTTTGTTGTCCTGCAATCTTCGCCGCTCCAGTTGTGTACAGTTGGATTGCTTCAAAAGGGGTCAACTCTTGCTCAGGTAAATAGGGATTATTAATGGCAGCTTGAATTCCTAGTAAAGGATCAGCAGTCTCAATTGGAGCATCTGAGCCACCTGCTAGTCCTATCCCTCTCTCTAAAAGCGTCTTCCATGCGTATGCATAGTCCAGTCTTTCTTGTCCTAGACGGTCCTTTACCCAGGGAAAATCAGAAGGTACAAACATTGGTTGGATGTCACACATAACATTCAAATTAGCTATTCGCTCAACTAGTTCTTTTGATAACACGTTTACGTGAATCAATCGGTCCACCACGCCTTCAGTTGGCGGATAGTTCTCTAGAAGTTCCACTATCTGTTCCGTAGCACGGTCTCCAATCACATGGACAGCGATACCCGCTTGGTGATTTCTTGCCAGTTTAACCATCTCAATTAAGGCCTCTTTTGTATGTATCGCTACCCCTTCAAGTTCTGGCTCATCTGAATAAGGAGAAGACAGCCAAGCAGTATGCCCTCCTAATGATCCATCCATAAATAGCTTCATACAGCCAAAGGATAGGAAGTCATCACCTGTCTCATGAACCATTTCTTGAAAAACAAGATGATGACGTAACAGATGGGCTCGGAAACTACTTCCTAATGCCAGTCGATAGGCACTTAGCGGATTCGTATAAGCTCCATAGTATGCCATGTCTTCCGTATGCCCACCTGTCAAACCAAGACTATGTAAATCACGTATACTTGCCTGAATAATAGTGGCTAAGTCTTCCACCGAAAGTTCAGGAATGGCTTTTACAACAAGTTGCTGCGCCTCATCATAAAATAACCCGTTTAGTTCACCCGTTTGAGAATCACGGCCAATTACTCCTCCCTGCATTTCTTCAATCGATGAAGAAACACCGGCAATTTCAAGTGCTTTTGTGTTCGCTACAAGCACGTGGCGACATACTCTTTTTAACATGACCGGTGTATCAGGAAATATCATATCTAAATCCGCTCTTGTTGGAGGTCGATTATCCATCAGAATATTGTCGTTCCAGCCCTCCAGTACAATCCAACCTGATACTGGTGTTGCAGAGGCAACTATTTCTAAAATTTCACGGATAGACCTGCAAGTCGACAAGTCAGCGGATAAAATCTTTTGACCATGACCTATTAAGTGCATATGACTATCTATAAACCCTGGATATATCACGTTTCCTTGCATCGATAGTTGTTCGTCTGCGAGCGCTTTCAATTCTTCAAAAGTACCTGTAGCTTGGATAACTCCGTTGTCTAGTAAGACAGCTTCAACCGAATGATGCTCTTGCTCCATAGTGATGAATGTACCATTATATAGGAGAGTTTTCATGATGTTCCTCCTGAAATGTCGGATGAACCATAATTTTTACGGACCCTTTAAGTGCATTACTAATCATACACCGTTCATCCGCTTTATGGACTAACCGCTCAAGTATTTTTTTCTTTTCATGAGGATAATTTAGGATTGTAGGATAGTGATGCAGTTCACTAACGCGATAAATCCCATCCTCAACTTCTACTACTAATTCTGAACGTAATTCAATATCTGCATGAGCAATTTGACTTCTTTCAAACATTGCGCCTAACGTCATTATATAACATCCTGCAGCAGAGCTTAATAAGAGTTCGTCAGGGTTTGTGCCTCTCCCTGGTCCGTCTAGTGCTGCTGGAATAGAAAATTCTAATTGATGGTCAGCTATAACTACTTTGCCGACTGTATTACGGTGATGATCCCAAGTAAGAGACTGGTGAAAAGTATGTCGCATCCATTTACATCCTTTCTTTTTTATTAGTATACTTGAATTCAGAAAGCGAGGAAATGAAATGACTGCTAACTACAAAATTCTCGGTGTGATTGTTATGTCGATCACTCTGTTTTTATTACTATTGGGGACGGGTATAATTCTTGATCAAGAATTAACGACTTCCAATATGGTCACTATGGTTGCGTATGGTTTGGCTGCCGGATTGTTTGCAGGTGCACTTGCTTATTTAAATTTAAAAATAGGACTTCTACTATTTTTAGTAGGTTTGTTAATTGGCTTTATCGAGATGTTCCGAAGCTTTTTGTTCGCTTCAGGTGAATTTGCAGACTTAGCAGGCTTATTGTCCTTATTTATGTTTACAGCTTTTGGACTTATCATCGGCTTGATTGTTGAAGGTATACGATTCTTAATGAACAAGCGAAAACCGCCCACAAATCTGTGAGCGGTTTTTGTTTAGTGTCCACCTAAATAGGCTTTACGAATTTCTTCAGAAGAATGCAGCTCTTCGGCCGAACCTGATAATACAACTCGACCTGTTTCAATGACGTAGCCTCTGTTAGCGATTGATAACGCCATGTGTGCATTTTGTTCAACCAGTAAGATAGTAGTTCCTTCTGCATTGATATCTTTAATGACTTGGAAAATCGTCTTAACCATCAAAGGTGCAAGACCCATCGAAGGTTCATCGAGCAACAATAGTTTAGGTTTCGCCATTATTGCACGACCCATAGCTAGCATTTGCTGTTCTCCACCTGAAAGTGTGCCTGAAAGTTGTTTTCTGCGTTCCAATAATCTTGGAAATGTTTCGAAAACCTTCTGCATATCTTCTGCAATCCCTTTTTTATCTTTTCTTAAAAAGGCTCCCAGCTCTAGATTTTCCTCAACAGTGAGATTAGCAAAAACGCGTCTACCCTCAGGAACATGCGAAATTCCTGTTTTCACAATCCCTTGCGCAGCTTTTCCTGCAATTGAAGAGCCCAGAAATTCAATGGAGCCTGATTTAGGTTTTAAGAGACCAGACAATGTTTTAAGCAGCGTACTCTTCCCTGCTCCATTGGCGCCAATTAGCGAGACGATTTCGCCTTCGTTTACTGTCACTGAAACATCTTTCAGCGCTTGTATATTGCCATAAAATACATCTATATTTTTCACTTCCAGCATCGTCATTCCGTTACCTCCTCACCCAAATACGCTTCAATTACTTTCGGGTCATTTCGAATGACTTCCGGAGGTCCTTCAGCAAGTAATTGTCCATGATCCAGCACATAAATACGTTCACAAACTCCCATTACAAGATTCATATCATGCTCTATAAGTAAAATTGTCAGATCAAACTTAGTTCGGATGAAAGCGATTAACTCCATTAAGTCGTGAGTTTCTTGTGGATTCATCCCTGCAGCAGGCTCATCAAGTAAGAGAAGCTTAGGGTTGGCAGCTAGTGCTCGAGCGATTTCTAAACGGCGCTGTTGACCATATGGTAGATTTTTTGCCAGTTCATCTTTATAACGATCTAAGCGGAAGATTTTCAAAAATTCGATAGCATCCTCTTCCATTTTGCGTTCACCTGCAAAATGTGATGGCAAGCGAAGAATAGATGCCAACATGGAATGAGTAGCTAAAGCGTGATAGGCCACTTTCACATTGTCTAAAACAGTCATATCACGGAATAAACGAATGTTTTGAAATGTTCGGCTCATCCCTGATTGCGTGACTTTGTAAGGTGCTACACCGTTAATTCGCTTCCCTTGAAAGAACACGTCTCCTTCAGTTGGAACATAGACGCCCGTCAAAAGATTGAAACTTGTCGTCTTCCCCGCTCCGTTGGGCCCAATCAGCCCGACTAATTCACCAGGATAAAGAACAACATTTAAGTTTTGAACAGCTTTTAATCCACCAAATTGAATTCCAGCCTGCTTAACCTCAAGTAGTGGTGTCTTTTCCATTGCCTTTACCTCCTTTTGAAGTCCAGCCTCTGAAATAATCTGTGATTTCCTTCGTACCCATCAGACCTTGTGGACGGTACAACATAACAATGATTAGTACTAAGCTGTAGATGATCATCCGAGTTTCTGGATAGTTTTGCAAGAATGTTGAGACGAGTGTGAGGAAAATCGCTGAAATAACAGCACCCGATAGGCTACCTAAACCACCTAAAACAACAAGTATTAAAATATCAACAGACTTCAAGAAACCAAATTGTGATGGTAATACAATATAGAAATTGTGTGCAAACAATGCACCTGCAACCCCAGCAAAGAATGAGCCAATGACAAAGGCAACTACCTTATAATAGGTTGTATTAATTCCCATCGCATCTGATGCAATTTCATCTTCGCGGATGGATATGGCCGCAATACCATGACGCGACCGTGTAAAGTTTACGATGACAAGAATAGTGATTAACATGAAGAAAAATGTGTAAGTCCAGTTTGTCATTTTGCCGACTTGCATACCTGCCGCTCCACCAACATAGTCAATGTTCAGGAAGATAATACGAATAATTTCAGCAAATCCTAATGTTGCTATGGCTAAGTAATCTCCGCGTAGACGAAGACTAGGTATCCCTACAATCAGTCCAGCTAATGCCGCAACTAATCCCCCTACCAAGATAGCCACAATAAAAGGCAACTCTAGTTTCATTGTAACGATGGCAGAAAGATATGCGCCTACCGCCATGAAACCTGCATGACCAATCGAAAATTGCCCTGTAACACCAATAACCAGATGTAAACTAACCGCAAGGATAATATTGATTGAAATAAAGATCAAATTATTTATTTCATAGTTTCCTATCATGCCACTTAGGATTAGTCCCTGTACAACCGCATAAAAAACAAGAGCAGCAATTAAAAGTGGCCAAAACGCACGTGAATGTTTTTTCATTTTGTCCACCTACACTTTCTCTCTTGAATTTTTCCCGAAAATCCCTGAAGGACGGAAAATTAAAATGACAATTAAAATAACAAATGCAGCTGCATCGCGCCATAAAGACAATCCAATGGCACTAACAAATGTTTCAACCAAACCTAAAATCAAACCACCGACCATGGCTCCTGGAATAATACCAATGCCACCTAACACAGCCGCAACAAATGCTTTTAAACCAGGAATGACGCCCATTAATGGATCGATTTTAGTGTAGTAAAGTCCAAAGATTACTCCAGCAGCTCCTGCTAGGGCAGAACCAATCGCAAAAGTTGCAGAAATTGTATTATCTACGTTAATTCCCATTAATTTTGCTGCCTCTGTATCATGAGAAACAGCTCTCATAGCTTTACCTGTTTTTGTTTTATGAACGATGAATTGAAGTAACAACATTAGCACGACTGAAACCGATAATATCAGCAACGCTTTGATATCAATTGTTGCTCCAAACAAAGATACTGATTGTCTTCCAAACACATCTGGATAAGCTTCTGGTTGTGCTCCGCGAATGAATATAAAGCCATATTCAATTAATAAAGACACACCAATTGCCGTTATGAGTGCAGCTATACGCGTAGCATTTCGAAGACGTTTATAAGCAATACGTTCAATAAGAACTCCGATGACTGCTGTGATTGCCATGGAAAAGATTAGGGCAACAAAAAAGTTCATTTGAAAGATTGTAATAGCATAAAAACCAATAAAGGCACCTAACATGAACACGTCACCATGAGCGAAGTTTATCAATTTGATAATCCCGTAGACCATCGTGTAGCCCAATGCTATCAGCGCATAGATACTTCCCACTGATATACCATTCATAATTTGCTGAATGATCTCCATTTCGACAACCCCCTTATATGTAATGCCAAAAGAAAAAGGGGGGAACTTTTCTCCCCCCTAATAACACACCCCTTAAGGGTTGACTTTCGTATTAAAGACTTGAACTCCGTCAACGAATTCTAAGATTGTAGCTGATTTAATTGGGTGGTGGTTTTCATCAACTGAGTAAGAGCCTGTAACTAATTCAAGAGCATCAGTTGATGCAAGTGCATCCTTGATTTTCTCTCCATCAAGTTCTCCAGCACGCTCAATTGCATCTTTTAATAGGTATACTGTATCGTAGCCTAGGGCGTTGAATGAATTTGGTTGTTTGCCATACTTTTCTTCAAATTTATCAGCAAACTCTTTTGCTTTTCCTTCTGGATCTTCAGCAGAGTAGTGATTGATGATATAAGAATTATTTAAAGCATCTGCCCCTGCAAGTTCTACAAGTGTTGGTGAATCCCATCCATCAGCACCCATAAGAGGAACATCAATTCCTAATTCACGTGCTTGTTTTACAATTAGACCAACTTCTTCATAATAACCAGGGATGAAAACGAACTCTGCATCAGCAGAAGCAAGTCGCGTCAATGTAGAACGGAAGTCTGTATCTTTTGCTACATAAGATTCTTGAGCAACGATTGTACCGCCAGCAGCTTCAAAGTCTTCAATGAAGGAAGCGGCTAAGCCTTTTGCATAGTCTGATGAATTATCTGCGTATACTGCTGCCGTTTTCACGCCAAGTTCATTTGCCGCAAAGTTAGCAGCTACTGTCCCTTGGAATGGATCGATAAATGATGTACGGAATGCATATTCGTTAACAGAACCATCTTCAGCTACAGTTACTGTTGGGCTAGTACCTGATGGTGTGATTAGAGGTGTCTCTGCATCTCCTGCCACTTGTACTTGTGCAACTGTATTACCAGATGTAGCTGCACCAATAATAGCTACTACATTGTCTTGATCTGTTAATTTAATAGCAGCATTTGTTGCTTCAGCCGCATCGGATTTATTGTCAACTTTAGTTAACTCAATCTCTTTACCGTCAACCCCGCCATCAGCATTAATTTCTTCAATAGCCATCTCAATTCCCTCAAGTTCTGATGAACCGTAAGAAGCAACTGGACCTGATAATTCTAGGTTGGCACCAATTTTAATTGTGTCAGCGTCTGCTGATGAGCCACCTTCTGTATCTCCACAGGCTGCAAGAGTAGCTAATACCATAGTCGAAGCAAGAAACAGTGAAGCAAATTTTGATTTTTTCAAATTCATGACCCCCAATTTTTGTTTGTTGAATTGTCTCTCTATTTCTACAATTCACAACTGTTTTACTTATTTGAACAACTTCATTGTAATTCATGAATTTTCATTCGTCTACATAATTTTTTTATTTTATTAGAAAATTTAATGAATATATCAGTATATATAACAAAAAGCGCGAGGTTTTATATAGCCTCGCGCTTTGGAACTACTCTTTTGATGAAAAAGCTTAATAGTAATGCGACCATAGTTACAATAGCTGCAATTAAAAATGAATAGGTGATGCCTTCCAACATCCCTTGTCTAGTCAATTGAGACATGAATTGGGATTGTCCTAATGAATCTAAGGGGAAGTCTCCTGCATGCTTCGCACTTTCCACTTGATCATTAATCCAGTTTGTCATTCTAGCATTCATGATTGTTAGAAAAATCGCCGAGCCTATTGCTCCAGATACTTGCTGCAATGTATTATTCATTGCCGTTCCATGTGGATAAAGATGAGTGCTCAGTTGATTTAATCCATTTGTCATGACGGGCATAGTAATCATAGAAAATCCGAACATACGCATAGTATAGAGAAACATGATGGATTCATAACTTGTTTCCATGGTCAGCCCGCTTAGAGCAAACGTAGTCGCAGCTGATATAGACAATCCGATGATTGCTAACCACTTTGCGCCAAATGAATCAAACAATCTACCCGTAATGGGAGACATGACCGCCATCACGAGCGCTCCTGGGAGCATAAGTAAACCAGAATCTAAAGGACTGAAGCCTCTTATCGTCTGGACGTAAAGAGGCGTTAAAATCATGCCTGAAAACATCGCTGCCGAAAGTACAATGGAAATAGCAGAGGCGAGAGCAAACATCGGATATTTATAGATTCTAAATTCTAATAGTGGCTGGTCAAGCTTCAGTTGTCTCAACACAAACCACAGAAGTCCAATTGTTCCCACCCCAAGAGTAAGTAAAACAATCCAAGAAGTCCATCCTTCATCTCCGGCTACGCTGAATCCATAAAGCAGTCCACCAAAGCCAAAGCTTGAAAGAACTAATGAAAATTTATCAAGGGTCACTTCTCGTTGAGGAGTGATATTTTTCAATTTAAAAATGGCCAATAACAATGGCAATAAAGCAAATGGTAAGATCATTGCAAATAATACACGCCAGCTATAGTTTTCTACAATAAAACCAGAGAGTGTTGGTCCTATAGCAGGTGCCATAATCATCACTAGACCAAATAGTCCCATGGCTGTTCCTCTTCGTTCTATCGGGAATGCAATGAGCATCACGTTCATAAGTAGAGGCATCATAATTGCAGAGCCACTTGCCTGGATCATCCTTCCTGCTACAAGTGTCCAAAAGCCTGGTGCTACAAAGGCTAGCAAAGTTCCAAGTGTAAATAGACTCATCGCTGTAATGAAGAGTGAGCGATTTGTAAACTTTTGAATGAAGTAAGCAGAAGCAGGGATTAAAATACCATTAACAAGCATATAGGCAGTTGTGAGCCATTGCACTTGTGAAGGTGTTACATCGAATTCCACCATAATAGTAGGAAGTGCAACATTTAATAGAGTGTTATTTAGAAAAGCCACAAATGCACCAATGAACAGAATAGCAATCATGCCATATGGAGGTTTTTTCATCGTTATTCCTTCTTTCATTTATCCATTCCTACATCGTACAATAATTTATTTAGGAAAACAAACTATTTGTAAGGCGAAATAAATAAGAAAACCAACCCCTTGTTGAGGGTTGGTCAGTCATTTGTATGCGTTGCATTTTTAGCTGAGAGCATGAATTGGTGTTGTGCATGTAATTTTACATCGGATTTTTTGTAAGAGTATTCACCTTTTTCGTTTTGAACACGAGCCTTGACCGTATCTTGTAACTCTAATTCTAAAATGCTGACAATCCGCTTTTTGATACTCGGCGAGAGAATCGGGAAAAGAATTTCTACTCGTTTGATCATATTGCGTGTCATCATATCTGCTGAAGACAAGTACAGTTTTGAAGCGCCATTCCGGTGGAAGTAATAAATTCGGGAATGCTCTAAAAAGCGACCGACTATACTGACTACTTTTATCGTTTCGCTGATGCCTTTGATTCCTGGGCGCAAACAGCAGATGCCTCTTACCACCAAATCAATTTTCACACCGGCTTGCGAAGCTACATATAGTTTTTCTATAAGATCTTTATCCGTGAGGGAATTCATTTTTAATTTAATATGCCCATTCCCAAATGTTTTGTGAAACTCAATTTCTTCATCAATTAATTCTACAAAACGGTCTTTAATTTCAAATGGTGAAACGACAAGTTTTTGGTAATCTGGTTTGTCCATATAGCCACTTAAATAATTAAAGAATTTAGTGGCATCTGCCCCGATTTTTTTGTTGGTAGTAATGATACTCATGTCTGTATAGACTTTTGCTGTCTGATCATTGTAATTCCCAGTTCCTAGATGAACAAATTGTTCGACCTTTCCTTGTTTTTGTCGAATAATCAGTGTGATCTTAGAATGTGTTTTCAAATTGTGCATGCCATAAATAACTAAGCAGCCTGCTTTCTCTAACTCTTTTGCCCAAATCACATTGTTCTCTTCGTCGAATCTTGCTTTCAGTTCTACCAGTACTGTTACTTGTTTGCCATTTTCAGCTGCTCGTTTAAGTGCCTTGATGACTGGCGAGTTTCCACTAACCCGGTAAAGTGTCTGCTTAATAGCTAATACATGTGGATCATCTGCTGCTTTTTCAACAAAATCCACGATTGATTGAAACGACTCGTAAGGATGGTAGAAAAAAAGATCTTGTGTGAGTGCTTTTATAAACACGTCCTCTTCCCTTTTTAAGTCGAGGGGTTGTTGTGGCATAAATACCGGATAGCTTAAATTTGGATAGGCTGACTCGAAAAACTTCGTGAATGAAAACAAAAATGTGACATCAAGTGGTCCATTAATTTTGTACACGTCGCCTTCTGTAATTTCCAATTCATCTAACAAATAGTGGAGTACTTTTTGTTTGATTTCACTAACCTTTACTTCTAAACGACTGACGGCCCCCCACTTTCGTTTCTTCAGTTCTTTTTCAATTTCAATTAAAAGATCGCGTGCGCCTTCTTCATGGATCGTTAAGTCAGCATTTCTAGTGATTCGGAATGGATTGGCGTGTTTGACAGTAAATCCCGTAAACAATTTTGGTAAATTTCCAATAATTACTTCTTCTAAAAGTACGATAGTATGCTTATCCTTCTGAGTCTCTACAACTATAAAACGTTTCAATACAGACGGAACTTGCACAATAGCAATTTTCAAGGCATCCTCTTCACTTGCATCCTCAATCATTGCCAAAATATTCATGGTTTTGCTAAGTAGTATAGGAAAAGGTCGGTAAGCATCTACTGCTACAGGTGTAATGACTGGATAAATTTCTTCATCGAATTGTAAATCCACTATCTTCTTCTGTTCAGGAGATAGCTTACTATAACTCATAACATGTATGCCTGCTTTTGGCAGCTCGTTGTCAATCAAATCGCGAAAGACTTTCATTTGACGCGCAACTAGCATTTGAGTTTTTTCAGCGATAGCATCTAATTGTTGTTGAGGGGTCAATCCCGATTTTGATTCTTTATTCGTAAAGCCGACTCGAACTTGGTCCTGCAGCCCCGCCACACGAACCATAAAAAATTCATCCAAGTTTGAACTAAAAATAGCTAAAAATTTTAAGCGTTCAAATAATGGGTTTTGCTGATCTTCTGCCTCTTCTAATACCCTTTCATTAAAAGCAAGCCAGCTAAGCTCTCGGTTATTGAAGTGGGCGTAAGTAAAATTTGTCATTCAGTAACCTCCGATAGAAAGTGAACTCGTACACTTCTATTAATTAACTTCTCAATATGCTTTTTCATCTTATCTGCTTGGTAGGATTCTAAAATAGTGGAGCCTCTTGAATGAAGTGTAAGTTGGATTTCGTCATCTTCAGTCGACATGTCTGCATCATGGACACTAGAATGTTTTGTAGTTTGTAGCGAATGGACAAATCGAAGCAAGGCTCCTGCCTCTCTGCATTCTTCGATTTCTTGCATAGTTAGAATTCCTTGATAGGGCTGAATATATTGTTGGAATGTCTGTTTATTTTTATAAGAAGACAGAAGCGCCAATTTTAATTTTTGTTTATGTGTGAACCCATCTAATGTACTGTTCGTCAATAAATAAAACGTATGTTGACTCGCAGACTCTAAATCTACTTGTTTTCCAAAATGGAAGAGTTGATAAGCATACGTTAGCATTTCAAAATCATCTGACCATTCTTGAATCCAGCCGGCTTCTGAAAATTGTCCGTGTAATTTATGAAATGTGTCGATAAGCTCCGTATCTTCATTCACTTCAATAGCGAATTTGCCATGTATGTGACGGATCGCACTGGAAGCCACTTCATCGAGGAAAAAAGTATGCTCATTCGTTTCTTCTAATTGTTCAATGATAATTCCTTCACGTAACCCCTTGCGGCTATGCATGAATACAGTAGAGTTTGCTTGTTCTAATAAGGTTTCAAACGTAATGATAGCTCCATCTATAACATCTGCTCGGTCAGATGAAAGACCATCAATTTTTTTCCGCTCTGTGAAGGAGGTCTTTTTCAAAAGATGATCGATGGAACGCATATCGTCTAACGTCATCTCATATTGGTGTGTTCCGGATAAAGGATAGTTTTTTCTATTTTGGTCGATTTGAACAATATTTCGAGCACTACCCCCTATAGAAATAACCGGTAAACCTTTTTCTTGATTGCCTATCCAAGGTTGCTCTTTAAACTGCGCTTCAACAAACGCCTTGATTGCTTTTCGTTCTTGAAGAGTAGGAATATCGCTAGAAATGAATTTCTTTTTTAAGGTGACCACACCAAATGGAAAGCTATAAGACTCTACTAATTGTTTATTTCGATAGAGTGTGACTTCCGTGCTTCCTCCACCCATGTCGACTGTAAAACCATCTTTCACATTCGTGGTTAATACGACGGCCAAATATCCGTAATAGGCTTCTTGTTTAGTAGACAGCACATCAATCGACATACCCGTCTTGTCGAGTACTTCTTTCAAAATCTCTTGTTGATTCTTTGCTTGTCGAATCGCTGCGGTTGCTGCGACTACAGGTTGAGAAATAGAAAGATCTTTCAAAAAGAGTTTGAAGTTCTGTAATGTTTCTATTAGTCGCTCAATACCCTCATGCAATAATTCATCTTCATCATTCAAATAGCCGCTTAATCGAGCGACTGTCTTTATATTATGGTGTTCTTCTAAGCCTTTTTCAAAAGAGTAACTATATACTACTAATCGTATAGAGTTTGATCCAATGTCAATGATTGCTCTTAATGCGTCCATGTCGTCACCTACCGTTTCTTTCTATTATACCGAATTGAAAGAAACCTCACGTGAATTTTTCAGAAAATTCACCTGAAATTCATAGCAATACGATACAATGAACAAAAAGGGGAGGGTCTTTGTGAAAAAATATTCAAAAAAAGAGACTAGTTGGGTTATGTATGATTGGGCATCATCTGCGTATTCGCTTATTATTACAACTGCTATTTTTCCAATTTATTTTAAATCTTCAGCAACCGCAGCTGGCGTAGATGGCGCAGACTCCACTGCCTATCTGGGGTATACAATCGCTATTTTCACTACAATATTAGCGCTACTAGGTCCGATTATGGGTACCGTGGCAGATTATGAAGGCTTAAAGAAAAAGTTCTTTGGTGTATTTTTCTCCATCGGCGTTCTATTCACTCTCGTTCTGGCCGTAGTACCGTTTGAGAATTGGCTGATGTTGTTAGTGGTCTATGTTTTTGCTGCACTTGGCGCGACTGGTTCCAATGTTTTTTACGACAGTTTTATTGTCGACGTTACAACTGATGAACGTATGGCAAAAGTCTCAGCCCGGGGTTATGGAATGGGGTATATTGGTAGCTTGTTTCCCTTCATAATTGCTATGGGAATTATCGTAGCCAGCCAGCAAGAACTATTGCCGCTAGCTCCCGACACTGCAAGTAAGATTGCGTTTGTGATCACTGCCGTTTGGTGGGTAATATTCTCGATTCCTATTTTCAAAAATGTGCAACAAGAACACTTTGTTCCTAGAGAGCCTAATCCAATTAAACAAAGCTTCAAAAGATTATTTACGACGTTTAAAGAAATTCGCAAATACCGCGCTGTCTTTTTATTTTTGCTTGCTTATTTCTTCTATATTGATGGCGTTGGGACAATCATTTCCATGTCTACTGCTTACGGTACAGACCTAGGACTGGATTCCACCTCTCTGCTTGGTATACTCTTTTTAACGCAATTGATTGCTGCACCTTTTGCGTTTTTATACGGTCATTTGGCTGGTAAGTTTGGAGAGAAAAACATGCTCTATGTAGGAATCTTTGTTTATACAATCGTTTGTACTTATGCTTATTTCATGGATACTGTAACCGATTTTTTCATTCTTGCTATGTTAGTCGGTACTTCTCAAGGCGGCATTCAAGCACTTAGTCGATCTTACTTCGGAAAGCTTGTTCCTAAGCAAAATTCAAATGAATTTTTCGGATTTTATAACATCTTCGGCCGCTTTGCTGCTATATTAGGACCTCTGCTAGTTGCTGTCACTGCACAAGTTACAGGCAACTCGTCTACAGGCGTGTTTAGCTTAATTGTGTTGTTCATTATTGGATTTATTATTTTACGTTTCGTTCCTGAGCCTGATCAACATGCTCCGGTAGTGGTGGTTAAAGAGTAAAAAAATCAGTAGGTTTTCTAGAAATTCTAGAGGACCTACTGATTTTTACTTTGAGTTGCTTATGTTACGTTACGTTACGGGGCTGCTTTCCGCGGGCGCGTCTATTTTCAACTCATTGGAATCGAGTTGCGAACGTCAGAAAGACGCTCCAAAAGCAGTCGCCCCAACCGAGGCCAAGAGCGCCTCAATTGGAACGCCTGATTTTCTCGGACTTTCTAGCGTGACGTTCTCCACATCTAGATGGGGCCTCACGTTACGACTTTTGATCCCACTGGAGTCAGCCCCTACACTCCACTTTTTATTTCCTAAACTAGATATTTACTTGTTTCAATTTTTTTATTTACAGGTTTTCTAATAAACGCTTGGCTATTTTTTGATAATCTTCAGCAGTTAGCCCTGGTGCAAACTCTTCTGGCAGTTCATCTAGCTCCGGAATTTTGCCACCTTTAGGCGTTCCCGTTTCCACAACTAACGGAGCTCCTGTTAAAGGATGCGTGCCCTTCCAAATTTTCCGGATATCCTCATAGTCCCCCTGATGATTCCATGTGAACAGGACATTCCCGTAGCCCATATCTTCATACTTTCGTGCATTATCGAAAACTCGGTTATCCAGATTTGGTATTGGCAGCAACTTCGTCACATCGACTCCTGTAGCCATTTCCATTGCTTTTGCATAAGCAATGATATGCGTTCCACCTCTTACTAATAAGTATCCGATCATTTCGCGAGCAACAGGATGAGAGGTCATTTCATAAACCCGCATTTTATGGGTTCTTGCCCCACACTCTAGGAAAAAATTATGAAGCAAGTCCAATACAAGGTTACCGCTCGAGAAAACGTAATCTCCTCGCCAAGCGTTACCCATAGAGTCCCCTGCTAGTGAAGTCTGCGCTGTTGCAATAAATTGATGCGTATTTCGAAAGTCTTTACCGTTTTGTAGCGGTGTGACATCAGGATCCCCTTCAAATGATGAAGATTTAGATACGAGATTAACTGTATTGGCGACAAGCTCTACATGGCCTACCTCTTCTGCTGCAATACTTGAAACTAAATCATAAAAGGGTTTTAATTTTCGTTTGGCTCGAAAATTGAAGGATTGATACAGATAATTATTAAGCGTCGACATCTCGCCGAATTTTCCACCTAATAATTCTTGAACCGCAGCTGCGGCATTGGCGTCTCCATACTCTACATGAGGTAAGTCAATCAGCAACCGATTTGTACGTTGAAACATAGTTACTGTCCCTCCGCATGCGAAAACCAAATGATTTCTGCAACTCGTACGATAAAGGTACGTCCTTCTTTAACGACAACGATACAATCATAATGAACCATGGTTAGTTGACCCGTCACCACTCCACGGGACGTCTGAACAGTAATTGGCTGATTCATTAACTCCCGAAGATGTTGCATAACATAGCTCTCGACATTTGCCACATACTGAACTTGAGGTGAAGATTGACTCACATAATCCCTCTCTTTCAGTTTATCTTATTCATTATTTTAAGAAATGTGACTGTGAACAATGATTTTGTTGAAACTCTGAGGTAAACTTATGAATGAGGTGAGATGGTGAAGAAATTAGTTATTACAGGATACAGGGGTAATGAACTTGGGATTTTTGACACCAATCATCCTGGAATCAAAATCATTAAAACAGCTATTGAGGATCGTCTGTTACGCATGATAGAAGAAGGTTTAGAATGGGTGCTTATCTCTGGGCAGCAAGGTGTAGAGGTATGGGCGGCTGAAGTAGTATTGTCGTTAAAAAAACAAGGCCATTCTGTAAAGTTGTCGATTACTCCACCATTCGCTGATTTTACTGAGCGTCTCAAACCTGAAAAGCAAGCCGAATTTCAACAACTTCGTTTAGCAGCTGATTTTTATCAGCCTTTAACGAGCGGTGGTTATCAAGGTGCTTGGCAATTTCAAGAACGGGATAAGTTTTTGATTCGCAATAGTGAAGGGACTTTGATCATTTACGATGAAGAACAGCCTGCAAGTCCACAATTTTTCTTAAAATTGATTCATGACTATCGAGAAAGACAACCAACTTACTACATAGAGCAAGTGAACTCGTATGATTTAAATGATACAGCTGAACAACTAAAATGGAAAGAAGGCGAAGAAAATGGCTATTGAACTGGACCTTTATACAAAAGAAAATGATGAGTGGCTACGTGCGCTTACGGAAGAAGATTTAAAACAGCCTATAGCATTGGTTAAAACTCAAATCGAGAACTATATTTATAGTGCTAAACCTGAGTATTCCACTTTCAAAGTAGAAGGTTTTGTCATTGAACTAGATGATATCTTCCGATTTTATAATCTATTAGTGGGAATTTATGTCCCTAAAGCAAAAATGAAAGATATTGATGAAGCTTTAAAAGAAAAATGGGAAAATCCTGAATTTAACTATGCATTAACGTTTGATGCAAACGAAGGCGTTGCAGAGCTAAATCTGCCTCTTGATTATGTTGAAGGGTTTTCTACCGAGTTTACAGTACAACAAACGATTGAATTTATTGAGCAACTTTTAAGTACAATCGTATTAAAAATTACAAAATAGAATAAATCATTAGTCTCCGACGCATACTATGAAGGATCTTGCAAAGGAGGCTTTTTTAATGTGGAATAATCAGACAGACGCGGTTGGCTACCAATCCTCTCAACAATTGCAGCCGACTATGAACCATGGTGCTCACGAAATCTTTGATGTACAGGAAACACTGAAAACTTTGATTGGTGCCCAAAATCACTTTACGTTTTGGAAAAACCAAATCAAAGACTCGAAATTGAAAGAAGTTGCGGAGAAACAACATACGTATTTAATTGATACGTATAACACGGTAGTGGAAAGTTTTCAAACAGGTCTAGCTCCTAATAAAGCTACCTATCCTTATGAAATGAAGCTTGTCCATGACTATGTTTATGGCATCAAGCAACAAACTCCACTATCCCCTATGGAGTCTCCTAACGCTGTCAATGATGCATTTATTTCAAGTGTCTTGTTGAGTGCTGTTAAGGCATGCGCAACTCATGCAACTACTGCTGCTTTGGAATGTACGAACCCTGTGGTGAGACGTGTACTCGCAGATAGTGTACCTAACTTTATCGAGTTAGGCTATGAATTGGCGATTTACCAAAACCAAAATCATATTTATCAAGTTCCTCTTCTGCAACAGACCGATGCTGATATGATCACGCAAGGTTTTCAACCAGCGTCGAAGATCGGGCTCCCGATGAACTAACTTGTCTTTCGCTAAAAGTTATTAAAAGGTAAAGTAAAAAAACAGTACTTTCTCTTGGTTCTACTCCAGAGATTGTACTGTTTTTATTAACGTTGAGCTCCGTTCCGTCTGATTTTCTCGGAGTTTCTAGAGTGACGTCCTCCACATCTAACTATAATCGAGTTGCAAACGTCAGAAACACGCTCCAAAATCAGTCGCACCAACCGAGGCCAAGAGCGCCTCACTTGGCACGCCTGATTTTCTCGGACTTTCTTGAGTGACGTTCTCCACATCTAACGTACCGCTATAGCATGTTGCTTTAAATGGTGCTTAATTTCTTGGATTGTGTAGTGTCCATAATGAATCATAGAAGCAACTAAGGCGGCGTCTACATTTGCTTCTTGGAACACTTCGGAAATGTGATCTAGCTCGCCAGCTCCACCGGAAGCAATTATAGGAATAGACACTTTCTCTGACAACAACTTTAGTAACTCCAAGTCATAACCTGTCTTCATGCCATCTTTATGAATACTCGTACAAATAATTTCCCCTGCTCCTCTTTCAGCAGCTTCTTGCGCCCAGTCTACGACGTCTCTCCCGGAATTTTCATGTCCAGAATGCGTATAGACTTCCCAACGTTCAATCGTGCCATCTTCTCTCATGATTGGCATTGCGTCAAGACCAAGAACTACACACTGTTTACCGAAAATCGCAGCTGCTTCATTTAAAAGCTCAGGGCGAGTGACCGCAGCAGAATTAACTCCCACTTTGTCAGCACCAGCACGCAACAATAAACGAAAATCATCGATTGTGCGTACTCCACCGATTACAGAAAAAGGAATATACACTTCTTCAGCAACGCGCCGAATCCATTCATATTTCACTTCTTGATTCTTAAGAGAAGCAGTAGTGTCTAAATAAATTAATTCATCTGCTCCATCTTCAGCGTATTTCCTGCCAAGCTCAGCAGGGTCGCCAATGATTGTTGGGTTACGAAACTGTACGTATTTCACAGCTTTATCATCAAGTACATCAATCGCAGGAATAATTCTTTTCTTTAACATGTAGGCACCTTCTTTTTTGCATAGCGGCAGAAATTATCGAGTAACTTCATTCCCGCTTCTCCACTTTTTTCAGGGTGGAATTGAACACCCATCACAAAATCATTCCCGATTGCAGAGGAAAATCCTTCCCCGTATTCTGTAATGCCAATAATATCTTCTTTATTGGTAGGAGCCGCGAAGTAAGAATGAACAAAATAAAAGTCTGTATTTTGGGGTAAGTCTTTTAATAAGAAATGCCCCTTAGCATCTTCCACTTCATTCCATCCCATATGGGGCACTTTTAGTTTAGAATCATCGAAATAAGGAACGATCCCTTGAAGCAATCCCAGCCCCTCGACATCTCCCTCATCACTCTTCTCTAAAAGTAATTGCATCCCTAAACAGATGCCGAGTAAAGGAATTCCTTCTTCTACTTTTCTTTGAATATATGGGATCAAACCTCTTTCCTCGAGTTGAAGCATTGCTTGTTTCGCGTGTCCAACGCCCGGTAAAATCAGTTGATCGACCGAATCGGTACTCGTACCGTCTTCAATTCGAATATAGGGATACCCTAATTTTTTTATCGCTTTTTCTACGCTGTGCATATTGCCAGCACCATAATCTAGTATGCCAATCATCGTACTCGCCTCCTACTTTTTATTATGCCACCTATAAAACAAAATAGAAAGCAAAAAACTTTAACTCACTAGCAGGAGAAAGTTTAGTGACATAAAAAAACCCGTATTATACGGGTTGAAGTGCTCTCACAAATTGATTCACTTTTTGCGCTGTTTCTTTTCCTTCTCGTATAGCCCAAACAACCAAACTCTGTCCTCTTCTAGCATCACCCGCTGTAAATACCCCGGGTAGATTGGTTGCATAGTCCACTTTCGACGCAGTAATACGGTTTCGAGAAAGTGCAAGGTTTGTCCCTTCCGTCACTTCAAGGTCGATTCCTTCAAAACCAATGGCCACAAAAACAACATCTGCGGGCCATTCTTTTTCAGTTCCTGGGAGTTCACGGAAGTAGTGGAATCCATCTTCTCCAATGACTTTTTCCATTTGTACTGTGCGAAGGGCAGTCACTTGGCCTGCTTCTCCCTTGACGATTTCCTTCGTTTGGATCAAGTATTCCCTTGGGTCTTGTCCTTTTAAAGCAGCCGCTTCTTCGTAAGCATAATCCATTTTGAATACGTTCGGATCAGATGGCCACATGTGCATCTCATCTCGGGCATCTGCCAGTTTAGGGTGTTTACCAAATTGGACAACGGATTTACAATTTTGTCTCACCGCTGTAGCGACACAATCTGCCCCAGTATCGCCTCCTCCAATCACTAAAACATGTTTCCCCTTCACATCAATTTTAGGTTTCGTCCCATCTAATAAATCTCTTGTCGTTTGTGTTAAATAAGTCATGGCTGGTAGAATGCCTTGTGCATCGTCCCCTGGTAGTCGTAACACACGCTGTCGCTGAGCACCTACGCAAAGAATCACGGCATCAAACTCTTGTCGTAATTGTTCAAGCGTTTTATCTTTTCCGATTTCCATGTTGACAATAAACTGAACGCCTTCTTCCGATAGCAATTGGACGCGTCGTGTAACGACCTCTTTATCCAATTTCATCGAAGGTATCCCATACATCAACAATCCACCTGGTCGGTCATCCCGTTCAAATACAGTCACTGTATGCCCCTCTTGATTTAAATCATCCGCCGCTGTCAATCCAGCAGGCCCAGATCCCACGATGGCAATTTTCTTTCCAGTTCTAGTCGTTGGAATACGAGGTGCGATCCACCCTTCCTCAAAACCTTTGTCGATAATACTTCTTTCGATACTCTTTATAGCTACTGCCGGTTCTGAAATAGCTAATGTACAAGAGCTTTCACAAGGCGCCGGACAGACACGTCCTGTGAATTCCGGAAAATTATTCGTCATGAGCAGACGATCTAATGCATCCTTCCATTGCCCTTTGTAGACAAGGTCATTCCATTCAGGTATAACGTTTTGAATAGGACAACCTGCGGCCACACCACGAATTTCAATTCCCATGTGACAGAACGGGGTGCCACAGTCCATACATCGTGCACCCTGCTCTTTCATTTGTTCATCCGTAAAACGCTCTCCATATTCACCAAAGTGACGTACTCGCTTTTTAGGAGGCTGTTCAACTGGCTTCTGTCTTTTTATCTCTAAAAATCCGGTTGGTTTTCCCATTCCTATTCCTCCTTATGAGACGACCGTAGCGCCGTAAAACGCCTGAAGGGCCGCTTTATCTTTTTCAATCCCCTGTTGTTCAAGTTTTGAAATGCGATGTCTCATTTTTGCATATTCCACTGGCTCCACTTTGACGATTTGATATTTAATAGCATCCCAATTGGCAAGAACTTTCCCTGCCTTCGTGCTTTTTGTGTGGTAGAAGTGATCCATTATCAACTTTCGAACCTCGTGATATTCAGAATCCTCGGTAATTCGTACAAGTTGGATCATCTCATGATTGCTTAAGGAATCTAGTTCACTTTCCTTTTCGGTAAGTACGTAGGCCGTTCCACCAGACATACCCGCTCCAAAGTTTTTCCCTATCTCTCCAAGCACTACCACACGTCCACCGGTCATGTACTCGCACCCATGATCTCCAATACCTTCTACAACAATTGTCGCTCCGGAGTTTCTAACGGCAAAGCGCTCACCGGCTCGTCCGTTCAAGTAAGCTTCTCCAGATGTTGCACCGTAAAACGTTACATTCCCTGCAATCATATCTTGCTCTTTTGCATTCTTGGCAGGAGATTCAAGTATTAACTTCCCGCCTGATAATCCTTTTCCGAGATAATCATTGGCATCTCCGAGCAGTTTAATGGTCATACCTTTAGGTGTATAGGCTCCTAAACTTTGACCAGCATGACCAGTCAGATTAATTTCTACAGTATTTTCTGGAAGGCCCAGTTCTCCGTAGCGTTTTGTAATTTCGTGACCAATTATAGTACCTACTACTCGATCTGTATTTTTAATTGTTGCAGAGATACGGACAGGTTGTCCCGCTTCAATGGCCGCTTCTACTTGTGGCCATAGTTCACGAAGATCTAGTGATTCATCCAGTCGATGATTTTGTTCGCGCTGCTTTGTACGAGGCCCTTCTGGACGATGCAAGAGGGCAGTTAAGTCCAGTTGTCCAGCTTTCCAATGTTCGGATGCACGTTTCGATACATGCAGTGTATCTGTGCGACCTACTAATTCTTCAACAGTTCGGAAACCTAATTTAGCCATCCACTCGCGCATTTCTTCAGCTACAAACAGCATGTAATTCACTACATGATCTGCCGCTCCAGTAAACTTATCCCGTAATTCCGGGTTTTGTGTGGCTATACCAACAGGACATGTGTCCAAATGACAGGCTCTCATCATGACGCAGCCCATCACAATTAATGGAGCCGTTGCGAAGGCATATTCTTCAGCTCCCAGTAAGGCAGCAAGTAACACGTCTTTTCCAGTCATAAGTTTCCCATCAGTTTCTAGTGTCACACGGTCTCGCAAACCATTTAGCATGAGCGTTTGATGCGCCTCTGCAAGGCCTAACTCCCAAGGAAGACCGGCATGAGTGATACTAGTTTTGGGTGATGCTCCGGTACCGCCATCGTAGCCAGAAATAACAATGACATCCGCAGCACCTTTCGCAACACCTGCTGCTATTGTTCCGACGCCACCTTTAGATACTAGCTTGACACTGATACGAGCATGACGATTTGCATTTTTCAAGTCATGAATCAACTGCGCCATATCCTCAATAGAGTAAATATCATGATGAGGAGGTGGTGAAATCAAGCCGACTCCTGGAGTAGATCCTCGTACATCTGCTACCCAAGGATAAACTTTGTTGCCAGGCAATTGCCCACCCTCGCCAGGTTTTGCCCCTTGCGCCATTTTGATTTGTAATTCGTCCGCTTGTGAGAGATAGACGGCTTTTACTCCAAATCTACCCGACGCAATTTGTTTAATAGCGCTTCTTCTAAAGTCACCGTTTCCATCCTGTTTATAGCGTGATGGATGCTCCCCACCCTCACCACTGTTGCTCTTGCCCCCAATTCGATTCATAGCAATAGCAAGCGTTTCATGGGCTTCTTTTGAGATGGACCCAAAGGACATAGCACCTGTTTTAAAGCGCTTGACGATGGCACTCGCTGGTTCCACTTCTTCAATTGGTACTGGCGCTTGATCAGTTCGAAGATCGAACAAGTTCCGCAAGAAGCCTACGCGTTCTTCATTCGCCATATCGGCGTATTGACGATACAACCCGATATCGTTTTGACGAGTGGCCCATTGGAGAGTATGAATGGTCTTTGGACGGAAAGCATGATGTTCACCATTGGCTCGCCATTGAAATTGACTCCCAGAATCAAGTGGCTTGTCTGAAACAGCTACTGCATGTTCCACACGTTTGCTCATCTCTAATTGAATAGTTTCAAGATTGATACCATCTAGCTGAGATTTTGTACCTGTGAAATAATTTTGAATCACGTCTTGTCCAATACCTACAGCTTCAAATATTTGGGCACCACGATAACTTTGAATCGTTGATATCCCCATTTTGGCCATAACTTTTACTACGCCATCTGTAAATCCTTTTACAGCAGAATTTATAGCTTCAGAATAGTCTTTGGCTAAATGCTTCTCCTGAATGGCCTGTTGCAAAGTTGCATAGACAAGGTAAGGATAGATGGCATCTGCCCCGTACCCAATAAGTGCAGCGATATGGTGTACTTCTTTCACTTCAGCAGATTCAATGATGAGTGACGTACGCGTACGAAGCCCATTTCGCACAAGATGATGATGTATTCCACTAGAAGCTAGCAACACCGGTACAACGTGTTGACCTCTAGTTAGAGATCGGTCTGACAAAATAATTAAACTAGTTCCGGATAGGACAGCTTCTTCTACCTGCTTACAAAGTTCATCTAATTTTTCTTTGATGCTTCCATTGAAAGCCAAATCAACTGTTGCTGATTTGAATGATGGATGGTTGTACAGTTGATTGACTTCACTTGCTTTTAAAATAGGTGTTTTCAATAAGATACGCTTTGTGTGATGCTCTGCAGGGTTCAGTAGATCACCTTCCGCACCGAGATAACTAATGGTTGAGGTAACCAATTTCTCCCGTATCGAATCGATCGGAGGATTTGTTACTTGCGCAAATAATTGTTTGAAATAGTTATAGAGCAGTTGAGGACGATCCGATAACACGGCAAGTGGTGTATCATTACCCATTGAACCGATTGGATCTTTCCCCTCACTGGCAAGAGGTAAGAGATACTTGTGAATATCTTCAAATGTATATTGATTCAAGTGCTGCTTATAGACTAAATCTTCTACATTCTCTACAAGTTCTTGAGTAGATTCAAGGACTTCAAGATGTTCTAACCACTGTGAATACGGGTGTTCAGTTGCGATACTTTGCTTTAACTCGTCATCCCCAATAATCCGTCCTTCTTCTAAATCGACAAGAAGCATTTTCCCTGGGCTTAGTCTTTCTTTCGAAACAATCATATGTTCTTCAACATCGACTACTCCTACTTCAGACGAATAAATGATCCGGTCATCAGTTGTCACATAGTACCGGGCTGGGCGTAAGCCATTGCGGTCTAGTACGGCACCAATCTGTTTTCCATCCGTGAAACAGATGGCGGTCGGCCCATCCCACGGCTCCATAAATGTCGAATGATACGTATAGAACGCTTCTTTTTCAGGAGTCATGTGAGGATTCGTCTCACTCCAAGGTTCTGGAATCATCATCATAGCGGCATGCGCAGGAGAGCGGCCTGATAATACTAAAAATTCGAAGGCATTATCTAGCATGGACGAGTCACTGCCTGTCTCATCGATAATCGGCAAAATTCCACTAAGCTCTTGTCCAAACAATTCTGACTCGAATTGTTTTTCACGTGCTTTCATCCAATTCACATTTCCTTGGAGGGTATTAATTTCTCCATTGTGAACTAAATATCGGTTTGGATGTGCTCGCTTCCAACTTGGAAACGTATTGGTGCTGTAACGTGAGTGTACTAAACTATAAGCGGAAACAAAGCGTGGATCTTTTAAATCCAAGTAAAATTCACTTACTTCTTTAGGCGTCAATAAACCTTTGAATACAATTGTTTCACTTGATAGAGATGGGATATAGACTTCATACCCCTCCGACTGCATCCAATGTTCAAGTCGCTTGCGAAGTATATAGAGTACACGTTCAAACGATAGACGATCCATTGTGGTTGTTTCTTTTTTTATAAAGAGTTGCTCAATGATTGGCATGGAATGTTTTGAGACATCCGATAAATCATCACTATTTAATGGAACTTTTCTCCAAGCTAAAAATTCAACACTAGAAATTGAAGTGAAGAGTTCTGTGATTTTTGCTTTAACAGCTTCTTGCACTCTATCTTCATTTGGGAAGAAGAACATCCCAACAGCATAATCTCCTCGTAATGGCAGGGGGAAATCAAGAATTTGACGGAACAAGGCATCTGGTAATTGCACCATTATTCCTGCCCCATCACCTGTTTTATGGTCACTACCACGACCTGCCCGGTGATCAAGACGATGAAGCATCTCAAGACCATCCACGACAATGTCATGACTAGCAATTCCTTTTATATTTGCATAGAGTCCGATACCACATGCATCGTGCTCATTTGTTGGACAGTATAGGCCTTGTTTTTGTGGGTATTGATGAAATGTCATCGTCCATCCCTCCATGTCATTGTTGTGTAAGAATAGTGTAAGTTTTCAAAATGATATAAACAATATATAATTACTATCATATCTATATCAATTTGAGATAGGAGCGTGAATAAACGTTGGAACTACGGCAATTAGTTTACTTTCAAGAAGTCGCAAAACGAGAACATATTTCTGAAGCCGCCCTCCATCTCCATGTGGCCCAATCTGCCATCAGTCGTCAAATCGCTAATTTAGAGAAAGAACTTGGTGTCCAATTATTCGACCGAATCGGCCGAAATATAAAGCTGACATCGATTGGGAGAGATTTTCTAAAACATACAGATAGGGCTCTAGCAGAAATCAATTATGGATTAGAAGAAATTAGTAATTATTTAGATCCTGAAAAAGGGACAATTCGAATTGGATTTCCTAGTAGCTTTGCTACACAACTATTGCCCAGTGTTATCACAGCTTTTCGCAAGCAACATCCAGATGTAGAATTTCAACTACGTCAGGGAAATTATAATTTTCTAATTGATGCTGTAAAAGATCGCTCCATCAATTTATCCTTTATAGGTCCTATTCCAACAAATGAACCTGACTTAGAAACGACGGAACTATTTACCGAGTCATTTTCTTTAGTGGTACCTATTCAACACCGTCTTGCTAATCAAATGAGTGTGCATTTAAGTGAGTTGAAAAGTGAACCATTTATCGTCTTTCCAGATGAATTTGTTTTGCATAAAACGGTTATTCAAGCTTGCCAATCCGTAGGTTTTAAACCAGTGATCAGTTCTATTGGAGAAGATTTAGATGCCATCAAAGGATTGGTGGCTGCAGGTCTTGGTGTCTCCATATTGCCAGACAGCACGCTTCCAGATGGTTCTCTACGCCTAATTAAAAAAATAAAGCTAACGTCTCCCTCTCTTAGTCGTTCAGTAGGGTTAATCACCCCATCTTCTCGTTTATTGACACCTTCCGAGAAAATATTTATTGCCTTCTCGGAAGAATTCTTTAAACGAATGAATCAATATTTATAAAACCTCTATCACTTCAACGCGATGGTGTGATAAACTAATGAAATATTCAAAAAAGGTGTGATGAAATGATTGAATTACAAGACAAACAAGTTGTGAAAGTTGAATCGATTCTTCAAGCATTTCATCAATTGAAGGATGTTGTTGTTCATACCCCTCTCCAACGCAATGAAGTGCTAAGCAAAAGATACAACGCAGAGATTTTTTTAAAGCGTGAAGACTTACAACACGTGCGTTCGTTTAAGATAAGAGGCGCTTATTACAAAATCCTATCTATTGAAGATAAAGCACGGCAAAATAGTGTAGTGTGCGCGAGTGCTGGCAACCATGCACAAGGTTTGGCCTACGCCTGTTCTGAACTGAAAATATTCGGAACGATTTTCATGCCGAAAACTACACCTAAACAAAAAGTAAATCAAGTCCGCATGTTTGGAGGCGAATTTGTCGATATTCGTTTAGAAGGCGACACTTTCGATGATTCTGCAATTTCTGCACTCGCCTTTTGTGAAGAGAAGAAAGCAGAGTTCATTCACCCATTTGATGATTACGAGATCATTTCTGGTCAAGGAACTGTCGGTGTGGAGATTTTAAATGATGCTGAAGCTACAGTGGATGTGGTCATTGCCAGTGTTGGCGGTGGTGGTCTGATTTCAGGCGTGGCTAGTTATTTTAAAGGTGTCTCCCCTAAGACAACGATTATTGGAGTTGAGCCAAGTGGTGCAGCAAGTATGGCCGAGGCTATTAAGCAAGGGCACCCTGTTGCTCTGGAGTCTATAGACAAATTTGTTGATGGTGCTGCCGTTAAATGTGCTGGCGTGCTAACGCATGCCATTGCCTCACGAACAGTCGATCAAATTGTTGCTGTTGATGAAGGAAAGGTATGCACCACTATTTTAGAAATGTATAATCAACACGCAATTGTCGTAGAACCAGCTGGGGCTCTCCCGATTGCCGTCTTGGATGATTTGAAAGATAGCATTAATGGTAAGCATGTTGTGGCTATTATTAGCGGAGGGAACAACGATATTTCGCGTATGCAGGAGATTAAAGAAAAATCCCTATTGTATGAGGGTTATCTTCATTATTTCTTAGTGAAATTTCCACAGCGTGCCGGGGCTTTGCGTCAATTCTTGCATGACGTCCTAGGTCCTGATGATGATATTACGACGTTCGAGTATACAAAAAAGAATAATAAAGAAAGTGGACCAGCCCTTATTGGTATTGAGTTGCATGACCCATCCGATTATCCTTCACTTGTCGAGCGGCTGGAATCAAACGGCTTTGATTTTAAAGAAGTGAATACAGATTCTCTACTTTTTGAGTTGCTTGTGTGATTTAAAAACATTCTTATCTGTTTAGTAATAGAACTCAAAGTAAAAAAAATCAGCAAATTCTCTGGAATTCATTCTAGAGAACTTGCTGATTTATTTTGTCCCAATCTGTATTTCCTCTAAGCTTCCAATAACATACGGTCAGATAGTGCCTGACTCCCTTTAATTTGCTTAAATTCATTTAACAAATCTTGAACCGTGAGCGTCTTTTTTCGTTCTTCGTTCGCTTCAAAGATAATTGACCCTTGATCCATCATCACGAGACGATTTCCTAGATCAATCGCTTGTTGCATATTATGTGTAACCATTAAAGTTGTTAGACCCTTCTGATTCACTAATTGCTTCGTTAGTTGAGTAATTAATTCTGCTCGTGCAGGATCTAATGCGGCAGTATGCTCATCAAGAAGTAAGATGGAAGGGTTTGTGAATGTCGCCATCAATAGAGATAGCGCCTGTCGTTCGCCTCCTGAAAGCAAACCCACTCTTGTAGTTAATCGATTCTCAAGGTTCAAATGAAGAGCCTCGAGTTCTGTTTTAAAAAACTCACGTCGCTTTTTAGAAGCAGCAAAGCGAAAGCTTCGGTTTGTATTGCGCGAGTAAGCAACTGCCAAATTTTCTTCAATAGTTAGTGTGGGTGAAGTTCCTGCCATCGGATCTTGGAAAACGCGGCCAATCCACTTTGCTCGTTTATGTTCGGGAAGATGTTCTACTTGCTGACCATCCAAAATCAAGTTACCTTGTTCAATTGGCAGGGTCCCTGAAATACAGTTTAAGAGAGTAGATTTACCAGCACCGTTACTTCCAATAATCGTAACAAAATCTTTTTCTTTTAGAGTCATATCAAGTGAACGAAGGGCAATTTTTTCATCGTGACTTCCCTCATTGAATCGTTTTTCTAGATTATGAATGTTTAGCAAGTTCCACACCTCCCTTTCTAGCCTCAACACGTTTGCGAACTGCCTGTTTTTTTAGAGCACTCAAGCGATTTGGCAAAATCAATGCTAGGATGACGATCAAGGCTGTCAATAATTTCATGTCTCCCGTATCAAGAAACTCGATGCGAAGCGCGAAAGCTAATACCAAGCGGTAAATGACTGCCCCTACTATGACCGCAAAGGTTATACGAACAATGGATTTTGTGCCAAAGAGCGCTTCTCCAATGATGACAGATGCTAAACCGATGACAATCATGCCAATACCCATTCCCACATCCGCGAATTTACCATACTGTGCAATCAATGCACCAGAAAGTGCCACCAAACCATTGGATAACGCAAGTCCTATAATAGTCAGTCGGTCTGTATTACCTGAAAAACTACGAATCATTCGTTTGTTGTCACCTGTTGCACGAAGCGCAAGTCCCACTTCTGTTTTTAAAAATAAATCTAATACGATTTTAACTACAGCTACAACAAGTAGTGCACCTACGACAATTGCATAGCTCGATGGGATACCCAACGACTCAACAAAGGAAATGTACTTTGTAATCAGCGTTTCCGATTGAAGCAATGGGATATTCGGTCGTCCTACTGAGTTCTCAACGGTTAGCCCCATGATTCGTAAGTTGATGGAGTACAGAGCGATCATCATCAATATCCCTGATAACAGAGGATTAATACCACCTTTTGTGTGCAACAATCCCGTTCCCATTCCAGCAACAAAACCTGCAATCATTGCGGTTACTGTGGCGAGTAGAGGTGAATAGCCAAGCACAATCATCATGGCAGCAGTAGATGCCCCTGTAACGAAGCTTCCGTCCACGGTGAGATCAGGGAAATCTAGCACCCGAAACGTTAGATAAACGCCAAGTGCCATAATCCCGTAAATTAATCCTTGCTCTACTGCTCCTGTAAGTGCTCCTAACATTGGTATTCCCCTTTTCTATTCGACGATTTCAGCATTCCAGCTCTCATCAATTTCAAGACCTAAAGTATCTGCTACGTTTTGGTTCACTACAAATTTCACATTTTGCGGATATTGTACAGGTAGATCTGCAGGTGTTTTTTCACCAGCTAAAATCTGTGCGGCCATCTCACCAGCTTCGTAACCAATATCAAAGTAGTCAAAACCGTAAGCCCCAAGTCCTCCACGTGCTACTGAATCAAACTCTCCAACCATTACTGGCAATTCATTGTCGTTTGCTACAGAAATAACAGATTCTAAAGCAGAGACAACTGTATTATCTGTAATGATGTAGAGTGCATCGACTTTTCCGATCAAAGATTCTGTTGCTTGTTTAACCTCTGCGGAAGTCGCTACAGAAGCTTCTGCAATTTCGATACCCACTTTAGCTGCTTCTTCTTTCACACGATCCACTTGTGCGCGTGAATTCTGCTCACCGGAGTTGAATACCATTCCAACAGTCGCGGCATTTAAGTTATCTTTCAGGAATTTCATTGTGTTTGGAATTGCTTCTGGTTGTGTGTCAACTGTTCCTGTAACATTGCCACCAGGAGATTCCATGGACTCCACAAGTTCTGCGCTTACGGCATCTGTCACCGAAGTGAAGACAATCGGAATCTCAGAGGTTGCACTTGCAACTGCCTGAGCACTTGGTGTTGAATTTGCAAAGATCAAATCTACTTCAGCGCTGACCAAGTTCGTAGCTATCGTAGTATTAGCACTCGTATCATTTTGTGCATTTTCAATTTGGTAGTCAGCATCAATACCCGCGTCTTCTAAAGCTTTTTGAAATCCTTCAAATGCGGCATTTAATGAAGGATGCTCCACAATTTGCGTGACACCGATCGTCACTTTGTCTTCTGCTCCTTGTGATGATTCTCCACATGCTGCAAGTAATAACGTGGACGATAATGCAAGTACGCCGATTGATTTTTTCCAGTTCATTTAAATATCCCCCTTAAACTTTAGCGCGTTGAAGCGACAAAGTATTATAAATGCAATATTACCGCCTATCCAATTTAAAGTCAATGGAATTATCAGAAATAATACAAATAAAAAAATCAGCAGAGATAATATCTCTGCTGATCCATTTAGTTTGTAACTTTTTCTTTTTTAATTTGTTTACTACGTAGCTGCCCACAAGCTGCATCGATATCAGTTCCTTGTTCTGTACGAACGCCACAGTTGATTCCACGTTTTTTCAGAGTCTGGAAAAATGCATCAATCGCTTCAGGAGTACTTCGTTGGTATTGACCGTGTTCATCTACTGGGTTGTATGGAATTAAATTCACATACGAGAGATGACGTTTGTTATCAAGCAAATCTGCCAACTGCTTAGCTTCTTCTACATGATCATTGACGTCGCGAAGAAGAATATACTCAAACGTGATACGACGATTCGTTTTTTCTAGGTAATAATCGACCGAATCCATCAGTTTTTCAATCGGGAACGCTTTGTTGATGATCATAATGTTGCTACGTAATTCATCATTTGGCGCATGAAGAGATACGGCTAAATTCACTTGCGTCTGCTCATCTGCGAACTCACGAATTTTCTTAGCAAGACCACTAGTTGATACTGTGATATGGCGAGCACCAATAGACAATCCTTTTTGATCATTGACTACATGTAAGAAGTCCATCAAGTTAGAATAGTTATCAAATGGTTCTCCGATTCCCATTACGACGATATGACTAACGCGTTCTTGTTTCCCTGCTGCATCTAAATGTTCTTGCACTTTCATGATTTGACCCACGATTTCTCCTGCATTTAAATCACGGCTTTTCTTTAAAAGTCCGCTTGCACAGAAACTACATCCGATATTACAACCAACTTGAGTTGTTACACAAACAGAGAGGCCGTAGTGGAAACGCATAAGAACCGTTTCAATTAGGTTACCGTCTTCTAGTTGGAATAAGAACTTAATTGTGCCATCTGCTGATTCTTGTTTGACAGTCTCTCTTAACGTCTGCATCACAAAGTGATCGCTTAGAAGTTGTAAACACTCTTTATTGACGTTATTCATTTCTTCAAAAGACTGAACGCGTTTCACATATAACCAGTTCCAAACTTGTTCTGCACGAAATTTTTTCTGACCTCGTTCAAGCAACCAATCTGTTAGTTGATCTTTTGTCAGGCTATAAATAGAATTTTTCATTATATAGTGTCCCTCATTTCATCCTCATTACAATTTTCCCATTATACTATAGGATTGGATGAGTGACAAGTTTATTTACTTGTCTCAATTTCGTTCGTTTGAATCCAGTCACTATAGCTTCCTGTATAAAGCTTTGTTTGATGTCTACCATTTTCAAGAAGGGCGATTGTAAGAGGTGATGCCGTGACTCCACTACCGCAATACGTCACAATCGTTTCGTCTTTTGGAAAGTTTAGTAACAGAGACTCTGCTTCTTTACTAGTCATCAATCCCTTTTCCGTTTTCAGTTGTTCCCAATCAAAATTTTGAGCAGTTGGTATGTGCCCTGCGACTTTATCAATCGGTTCAACAATTCCTCGGTAGCGTTCAAATGACCTAGCATCTACCAACACACCGGAATGAGCGATATGAGTTTTAACGTCTTCCTGATCTACCAGTAGTGAATCATTAAAGTGTAGTTGTTGATCTGTTGCTGGATACCAAGCCGTACCGCCTTCAACTGGATAGACTTCTTTCAAGCGATTGTATCCCTCACGCGCGAGAGAAACTTTTGTAAAACCAGCCCAAAGAAGCAATACGACTGCTCGCGAAGCAAAAGGAGCATTCCCCTGATCATAAACAATAATCTCATCCTCATAGCTTAGGCCGGATTTTTGAATTAATTGGCTCATATGATCCTTGGATGGTGCGGGATGCCGCCCTTTATCACTAGCCATATCAGACAAATGATCTTCAAGGTGCCAATACACAGCACCTTGTATGTGATCTTGTTGGTAGGCGTCTCCCCCCCACGTTGTGTTTTGCAAATCAAATCGTGTATCGATAAAACGAGTAGTAGTTTTCGGAAGCTCATGTAAATCCTTCGTAATGATCATTGTCATCCTCCTAGAGCAATTTTCGTTTTTCTTTCCACATCGCTAACGTTTGCTGCTGTTCAAGAAGATCACGTTCTGTTTGCAGTGTAGCCACAGTTGATTGCAAAAAACGTAACTTTAAACGTTCCATAATTTCACTAAAAAGAGCATCTGTCCAATTTTTAAGACGTGTTTTTTCCACTTCAAACTGACTCTCTAAATCACTTTTCATTTTTGTTTCGAGTGCGTTTTGCACTTCTTTCTTCTCATTCTTTTCAAAGAAACGTTTAGCATTTTTATAGTGACTACGTAAAGTTCCATATTGTTCGAGAGGTAATTTAGGTTTTTCGAATTCAAGAAGTTTAGGTGCCTTTAATTCAAGTGAGCTGACCGAAAATGCAGCCGGTTGTTCATGTAAAAATGTAGATTCTTGTCGTTCAAACTCCCGCACGGCTTTTTCGATTGCTTGTTGAAGTCGCAAATTAGTAACTCGCAGTTCTTGCGATGCATCAAACTGAATGCTAGACACAACTTCGGCCAAAGACTCTTCAAACGCTTGTTTCGCATCTTTTCCAGCAAATCGTGAAGGATTAAAAGCTTCTTTGAAAAAGTCTGGGTAGCGATAAAATAAGCGCTGCTTTAAATAATAAATAAGAGTATCTACTTCATTCAGAAGCGCAGTCCGTGTTGATGGAGAACTGTTTTTTGTATAGCGCGCTCTTACCTGCTGTTCAAGTTCTGCAAGTTCCGCCAAACGTTGCGGTTTACGCAGCATGTTTTGTTCGGTTGATTCAATCAAATTTGAGAATTGTTCAATCAAATTAGAAGTTTGTTCTGCAGTAGCCTGTAGAATCACATCCAAAAGCTCGTTGCGTAGAAAAGCTTGGAAGGCTTCGGCAAATTCAGGCATCCCGCTAGCCAAAAATTCATTCGTTTTTTTCTCTTTAAGAGCTTGAAGGCTAGAGACACCATAAAGCCTTGGAAAACGAATACCAAATTGAGTCAGTTCTTGACCTACATAATCAATTACTTCTTGTTTCTCCTGTTCAGAGTTTGCAAGATCGATCGCATTGACAATAAAGAACATTTTATCAAGTTCAAATGAATCTTTTACTCGGCCTAGCTGAATCAAAAATTCGCGATCAGCTTTAGCAAACGCATGATTATAATAGGTGATGAATAACACCGCATCTGCATTGCGAATGTAATCAAATGCTACACCCGTATGGCGCGCATTTATTGAGTCAGCACCAGGAGTATCGACTAACGTTACACCAGCACGTGTTAATTCACAGTCGTAGAAATACGTAATCGTCTCAACAAAACAGCTTTTTGACTCTACCGCTACATATTCTGTAAAACTATCATGATCTACTAAACGTGTTGTTCCTAGGTACTCGATTTGATCTTGAATACCCGCTAAAAATGCACGAATGAAGGATTTCTTTGTTTCATCTAGAGGTTTTTCCAAAAATTGAGGAGCTTTACTTATCAACTCTTCTAATGACTGGCAGTCATCGCCATGGGGAGTAACCATAGCTTTTAATTCAGCTACCAAATCTTCTTTCGTTTTGAATTCCACATTTGCATGCCGATGTGGCTGATTGTCACCAGTCGGGGCAATTTTATTAATGGAAGCCGTTGTAGGATTTGGAGAGACAGGTAAAACAGAGTCTCCTAATAAAGCATTTGAAAAACTTGATTTTCCTGCTGAGAAAGCTCCAAATAGAGCAATTGTAAAGGAACGATTGGTAATTCGGTTAATTTTTTGTTTAAGCTCTCTCACGGCATCTTGGAAGTTGCTGATATCTTGCAACTGCAAACTCACCTGCTCAGCCTTTTTCACAATAGCGACTTCACTTAAATCCGAGGATTTTTGTTCCACAAATTGCTGTTTCACATCCACTACTTTTTCGATTTCTTCAGCAATAGACAGTGGTTGTGCATTTGCGTAAAAACTCGCATAATTTTGCTCCCACGAGTGTAAAAGATTCATGCGATCTTGCTGTAATTGCTCATTTGGAGACTTCATTTGAAGAGAGTAGTCAGCCAAGCGTTCTTCGCTTCCAAACCATTGTTCCAACGCCATCTTGCGTCTAGTAAGCGCCTGTTTTTTTAACTGGTCGTCTTCTGATAACACTGTCTCACCATCTGACTCAGCAAGTCGCTCATCTGCCCAATCAGTCGTTGTTTTTAAGATAAATCGCTTAAACGCTTGTTCAATTCTAGAGGAGAATTGCAATAAGCCATCGCCACTAGCACTCGTACCCGCTTTAAACTCATTAGATAGTACTGTAGGATCCATTTTAATAGAAATATAAGAGCTATCGGTTTGAATGACTTGTGCATAGCGATCAATAAGTCTTTGGATATGAGGCATGGTCGTTTGGTCAAATACCTCTTGCATCAATTGGGTGGCCGCTTTTAGTCTTGCCTCTCGCTCTTCCTCTATCTTTTTCTTAGAACTAAAAAAGCCTAATTTAAAACCTGGTTGACTAGCCTCTGCATATAATTGGATACGGTCCCTCACGTCTGGTGTCATAAGGTAAGCATTTGCAAGTAACTGTTGAACCTCAAGATGTAATTCTTCTATCCATTTTGCAAAATCAAGTAATTCAAACGATTGCAATGATAGCTTAACAGCATCATAAGTTGTTTTTTTCTCTTGCCATTCTTGGGGTGAAAAAAGTTCTTCATATGTACTAGCAAGATCTTCTTGATCTTCACGTAAGAAAGTCTCATGTTCTAAAAGCAATTTCTGTAATGTACCTTGCGTGCTCATTTCAAGCACTTGTTCTTTATCCGCAAGTGCAGTCTGAATGACATCTTTAACATCTTCTACAGAATACGTTTTTGAATCACGCAAAGACGTGAAGAATATCCCTTTCGGAAAAACATTCCAACTTTCAAAAGCAGTTTTAACGGATTGTTTAAAGCCTTTAAGAGACAATTCTTCTTCACGGTGCTTGTCCATCTGATTAATGATTAAATAAACATTTGGATTTGTGCGCATCAAATCTTTTGTAAACGTAAAATTAAGTTCAGATTGGACGTGATTGTAATCCATTACGTAAAACACTAGGTCGGCTAAATGAAGCTCTGATTCAGTAGAGAGCCTGTGCGCATCATCTGTTGAATCGACACCTGGCGTATCCATGAGAACCACATCTTTTGGAAGCTTCGTTTCAGGATGAAAGAGCTCAATTTTGCGAACGGATTGACCATCTTTCGCCATTTTTTTTAAGTTAGCTACTTCAAGCTCTTGTTCTGCAACAGCTAGATCTCCATTCATGAAATGAACATAAGCCTTCCACTGATCAGACTTCTGGATGGTTACGATATTGGCAGATGTTGGAATAGGGCTCGTTGCAAGCAAATTTTCACCAATCAACTCGTTGATCATGCTGGACTTCCCCGCAGAGAAATGTCCAGCAAATGCAATGGTTAAAGTCTCGGTGAACAACTTTTGGCCAAACTTCTTAGCTTTTGCATAAGTCGTGGTGTTGCCTTGTTTCTCAGTGACTACACCAAGAAGTGCAGTACGTCTATACAATTGTTGACGTTGCTCATTCATACCGGATACCCCTTTATTGTGGCTTAACAGGAAGTTCCTGCTCTAGCTCGTGTAAGTATTCTTTTTCCGATTCTGATACAAGGATTTCAATTGAACCACGGTCCTTTTCTGTTCTGATCAACCGTCCAACACCCTGTTTCATCCGCATTTTCATAAATGGCAAATCGACTTCTTCAAACGGCTGGAAGGAAGCTGCTCGTTTTGCATTAAAAATCGGATCATTTGGAGGGAATGGTAGATCATAAATTATGACACGTGTCAGTAGCTCTTCTGGTAAATCAAGACCTTCCCATAAAGAGTAAGATGCTAGAACAGAAGGTTTAGCTTTATAAGCTTCAATCAACGTGCTCATTTCTTGATCTCCCTCGAATAATATATCTTCGAATGAATGCATCAGTTGGAATTGTTCAAATGATTCTTTAGTGGCAAATAATAGAAGTGTTGGCTCTTGATTTTGTAGCAACTCCATCACATAGTCATTCTTATCAAAAGGAGATGACACACGAATCGACATAACCTCTTCATAATCAAAAGGCGATGCAACTTGTAAGGATTGGTAATTGGCAATTCCTAAATTACCTGCTAGATAATCAAATGTTTGATCAACACTCAAAGTTGCAGATGAGAAAATTATTGGAAGCGTGTTGTTAAATAACTTTTCAGCAAGCTGTTCATCCACTAACTCAGGCATGATCGCTAATGTCTCAATTCCATCTACTTCCTCTACCCAGTCAATCGCTTCGTTATCCTCTGTAAATAGTTTGAAGGCTTGTAAATAGTCTTCTAAATATTCTTCCATCAACTTCATATCATAAGAATCAATGGAGTGTAATTCTCCTTCAAAGACGAATTCTTCAAGTAGGGCTTCCACTGTTTTGATGAGGACTCCGCTAGCTGCATTTAATTCAGGCGTATGTTGAATCGTCATTTTTTCTAAAAGGTCATTTTCAATAGACGATCGGAGTAACTCAAAAAATGCTAAATGTGCCTCTTCTAAAATGTCTAAATACTGAAGAGTTTTAGGGCGTAACCCTTCTACTCTCGCCTTTTCAAGTAAATCAAGGAGAGATTCACTTTGAATTTTTAAAGTGAATGCTTCTTGTGCCGCGAATTCAATAAGATGGCCCTCATCTAAGACGATTGCAGAAGCATCTGGTAATAGTGGCAACTGCTCTTGACGCTTACGAGAATCTGCCGTCCACAAATGTTCCATTAAGAACTCATGAGAACAGATAACCAAATCTGTCGCCTGGCGATAGAATTGGCGAGAAATCGTTTGGCCACATTGATTTTTAATTTCGCAAATAGAACATTGTTGTACTGGATGGTAATTGACAAGTTTCCACTGCTCATCCGTTAGGAAACTAAACTCTTTCCGGTCTCCGTAGGGATAGACTTTTTGTAGGGAAGAGCCCCCAAAAACAAACTCTGGTAGCAAATCATCGATATCATCAACAAATTCTGGCGCATCAAAACCACGACGTTGTTCATCTAAGCGTTGAAGACACAAATATTCTTCTCGTGATTTTGCCAAGCGCACATCAATAGATAAATTGAGAAGCTCTGATAAGCGGGAAATATCTCCTTCAGGTTTGATGAGCTGTTCGATTAATGCTTCATCTGAACAAGCGATTATTACAGGTTTTCCTGTGTAACGCGCATACGCAATGGAAGGTAACAAATAGGCCATGGTTTTACCAGTTCCTACTCCTGCCTCTGCAAATAGCACAGATTTCGATTGCAGTGCTTTTTCAATTTGGAAGGCCATGTAGACTTGTTCATCTCTTATTTCATAGCCATTGTCAGGGAGAGTCTCATAAAAGATATCCCCTAACCAATTGGATAAGGATTGATAGAATGATTGATCCTTTGTTAATTCAAAGGGGATATTTTTACGCATAACTCCACTCATTTCTGTTTAGTTTTCTGATTAGACGCGTTGACCCCAAAATTGATAGTAGTCCGTGCGAATAAATCCATTGAATAATTTCCGTTTCTTAGTAGCTTTCTTTCCGTACACAGTCTCTAAGTTTTCCATAGAAGACAATAAATAAACTGACCAAGAAGGATATTTTGTCATTACGTAGCCGAACTCAGAAATAGCTTTTTCAATTTCCTCTACTTCTCCAATTCGCTCACCGTAAGGCGGGTTGCTCACAATCACACCGTTGTCTAATCGGGTAGTGAAATCAGTAGCCTGCATTTGTTTGAATTCAATAATATCTGCAAAGCCTGCTTCGAGTGCATTGGATTTAGCAATCTCAATCATGCGATGGTCGATATCTGTCCCTAAAATCGTCAGCTCTTGATCATAATCTGCTTGTGTATCAGCTTCCTCACGAACCTTGTCCCATACTGCTGGTTTTATCCAAGCCCACTGTTCTGCGTCGAATTCGCGGTTGTAACCAGGTGCTATATTTTGACCAATCATGGCTGCTTCAATACACAATGTTCCTGAACCACAGAATGGATCAACAAAAGGACGTTGAGGACTCCATTTTGAAACTTTCACTAATGCGGCTGCCAACGTTTCTTTAAGTGGGGCGTCTCCTTGTGTTGTGCGATAACCACGTTTGTGAAGGCCCGCACCACTAGTGTCCATAGTTAAAAGAACTTTATCTTTTAAAATGCTTACTTCAATCTTATATCGAGCTCCTGATTCATCTAAGTAGCTCATGCGTTTGTAGGCTGATTTCAAACGTTCTACAATAGCTTTTTTCACGATACTTTGACAATCTGGAACACTGTAGAGAGTTGATTTGACGCTTTTTCCACTCACAGGGAAGTTCGCATCGACTGGTAAATAATTTTCCCATGGCAATGCCTTTGTTCCCTCAAATAATTGATCAAATGTTTTGGCAGGAAATTCGCCAACGACTAATTTGACTCGGTCCGCTACACGTAGCCAAATATTTGTGCGTGCGATTGCTTCCTCATCGCCTTCAAAAAATACTTTGCCGTTTTCAGTTTGCGTTTCAAAACCTAAATCCTTTAATTCGTCTGCTACGATTCCTTCTAGACCCATTGCAGCAGTTGCCAGTAATTTGTATTTCACGTCGCTATCCACTCCTTGTTTATAGTTGTATATAAAGAGAAAAAACTCCCCGCAATGGAGAGCTGTGCTGTTTTATCATAAAACCTTCTATTCGATAAGCCATGTTTTGTCTCCCATGTACTCAAACGGGAAAATCCCTCGTACATACTGGGTGGCAATCATCTATCTACGGACAAGCCGTCTTCCAATCTGTTCAATTCCTTCATGGAAATGCCCCTACCATAATTTGGGTTTCTCGCTCGTGGGGTTTACCGCGTTCCACTCTTACCGTTTCCAATAAGACTTCGTCACTGTGGCACTTTCAAGAGTACTGTACCGTATCTCGAAAGACGTAGGTAGTTTCTCTGCCGTCAGCTGGCAAGCTGCCCTCGTTTATGACTTCACGAGGCACGAACACTACAGTCATCTCAGAACTGTGCGAGCATGGACTTTCCTCTACACATAAAGTGTGCAGCGATTGCCTGAATAGAAGGCCACAATCGAGTATACGTTATTTAGTGCCGTAATACAAGCACTTATCAATCGTAAAGCTTGTCGCCAAATACGTGTTTTTCTAAATTTGATAAGCGTTTGAGAATATCAAAATTTGTAGAAGTTTGCGGTGCTGGTGTTGCTCGAGGTGCATCTTCAATCTGTGTACGTAGGTCACGATTATCTTTTTCAAGCTCTTGAATGCGTTTATCGAATTGTTCATAGTCTTTAATGATTTCATCTAAAAATGCGTCTACTTCTTCTTGACTGTAGCCACGCATGGTTGTTTTAAATTGTTTCTCTAAAATGTCACTTGTTTTGAATTGAATCGCCATACCCATCTTCCTTCCATCCTTTGGTGATTGGCTTCATTATAGCATACGAACATGCGCCGCACCTATCTATTTGTCGAAAGCTGCGCTTTCCCGGGAAATGATTTTCCTTGCAATACGAGCATCTCGATTTTTTAGATCTTGTAAGTAAAGAGCAAGCTTCTCTTTTGGAAGAGTGGCTGTCAAAGTTAACAGTTGAGTCTTTGCTTGAATGACAACGAATTTTGCATTTTCATATTCTTTCAATTGGTGCTCCAGCAGTTTGGCACAATGGATAAGGGCTTCTAGCTTTTCAACACCCTGTAATTCTTTGGCAGCCACTTGCATCAGCTCTAAACTCTCGGCAAACGCACCTTCTCGTTTTTGAAGCAGCGACAAATAATAATAGGCGTGTGGAATATCTTGTTGTTCATAGCGCTCTGTCACTTTTTCATACAACGCGCGACTATGGGGAAGCAATTTCAGGTCTTTCAACCATTTGGCTAAATTCAACTCCGTTTTAGATGTACTCTCTGAGGATTCATCGAGTAGATGACGAAGAGAATGAATGTAGAGAGAGACGAGTGATAGTAAATCCCACTTATTGTGCTCTAGAATGCGATCTAAGTTTTCCGTATTCCCTGAACGCAATGCATCCATATAGACGATGGGAGCTAAGTGACCCGGCATATCGTCTTCCCGATGGAACCCCAGATGCTCTTTCTCCATATCTTGGAGTTTGAAGCGTTGTTGCTGCCCTTTCCACAATCGCTTACTGCCATGCAATAAATCAATTTGCAGAACTCCAGGAAACGGTTTTAGTTTCTTACGGTTCATTGTCCAGCGCACTTCTAATTGCGGAATGTCAAAACTCTTGCCGTTGTAAGTGATCAGTGTGTCTTGCTCAGCAAAAGGCAGTGCCTGTAAAAACGCGACTTCGTATTCAGGAGAAGCTAATAAGTATTGGTCGAGTTGAAAGCCTGCTTCTGTCTGAAACAACACACCATTTAAAAAGATATGCACACCTGCACCTTTTAAGCCTGTAGTTTCTGTGTCATAAAAAAAGAGCTTGCTCTCGGGATGCGGTGTCAGTGGGTGGCCTGGAAACATTTCCTTTACCTTTTGGACCAATTTAGAAAGTTGATAAAACTGGACCTTCCCATGAAGATAGCTATTTGGAAAGAAGGTACTGATTTTATAATAATCTCCTGCATCAGTTTCCATTAACTCATATCCTGCAGCTTTCCACTCTTTGTATTTTTTTATAACCGGTGGTGGCGAATTCGTCTCAGCTAGTCGTTCAGGTTGTTTCTTTACTAACCCCTTCATGGCTAATAACTTTTTTTCATAAGACATGTTGATCACTCACCAAATTTTTAAGTAACAGAAGCACTTCTTCTTTTAACCCGACGTTGGCCTCTTGAGCACCGATACAAGCAGGGCATCCGTCTAGGCAAGGACAAGCCGTTACTTGTGAAGAGGTTTCTTCTACTAACTCTTCAAAACGATCTAACATGCGCTCTGAAAGACCAATCCCTCCAGGGTAACTGTCATAAATAAAGAAAGTAGGTTGTTGATCCAGGATAGATTTCATCTGGGGTACCACATGAACATCTTTTCGATCACAATCTAAAAACAGCGGGATAAAAGAGTGCAATGCATAGGCAGCTCCAACCATGGCATCTGAAAACAAATGCAGATTCCCATTAGTCGGCTTACTAAATGTGATCCACGTTGCGCTTGTGTGAAGTTCAAGTGGTGGCAAGTCAATGGTTCCCGAACCGATATTATCGTGCGTATCAAATTTTATTTTTTTGAAAAGCGTAGGATGGGCTAGCACAATAATATCACCGAAATGCATTTCTACATTATTTTGCACCCGATGTTTATCTTTAGATAAAACTTTCATTTCTACAGCGATGTTGGCATCTGTGAAATAGTCTACATCTACTTCCGTCACATAAGCTTTCTTTTCATCCCAATCAAGTAATTCCACTTGAAACTGGGTGCCTTGATGTAAGTAGATGGCTTCTTCATGCAGCAATGTCATCGCACTGAACAAATCCATTTCTCCTATTACTCTTGTTTTGGTTGGAATAGATTGATCAATAATGATGACGTTATCCTGTGAGGCTGAACGTAATGAGATATTACTAGCTGGGAAACTCTCAGCCATCCAATGCCATTTGTCTGCAGTCTCAAGTAAGACATCTTCGTCTTTCAACATCTCTAGTAGCGGTGTCACATGATACTCTGCGTAATCTTCTTGTTTTTCAAACGGCAATTCAAATGCCGCACACTTTAAATGGTCCATTAAAATCAACATATTTTCAGGAAAGATTCGGACTTCCTCTGGAGATTGCCCTAATAAATAGTCAGGATTGTCAACGACGTATTGATCGAGTGCAGTGGATTGCGCCACATAAATGACCAAGGATTCTCCCTGTCTTCTTCCCGCTCTTCCTGCTTGTTGCCAAGCGCTTGCGATATTGCCTGGATAGCCAGTCATAATACAAACTTGTAATTGACCAATGTCGACACCTAGCTCTAAAGCGTTAGTGCTAATGACAGTGCGTATTTCTCCATCCCGAAGTCCTTTTTCAATTTCTCGACGCTCGGAAGGTAGATACCCACCTCGGTATCCTTGAATCGACCGATCATTTATTTTTTTACTTACCAATGCTTTTAAATACGTGACCAGCATTTCAACACGCACACGACTTTTTGCAAAAATGATTGTCTGCAGTCGTTTGGCATACAACTCCTGCGCGAGGTCTCTCACTTCAAGCACTGCATTTCTTCTAACATTGTAAGTAGGATGAACAATTGGAGGATTGTAGAACATAAAATACTTTGTCCCTGATGGAGCTCCGTTATTAGTTAACACGACGTGATCCTCATGTGTTAAAGAATCTGCTAGTTCTTTTGGATTTTGAATTGTTGCTGAAGTACAGATGATTACCGGATGACTTCCATAAAAAGCACAAATTCTTTTTAAGCGACGAATGACATGTGCAACATGAGAACCGAACACTCCCTTGTACGTGTGCATCTCATCAATAATGATAAATTTCAAGTTTTCAAACATAGACACCCACTTTGTGTGGTGGGGTAAAATGCCTGAATGCAACATATCGGGATTGGTTAAAATGATATTCCCGTTTGTTCGCACTTTTCGGCGAATACCGGGTTCAGTGTCTCCGTCATAGGTGTAACTATTGATTTGTTTACCTGTTGCTTCAATTAAATCATTCACATCTGTCTTTTGGTCTTGTGCCAACGCCTTTGTAGGAAATAAATAGATGGCTCTACTTTTAGAATCTTCCATAATTGTTTGCAAGACAGGCAGATGATAACAGAGTGATTTTCCAGAAGCTGTTGGTGTGATGGCAGTAAATGACTCGCCTGCGCGAGCATGTTGATAGGCACTTGCTTGGTGTGTGTATAGTTCATGAATGCCTTTTTTCTGCAGCGCTTGCACGAGACTAGCATCTAAATCACTCGGAAAGGGTACCGCCTTCGCTTCGCGTGGTTCAATAACATGGATGGCTTTAATCTGCTGTTTCTTTTTTGGGTCTTTAACCCATTCATCAAGTAATTGAGAGATCACTGTCATGTTTATCACTCTCCAATTCAGTCTGCAAAGTCTTTAATGTGTACAGAACGGCATGGACACTTTGATAAAACCGTTTTTTTGAAGTTTCTTTGTAAAATGATTGCACGATATATTGTTTCATACCTTCTTCAGCGGCATTAATCTGGGAAACATGTACGTATTTTGGTTTGTATTGTTGAATATAAGCAAGACTAAGTTCACGCCAATTTTGAATGAGTTCATCTACTAGTTGGACGTGAGGCTTGACCTCTTCGAAAAAGTCGGGTGCCCGGTCCTCTACTCGCATCTGTTCGAAACGCTTTATACACTGTTCTGATTCCTCAATAAGCTTACTAGTTATTAGTAATAAATTCATAAAATCACTTCCTGTTCGCTTCTCTCTTAGTATCATATCAAATGTTGCTCTTAACAACTAGTTAAGCGAACAAACATTCGAATGCAACATTCTTCCCGTGTCAGTCGTCTACTCAATATGCTAAACTAAGGCACAGAGGTGTTGCAGATGAGCATACGATATCCTGGTGGGAAAAAATATCAGCCTGTCTCAAAAGGTGAGAGTAAAAATAAACCTACTAAAAAGGATTATTCGTTTAGTAATCGGGGAAAAACGTTAGAGGATGAAGTCAATGAAACGAATGACTATTATTTACAACATCAGCTAGCAGTTGTCCATAAAAAGCCAATTCCTATTCAAATTGTGAAAGTAGATTATCCTGGTAGAACTCGTGCAGTTATCCGGGAGGCCTATTACCGAACACCTTCAACGACCGATTATAACGGTGTATATAATGGAAAGTATTTGGATTTTGAAGCAAAAGAAACGAAAAACAAAACGTCTTTTCCGCTCCAAAACGTCCATGAACACCAAGTCGTGCATATGGAACAAATTCGGCAACAACAAGGAATCGCTTTTCTTCTCGTATCGTTCTCGTCAATTGAGCGGTATTTTTTCTTGAGTAGTGAAAAATTAAACTTTTATTGGGATCGAATGAAACAAGGTGGTCGTAAATCGATTACACTTGAAGAATTTGAGCAAGCTGGTATTGAAATTATTCCGGGGTACACACCACGTGTGCCCTATTTAAAAGCAGTAGATCAATATGTGACCTGCAAGGAAAGTGAGGATGAAACTCGTGACGAATGAACAAAAGTCTCGACAACAAAGAAGAATTGAACAACAAAAAGCAAAAACAAAGAAAAAAGGGAAAAAAGGAATCTTCAAAAAAATATTCCTAGCATTGGTTGCCATTGGCCTAATCGGATTACTCAGCGGCTTCGGACTATTTGTTTATTATGCAAGTTCAGCACCAGAACTGGATGAGGCATCTTTAAAAGATCCTATTTCATCGACATTTTTAGATGCTAATGGTGAAGCCTTCTATACTTCCGGAACGGAAAATCGTATCTATGTTAATTACAACGATATTCCACAGCAAATGGAAGATGCAATTTTAGCGACGGAAGATGTTCGCTTTTATGATCATATGGGAATGGACTTTTTACGCTTAGGTAGTGCCGTAATTGCCAATGTCACACAAGGTTTTGGTGCTCAAGGGGCATCAACCATTACACAACAAGTTGTAAAAAACTCATTTTTGCAAAATGAAAAAACATTGAAACGTAAAGCGCAAGAAGCTTGGCTCTCTTTCCAGTTGGAACGTGCATATGATAAAGAAGAAATTTTTGAGATGTATTTCAACAAAATCCTAATGTCTGGTCGTAATTATGGTTTTGGGACAGCAGCAGATTATTTTTATGGAAAAGAGTTAAGTGAACTTGAACTTCATGAAATAGCGATGCTTGCAGGTATACCGCAAAGTCCAAACAATTACAATCCGGTCAAAAATCCGGAGCTAGCTGAAAAACGTAGAAATACTGTTCTGCATCTTATGGAGCTACACGGAAAAATCACTCCTGAAGAAGCTGAAGCAGCACGTGCTATCCCGGTCACTGAAACTTTAATTGCTGAAGAAGAACGTCAAGCGTCTTCAGAATTAAAATACGAAGCATTCGTAGATATCGTCGAAAGTGAATTGAATAAAATTGATCCTTCCCTACTTTCTGAAGGGATCACGGTTCACACAACGCTCAACCCATCTGTTCAGACTAAAGTGGAAGAAGTCATCAACTCAGATATCTACGCGACTGAAAAACAGCAAGCGGGTATTGCTGTTGTAGACCCTAAGACTGGAGCTCTTGTCGCTTCAGGCGGAGCACGCAATTATTCCAATCGTGGTTGGAACTATGCCTACGATAACAAAGATCGCCAGCCTGGATCAACAATGAAGCCCCTTCTCGCATACGCACCAGCCATTGAAAATCTAAATTGGTCAACTGGACAAACTGTTGTCGATGAGGAAATCACCTATACAGGTACCGATCAGGTTGTTCGCAACTTTGTTGATAGTTATTTAGGGCCTATGACTATGCGCGAAGCTTTATATCGTTCACAAAACACGCCAGCTGTGAAAACACTGCGTGAAGTTGGGCTTGATAATTCTAGAGACTTTATTAATCGCTTTGGGTTTGGAATTGAAAATGTTTATGAATCCTCCGTACTAGGCGGGATTGAAGGTATTTCACCAATGACTCTTGCAGGAGCTTACGGGGCATTTGCCAACGGAGGTTACCACGCAGAACCTTACGCAATTGAAAAGATTGTTTACCGTGATGGTGAAACTGAAGAGGTTCTTAAAAAAGAACTAGAACCTGTCATGAAAGATTCTACAGCTTACATGGTTACCGATATGTTAAGAGACGTTCTTGAAAATGAGAACGGAACTGGTCAAACAGCTGCTATCCCAGGATTGGATTTAGCAGGAAAATCAGGAACATCCAATTATAGTTCTGATGAGTTTACTGCAAACAACCTTCCTGCTGGTTCTTTCCCAGATACATGGTTTGCTGGATATTCTACTGATTATTCAGTTGCTATCTGGTCAGGTAATAGTAAACGTAGTGAGCCGATGACTACTTCTGAAGAACGTCGAGTACCACAACAAATGTTCAAACAATTAATGACTACTATCTCAGCAAATGCAGCTGATTTTAGCCGTCCGAATTCAGTAGTAGAAGCAACTATTGAAGTGGGTACCTCTCCCCTTCAACTAGCTAGTAATTTTACGCCAACTAGTTTACGTAAAACCGAATTATTCGTGCGAGGCTCTGAACCAACAGCCGTATCAGAAGAATACGAAATAACGGAATTACCTGCTCCTTCCGGTTTATCTGCTGACTTTGATGAAGCAACTTCTTCTGCAACTTTACGTTGGAATTATAATGCACCGGACAGTATTGATGATGTTAACTTTACGGTTACAGTTAAAGTAAATGATGGTGGTGCGCAAGAACTTGACACTACTTCTGATACAGGACTCATTGTCCGTGATTTACAGCCAGGTAATACCTACACATTTAGTGTGGTAGCCTCAGCAGAAGGCATTTCAAGTGCACCTGCATCTGTATCGATTACTTTAGCTGAAGAGCAAGAACCTGAGCCTGAGGAACAGCCTGATCCGAACGAAGAGGAACAACCTGACGAAGGTGAAGGCGAAGGAAATGGCAACGGTAATGGCAACGGAAATGGTAATGGAGGCGGGAATGGTGGTAGCGGAGACGCAGGAACGGAAGAACCGACGGAACCAACTGAGCCTACAGAACCAACTGAACCTGTCGACGGCGCTGGAGATACCGAAGAACCCACGGAACCAGGCGACGGTGAAAACTCGTCAGGTACCAACTCTACTTCAGAGGATGAAACCCCTTAAGTAGAAATTTGAAAAAAATAAAACATGCTGGGACAAAATAGAGTAGTAGAATTCACTAGTTAGAAAGTTGAGTTGAGTGTAGGGGTTGACTCCAGTGGGATTAAAAGTCGGAATGTGAGACCCCGCAGGAGCCTGCGACGAGGAGGCTCACAGCGCGCCCACGGAACGCAGCCCCGGAAAGGAACTCAATATATATATAGACGAAAAATCAGCAAATTCTCTAGAATTCACCCTAGAGAATTTGCTGATTTATTTTTTGTCCCAACCTCTTTTTTATAAGGAGTTCTGTTTCGTGGCTTTCTCCACTCAAATAGTATTACATTATCTTTTTCATTCGTTTCTTACCTTCCCGACATCGTTCTAATAAAGGACATTCAGGACAATTCGGGTTTTGAGCTTTGCAATGATAGCGTCCAAAAAAAATAAGCTGATGATGGGCTTTTGACCAAAGCTCTCTCGGCGTTTTTTTCATGAGCGTCTCTTCCACTTGTAGAGGTGAATCTTTCCATTTACAAACACCCAATCGTTTCGATACGCGTTCGACATGTGTATCCACTGCTAGAGCAGGAATTCCGAAAGCGACTGAGACCACTACATTAGCGGTTTTTCTTCCAACACCGGGCAACAATGTTAATGTATCTCGGTCTTCAGGAACGATACCACCAAAGTCATCAATCAACATCCGGCTTAATTTTTGAATATTTTTCGCTTTGTTTCGATACAATCCAATAGACCGAATACCCTGTTGCAATTCTTCGACAGGAACAGCCAAGTAATCTTCAGGCGTCTTATATTTCTGGAACAAATCTTTCGTTACTCGATTGACTAACACATCTGTACACTGAGCAGACAAAAGAGTGGCTATAACCAGTTCAAAAGCATTTTCATGAACAAGTTCACAGTGTGCATCTGGAAACATCTCTTCCATGCTCTCTAAAATTTCTGCCCATTCTTTTTTAGTAGTCAGCTTACTCCCTCTCTTCTAACCAGTTGTAAAATGGCATTTTCGATGTAGTTTTAACAGGTGGCGTAGTTTTTACAGTGTATTTATGAAAGCCTTCTGAATGTTTTCGAATGGCATCTAAAGTTGTGAGGTTTTTCTTTTTCCACTCAAACAAAATACGATCCATGTATTTCAAACTCTTTTTCTCTGCTAGCACTGCTTCTAAAAGAGCTTGACGGATTACTTCCACAGAATGACCATCCTCGTCGATCCACTTAGAAATCGTCTCATACTCAAGTGGTGTAAAGACACGACCGAATTCTTCTTCGAACACACGAAACAAATCACCAATTTGTTGCTCTGAAGAATTTGTTTGATTGGCTTGTTCCTGCTGTTCAAGATGATCAATTAATCTTTCCCACAGCTGAAACAGAGTATAGGTTTCTTCCACCATATTGTCTTTTTTGGATTGATCAATAAATAGGAAACCTCTTTGCATCAAACGTTGGAGAATAGACGACACTTGTTGGTCAGATATCTCCATACGGTTAGAAATTTCATTTGGAGTGGGAAATCCAATCCCATCTTGTTGAAAGGCCACAATATGCAAAACTACCATGGCTTCTTGATCTGTTATCTGTAAAGCCCGATAATGAGTAAAAAAAAGCTGGGAAATGGTTACATTTCCCTGCTTCATCCACTGTTCCAGGCGACTCGACGTGTTATGCACACTGCGTCCTCCTTAAGGGTATAAACGATTTAATAGACGTGGGAATGGTATAGACTCCCTTACATGCTCAGCGCCACTAATCCAGGCAACTGTGCGCTCAAGGCCTAATCCAAAGCCTGAGTGCGGCACTGTTCCATATTTACGAAGCTCTAAGTACCAAGCATAAGCTGCTTCATCTAATCCGTGCTCTTGAATACGTTGTTTCAGTAATTGATAATCATAAATCCGTTCTGAGCCACCAATAATTTCTCCGTACCCTTCAGGAGCTATTAGATCCGCACAGAGAACTACATCGTCACGTTCAGGGTGAGGTTGCATATAGAACGGTTTAATACCAACAGGGTAGTGCGTGATGAAAACTGGCTTATCATAAGCTTCAGCGATTGCCGTCTCATGAGGTGCTCCGAAATCATCTCCCCATTTAATATCATCAAAGCCTTTTTCTAGCAAGAATTCAATGGCCTCATCATAAGAGATGCGTGGGAATGGTGCTTGAATAGCTTCAAGTTTACTAGTGTCGCGTCCTAAACGTTCAAGTTCTAACTGGCAATTTTTCAAAACGGATTGAACGATATAAGAGACATAGTTTTCTTGTACTTCAAGACTTTCATTAAACTCAACAAACGCCATTTCTGGTTCAATCATCCAGAACTCAATTAAGTGACGGCGAGTTTTAGATTTTTCAGCACGGAATGTTGGACCGAACGAGAATACTTTGCCCATTGCCATTGCAGCCGCCTCCATGTAAAGCTGACCTGATTGAGATAAAAACGCATCTTCGTCAAAATACTTAGTAGCAAATAGCTCTGATGTGCCTTCAGGTGCAGATCCTGTCAAAATTGGTGGATCCATTTTAACGAAGCCTTGATCATTAAAGAATTCATAAGTAGCTCGAATGATTTCATTTCGAATTTTCATGATTGCATGCTGTTTACGTGAGCGTAACCAAACATGACGATTGTCCATTAAGAACTCTGTGCCATGTTCTTTTGGTGTGATCGGAAAATCTTCTGCTAATGACAATACTTCAATTCCTGATACCTGAATTTCACAACCAAAACTGTTGCGTGTATCTTCCGTAACTGTTCCTGTCACATAGACAGATGATTCTTGTGTTAACGATTTAGCTTGTTGGAAAAGTTCTTCCCCTACATCTGCTTTTACAACGACACCTTGAACAAAACCTGTTCCATCACGTAATTGTAAAAAGGCAATTTTACCGCTTGAACGTTTGTTGGCAATCCAAGCGCCTAACTTTACTTCTTCTCCAATGAGAGAAGGCATTTGATTAATTGTAATTTTCTTCATAACATCCTCCATCTTATAAATTCGAGATACGTTTCCACCAATCACCTGTTTTGAAATCAAGGTATGTATAGCTCAGTGCGTCATTTGAATTCAAATATGTCACTTCCCATACAGGACCAATCTCTTCTTGACCAAGTTTGATCGAAAGTATTTCATTTACATCTGCTTCATCGCGCGTTAACTGCTCTGCTTGCTCTTTGGAAATTCCATCTGCTAGCTTCACTTCAAATGCTGTTTGATTGTCTTCTTTATCAAGAATATAAGCAACCTCTTCAGCTTCAGAAGTTAGTCCAATAACCGTGACATAACTTTTCACGCTATTGTAGGCATACATATCGGTGATTTCTGTAAGAAGTCCTTGGTCCATCACAAGAGTTTGAACACGCAAAAATTCTGCTTCCTCCGGTTTTTTAGCCAAAGTATAAAGAATCCCTAAGCTAGAAGTGACCGTAACCAGTAGTAGCACTACAATTGCCAGTATCCACTTTTTCTTCATGTGCGGTAAATTGTGAAAACCGCTTTTTCAGAATCTTGTTTATCTAATGCTAAACCAAACATGAGGTCATCATGTTTTAGTGAACGGTTAAGGGCATCGACAAGTTTGTATAAATCCTGCTGATAAGTAACGGTCACGGATTGGATGATTTCAATTTTAGATTCCACTGCAATCCCTGCTTTCTTCAAGATACTTAGTCATTATACCAAGTTTCCAAGTTGTCGACCATTGTTTCAACGGAAACTTGGCGCTTTGGAACTTGTGGAATGGCGTCTAAAAACTCTTTACCATACGACTTCGTTTCAATGCGACGATCTAAAATGATAAATGCGCCTTTTTCTTCTGGATTCCGCACCAATCGACCAAACCCTTGACGGAATCGAATGATTGCCTCTGGTAATGCATACTTCGTAAAGGCATTATGACCTTCCTTCGTAAGAATATCTGCCTTCCTTCTGAAGTAAGGATCATCAGGATTTGTAAAAGGCAAGCGCACAAGTAAAATGGTTGATAGCGCATCTCCAGGAACATCGACACCTTCCCAAAATGTAGTTGTGCCAAACAATATAGCTTTCGGGAAGCGCTGGAATGTTCGTAACATACGCATCTTACTACCTGCATTCATTCCTTGTGCAATTAATAAGTAATCCTCTAACAATTTAGTATCCTCAATCAACTCAACTGTTTTTCGTAACATGTCTTGCGATGTAAAAAGAACAAACATCCGACCTTTTGCGACTTGGGCTGTTTGGATAATAACATCAGCGATTGATTCTATAAATGTGAATTGGTCGACTTGAGTGACATCGGGTACATCATTGACGACAAAAACTTGCGCACCTTTATAATAATCTGGCTCTGCAAAGAAACGTTGAATCGACATATCACGAGGTAAATACAACTGGTCTAAAATAAACCAGGGTTGTTTTGGAACTGTCAGAGTACCTGACGTCCAAATTAAACTTTTGTTCGTGCGATAAGGTTGCAGCAATTCTTCAGTAAACTTTTGATGATGAAGCTTTTTTTGATGAAAAATAAAGGAACTTGGCAAACTTCGTTTGTCTGCTTCTAACCAACTCGGTTCATTAGATAGTTGAGAAACATACTCTTCCCAGTCGTAGGCAGCAATACGAAGTTCTCGGATCCAAAACAGCAGATCCTCATGTAAAGTCGCAGAAGGAAGTGAAGTGCCATACATAAATTCATCATAAGCTGTTACTAGACGATTGACTTCTTGAACAAAATCACTAAACAGAAGTTCACTTGCCTGTAGATCAATTGTGATTTTGGAGTTCCCGCGCACGGTTCGTTCTAGCAATGCACTTTCGGTCAATTGCTTGGTAATTGTATCAAATAAGTCATTAACAGTTTCCGTGCGCATTTTGATTTTATTAAGCTGATGAGAATGAATACCAAGTTTCTCTAGCTTCCACCCGACCTGCGATTTTTCAATAAAACCAAATTGACTCAATAAATATTTCCATTCTGTAAATGAAATCACTTTTTCATTCGTCTTATGAACTGCCGTTAAAAAATGATGGGCTTCATCAATTATGACAGCACCGATATCTTTCTCTAAAGAACGCAGTATCTCAGGTTGACCTGCAAGCATCGCATGATTCGTGACGATGAGATGAGCCTGTTGGGCACGACGATACTCCTTCTCATAAAAATCTTGATGAATTTGAGGAGTACGCTTATGCTTACGGACTTTATCAATGGTCAATTGACCACCACCAGTGCTGTTTAATTCACTTAAATCTCCCGTTGTTGTTTCTTCCAACCAGACGACTAATTGCATGAGAGCGAATGTCTCATCGTATGATTCATCTTCAGTGGCTAATCTCAATTCAAAGAGCTCTCTATCCAAGTAATGTGTATACGACTTTAATTTGGCAATCTTAAAACTACCCGGAAAAGCGGCTTGAATTTTAGCGCCTTCATTTTCAAGCACCTGATCCATCAAAGTGTTCGTATACGTGGATATGACCACCTTCTTTTGAGACTCTAATGAGAAATAGATCGAAGGTAGTAAATACCCCATCGTTTTACCGATTCCTGTCTCCGCCTCAAGTGCTACCTCACTTCTGTTATGAAGAGCCACATGCACTGAATCCATATAACGAAGTTGAGAGTCTCTTTGTTGAGCACCCGGATAGATTTGTTTTAGCAACTCTATCTTTTCTTGATCCTCAACTGGATAAGGTGGCAGCTCTTTTATAATGTCGACCGGTTGAATTTGCGCGACCGGCTGTAAGATTGTTTGTTGTTTTTTTAGTGCCTCAAAAAATAGTGGGGCTACATGCGATTTCAATCGAAAACAGCGTTTGTGCAACTTCTCAATAGCACCGAGTGGCAGGCTGTATAACTTTTTTACACACAATAAAAAAAGCTCGGCTGTAGCGTACGCATCTGCATCTGCTCTATGTGCGTCTTCTAATGGGATTCCGAGCTCCATTGTAATTTCACTTAATTTATAACTTAAAGCAGACGGGAAAAGTAAGCGGGCAAACTCTACAGTATCCACTTTTTTATTTTTGAGCAGTGGACGTTCTAATCGCTTCAGTTCTCCTTGCACAAACGGAAAATCAAAATTCACATTGTGGGCCACAAACACTGCCCCTTCTAATTGGCTGAGTATTTCATCCGCTATCTCTGAAAAGAGTGGTGCATTTTTCACATCATCATTTGTAATGTGTGTCAATGCTTGAATAAACGGAGGGATTGATTTTTCGGGATTCACAAACGATGAATACGTAGACGTGATGACGCCATTTTCAATTCGAACAATCCCTATTTGTATTATGCGTTCTCCATTTTTAGGTGAACTACCCGTTGTTTCAATGTCCACTACAGCGTATACATCATTCATGTTGTTCACTCACAGTACTGTTAGATTCTATAAAATTGTAACATAAAAACGCCGATCATCGACTGATACGGCGTTGTTTCTCAAATTATAGAATAGTTGCTTCTGGCTCGTAAGACAAAAGGTCTCTAATTGTGTTGTCCTCATTCATGATTGCTACGGTTGGTTTATGCGTTTTTGCTTCTTCATTCATCATATAAACGTAGGATAGGATGATCACGATATCTCCACGTTGGACTAAGCGCGCTGCAGCTCCATTGACGCAAATGACACCACTGCCTCTTTTTCCAGAGATGATATATGTTTCAAAGCGAGCCCCATTGTTATTATTAACAATATGCACTTTTTCATTCGGTAACATGCCTACAGAATCTAAAATGTCTTGATCAATTGTAATGCTTCCCACATAATTCAAGTCTGCTTCAGTTACAGTCGCTCGGTGGATTTTACTATTCAACATCATACGTAGCATTGTTCTTCACTCTTTCTATTAGTAGATTATCAATCAAACGTGCTTTAGAAAAATAGACCGCGCAGGCTAGCACAAATTGCGACCCTGTATCTAGTGGTTCCAAGTTAGGGTAAGTTAAAAGGTCTACGTAATCAATTAAACCTGTTGTCTTGGAGGAAATATGCTGTTTTACAAGTGCAATGGTTTGCTCGCGACTATCCCCTTCTTCGAATGCCGTCTTGCCAAGTTGTAGAGCTTTATAAAGTTCACTAGCTTGTGATCTTTCGTCAGTCGTTAAATAGACGTTTCGTGAACTTTTAGCAAGTCCGTCTGACTCTCTAATTGTTGCAACTCGCTCAATGGTGAGTGGAAAATCAAATGCACTAACAAGTGAGTCAATTAGTGCAAGTTGCTGCGCATCTTTTTGACCAAAATAAGCGGTTGAAGGTTGGACAATGTTGAAAAGCTTTGTGACCACTTGGAGAACCCCATCGAAATGACCGGGACGACTTGCTCCACACAAGCGGTTTGCCATCTCTCCAGCTGAAAGAGAGATCGTTGTTTGCGCATCGTACATGTCATCAGTTGTTGGATAGAAGATGCAATCCACCCCTAGTTCTTCAGCCAATTTCTGATCGCGCTCAAAATCTCTCGGATAGCGGTCAAGATCTTCATTAGGACCAAATTGAGTAGGATTCACGAAGATACTTAGCACAGTGACACTGTTTGCTGCTATAGAACGCTTTAGCAGTTCTGCGTGTCCCTCATGCAAAAAACCCATTGTTGGTACAAAGCCTACTGGACCTATCTGGCTAGCGCGCCATTTACGAAAACTTGATTTTGAATTACAAACTATCATTGTTTGCCTCCATAAAGCGAGATTTGTTCGCTTTGTTGCATCTCAAATTGGTGTTCTTCACCTGGAAATTGCTTTTCTTTGACTTCATGAACGTACGATTTTAAAGCCGCTTCCATTGATGGAAAAACAGTAGCAAATTGTTTTACAAATTTCGGAATATGATGGTTTCCATACCCAACGAGATCATGAAAAACGAGAACTTGCCCATCAACTTCCACTCCTGCACCGATCCCAATCGTCGGAATTGTGAGTGCCTCAGTAACTTGTTTGGCTAATTGATGAGGGACGCACTCAAGCACTAACATGAATGCCCCAGCTTGTTGAGTCTTTTTCGCATCTTCAATGATTTTCAAAGCCTCTTGAGAGGTTTTCCCCTGTACTTTAAAGCCACCAAGTACTCCCGCACTTTGTGGTGTTAAGCCAAGGTGGGCCACAACTGGTATTCCAGCAGCAGTTAATTTTTCGATTAACGGCAGCATTGTTCCTGCCCCTTCAATTTTTATAGCCTGCGCCCCTGTTTGCTGCATGATGTCAATTGCATGAGTCAGGGCAAAATCTAAAGATAAATGGCAAACACCAAATGGCATGTCTACAATCAAAAATGTATCGGGTGCTCCTCTTCTTGCGGCTTTGCCGTGATGAATCATATCGGCAACGGTGACCGCAACGGTCGAATCATACCCTAACACGACCATCCCCAGTGAATCACCCACTAGAATCAAATCTACACCTGCTTGCTCGGCAACTTTCGCAGATGGATAATCATAGGCGGTGACCATGGTGATTTTGTCTGCCTTCTTTTTCATAGTAGTAAATTGAGTAGTTGTCTTCATGTTTGTTATCCTCTCCTTTATAAGAGGAAAAAACCATAATAAAAACCTCTGCAAAAAAGACGCAGAGGCAGAAAAATAGCCATAGTTGGTTTTTTCCGTCCCTGTCAAATTATTGATCAAGGCGATAAGTTGTCATGTGGTACTGGATGGAGCAAGGTACAGTTCTATTGAAGATACTGTCCATTTTTAGTGTAGCATATTATGATAAACTGTCCAGTTTTCCACTCAAAGTGACATCCCCGGAAAATAATGTTCTCACGCCATCGTCTGTAGACACTAGTAAGGCGCCGAATTCATTCAACCCCACCGCCGTCCCTGTAATTGTTTCGCGCACGGTAGTGGCAGTGATTTCTTGACCTATCATCTTGGAGTGCTGCTCCCACTGATGCTGAAATGGTTGAAAACCGCTAGTTTCAAATTGTTCTACAGCACTTTCTAGTTCTGAGGCAACTGCAGCAAGAAGCTGAAGTCGATTGACCGGTTGCTCACAGTGGAGTTGTAAAGAGGTGGCAATGGAAGAGAGGTCAACACCAAAATCATTGGATTCATGCAATACATTAAGACCTATACCAACTAAAATCGCTTCAATTTTATCGGGTGTCGCTTGAAGTTCCGTTAAAATCCCACCTGTCTTCTTCCCATCTATCAGCAAGTCATTTGGCCATTTGATGTCGACCTGTATACCCGTAGTAGTGGCAATCGCTTTTGCTACAGCAAGAGCAACGACAAGAGTAATGGGTGGTGCTTCATGAGGCAGAAGATTTGGTTTAAGCACCCAAGTCATCCATAGACCCTTTCCTTTTGAAGAAGACCACGGGCGGTTTAGTCTACCTTTCCCTGCCGTTTGCTCCTCACTGACAAAAACGGCTCCATGAGCTACATCTCGTTGCAACAACTGTTCATTTGCAACAATTTGTGTGGAATTACATGTTTCAAAACTTGTAAACTCCCGAGCAAAGTGACGCGTCGTCAGATAGTAATCGAGATTCTCTTTCGTTAGTTGATTGGATAGACCATGTAAGACATATCCTTTTTTCTTGATAGCTTGAATAGAGTACCCTTCTTCATTTAAAAGTTGGATATATTTCCACACCATAGTGCGCGAAACTCCTAATTGCTGCGACAATTGTTCCCCTGACAATGGTGTGGAAGCCTGTGCTAAGTATTCGATGATTTTTGCCTTATTTGACATGCTCGTTCACCCACTTTTCTAGAGCTGATTGAGAATTTTCAAGTCGCTCGCCAAGAATTTCGTCTGCAAGTTGATGTTTGACTTGCTTAATCCAAGGCCCCGCTTTAAGCCCAGTAAGCTTCATAAGTTCTGTGCCTGATAGCGCTAATTCTTCGAGATGACGAATCGGAGCTTGTTCTAACCAAACGTCTAAATCACTTAACGAAACAAACTTGGATTCGTCCATCATAATTTCGTGTGCAACAACTAGTGCGTCCTTTGAGAAATTAAAGACAGAGTGATACGACCAGCCATTTGCAGCTAATAAGGGGATCAATCTTTTCACTTCAGCGTTTAATCTTTTTTCATTATTTGAATACGGAAACGTGTAAGGATCCTTTTGAAAAAAATGAAACCACGCCCAGCCATGTGCAGACATTTGAAACGGTTTATGACGCACAGGCAAAACGCTATAGCTACCTGGTAATGATGCATCCATATACGTTTTTTTCAATTCACTAAGAGCAATCTCTGGATTTTGAAAAAGCCAAATTTGAGAAACTTCTTGTTTCACTCTTTCTTTTGCGATGAATGTAAGAAGGTGGCTTTTTGACTTCATAGCTTCTAAAGTAGTAGCCTCGATGGTAAAAGAAAGTTGTGCAGCAAAACGAATCCCTCTTAAAATACGCAAGGCGTCTTCCTCAAAGCGTTCTTCTGCAATCCCAACAGCTCGAATTTGTTTTTTTTGAAGATCAAGCTGGCCATCAAAGTAATCGACCAGTTCCTCCTCTTTTGACAAAGCCATAGCATTAATTGTAAAATCTCGGCGAGCAAGATCTTGCCTTAACTCTCGGACAAACTGAACTTCTGAAGGACGTCGCTTGTCCACATATTCTGATTCTACGCGAAAAGTCGTTACCTCAATCGGTTCTTCATGGACCACCGTAACGGTTCCATGAGCAATACCCGTAGCAAATGTTTTATGAAAAAGATCCATGACTTGTTCTGGGAGTGCGTCTGTAGCCACATCTAAGTCTTTACAAGGGAGACCTAAGAGGTGATCTCTTACTGCACCTCCCACTACATAGGCTTTGTAACCCGCTTGGTGTAAAGTGTTCAAGACATAATAAGCACTAGGCCATCTATCTCTCATCTGGTGCTACCTGATAATAGAGAGCTTCATATTGTGAAATGATTTGGTCATTATTAAATGTGTTGGCAACAGTTTTCAAAGCGTTTTGTTGGAATTCTTTATATTTTTTCTCATTGGTTAGTAATTCAACAATTAACAGTGCAGCACGTTCTACTGCACCTTTAGGAACAACGTACCCATTCGAACCGTGTGAAATGACTTCGGGAATTCCGCCAATGTCAGTTCCGATACAAGGAACACCACAAGCCATCGCTTCTAATAAAACCAATCCAAACGATTCCTTTTCAGACATCAGCAAGAATAAATCGGCTAAAGCATAAAGTTCGGCTACATTTTCTTGTTTGCCTAAAAACAGGATGTCCTGTTCGTAATCTGTCCCCTTTGCCTGTTCCAAGATAGGATGTCTTTCAGGGCCATCCCCAACAAGTACTAGTTTGCATGGCATTTGCTTGCGAACGTATGAAAATGTTTTGACGATATCCTGCACACGTTTCACTTTTCGAAAGTTCGAGACATGTAATAGCACTTTCTCATCAGGTCCTATGCCAAGGATTTTTCGTAAATGACTCACGTCCTGAGGGAAATAGTCAGTGGTATCAATAAAATTGTAAACCGTCTGAATCTCTCTATCAGGAGCAAGTAAATCATTGGTTTGATTGGCTAAAGAATTAGAAACTGCCGTCACCACGTCCGATTTTTCAATACCATAGCGAATGGCTCCTTTTAGAGAGGAGTCTACACCCAATACTGTAATATCTGTTCCATGAAGTGTCGTCACAATTCCTACGTCTCTTTTAGCCATGTCTCGTGCCAAAATTGCACAAACTGCATGAGGAATCGCGTAATGCATGTGCAGGACATCTAGTTGCTCTTCATCAATGACTTCGGCTATTTTGTTGGCAAGTGCAATATCGTAAGGTGCATATTGAAATACAGAGTAATTATTTACTTCTACTTCATGATAAGTTATCGATTGATAAAAACCTTTTAAGCGAAAAGGCATACTTGATGTGATAAAGTGAATTTCATGTCCTTTTTGGGCCAGCTGTTTTCCTAGCTCAGTAGCAATAATTCCTGAACCCCCGACCGTGGGATAACAGGTAATACCGATTTTTAATTTCTTTTGATTATCGGTCACGACGGTCCTCCAAAAGACGCCAGTCTAAAAAGCCTTCTTCTATACCTTTTAATAAAACTTCAGCAGTTCCCATGTTAGTAGCCAGTGGAATTTGATAAACATCACAAAGTCGAATTAGCGCTGTGACATCAGGCTCATGAGGCTGTGCAGTTAACGGATCACGGAAGAAGATGACCATGTCCATCAAATTATCGGCTATTGCTGAACCAATCTGTTGGTCCCCCCCAAGAGGGCCAGACTTAAATTTATGAATGGAGACTCCCACTTCGTTCTCGATACGGCTCCCTGTCGTCCCTGTTGCATATAAATCATGTTTCAATAACGTATCTCGGTAAGCTGTGACAAATTGAATCAAATCATCTTTTTTCTTATCATGTGCAATTAGTGCAATACGCATAGTCCCATCTCCTAATCAATGATGTTCTCTAGTCCATAAATCAGTTCATTTCGTTTCATAACTTCTTTAACGCACAGTGCAACCCCTGGCATGAATGAGCCTCGAGTAAAGGAGTCATGACGTAAAGTTAAAAGTTGTCCCTCGCCCCCAAACAAGACTTGTTGGTGCGCCACTAAACCTGGTAGCCGAACACTGTGTAATTTAATCCCTTCAATATCTGCGCCTCGTGCCCCCTGCAGTGCCTCTTCTTCATTTTCATGGCCTTGTCGGTGCGACACACGGTTGGTCTGAATAAGTTCTGCAGTTTTAATAGCGGTCCCTGAAGGTGCATCTAGCTTTTGATTATGGTGCATCTCAATAATTTCCACGTCCTGCATGTAACGCGCAGCTTGTTCCGCAAATCTCATCATTAAAACGGCACCTATCGAGAAATTAGGCGCAATAATGCACCCAACCTTATACTCTTCACAAAGTTGGTTCAGCTGTTCTAAATCGTCTGGAGTGAATCCAGTTGTTCCTACTACAGGTCTTACGCCGTGACGAATTGCCTCGGTAGTGTGACTCATACCTAGCTCTGGAGTAGTTAAATCAATCAACACTTGTGGGTTTGTCTCTTTCAATAAATCAAGAATACTAATGAATACAGGATAGTCACTTAATTCATCGGTAACTTTTGAATCTAATAAACCGACCAATTCAAATCCGTCCTGTTGTTCAATCATTTCTAGTGCCTCTGCTCCCATTTTACCACGAGGGCCTGCTAGTGCGACGCGAATCATTTACTCCATCTCCTTTTTTGTCCAGCGGTCTTGATCACGTGTTTCAAATTTGTGCATCACTTGATCTAAGGCTCTCTGCATATCAATTTTCTCTGAATTGGCAAAACAAATGAGAACAAATAAAAAATCACCTAATTCCTCTTCCAATGCCTTTTCTGCTTCCGTGCTTTTCTTTTTTTTCATTCCATAGAGATGTTGAACTTCTCTCGAAAGCTCTCCAAGCTCTTCCGTAAGTCTCGCTAATAACTCCATTGGGGGAAAATAGCCTTCTTTAAATTGACCAATATATGTATCTACCTGTTGTTGCATTTCTTGCATTGTTTTTTGATTCATATTACCACTCCCTGTAGTTAATCCTAGCCATTGAAACTGTTGTTGTCAAAGCGAATTAAATAACAGATAATGATTGATGAGGTGGATGGAATGAAAGTAGGACTGAAACTTAAAAATATCTTTTTTATCATACTTGGCGCTGCTATATTTAGCTTTGGCTTTGTTCATTTTAATATTCAAAATGAACTTGGTGAAGGTGGCTTCTCAGGTATCACATTAATTCTTTATTTTGTATTGGGATGGGACGTAGCTTTAATGAACTTATTATTAAATATTCCCATGTTTTTTATCGGTTGGAAACTGCTTGGTCGAAAAGTATTTTTATACACGTTGATTGGGACACTGAGCGTCTCTGTATTTTTAAAACTATTCCAAGTTTATGAGGTGCAAATTGGATTACAAGATGATTTGTTCCTTGCTTCTTTATTTGCTGGAGTATTTGTAGGTGTAGGCTTAGGTATTATCTTTAGATATGGTGGTACAACAGGTGGCGTAGATATTTTAGCACGACTTGTCCATAAATATGTGGGCTGGAGCATGGGAAAAACCATGTTCTTGTTTGATGCATTTGTTATTTTGTTATCTTGGCTTACATTTTTAGATGAGCGCTCAATGATGTATACATTAGTAGCCGTCTTTGTGGGGGCACGTGTGATTGATTTTGTGCAAGAAGGTGCCTATTCTGCTCGTGGCGCTTTCATAATCTCAGATCATCAACAATCCATTGCGGAACGAATTGGCACAGAAATGGACCGTGGAGTTACGATTTTAGATGGTCACGGATTCTATTCGAAAGCAAAACGTGAAATGTTGTATTGTGTCATAGGACGCAACGAGATTGTGCGTTTAAAGAATATTATTACTTCTGTCGACCCGCACGCATTTGTTTCGATTGTCGATGTAAAAGATGTCATGGGTGAGGGCTTCACGCTGGATGAAAATAAGAAACCATTTGATTAACTAGAAAAGTGGAACAGGCTTGAACAGAAATGCCGAGTGAATCTGGCGTGCCCGTAGAGACTCTCTTCGTCTCTGCGGGTGCGACAGATTTGGGAGTGTATTTCTAGCCTGTGGAACTAGACAACTAGAAAAGTGGAACAGGCTTGAACAGAAATGCCGAGTGAATCTGGCGTGCCCGTAGAGACTCTCTTCGTCTCTGCGGGTGCGACAGATTTGGGAGTGTATTTCTAGCCTGTGAAACTAGACAACTAGAAAAGTGGAACAGGCTTGCCCAGAAATGCCGAGTAATCACAGAAAAACTGCTTAGAGCATTTTGCTCTAAGCAGTTTTTCTATTTATTCGCTACGTGACATACCTGTGTAGATTAAAATCAAACGCACTAGCTCAAGAACAGCTACTGCTGCTGCTGCCACATAAGTCATAGCCGCTGCATTCAATACTTTTTTAGCATGACGCTCTTCTTCATTACGTATCAAGTTTAAGCTGACCATTTCATTCATAGCACGACTTGAAGCATTAAACTCAACTGGCAATGTAACAAGTTGGAATACAACCCCAGCTGCTAATAGACCAATACCTACTAATAACATTTCAGGAATGGTAGAGAAAATACCAATCATAATGAAAATCCATGAAGCGTTAGAAGAAATGTTAGCAACCGGCACAAGCTTGTGTCGGAAAGTCAAGAACGAATAAGCTTCTTTATGTTGAATCGCGTGTCCAACTTCATGGGCAGCAATCGCAGCTCCTGCAACAGAAGCCTCATGGAAGTTATGTGAAGATAACGCTACAATACGAGTCATTGGATTGTAATGATCACTCAAAAACCCGCGACTTTCAACTACTTGTACATCCTGTAAGTCATGAGCATCTAGAATTTTACGAGCCACTTGAGCTCCTGTCATCCCAGATGTCGAGCGTACTTTAGAATAACGTTTATACGTACTCTTTACTTTAAATTGAGCATAAATCGGTAAAATCAATAGAACAGCAAAGTAAATTAGAAAACCCACTGTTTTCCCCCTCTTTTCTGATATAACTTTATTTTAAAGCGTTTGATCCGAATTATCAAATGACATGTATCGCTTTGTGCTTATATTTGACCCAGCGATGGCTAAACAAGCAACGGATAGCCAAAATGTAAAGTAACCAATTTGTGGTGCAAACTCAAGTAAAGAGCGATAGATAGGCATTTGACCAAATACATAATCAATCACATCATTGTGAAGCGTCCAGATGGCTGCGAGACTCAGGGCTACCCAACCAAATCGATACCATGGAAAATAGAGGATTGCTTGAACGGCCATACCGAAATGAGAAATAACAAGCATCCAACCTACAGGCCCAATTGGACCGTCTACACCAATTGTAAGTAGATTCATGACTACCGCCCATAAGCCATATTTGACCAAAGTTACAAGAGCTAGGGCTTCAATTAGTCGCCAGTTTTTCCCCAGCAGCCAGCCTAATAAAGCAAGCGTAAAAAATAGACTAGCTGTCGGGCTGTCAGGAACAAATAAGTAGTAGATAGGATCTGTTATGGAAAGTTGACCTTTGTACCAGTAGTAACCATAAACGGTTCCTACTAAATTGACAACAAATAATAGCCACATAAATGATTTATTATATAAGATTGCACGAATCCATGTCATCATATGTAATCTCCTCCACATTTAGTGCTAAAAAAAAGAGAGTCATCACTGACTCTCTTTTACTCTTTATTCTGCTGGTTCTAAAGTAGAGATGAATTCTGAAAGCTGTTGAAGCTCTTCATCTGTTCCTTGGTAAGTACCAGCTGGCATTGTACCAATACCATTAACAGCGATTTCATAAATTTCTTCAGCTGATAGCTCTGTGCCTACTAATGTAGGTCCAAGTCCACCTTCAAATGCATTCCCGTGACATCCTATACAGGATGAAGTGGAGTACAATTGATAACCTTCAGAATTTTCATCGAATTCAACTGCAACTTCTTCACGAATTTCACCAGCTGCACGTTTTGCATCCCAGTCTACGTTTACTACTGATTCCCAAGTTAAGAAAATCATAGAAGCGATAGCTAAGAGCATAAAGCCTGTTGGTAAAGGACGCTTGAACGGACGACGTTCTTTTGAAGTATCTAAGAATGGTACAAGAAGTAGTGCCATAAATGCGATACCTGGAATAACGATAGCACCAATAATGTTCCATGGTCCTGATGCAAATTCATACTTTAAAAGTTGGTATAAGAATAAGAAATACCAGTCTGGTAATGCAGTATATGCAGTGTCAGTCGGATCTGCTTGACGCTCCAGTGGTGCTGGATGCGATACCGTTAAAATTAGATAACCTACTAAGAATACTGAACCAATCAACCATTCTTTTAGTAGAAAGTCTGGCCAGAATGCTTCTGTTTTCCCTGGATACTCAGAGTAATCTTTAGGTCCCTTTTTCTTACGGCTAGATGGATGCAGAACTCGAGAGTCACCCACGAATTTTAAACCTTTTCCGCGATGCATGAAGTCCCCTCCTTGTTATCCTTTTTTCCACTAACCTATTATAGTGGACCTGAAATACCTTGACGACGAATTAAGATAAAGTGAGCTGCTAGTAATCCGAACAATGCTGCTGGTAAGAAGAATACGTGGATGGCGAAGAAACGTGTTAATGTCTGCGCTCCAAGAATTACTTCGTCCCCTGCAAGTAATGTTTTGATTGCTCCACCGATAAACGGTACAGATGCAGCGATTTCAATACCTACTTTTGTTGCAAATAAAGCTTTCATATCCCATGGTAGTAAGTAACCCGTAAATCCAAGACCAAGCATGATCCCAAAGATTCCTACTCCTACCATCCAGTTTAATTCACGAGGTTTCTTGTAAGATCCTGTGAAGAAAACTCGCAAGGTATGAAGGAACATCATCACGATTACAAGTGAGGCTCCCCAGTGGTGCATTCCGCGAACGATTTCACCGAATGCTACTTCATTTTGAAGATAGTAAACGGAATTCCATGCATTTTCAATATCCGGCACATAGTACATTGTTAAGAACATACCTGAAAGAATTTGAATAACTGTAACAAAGAACGTTAATCCTCCGAAACAATACACAAACGCCGAAAAGTGGTGTGCAGGGTTTACGTGTTCTGGAACTTCATGGTCTGCGATGTCACGCCAAATTGGTGTAATATCGAGACGCTCATCTACCCAATCATAAATCTTGTTCAGCACGATGTCGTACCCCCTTTATTACCCTAATGTATTTGGAACGGCATTCCCAATTTCTAGTAGACCATCAGCACTTTCACGTACTTCAAACATATCTAGCGGTCCGCGAGGTGGTGTACCTGGAATGTTTTTACCGCTCTTCTCATAACGGCCTGCGTGACAAGCACAGAAGAACTCATCTGGGTAAGCGCTATCTCCAGCCCAGCTTACTGTACAGCCTAAATGCTTACAGATTGGCGACAATGCTACGATTGTATCTCCACTCTTGTAAACCCATGCAGTACTAGTTACTTCAGATGAATACCATGCATCAATTTGTTCGAAATTGAAATCGACACGAGTTGGTTCTTCAGTAATATCTGCGACAGCAAGATCCGTAAGTACGTAATCTCCGCCTTCACTTTTCTGAAGTACAGGGTCAATTGCAAAACGAACCATTGGCATCATCATACCTGCCGCCATAAATCCGCCAAGACCAGTAAGCGTGTAGCTTAAAAATTGACGTCTTGTTACTTTGTTGTTGCTCATCGGTTTCCCCCCTCTAACGTAAAGGTCAGTCCAAAGGACATACTTGCGTGAATAAAATAATACTAGGACAGTTCAATGATACTTTAACCAAGCGATAAAATCAATAATGGCTGAGGGTGAATTCGACAGTTTGTGAACATTTGTTGAATCCTTGCCACAAAACGATTTTCTTAATTATGTATTCCAAATTTCCGCTATACGAGGAATGATTTGACGAGCCTGGTCATCTAGTATTTTAGTTTTCATTTTAGAGTCCATAGAATCTAATGGAATCGTTGGTGTCCATAAAATCGAGCTGTCGACTTGTGTCCAAGCAGCATCTCCTGTCAGAAAAATAACATGACGAAATGGTGAGGCAGCGAATGCACTTTTCCACTCGTTAAATAACTGCTCTTTCGGTTGTCCTTCGACATAACTAAAAGAAGGGAAAGAAACTATTCTCCCTTTAAATTGATTTTCTAGTACGTTAGTTAGTGATAATACATAATCAGATTGAGACGCGGCATTTTGCAGCGTCTCTTTTGTTAAGTCAATGGACAGCAAAGGGACAAGGGCAGTATCGATGTACTCGGTTTGTTGCAAAAACTGAGCGCTGTCTTTTCCAGTAAAGTACATATTAATCGACCTCCGATTGAAGTTGTTGGTATTTTCGTGAAAGTTCTTCGAACAAGTCACGGTCTTGTGAATCTAGTGCTTGATCGATGGCCTTTTCCAGCTGGGCAAGCTGGTAATGTTTTAAAGAACTATCGACCACCTGATCGGCAGTGACTCGGTCCATATGTTTGAGTTCTTCATTCATTGGTAAAAATGGATTGTCTTCTAACACCGCTATAAATTCTGGAACCCGTCTTTTTTCAGGAAACTTCAGTTCAATATACATCGGTTGGTCAGGATGTAGACGCATATCATGAAAGGACTTTTCTGCATCGGCAGAGACGATGGTTCCTTTATAGAAGCGAAACGGTGCACCGGTAGAGGAGGTGGTTGAAATCATCATACCACGTGGACAATGTTCCACTCCCTCAACAAAATGGACATTTTCTAGCAATTCATCATGACTCATTAAATAATTCAAAATCCAAACACTCTCTCGACGCTTCATTTGAAAATTAGTCAGCAACCATTTCACAAAATCACGTTTTTCATTTGCCGTTACCGAAGCAGTCATAGGTTGGTCCCTCCTATAGTTGGTCTAACATCGTGCTCCACTCGGTTGCTTGGGGATCTAAAGAAAGTAACTGTTGAATCACAGTTTTGGCTTCATCGCGCTTTCCTTCTTCTAGTAAGAAGTATGCATATTTTTCAAGAAAATAGACATCTTCTTTTTGTTCAGTGTATGCGAGCTGATAGAACTCGTATGCTTGTGTGTAATTTTCAAGTTGATTATGACTTTCTGCTAAGTAAGGATAGAGTGATGACAGAATCGCACCATCAGTTTGCACGTCCTGGGCTAACTGAATAACTGCTTCATAATCTTCTTGATGCATGTGCACTTGTACCAAATGTAAAATTCCATCAATATATTCATGATCTAAAGCAATGGCCTGGCTAAAATAATCTTGCGCTTTTTGTTGTAAACCCAGTTTTAAAGCTATTTTCCCCGCAAACAGATAATATTCTTTTTCAAACGAGTCTTTAGCGATTCCCTGTTCGATACGCTCAAGTGCTTGTTCATTCTGCTCGAGCATGGCATAAGCTTGGGCCGAAAGCAAATAGGCTGAATAATAATCTGGATCTGCACCTAATACTTCATCCAGTTGGTTAATAGCTTCTTGGTACATTTGGGACTGGAATAATGCATAGCCATATTGGAACATCACATCAGGAGCTTCTCCTGCCTGTAGTGCTTCTTTAAAGTAAGGAATAGCCTCTTCATAAGCCGCTCCAGCTGAGTAAGTCTCTGCAAGCTTAAGAGCTAAATTGACATGCTGTAAGTCGTCCCGCAACGTCCACAAGTCTTCATATAGACGAGCCGCTTCTAAATAACGTCCTGTTTCCCTTTTCAATTCTGCTTTTGCTAGCTGGAGAATCGGTTCATTGGGAACTAGACGGGTTGCTTCATCAAGTTTTTGTTCAGCTACTTCGTATAAACCTGTCATTTGGTAATAGTCTGCCATAGCTAACAGCACTTGAGGGTAAGTATCAGAGTGAGAGGGCACTTGTTGAAGTAGCTCTAATGCGGAGTCTTCTTTGCCGACTTCAAACATCCAAAGCGCTTGATCAACCTTTAGTTGATCTTCTTCGGGAAATAAATAAGCAAGGTGTTCCAACATGCGAATAGCTTCTTCAACGAATCCATAAGCTGCAACATGTTCTGAAGTTTGATAAATTTCCTCTGGTTCAGCTGAGAGCAAGAACGCTTCAAGCTGCGCTTGCCACTCTTCATTTCCCGTCTCAATTTGACGGAGAATTTCATTCATTTTCATATCAATCACTTCTTTCTTGTCCTTAGTTTACACGAAATCGTTGAAAACAAAAAGAAGACAGACTCTAGAGAGAGCCTGTCGTCAGTTCAGTTAGATGGTCAAAAAAAGTAGGGTAGCTAACAGCAATACATTCAGGATTGTCTAACACAATAGCTTCAGAAGAAATAAGCGAAGCAATGGCCCCCATCATTCCAATACGGTGATCTCCGTATGTAGTAATGGTCCCGCCATTTAGAGGTGTAGGTCCTGTTATGACCATTCCATCGTCAGTAGATTCAATCGAAGCACCTAACTTTTTAAGTTCAGTTACAACTGCATCGATTCGATTCGTCTCTTTTACTTTCAATTCTTCCGCATCTCGAATAATGGTCACCCCAGTTGCTTGAGTAGCTAAAAGAGCAATAATTGGAATCTCGTCAATCAAGCGTGGAATCATGTCACCACTGATTTCAGTGGACTTTAAAGTGCTTGAGCGAATTTCTAGAGTACCTAGTTCTTCGTGAGAACTAGAACTTGCCGCCATAATTTGAAGGTCGGCACCCATTTCTTTTAACACTTCAACAATGCCATCTCGAGTTGGATTCAAGCCAACATTATTCAAAATCACATGAGAGCCATTTGTGATTGCACTTGCTACCAACCAAAATGCTGCAGAGGAGATATCCCCTGGTACTACAATGTGAGCAGGGGTCAACTTCTGACCGCCCTCTAATGATATACGATTTGCAGTTTGTTCTACTTTAACCCCAAAGTGTTGGAGCATCTTTTCAGTATGATTACGGGACTGTTCTTGTTCAGTAACATGTGTAGTCCCTTGTGCTCGAAGTGCAGCCAGTAAAATGGCAGACTTCACTTGAGCAGATGCGACAGGCATTAGATAATCAATTGCTTGTAATGTTTGCCCTTGAATGGCAAGTGGTGTGAAATTGCCATCTTGACGTCCAATTATTGATGCACCCATTAGTTTAAGAGGTGCCGTCACCCGCTTCATAGGACGCTTTTGAATCGACTCATCCCCAATCATAACGGTAGCAATTTCTGAAGAAGCTAAAACCCCCGCTAATAATCGAGTAGTGGTTCCAGAATTTCCTGTATACAAAATTGAATCCGGTTCATTCCACTCTTCAATTCCTTGACTGTTTACTGTGACCTGGTCGTCATCAACCGTGACCTCTACCCCAAACTTTCGGACACAGTCAATCGTGCTGAGACAATCGTCACTTTGCAAAAAGCCTTCAACGGTCGTCACGCCGTTAGCCATCGCACCAAATAAAATAGACCGGTGAGAAATAGACTTATCTCCTGGGATAGAAAGAGTTCCTTGTAAACTCCCCGTATAATGTAAACTCTTCACACAATCACTTCCCTTACGCTATATACGTTTCATAAGATGTTTCTTGATGAATACAGTCCATCGCTCGCTCGCGATCTTCATCTGACTGCATACTGATAACTAAAATACCAAACAAATCATCACGAGTCTCAATAATACGGATGTTTAGAATACTAATCTTGTGAGTTGCCAATAGACCAGTCACTTCAGAAATCACACCTGGATAATCAGGGACATCTATGTAAAGGTCAAAGGTACTATACAATGCTCCTTGTGTGTGAATCGGCAACACATCACGTTCTTGCTTCGCCACTACGTAATACTTTTCGATAGCCGTAGCATCACCTTTAGCAACCAACTCTCTCACACGTTGCATCTCTTCTAACCAACTATCTAATTGATCCAAGAGTTGATCACGGTTTTGCAGTGTAATGTCTCTCCACATGACAGGATTTGCAGAAGCAATACGTGTTGTATCACGAAATCCTCCGGCTGCCAAACGCTTTGTCAGTGGGTTTTTTGATTTTGCTGCCAACTGGTGAACAAGAGAGGATGCCACAAGATGTGGGAAATGACTAACAGTGGCCGTCATCTCATCATGCTCTTCAGCGGTCACTTCTACCACTTTAGCTTTAGTAGGAGCCAGGAGTTGTTTGAACGCCGCTAGTTGTTCTTTTGAACTTTTAGTAGAGGGACATAAAACAAAATAAGCATTCTCGAACAGGTGCGCTCGCGCTGCTTCCACTCCACTTTTGTGGGAACCCGCCATTGGATGGCCACCGATAAATGGTAACTCCAATTCATTTGCCAAGTCGACAATCTCTTTTTTCGTACTTCCCGTGTCGACAATATAAGCATCTGGCTTCATCGTCCACTTATTAGCCTCTTGTAGCAATTCTTTTGTTGTATTGACCGGAGTCGCAAAAATCACGATGTCGGCTTCACGCACAGAGCGTGCAAGCGAGTAGGCCATTTCATCGATCACATCAAGTCTTCGTGCTGTTCGGACAGTATTGGCATCGACATCAAAACCAATTACATGACACTCTGGATTTCTCCGGAGAGCTAGCGATAAGCTTCCACCGATTAAACCAAGTCCGACGACAACTACTTTCGTTTTCATTTCCCTCACACTTCCTGTTTTAAAACTAGGTGCTCCAACTCATTTAAGAGTCCTTCATTTTGTTCCGGTGTTCCAATTGTGATGCGCAATGTTCCAGGAAGGCCAAGTGCGTTACCACTTCGTACAATGTAGCCTTTAGACATCAAGTACTGGAATGCTTCATCACTGTCTTGTTGAATGTCAATCAATATAAAGTTTGTCTGCGTTGGGTAATAGCTTAGACCGTGTTTGTCACAGAACGCTACGTAGCGCTGTTTTTCTTGTTTATTTTGTTCAATTGTATACGTAATAAACTGCTGGTCTTGAAGTGCCACTTGTGCCACGTCTTGACTTAGTGTTGTATTGTTGAATGGTTCACGAGTCGGCTCTAACTGCGCAATCACTTGTTCTGAACCAATTCCGTATCCTATACGGAAAGCTGCTAATCCGTATGCTTTTGAGAATGTTCGTAAAATCAAGAGGTTCGGAAATTCCTCAAGCCATTGTAGTGGATTGATATAGTCTTCTGAGTCCACATATTCGAAATACGCTTCATCCAAGACGACAAGAACATCGTTTGGAGCTTTTTGAAGGAATGAATAAATAGCGGAAGAAGGCGTCAATGAACCGGTTGGATTATTCGGATTACAGATCCACACGACTGCTGTTTGATCTGTTACTTTTTGAAGCATCGTCTCTAAATCGTGTGTGCCATCTTCTTTCAACGGAACTGCAATGAAGTCCGCTCCTTCAATCTTTGCATTGTGTGCATATTGGCTGAACGTGATATCTGCCGCAATCGTGTTCACTTCAGGTGATAATAATGCACGAGCAACAAGTAAAATCACTTCATCCGAACCGTTTCCAAAGATCAGTTGTGTAGGTTTCACAGTTAAGTGTTCGGCAACTGCATCACGAATCGTTTGCGCATACCCGTCTGGATAGAGAGCAAAATCAATAGATTGTGTGGCCAAATACTCACGTACTTTTGGAGATGATCCAAGAGGATTTTCATTAGAGGCTAATTTAATAACTTGATTTAGACCGAATTGCTTTTTCACCTCTTCCATAGTTCTGCCTGGTTTATATGCCTGTAAACCCGCTAATTGCTTTTTAAACTTCAATGCAATTCCTCATTTCTTCACTAAGTCTGGGCGCAATGTCACTGCCTCATTCAAGTATATATGTTCTACTTGGTTTTGAGCTACTGTTGTATTGACATGCATCATTATTCGAATGCATCGTGGCAGACTCTCGGCAACGGACATTTCATGCATGCACATAACCGGTACATACTCCCACCCTTTGATCGTTCGTACAGCTTTTGCTGGAAAAGCTGAAATGACATCAGGGGTTGTGGAAATAATAACAGACGCCACATCCTCGGCTTGAATAGCATTTGCGCGTGCCATTTCCATCGCAAGCTCTTGAGTAGCGATAAGAATTTGGTCGGCCTGATCAACTGGGATTGTAGTTGCTCCTCGCACTCCTCGTATCATGTTCGCTCCTCCTCTACTAAGTTCACTAAACGGTCATGTGCCATTCGAATCGCTTCTTCATGTACGATAGCCACATAGGGCTCACCGATGTCATGCAAAAGTACAAACTGAATGTCACTGCCGCTATTTTTTTTGTCTTTTTTGATATACGTTAAGATTTCTTCTATAGGAAATTGGCGTACAGCATCTACTGGATAGCCAAGCTTAGAAAGCTGCTTGAACCAGTTGGATGCAAGCTCGGGAAGTCCACTCAAGTAAAATGTCATGACAAGTCCAATGGCAACGGCTTCTCCATGCTTTAACCGGCCGAACCCGGCAAGAGCTTCTAACGCATGACCATACGTATGACCAAGGTTGAGATACTTGCGCACGGATGTTTCTTTTTCGTCTTGTTCGACAATTTTCGCTTTTACTTGGATGCCTTTTGCGAGCTCAGACTGCCAATCTAGACTTCGCAATTTTGTGATGGAAGTAACCGACTGAAGCTCATTCGCCCATACCGCATCTGAAAGAAACGCGTGTTTGATGACCTCTGAGAACCCAGAGCGCACTTCACTATCCGGCAGCGTTGCTAAAAACTTTGGGTCATACAGAACACCGAGTGGTTGATGAAACGCACCAATCATGTTCTTTCCGAGACTATGGTTAATGCCAGTCTTTCCTCCAACAGCACTGTCATGTGCAAGAATAGTCGTAGGGATTTGAATAAAAGGGATACCTCTCATATAAGTCGCCGCAACAAAACCAGCAAAGTCCCCAATAGCCCCTCCGCCGAACGCAAGAATCACGGACTTTCTTGAGACATTGTTCTCAAGCAAGAATGTCATTGATTGCTCATAGCTTACTAGCGTTTTTGTGGACTCTCCTGAACGAACAAGGTGTAGGTTGAAGTCAACGTCAAGTTGTTCTCTAAATTCTTCGCCATGAAGCGTCCAGACATGCTGATCGGCAAATACAACCAATTGATCATAGTCAGTAGGCAATACTTTAGAAATCGATTGAAGAGCCCCTTGCATTAAAATCACGGGATAAGAAGTGTTCGTAGTGTGAATGGTTAGTTCCATTTTAAAACTCCTTTGCAGCCTTACGACGCTCGTTAACAGCAGTTCGCAATTGATCTAAGTGATCTGCAGGGAACGTATCTAGAAGTGCCTGAGCGACTTCCCAAGCAATCACATGCTCTGCTACAACAGAAGCTGCTGGTACGGCACATGCATCTGAACGTTCGATACTTGCTTTGAATACTTCTTTTGTATCAATATCCACACTTTCAAGGGGTTTGTATAAAGTCGGGATTGGCTTCATCACGCCTCTTACGACAAGAGGCATACCTGTTGACATGCCACCTTCTGTTCCGCCAAGACGATTCGTTTCACGCGTATAGCCTTCCTGCTCGTTGTAACGAATTTGATCATGCACTTGACTACCTGGAAGGTTGGCCATTTCAAATCCAAGACCGAGCTCCACACCTTTAAATGCATTGATACTCATCATTGCAAACGCAAGACGGGCATCGAGTTTACGATCGTAATGGACGTAGCTTCCAACACCTGGAGGCATTCCCGTAACACGAACTTCAACGACCCCACCGATTGTATCTCCTGCCTTTTTCGCAGCATCAATGGCTGAAACCATTTCTTTTGATACTTCTTCGTCTAGGCAATAGACCGGATTGGCTGCTGCACGTTCCGCAATTTCAGAAGCCTGTAGCGCTTCTGGTATCGAACGGTCTGCATGAATACCACCAATTGTTGTCACATAAGCCGTCACGTGAATATCTAATTGTTCTAGTAGTTGTTTTGCTAGTGCGCCAGCAGCTACCCGCACAGTTGTTTCACGTGCAGAAGAACGTTCAAGTACATTGCGTAAATCGCGGTGGTTGTATTTTATTCCACCAACAAGATCTGCATGCCCTGGGCGGGGGCGTGAAATTTGTCGCTTGACCTCTGCATCATCTTCCGGAGGTTCAATACCCATGATGTGTGTCCAGTGCTTCCAGTCATCGTTTGTGACTTGCAGACAGATGGGAGAACCTAAAGATTTCCCATGACGAACACCTGCAGTTATTTCGACTAAATCTTTTTCAATTTGCATGCGGCGTCCACGTCCATGACCGCCTTGGCGTCTGCGCAATGAATCATTTAGTTTTTCAATTGAAATCTCAAGTTGTGAAGGCAACCCTTCGACAATAGTTGTTAGTTGAGGTCCATGAGACTCTCCAGCAGTTAAGTAACGCAAAATAACTTTCTCCCTTCAACGTGCTAAAGTATATGTTTTTCACTATACCACAATCATACGTGAATCTGAAATGGTGTACACCTAGAAAATTAGAAAGTCTAATTAAATGATAAGGACAGGACCAAGAACTTCTTCTAATCCTGATGCATCTTACGAAGCTTGACTTTAAGTTCAAATTAAGAACGAAAAGGACTGGGCCCGCTCTGTTCGAGCGGGCCCAGCGCGAATCTACTTAGTTCGAGCTTACACAAGCTTCTCCAGTTGAACCCTGCTAGTTGAAGTTCTTTTTTTCAGGAAGTGGTAGCTTGCAACGTCTTCGTGTCGGCTCTGCCTCTATTGGTGCATCTACTTTTACAGCTTGCTCGAGTTTAAAAGTTAGAAAATCGCTGCGCTAACGCGAGGCTCGATTAAGCTTGTGAACATTCACTGTTTAGGTCAGCGAGATTGCCGATCATTGCTTTTTTAAGTACAAATTCTTTATTACTTTAAGCCCTTACTAGAAAGATCTTGAGCATTTAAAGTGGTTTAGTCTCAAAGAATGTTCGTCACAATCGTTTTCTCACTCATGAATTATTTAATCAATCATCAGAATGGATTATTCACTCATCAAAATGGGTTTAGCCATCATCACTACGCAATATTCGCTCATCACGGATTTACCCGATCATCAAAATTGGTTAATCACTCATCAGAATTACTTAATCGCTCATCAGATTCAATTTATCGCTCATCACGGATTTAACTTCACTGCATTATCGATTTGAAATCCCGGAAGCCAGGTTACCATTTCCCAGGCCAGCTGAGTTTTACCGAGACCCGGCAACGCAGCCGAAAGCGCTCTTCTTTCGGCTGACGTGGGGAGGCTCGCAGAAACTCACCTAGGAAATGGTGTTCTGGGTGGAGGGATTTCAAATTCCACTAAAATTGATTGTGACCTTTTTTACGCCATCTGAATTAGGCTGAGCACTATCAATTCAACTAAAGTGTCATTATTCAGGTTAATGAGTATAGACCTGCAGAAAACCTCTTATGAAAAAGCGACTATAATTGAGGGATTTCAAATCATACGAAAAAAAGACACCCAAAAGGATGTCTTTTAATTGGATTAGTTAATCCAGTCGTTTGATGATTTTGTGTAAGTAACTAATTCTTCTTGTTTGAAGAATAAACCAATTTCACGCTCAGCAGACTCAGCAGAATCTGAACCATGAATGATGTTTTTCCCAACAGTTACAGCGAAATCTCCGCGTACAGTACCAGGAGCAGAATCTTTAGGGTTTGTAGCACCCATCATAAGACGTGCAGTTGAGATAGCGTTTTCGCCTTCCCATACCATAGCAAATACTGGACCTGAAGTGATGAACTCAACAAGCTCTCCGAAGAATGGGCGCTCTTTATGCTCGCCGTAATGCTCTTTTGCAAGTTCAGTTGGGATTTGCATTAATTTTGCTCCAACAAGTTGGAATCCTTTTTTCTCAAAACGGCCAACGATTTCACCAATTAGGTTACGTTGAACGCCATCAGGTTTTACCATTAAAAATGTTTTTTCCATTTTAGTCGCTCCTTAGAATATCAAGTTTCACACGTTTAAAATCGTACCACTGCCCACTCAAAAGTTCAATCAAAATTTCCGTTTGCTCATAAACAAAGCAATATTTTGCAAGGAACGTTTTGCTGTACAATTGGGGAGATTCTTTAATTCTGCCATTGCTTTTTCTAAATAAAGATTGCTTATCCGTTTTGCTTTTTCAAGTCCATCGGATTTTCTGAGGATTGCTAGCAATTCGTGTCGCGTTTCTTCAGAAGTATCTCCTGATTGAATGCGCTCGAGCAACTTAGCAACAGAAGCCTCATTTCTAGCGTATACCACGGGCAGTGTGATATTCCCTAAAAGCAAATCACTACCTGCTGGCTTACCAAGTTTTTCGTCAGTGGAGACAATATCCAAAATGTCGTCAACGATTTGAAACGACATCCCGACATAGTAACCAAAATTCCGCAAATGTACCCGTGTCTTCTCGTCGACACCAGAAGCCAAAGCTCCAAGCTCACAAGACACACTAATAAGCAAAGCCGTTTTACGACGTATACGTCTCAAGTAATCTCTACTAGTGAGATTATATAAACGTTTGTCTTCCACCTGTTCAATTTCTCCGATGCACAATTCTACCATAGTATCTGCCAATAGCTTATGGGCATAACTACTTTGTATTTGCGACAAAGAGGCAATTGCTTTAGAAAATAAGAAATCACCCGTATACATTGCCATACGGTTATTCCATTCTGCTTTAACTGTAGCACGACCTCTGCGTGTATCGGCATCATCTATGACATCATCATGTACGAGTGAAGCCATGTGAATCAATTCAACAGGGACAGCTACATGTTTTAAACGATCGATTGAAAAATCCCCAAACTTTGCAGATAACAACACAAATACGGGACGTATTCTTTTGCCACCTGCTTCTAGTAAATGGAGTGATGCTTCTGTTAAAGGAGGAGCATCTGAGCTCACACAGTTGCTGAGCTCCATTTCAACTTGATCCAGATCAGGTCGTAAATCGGCATATAAGGCTTTTAATTTCAACTTGTCCACTAAATACCATTCCTAACTACATCTTATAGCCGATATGCCGAGCAGCTGCTCCTCCACTATAAGGCTTACTTGTCACATTTTTTAATCCTACTTGTTCAAATAGCTCGGTAAGTTGTTGTCGATCGGGAAAGTCCTTCTGCGATTCTTGTAGCCACGAATATTCGTTGTAGCTCTTGGCAAATAGTTTACCAAAGATCGGCATAACAAAACGGAAGTAAGCGCGAAACAAACCGTTAAACAGTTTTGACTCTGGCTGAGAGGTTTCTAAACAAACAACCATTCCACCAGGTTTCACAACTCGAGACATTTCACTTAAAACTTTTTTATAGTCAGGTACATTGCGCAGACCAAAACCAATCGTCACGTAATCAAATGAATTTTCCTCGAATGGAAGCTCCATTGCATTCCCGTGAATAAGCTCAATCTGATCGTATTTAGCTGTTTTTTCATGCCCAACTGAAAGCATATTTTTACTAAAGTCCAAACCTACTACACGTCCGGTACTGCCTACATCTTGGCCTAGGGCGATTGTCCAATCAGCCGTACCACAACAAACATCTAAAGCGTGTGAACCTTTTTTTACCGCCATGGCTTTCATTGTATCCTCGCGCCACTTCTTATGTTGCTGAAAACTGATGACACTATTCATGGAATCATAATTAGAAGAAATTTTTTCAAATACTTCATGTACGCGTTGCTCTTTTTCTTTAGCCATAGTTATTACACCTTCGTTCTTACAGTTTAGTCTTGTGAGGCAATACCGCTTCAATTAGAGACTTCATATAATCTTTTAAATCTTCTTCTAACGTTTTATCCGCTTCAATTAATTGTAAGACATTCTCTTGTTGAATGAGCAGTGAATCAGGCTGAGCGAATTCAAGTTGTGGATCTATAATTGCTAAGCTAGCAGCTAGCTTACCATACTGCAAAAGTTCTAGCTCTTCATACAAAGCAAGAGTCGGTGCCGTTACAATAATTTGATAGGCTTGTTGCTGCTCTTCTTTAGATAGTGTGTTCTCCTGCATCAAGGCAGTACGAGCCTCTGTCATTAAACGAATAGACTCTGTTAAACGCTTGATCAATTGAATATGTCCTGCCTCAGATAATAGTTGATAGTACTTCCCACTATAATAATCACCTGCGAGAACTTGAAGTTGTTGCGCTTTATTTAAAGTTCCTTTTTGGAGTACATGATCGTGGCTAGACAAAGCAATGTAAATGATTGCCGTTGCATAATAGCAGTCTATCTTGTCCGTCTTTTTGGAGACAAGTAATGGCAAAAATAACGATGCCATTCGAAGATCAGATAAAGCAGGTACGCCCGTATACTGGACAAGCGTCGGATGGTACAGTATATCTGCAATTTCCTGCTTCCACGTATCAATTTGTATTTGATAATGTTTTGTCATCTCTTCTACCACCAACTATTTTGATTTGGACTCACTCGTAGAAACACCATGAGCAGTTTGAATTTCTGCTTTTCCACGGATCTTCATAGCCGAAGTATGATCTGTAAATTGAGCAATCATCACTTCACCACTATCTAGTTTCTCTGAATGATGAAACTTAGTGTCTGTACCTCTTGTTAAGCCGATGACATGAACACCATCTTCAAGGGCTTTAATCACGATAAATTCGTTTGCTGCCATTTCAACGACTCCAATCCTTATTTCTCTAGTTTACCATATTAAAGATCAGTCAATTAGGACATTTGTATGAATGAATGAATTTCTGAACGCTTTACATCGTCCGTTTCATAAACCCCTCGAGCAACAGCAGTAATAGTCTTAGCTCCAGGTTTACGAATACCACGCATTGTCATACACATATGTTCGGCTTCAATAACAACATACGCACCATAAGGATTTAACATTTCCATAATGCTATCTGCTATCGTAGAAGTGATTCTCTCTTGTAATTGAGGTCTACGTGCAGTAGTCTCAACAGCTCTAGCAAGCTTGCTAAGTCCTGTAACAACACCATCACGAGGTATATAGGCTACATGAGCTTTCCCATAAAACGGGACAAGATGATGCTCGCACATGGAGTAGAAAGGAATATCTTTCACAAGAACAAGTTCTTCGTGGTCTTCATGAAATACTGTTTTAAAATACTCTTTCGGATCTTGGTGGAGACCTTCAAACATTTCAGCATACATTTTAGCTACACGCTTAGGTGTATCCTGTAATCCTTCTCTCGTAGGGTCTTCACCTACAGCTTCAAGGATCATTTTTACAGCATTCTCTATTTTATGTAAATCGACAGTTGTCACTCTGTTTCCCCCTAGAACGTTCATCATATGAATCTTAACACAAGGGCTTGTTTTGGGGAAATTGTATATCTCGATGTCGAACAAATAAAAAAGGACAGCCCCGGAAGGCTATCCTATGTAGATCATTATTTCACTGCATCTTTAAGAGCTTTACCTGGTTTGAACGCAGGAACTTTAGAAGCAGCAATTTCGATTTCTTTACCAGTTTGTGGGTTACGACCTTTACGAGCCGCGCGCTCACGCACTTCAAAGTTACCAAAACCAATTAATTGAACTTTGTTTCCTTCTGCAAGAGCAGATTGGATGGATTCAAATACAGCATCAACCGCTTTAGAAGCATCTTTCTTAGAAAGAGAAGCTGATTCTGCTACAGCATTTACTAATTCTGTTTTATTCACATCATTCACCTCCTCTCAAGGAAGATACAATCAATCTGTAAAAAGAGTATCACAACAAAATTGTCGTTGCAACTGAATTTGCTATACAAATCGTTGTTATATAAGGATTTTGAGCAAATATGAGAGATACTATTCATGAACTTAAGAAATGCACAACATTTGGAAATAAGCAAATGGTTACCATAATATATTTATTGAACCAAAAAAAGAAGCCTATTTGGCCTCTTTTTGATTTTTAAATTATAAACGTAACTAAACCTTGTTGTTCTTGTTTCACAATTTTTTCAATCGTTTTAACTAACCGATGTTTAACTGGCAGATCTAATTGTGCTGTTTTGGAACGAATGCCCTCTTGTAATACATGAATTAAGGTAGTTCCAAAAAGCTGCGTCTGCCACAACTCATTCAAGTCATGATCGAAATGTTCTTGTAGTTCATTCTTAAGTTGTTGACTGTGGAATTCCGACCCTAACAATGGTGCAAATTCTGACATCATATCTACACGAATGATATGGAGAACTGGTGCTTTGGCACGCAACCGGACACCATGAAAATTATTTTCTCTAATAAGTTCAGGCTCGAACGGGACAAAATCAGCTGCAGTTGGCAATGCGATACCGTATCCAGTCTCAATCGCTTCTTCCAACGCCTGAGAAAACTTCTCCGTAGCTTTTTTAGCTGCATCGTATTGTTGAATGAGGTGCAAAAATTCAGAACGGCTTTGAATCGGAGTAGCAAGCCATTTAGAACAAGTCTCTTCATACAAACTATCGCTTACATGAACCTGCATAATTGCCTGTCCGCTAGAAGGATCCACCTCAATGAGTTGAGCGGCTGTGATGTGGGGAATCTCCTGCAGCGTATTAACTAAAACATCTACATCTTTCAGTTTATGAATATCATGAGTAGCACTTTGTAATGTAGCTTGGATAGCTTGCATGACCTCATTTTGAGGATCAAGCTCTAGCCATTCTGGGGCTTCTAATTCAATTGATTCAATCGGGAATTCAAAAAGTAAGCGACGAAGCAGCCGGTCTAAATGATTTTTATCCAAATCACGAATGGATGCAGCTTCAACGGGTACTTCATATTTTGTCTCTAAATAAGACACAAGAGCAGCAGTTTCATCGTTGAAAGGTGACTGAGAATTGATAACAAGCACAAACGGTTTGCCCAAAGATTTCATTTGATCAATAATCTCTTGTTCAGCCGGCTCAATCAATGAGCGCTCTAAACCATTGACAGTGCCATCTGTAGAGACGACAAACCCAACGGTGGAATGATCTTTCATCACCTTGTCCGTTCCTAATTTTGCAGCTTGTTGGAAGGGAATCGGTTCTTGATGCCACGGCGTTTGAATTAATTTTTCATGATTTCCAATTGAATCTACCATGTACCCGACACAATCTACAAAGCGAAGTTTCATGTGGAGATTTGAGCCTTGAATGGGAACAGACACTGCTTGAGCAGGTATGAATTTAGGCTCTGTCGTCATAATTTCTTGTCCCGCTGAACTTTGTGGCATCTCATCAATGATTCGGTTACGCTCTTCCCCATCCTCGATTGATGGTAATACTAAGTGCTCCAATAATTTTGAAATGAATGTTGACTTGCCAACACGCACTGGCCCTACTACACCTATATAAACATCGCCATTAGTTCGTTTTGCGAGTTCGTTTAATGCACTTTGCATACTCATCTCCCTTCATACTGTAAACTATGAAAAAAAGACCCACAGTAGACCTGTGGATCATTCCGGTAACATATATACGGGTTCATTTTCATCATTTACCGTGTAGGGTAAAGAATAAGCAGGAACAATAGGTGAATCATCAATTAATAAATACCGGATGTCCGTTCCTGGTTCGATTTGTTCATCAAGTTCTTGAAGCTTCGTGTAAAGCTCAATTGAATAATCGATAAAGATTTCTCCAGTCCCAATGGCCACTAAAGGTAATTGTGTGTTGGAATATGGACTTGGTACCGTTATTTCTGATTTATATCCCATTTTTTCGTAATCTAGGCTGTAAACACCCTCACCTAAAGTTTCAGCAATTGGTGCAAAACCATTGACTGACCTACGAAAATTAAGATCACGAAGAATATCTGTAGCTCGCAAATCCACAAGTTTAACAGTTGGATTTTCTTCAACGTCCCACATGATATATTGATAAATGCCCCCTGCTTCAAATGAATTAGACGGAACTTCACCCATGTAAGCAGGAACAATTTTCATAAAATCAATCGGATATTTGATGAATTGATCCACATCTTGATCTCTATTCTTAATGGGTAACAATCCACCCGATTGTTCTTCAAATTGGTCCACGGCTCGTTGCACTTGTTCCAATTGTTCAGGATATGGATTTACATTGTCGGGCTGATAGCCACTTTGAAAGCCACAACCTGAAAGCACTACTAGGAGAACACTACTAATAATGAAGACCTTTACCTTTTTCATTATGCAGTACCTCGAGTCGGGTTAAAAATAATATAGAGCATGGATACAAAACCTAGAATCAGGCATACCCAAGCAACGATTCGGATCGGCCAAGCCACCCATTTATTTTGAATTTTTGTGTTTACAAACAACATGAGTAGCATTGCGATAAACATAAATCCCATAGAACCAAATGAGACCCACATTTTGTCTAATGACGACATGACTATCCCACTTTCTTAAAACGATTTAAAATCTTCTAATTCATGCTTCTTCGTACGAAGCATTAGTTGTCCTACGCCTTCTTTTGGGGTTAACCCTTCAAACAAGACTTGATACAAAGCTGATGTAATCGGCATTTCTATTTCATACTTTTGTGATAATTGGTACGCCGCTTTTGTCGTTCGAACACCCTCAACCACCATACCCATGTTGTCTAATACTTGCTCAAGGGAATTCCCTTGGCCTAGAAGGTTTCCGGCACGCCAGTTACGTGAATGAACAGATGTACAAGTCACAATCAAATCGCCCATTCCGGTTAGACCGATGAATGTATACGGTTGAGCACCCATCTGTATACCTAGACGACTGATTTCTGCAAGTCCCCGAGTAATCAGAGCTGCTTTTGCGTTGTCACCATAGCCCAAACCATCAACAATACCTGCTGCTAGGGCTATTACGTTTTTCAATGCACCACCAAGCTCTACCCCAATTACATCTTCATTCGTATAGACACGGAAGTAATGATTCATAAAAATGTCTTGAATCTTTTGCGCTGCTTCAATATTTTCACTTGCTGCAGTAACAGTTGTTGGATGTTTTAAAACGACCTCTTCTGCGTGACTAGGACCCGATAAAACTACTATACTGTCTCGCAATTGCTCAGGAATTTCTTCTTCAATGATCTCAGAAATTCTCTTCAAAGAGTCAGGTTCAATCCCTTTAGAGACATGAACAAACATTTTAGGAGATGACAAGTGAGGTAAGAAATCACCAATCACTTCACGAAATGCTTTTGTAGGAACTGCAAGCACAATGATATTCGAATGGGTAATAGCGGCCTGCAGATCAGCAGTTGCCACTAGATTAGTTGGCAACGTTTGACCTGGAAGATATTTTTCATTCGTGTAATGAGTATTGATTTCATCGGCTTGATCTTGTCTATGTGACCAAATAAGTGTTTGGTGTTTATTTTCTGCTAGAACGTAAGCGAGCGCTGTTCCCCAGCTACCTGCTCCAAGAACGGTGATTGTTTGCACTAAACTTCACTCCTTTTACGTACGTGCGCGAGCGATAATCTTAATAGGTGTTCCTTCAAAATCGAAAGCTTCCCGGATACGATTTTCTAAGAAGCGTACATAGGAGAAGTGCATAAGTTCAGGTTCGTTTACAAACACGACAAATGTAGGTGGACGTGAAGCCACTTGAGTCGCGTAGTAAATACGCAAACGTTTCCCTTTGTCTGATGGTGCTGGATTACGAGCAACTGCATCTTCCACGACCTCATTCAAGATCGACGATTGAATTCGCATAGAGTGATTTTCACTTACACGTTGGATAATTGGGAAGATGTTGTGAACACGTTGTTTTGTTTTAGCAGATACAAAGACGATAGGTGCATAATCTAAGAACAAGAAATGCTCTCTGATTTGAGTTGTAAACACGTTCATAGTCTTTTCATCTTTTTCAAGCGCATCCCACTTGTTCACGACGATAATGACACCACGTCCCGCTTCATGCGCGTATCCTGCAATTTTTTTGTCTTGTTCTTGAATACCTTCTTCGGCATTTAGCACCACAAGTACTACGTCTGAACGGTCAATTGCCTTTAAAGCACGTAAAACACTATATTTTTCAGTGTTTTCATAAACTTTCCCTTTTTTACGCATACCAGCTGTATCAATCATGACGTACTCTTGCTCGTCATGAGTGTAGCGACTATCAATTGCGTCTCGAGTAGTACCAGCTACTTCACTAACGATGACTCGGTCTTGCCCAAGAACAGCGTTAATTAGTGAAGATTTCCCTACATTTGGACGACCAATTAATGAGAATTTGATGACTTCATCGCCGTAATCCTCTGAATCATCCTCTGGGAAGTGCTTTGCAGCCTCATCTAGTAAATCACCTAGCCCAAGTCCATGAGAACCAGAGATTGGGAAAGGCTCTCCCATTCCTAGTGCATAGAAATCATAAATCATATCGCGCATGTCAGGATTGTCAATTTTATTGACAGCTAGCACGATTGGTTTTTTTGTTTTGTATAGAATTTTCGCTACATATTCATCAGCAGACGTAACACCTTCACGTCCATTTGTTAAGAAAATAATAACGTCCGCTTCTTCCATAGCTACTTCTGCTTGTTGCTTAATTTGTTCTAAAAATGGCTCATCGCTTAACTCGATACCACCTGTGTCAATTATGCTGAAATCGTGCGTCAACCACTCGGCTGAGCTATATATACGATCTCGAGTAACACCCGGTGTATCCTCCACGATAGAGACACGTTCTCCTACAATACGATTAAAAATAGTCGATTTGCCAACGTTCGGCCGACCGACAATTGCTACTACCGGTTTTGTCATTTCGTTCATCCTTCCAACTTCATCTATAGGGTATTATACACGAATTATCTACAAAAAGAAAAAACAGAGGCACAATGGCCCCTGTCATGCTCAATCTTTATTAAAATCTTTGAAACGATCGCCTAACACATCAGAAATTGAGAAGCCTTTTGACTCTTCTGGCATTTCATAATCAGAAAAATCATCTGAAGTATTTTCTTGAAGTTCTTTGATGCTAAGAGACAAGCGACGTTCTTCTGGCTTGACGTCTAACACTTTCACTTCCACTTCTTGGCCTTCACTTAATACTTCATGCGGTGACCCGATATGTTGATGAGAAATTTGTGAAATATGCACAAGGCCTTCAACACCTGTAAATACTTCGACAAAAGCACCATAGCTTACTAAACGTTTTACTGTTCCTTTGTGGACTGAACCGATTTCAGCTTTGTCCGCAAGTGATTCCCATGGTCCAGGAAGCGTATCTTTGATGGATAATGAAATGCGTTCTGCATCACGGTCCACCGATAAAATCTTAACATTTACTTTTTGACCCTCTTGAAGTGCACTTGCTACGTTATCCAAATGGTCATGTGAAATTTGAGAGATGTGAACCAGACCATCTACGCCTCCAATATCAACAAATGCACCAAATGAAGCTAATCTCTGAACAGTACCCTCCACTACACTTCCAACCTCTAGTTGATCTAAAGTTTGTTGTTTTAGAGAAGATTTTTGTTCTTCGACTACAGCTCTGTGTGAGAGAATCACGCGATTCTTTTCTTTGTCCAACTCTACAATTTTAAACTCTAAATGCTTACCTTTGTAATCATCAAAGTTTTCAACAAAGTGATCTTCAATCAATGACGCAGGTATAAAACCACGTACACCAATGTCTACTACTAGACCACCTTTAACGACTTCTTTGACCTCTGTTTCAATGATAGTGCCATTATTAAATTTCTCTTCTAAACCTTCCCAAGCTTCTTCAGCTGTTGCTTTTCGTTTGGAAAGAACATAATTTTCTTCTTCAACTTTCGTCACCATTAACTTCAATTCATCTCCAACTGAGACGACGTCTGAAGCTTTCTCCACGTGCAGACTTGATAACTCGCTGATTGGCACAATGCCATTGTACGGAGCGTTCTCGATTGTAACGGTAATCGATTTTTCATCGACTTGTTCTACTTTCGCTTGAACGATATCTCCTTCTTTGAGTACTGGGATATCGTTTACATTCATTTCTTCTGTCATAAGATTATCCTCCTCCACTACGTCTATACCTTATTTTAGTCGAAATTGGCTGATAATACAAAAGCTAGCCATTACCTACTATATGGTATATGGGCCGAAAGTATTCTAAAGATCTTTACTTATTTGCATCCAAAAGCTTTTGAATTTCAAACATAATAGCCGCAGTCACTACATCTGCCGATGCTTTCGATTCTCTATAAGAAGACATGTCCATTGGTTTACCATAAACTACTTTTAAGCGTTTAAAAGGTTTATAAGGCCCGACCACTGCAGTTGGGACTACTACAGCGTCTCCACGGAGCGCAAAAAATCCTGCTCCTGCCAGTCCCTCTTTGAGCACACCGTCTTTAGAGCGCGTTCCTTCTGGAAACAGACCGACCACATTGCCATCTTTTAATAATTGAATCGCCTTCCGCATTGCTTCTCGATCACTCATACCTCGCTTAACTGGGAAAGCATTCAATTTAGGAATTAGGTTTTTCAGAATCGGTGCGTTGAATAATTCTTCTTTTGCCATGAAATGGACAGGTCTTGGAGCCAGAATACCCACGACAGGTGGATCTAATGCGTGAATATGGTTTGAACAGATTAAGACGCCGCCTTCTTTTGGAAAATCTTCAAGACCGCGGACATCAAAACGATAAATTGGCGCCAGTGCAGCATAAACGGCCGTTTTAGCAAATTGATATAGGTTCATTGCTGTAACTCCCTTTCTTTTGCCAGTTCAACTATTTGGTCTACTACTTGTTGGATTGTAAGATTAGTTGTATCCAGATAAATAGCATCTTGCGCTTGAACGAGTGGAGATGCCTTGCGTTCACTGTCAAACTTGTCTCGACGAATAATATCCGCTTTTAACTCTTCAAACTCTATGCTAATTCCACGTTCTTTATTATCCACAAAGCGTCGTCTTGCTCGCTCTTCAGCAGTAGCTGACATAAATATCTTTAATTCAGCATCTGGAATGACGTGTGTACCGATATCTCGGCCATCCATAATCACCCCACCTGATTGCGCTAACACCATTTGTCTACGCACAAGTTCTTCTCTGACGCGTGCATGAGCCGACACCTCTGAAACATGAGCCGTTACTTGCTGACTACGTATGGCGTCCGATACATTTTGATCATCCATCAGTACTTGTTGGCCAAGATCAGATGGTTGTAATTCAATTTTCGTAGAGGCAAGCAAGGATACTATCGCCTCTTCATTTGATAGTTCCAAGTTGTTTTCAATAGATTTGTATGTAATTGCTCTATACATAGCACCTGTATCCACGTATGTATAATTTAATTTTTCTGCTGCTAGCTTTGCAATCGTTGATTTGCCGGCACCCGCAGGTCCATCAATGGCAATACGAATAGTTTTCATCATTGTTTCCTCCAATTCATCAGAAACAGTTTACCATAAAAACTCCTCTAATCGGAATAATTAGAGGAGTACAGGTTAGCCATTTAATTTTTCTTTTTTGAGCAGTTCATGCGTGACCGCATCTACAAATAAAGTGTACACTTGACCTTGTTTTGTCTGGACGACCACTTCATAACTTAACTGCTGTTCAAATGAAGAACCCTCAATATAAGCTAAATTGGTAGATAACACTTGCGTACCTTCATTGACGAGTGTCTTCGGGTCCAACTCCACTGGCTCAGTATCGGGTAAAGCTTCTTGTTGAATGTATTCCATTGGTTGAATCCCTAATACTTCTCCAGTATCTTTGGCAAGCTTAAGCTGCACACTATCACTGTAAACAAAAGCTTGATTCGGCATTTTACGCGTAAACGTGAAGTGCCATGCTGAGTGATTTTCACGGCTTGACGTTATTTCCGTATCGGTAAAACCTAGTTGTTTAATTTTCTCACCGGCAAGTTTTCTTAGTTTTTCCGGTTCTTGTGATTTTTCACTATAAGGCTTCTCAATTAATGTGGTTAATAATTTTCCGCCTTTAACAGAGTAATCAGCAAATCCTTTTTGCTTATTGCCGCTAAATTCAATATGGTAGAACGGGTAAGGTGCAGACTCTTTACTTCGTGTTACACGAATCGTTGAGTTAGCTAACTCAGGAAATTGCTTTTTCCAAAGGGCAACGACTTCGTTCTCCTCCATTTCATCTCCTTTTAAGTGAGCTAACTCGATTTTTTTGGCGCGATCGGATTCACTTGTCGTTTCTGGAAAATCTGTTTCTGTATAAGTTTTAACGAGCTTATCTAAGCTTTCAATACTTTTCTTTGAGCCCTCATCTAACTGTTGATGATAAAAACGCGTTAATAAATCCTCTTTCTTCTGAATGGAACCATTTGTCCGTTCCCAATCAGCAATGACGACATCTAAATTATCTTGAGTCGGTTCGATAATTTCCCGCCATTTTGCAAACTCAATTTTGCCTTGATCCGCAAGTTTTGCTGAATCCCCAATTCTTGCAAGGTAATTCAACCATAACGTACTTGAGTCTTCTTCAAAGGGTAGTGTACTCATTTCATATCGAATTTTATCGGTCATGCGCCAGATACCATTTAAATCATCTGAAGCGAGCTCTGATGATGACACAAGTGTAGCGCCGTCTATGTGAGTCGAAAGTTGATCCATGCTTTCTCCGATATTGTAGATTCTGCTGGCGTAGTTTGTAGAGACCGTGTTGGCCATAGCAGTCATTTTTGACTGCTGCCAAAATAATAGTCCACCAAGTACTAGGACTGTTGCAACCAAAGTAACCATCCATTTTGTTTTCATAAGGGCCTCCTATTCACAGAAGATATGTTTTCCAATTGTTTTTATTTGCGGTCGTGTCCAAATCCATTCACTTGTGGCTGTTACAGGGTTGAAGTAATACAAGGCGTTTTCAGTTGGATCCCACCCATTAATCGCATCTATGACGGCCTCTTTTGCCCTTTCATTTGGCGTCAACCAAATTTGTCCGTCGTCTACTGCTGTAAACGCACGTGGCTGGAAAATGACCTCAGAAACTGTATTCGGAAATTGAGGAGATTCAATGCGGTTCAGTATGACAGCCGCCACTGCCACTTGCCCTTCATAAGGTTCCCCACGTGCCTCACCATAGACAGCATTTGCTAATAATTGCAGTTCTTTATCCGTATAGCCAGGTGGCAGCTGAGCAGTAGAAGGCTTTCTGGTCTTCCCTTTTACTTGTTGATCGAGAGGTTGGTTTCCGTAATAGGTGAATTGAACACCTTTCTTGATTTGGCTATGGACATAGTCATAATCAAAGTCACTAAATCCTTCGAGTTTTTTTCTGGTTGCTGCACCAGCAACTCCATCCACAGGTAACCCATATTGTTTTTGGAATTGTTGCAAGGCTTGAGATGTACCTTTCCCAAAATGCCCATCAATCTCACCATGATAAAATCCGAGATACTGAAGACGAGCTTGTAGTTCAATGACATTGTCACCATAGTTGCCTTCAACGATATTTTGATTGGTAAACGCCGTACTCTGTCCAGCTCCTATAGAGAGTATGAATAAACAGACAATAGTAGCAAGCCACCATTTCATTTTTTTCATGAGTTGACTCTCCTCCTTTTGATTTAAAGGTGTGGAGAAAGTAGCCAATTATACAAAAAAACTTCCGACTATACGGAAGTTTTAGTTATAAATCTTTCGATTCGTATAATGGATGTTTTGTTAAACGATACTTTCGGGACAACGCATGAGCTTGTTTCACACGAGATAATGCAAACATCCATAAGATGAGCATAAATCCTGACCAAATCATAATTTTGTCTTCTGCACTATATAATAACGAATTATAAATAAAATGGAGACCAAGGGGAGCAAATAAAGCTAAACTAAGTAACAGTTTCTCTCTGCCTTTTACGAATTGAGCTCGTCCTAAATAATAGCCCATAACAACTCCAAACAATGCATGACTAGAGACAGGCAATATGGCGCGAATAAATGCTGTATCAATACCAAAGCTAACCAAATACAAAATATTTTCGACGGTCGCAAACCCCAGAGAAACACTCGCACCGTATAAAATACCATCATAAGGATCCGGAAATTTTGTTTGCTTATAGATGGCTATAAGTAAGATTAACCATTTAAAAAATTCTTCTAATACGGCTGATAGTGAGCCGCTCCAAAAGGAAGTGTCTGTCAGAACTGTCTCCGCTTGAACAATATATTGAATGAAGAGAATAGGGAATGTAAGGATTGCTCCATAAAGGAAAGCATAGAAAAGTAGGCGACTTGGTTCGGACTCAATCTCACGTCGGAGATAGAAATAACTTAATAAAGCCAGAGAGGGAGCAATAGCCACTGAAAATAGTATGAACAGTTTTTTTTCCTCCTCTCGTGGTACTATATTCATATCGTACCATTTTATTAAAGGGGTGTGAAAATGAAAAAATTATTACTCTTACATACAGGTGGAACTATTTCCATGCATGCAGTTGAAAAGTCAGCGGCAGTCATGACTTCAGCGATAAATCCGCTGTCGGCTGAATTAGATAAATTATCTTCATTAGCAAATATTGACGAAGTTGAAGTGTTTAACCTACCTTCTCCTCACGTGACTCCAAGTCATATGATGCAGTTGAAAGAGGTTATTGAATTAAAACTTTCGACTACTAGCTATGATGGCATTGTCATCACTCATGGAACTGATACGCTTGAAGAGACTGCTTATTTTTTGGATTTAACACTCAACCTGTCTATTCCAATTGTCCTTACGGGGGCTATGCGATCTTCCAATGAACTTGGCGCTGATGGTGTTTATAATCTATTGACTGCTGCCCGTGTAGCCTTGAATAAGAAGGCGCGAGACAAAGGTGTGTTAGTTGTGTTAAACGATGAAATTCACACTGCTGAAGGGGTTACTAAGACGCACACTAGCAATGTCTCAACATTCCAATCGCCTTCTTACGGCCAGATTGGGCATGTCACGAAATCCATTATACATTTTCACAATCAGCCACTTCGAACTCCATATTTACCTATTAACAAGCTGACGAAACGAGTCGCGCTGTTAAAAGTATACGCCGGAATGGAACCTGAACTCATCCAAGCAATTTCTCAAGCCGGTTACGATGGGTTGGTGCTTGAGGGATTAGGCCAAGGTAATATCCCACCCGCTTTAGTACCCGAAATTGATCAATTAGCAAGTCGGCATCTGCCCATCGTTTTGGTATCCCGTTGCTTTAATGGTATTGCATTGGATGTTTATGGCTACTCAGGAGGCGGGCGCGATCTAAAAAATCGTGGCGTTCATTTTGCACATGGATTAAACGGGCAAAAAGCACGATTGGCATTACTGGCTGCTCTGCATCAACCAGAGCCTGCTGCTGCGCTGGTTCGTTTTTTCCAATCGGCGTATTTAGAAGAGTAATTCGAGGTTCCAGTACACGAGTTATGCACTCATCGTAACGAGTTATTCAATCATCAGAAACGTTTTAGCGATTACCACAGAGCAAGTTTCGATCATCACGTATTTACGCGATCATCATAACGAGTTATTCAATCATCAGAAACGTTTTAGCGATCATCACAGAGCAAGTTTCGATCATCACGTATTTACGCGATCATCATAACGAGTTATTCAATCATCAGAAACGTTTTAGCGATCATCACAGAGCATGTTTCGATCATCACGAATTTACGCCACTAACTTAACCAATTTGAAATTTTGGAAGCCAGGTTGCCATTTCCCAGGCCCTCTGATTTTCACCGAGACCCGGCAACGCAGCTGAAAGCGTTCTTCTTTCGGCTGACGTGGGGAGGCTCGCAGAAACTCACCTAGGAAATGGTGTTCTGGCTGAAGGGATTTCAAGTTTCACACAGCTTAATTATTAATTTCCCTCTTGACACCCGCAAAAATTGCATCAAAAAAAGCACACTCTACTCAGTGTGCTTTTTTGCAATATGCTGCGCAATCAATTCTCCATGAAAGCGACCATTTTCTATGAATATTTCATTTGCATTGTTCCCAGCAGCAATAACACCTGCAATATAAACACCTGGAACGTTGGTTTCCATCGTAGATTCGTCTAGGAAAGGTTTGCCGGTTTCTTGATCAAAATCAATTCCTAAGTCAATCAAGAATTGACGGTTTGGTTGATAACCCGTCATCGCAAAAACAAAATCAGCAGATACCTCTTTTTGTTCGCCAGCACTTTGCACAATAACCGAACGGTCTGTAATCTCTACCACCTCAGTTGAAAAATGCATCGTGATTTCACCATTTTTAACTGCCCCTTCAAACTCAGGAAGCACCCATGGCTTGATACTTGGTGAATAGCTCCCGCCTCTGTAAACAACATGCACATTTGCCCCTGCTTTATTTAATTCAAGAGCAGCATCTATGGCAGAGTTTTTTCCGCCAATTACAATGACATCCTGTTGAAAGTAGGGATGCCCTTCTTTAAAGTAATGGTAAACATGAGGCAGTTGTTCTCCCGGAATGTTCATTAGGTTTGGTTGGTCATAATATCCCGTTGCAATAACAATAGAACTTGCCGTATAGCTACCTTTTGATGTTGTCACATGAAAGTGATCTTCAACCTTAGCTACACTCGCTACAGTCTCAAATGTGTTAATGCGCAGGTTTTTTCGTTTTACAACTTCGCGGTAATAAACAAGCGCTTGATTACGCTTAGGCTTTCTCTGTTCGACAATGAAGGGAACATCTCCAATACCTAATTTTTCACTAGTGCTAAAAAAAGTTTGATGGGTAGGATAGTTGTAGATAGCATTGACAATGTTTCCTTTTTCGAGGCACAAGTAGTTTAGTCCTTTTTCTTGAACGGCAATCGCTGCAGCAAGACCACAAGGGCCTCCTCCAATAATAATGACATCGTAGTTCATTTCACTTCACTTCTTTCCTACAATCTTAATGCTGTGTAATTCACTTTGGGCACCTAACCGCAAAGGCAATGTGGTCGTTCCGAAACCGTTTGAAATAAGCTCGTAACGATCTTGGTTTTTCACTAATTTCCCCAGTGGTTGAAGTCCCCAATTTAAGAATCGAATTTGACCGCCGTGGTGGTGACCAGCGACGACTAGATCCACAGGTTTGTCAGTAGCCAATTTAGTAAAATATGCGGGAGAATGTGTCATAAAAACTGTATACATAGAGGCATCTGTCGTTTCGAAAGCTTTATCAATATCTACTTTACCAGTATGCACATCATCAATCCCAATTATTTGTACGGGAACTGTCGAAAGTCGAACAGAGTCGTTACAAAGAATAGTTACTCCATTAGTTTCTAAAAGGTTTAAAAGCTTATTTTCCCCGACTTCTCTATCATTATTACCAAACACATAATAAAGAGGTCCTAGTGTAGAAAGGCGTTTAATGTTACGTTCTGTTCGTTCAAGTGGCACACCATCTTCTGTGAAATCTCCACCTACTAAGACAGCGTCATAATTAGTTGCTAACTTTCGCAACAATTTCAGTGGAACAGTTCTTCTATGGATGTCTGAGATAAATAACAGTTTAGCTGTTCCTTCGAATTTAGATGAATGAATTTGGTGATGTTCTATGTGAACCTCTTGAGCCATTGTCGCCATATAACGTAAGAGGCTAAATGCTGCTTGGCTGACGATTGATACCATATGTGACCTTCTTTCTTTATCAGTAAACGAACAACTCGCCCCATCAAGGAGCGAGCTGCTAAGGTAGTACGAGTTGTTGACCCACACTAATTTCATTGGATCCTAGGTTGTTAGCCTGTTTAATTCGGTCCACTGCACTTGGGTCATTATAATAATTCATGGCTATACGATATAATGTCTCGCCAGTTTGGACTGTATGTGTACGTGTTGATGGCTCTGGAGTTGGTTCTGGTTCTTGCTCCTCAGGTTGTTGCGTTTCCGGCTGTTGTTCAACTGGTTCTGGATCTTCTACAGGTTCTTCTTCTACTACTTCTGGCTCTTCAGGTTCGGTTGCCGGTTGTTCTTCTGGTTCTTGTTGCTCTTCTTCCTCTTCACTCTCTGGAGTTGTAACAGGTTGAATGTCCAATTGGACTACTTGTTGATTGGTTGGTAGGTCATTGGCTAAAGGATCATAAAAGAAATAGGCATAGACAAATAGAAGAATCGGTAAAATGATTCCTATAGTGAATAATGTTGGCAAAAACCAATTTCTAGGCCTACCAGTAGGTTTCTTTTTAATTTTCTTCTGGTGGCGCGCTCGTCGTGTAGCAGTACCTGAGTCTTCAATTGGCTTGCGATGTTCATCTAAACGCTTCTGATAGTCATTGTTTGCCATGATGTTTGCCCCCACTTGCACTCTTTTGTCTAATTATGCCGAAAATTAGAAGGAAAGTAAATGAATCTTACGGGAATAGTTGTTTGATCCGATCAACAACAGTTAGTTGCTCTGCATTTTCTTTGGTGAAGTCATTCACTAAATGAGTTTGCATGTGCTGAACTATATTTGTACAGCGATTGCAACAAATTTCCGGTTTTGTTTCTAGGTTCTCTCCAAAAGCTTCAGTAAGAGAAGATCTGATACAAGCTTCACTTCGCAAGATCTCAAATAACTGGTTGATTTCTTGAGTTTTGTGCATCCGTAAATTTTGAAAAAGTTGTTGTTGCTCCTCTAGGGACATTCTAGACTGCCAATACGTTAAGATTCGTCTTTTTTGGTCATCAAGAATGGTGTCCTGATTTTCCATAAATAGACTTATATCCGTATTATCTGGAATATCTGAGGTTGCTATGAACTGGCTTTTTCTAGCGTCATCCTGTAAATAAACTAATGTCGCGAAGGATTGCTTGCCATCTCGAGAAGCTCTTCCTATCTCTTGTAAGTAATTTGATAGAGAAGTTGGAACATGATCATGGATGATTTGTCGGATGTTCTCTTTATGTATACCCATTCCGAAGGCATTTGTAGCACAAATCCAATCTAATTGTCCGTGAGAATATTGTTGTTGAATAAGTGAACGCTCAAGAGGTGGCATGCCACCGTGATAAGCAGCAGCTCTGATCCCCTGACCCGTTAACTTTTCTGCATAATATTCTGCTCTTTTTCGAGATTGAGTATACAAAATCCCCGGTCCTTTAAACCGACTTATTTGCGAAAGAATAATTTCTTCTTTCTCATGCTCATTGTCGGCTTCAGTAGTTTGAAGGGCTATGCTAGGTCGATCAATGGAACGAACTACCTCCTTCATAGCCGGTCGATTAAATAGATTTTTCAAAGATTGACGTGTTTGATCTGTGGCCGTTGCCGTTAGAGCAAGTATTTGCTTAGTAAACTGTTGATTAATCCATTCTGTTGCTCGTAAATAATCCGGACGAAAATCAAGTCCCCATAATGTTAGACAATGTGCTTCATCAAATACAAAATAGCTTACGTGCAATTGTGAGATTGCGTTCTTGACTCGATCATTTTGCAAGACTTCTGGAGAGAGAAAAATATAGTCATAAGTACTAAGGTTATTTAATGCATAATTTCTTTCAGGCGGCGATTGAAAAGAATTTAGAGCCACTACTTTCTTAACGCCTCGTGCTTTTAATTGGTCCACTTGATCCATCATTAATGACACCAGTGGCGAGAGTATAATTACGGTACCGCTATAATAAGGTGTAGGAAATTGATAGAGGATTGACTTACCAGTACCCGTTGGCAAGATGGCAAGAACGTCCTCTCCCGCTAAAAAGTACTCCAATACCTCTTGTTGACCGGGACGAAATGTATCAAAACCAAATCTTTGATGCAACTCAAGCTTTAAATTGTTCATGAGTGTCTCTCCCCTAACGCAAGTGCTAAGCGAATTTGAAAATAGCTGAATTCAGGTAATTGATCACGGAGTAGTTTAAGTTTATACGTGTTTAATGAGTGACGAGTCCTCATAATGGTTTGTACATTTTCCCCGGATAGAATTTTATGAAATTCGAAATCAGGATCAAGAGTGGCTATTTCAATATAATGATCTTCAATTGTACTCTGTTTTAAATTGCGGACAGCTACTATCTGATCAAGAGAGTAGCCTTTTTCTAAGTAATTTTTTGTCAGACTGGCTGTTTCAGTTAGTGGAGAAGGAACCTTTACAAGTCGATGAAGTGGATGTTTTGTTCGTTTTAAGTAGTCGATGAATTTCGCAATTACTTCTCTATGTTCGAACAGGCAATCAATTGGTCTACTGTTCAACGTAAAAGCTAGCTGTGTCCATGTTAATCCAGCAAGATGATAACCCGTTAGTCGGAAGATGAATAAAGTTTTTTGGGATTCTGTCAGTTGTTCTTCCTGGATAAAATTCTGAATGGATTCTTTAACTAAATTAGCTGCATCAGATAGTGAGCTACATTCATTGATCCATCGTTTCACGTTTGTTTGAATTTCTATATCCGTTACTACCGGTACATACGATTTTTCATGATAGAGTGCATTTGATGCAAATTGGCTAAGCAGCAATATTTTTTTCTCAAAAGGAAGCAACGCAGGTTGCATAGTATTAGTAGCAAAGAGTGTGTTAAACTGCGTTACAAACCTCCGTCCTTCATCTGTGACAGTTGGTGATTCAAATGAATGCAACCACCCTTGACTCACTAAAGAGTTCACTTCAGCTTGAAAATCTTCTTTCGAAAGATCCGGGGCAATTGCAAAATATCCTGTCAATTTGTAATAATGAATATCTTGGAGAGTTTGTCCCGATTTTTTACCTTTTAATACGTAATAAGGAGCCATTGCACTGCGTTCTCCGTTTAATTGCTGATAAAGTGTGACTAAAAGTTTTTGAAAAAACATGGAACACCTCGTATTCTGAGCGTTTAATGGTTGAAAAGAGCCACTACAATCTATAAAATGAAATCTATACGTAGAGTTGCAACAAAAAGGAGAGACCATAATGGCTAAATATACAATTGTTGATAAAGATACATGCATCGCTTGTGGTGCTTGTGGAGCAGCGGCTCCAGATATTTATGATTACGATGACGAGGGAATTGCATTTGTTATTTTAGATGATAACATGGGGACTGTTGCTATTCCAGATGAGTTATTAGAAGACATGGAAGACGCTTTCGAAGGTTGCCCAACCGATTCTATTAAAGTAGCAGATGAATCATTTGAAGGTGACGCACTTAAATACGAATAAATTATGTAAAAACTCGTCTAGCTCAATGAACTAGACGAGTTTTTTTATGCCAATTGATAGGATTTACTAACTTTATCCAAATAAGGTTTTAACTTTTTAAACAGCAGAATCATGACTACCGTTATCAAAGCTCCTTTGATTAGATTAAATGGCAGAATCCCATAAATTAAAGTATTCATAAGAGCTGAGCCAGATTCCATAGGGAAATTCAAAAAGTAGGCGTACATTGGTAGGAAGATAAGATAGTTTAGTAAAGTCATCCCTACTGCCATAGATAGTGTTCCTGCGATTAAGCCTACATACATGCCTTTAGTAGACGTTACTTTTTTGTAGATCAAGTAAACAGGTGCAATGAATAAAATGGATGTCACAAAATTGGCCATATGTCCTACTGGAACTCCTGTCGGGCTTCCCGAGATAAACCAATCAAGTACATTTTTTAAAAATGCGACTGCTATTCCTGCTACAGGTCCCATAGTAATAGCAGCAATCAATGCTGGTACATCACTGAAGTCAACCTTTAAATAGGCTGGTAGTGCCGGCAATGGAAATGCTAACAGCATCAAAATAAATGATAGACTGCTCAGCATAGCCACAGCAATTAGCTTGCGTGTGTTGCTTTTGAACATGACTTTCCGCTCCTTTTGCGATTCTCTTCACAAGAGGAAAGGCTCACGATTCATGTGCACTTATTTGCATGTAAATGAAAACCCTCAAGTCAACTAAGACTTAAGGGAGAAAGGTACACTTAAATAAGCGTTTGAGATCACATAAACGCTGCACCTTCACCTTCTCCCATCCAGACTATACTGTCGGCTTTGGAATCTCACCAAATCCTGCCTTACGGCTCGCGGGCTAAACTTTCGTTATTACCGCCGATCGGGAATTGCACCCTGCCCCGAAGATGAATCATATGATTAAATTATACATACTAGTGTATGCACTACTAATCATATCAGACAGCGTATTACCATGCAATACGTATGCTTATTCTACTGGTAAGACAATTTTGTTTATTCCCACTAACGATCTTGTATCTTCAGGCAGTGGATATAATGACTCGTCCCAATTTTCAATAACAAGAGACTTTCCAAATGATGCTGCAGTCACAACCAAAGATTCCACCATAATCGCTAAATCTCTTCTTGGCATAGAATCTGCAGTCAACCATTCCGTAAAGATAACCGTCACTTGTTGTTCTGTCTCTTCGATTGAAAAGTTTATTCCGCTCGGTAGGATTGGTTCTACTAATGAATTGCCTGGGTTTCTCAGACGTTCTAAAGCTTCTTCAAAGGTAGAACTCTCTTCACGTGGATAAGGAACTAAGTAAGAATCTCCAGTAGCATTTTGCATCGGGCTATACGCAAGCATTGAAGAACTCAAATCGATCGGCTCTTCTAAAGGCCCCACCTGATCCCAGTCAAGTAGTTCACCTGCTTCATTCACCAGAAAAGCTTCACTAAAACTCCCCCCAAATAAATCTTTGAGTGAATTAAAATACACTTCCATTGAAGCAGAAGCCATGTCATAAGGATGATCATCAGGTAATGTAATTTCAAGTGATCCATCAACATCTTGATAATTTCCTACTAAAGGATAATACTCATCAAAACCTGGTGTAAGCTCCTGTATTTCTAAGCTATATTTTTCAATTAACTCAAGTTGACTTGGAACTACTTCTCCAAAATCAGTAGCAATTCGCTCATTTGGAATGAGGACAGTTATAGGAAAAGCAACTGCTTGATAGTTTAGTGAGAAAGGCATAATTGTGTAGTCGATTAGCAAAGGGTCTTCTGCAAAGACAACTGTAGCATCCTCTGCTGGCAGCATTGAAATGCTTGATTCTGCTGACTCCTCTGCACTCTCTTCTCCACTATCTGCTGTTTCAGAATCCATTGAGGCAGCTTCTTGCTCCTCTGCCCCAGAGTCTTCTGTTCCGGTACTCATGGACATTTCTTCTACTGAACCTTCAGAAGCGGAGTCGCTTGTAGGTAATTGCAAAGTATTCATCATAGATTGAACAAATAAAACGAGTACAAACAGTGCGGCTACAGTAATAAAGGCCGGTAACCATGGTTTACTCTTTTTAACTTTGTTAACTTTTGCTTTAGAAAGCGCCTGTAAAACATCCTCTTTGCTTCGGTTATCCTGTTGTTTTGGCATAGAGGAGAGAAGATTTTCAAGTTGTTTATCTGAATAATTACCGTTTGTCATGTTGCAAATCCTCCTCTCGCTCCTGTGACATACGCTTTTTCAGATGTTGAATTGCACGATGTTGCGTTGTTTTGACTTTAGACTCTGTCCATCCAAGCGCATCTGCCGTTTCTTGAATAGACAATTGTTGAAAGAAGCGCAAGACAATGACCATTTTCTGATCTCCTGTGCATCCATTTAACTGTTCGAGTAATTGCTTTTTCTCATAATCGACAATCAGAAGCTCATCAGGTCTCATATCGTCTGATGTCAGCTGAATCGACTCCCAATCAAATGAATCAAATGACCTTTTCTTTCGGACACTTTGTTTGCGGAAGTGATCGATTGCCACATTTTTAGCAATGGAGAAAAGCCATGTTTTTTCAGAACTTTTTCCTTGAAACGAATCATACGAGCGCAACACTCTAATATAGACTTCTTGCGTCAAGTCTTCTGCCACTTGCCTGTTTTGCACCAAAAAGATCAGGAACTGAAACAAGTCCTGATGATACGAATCATAGATTCGGTGAAAAACGGAGTCTTTCATGGTGTTCCCCCCGTTCCCTACATTAGTCGTTTGAATTCAAAATAAGTTACATCTTTTTTAATTCAATGATAAAAGCCGTTCCTTTTCCTACTTCACTTTCAACTCGAATATTTCCTTCGTGACGATCGATGATATTTTTCGCAATGGCCAGTCCAAGACCTGTGCCCGCTTTACCTCGTGTTCTGGCTTTGTCTGCTTTGTAAAATCGCTCAAATATATATGGCAAATCTTCTGGAGGAATTCCAAAGCCGGAATCTCGGATCTCGACACGAATGAACTCGTTCATCTGATTGACACTCACATTTACTTGATCACCCTGTTCAGTATGGCGGAAAGCATTATCGAGAAGATTTGTAATCACTTGTTCAATACGATCTTCATCGGCATGAATTTCTGTGCTACTGTCTATCGTTGATGAGAAGTTCAATTCAATATCTCGTTCTTTTGCTCGCTGACCAAATTTTGCAGTCATACGTTCAACACTAGTTGAGATTGAAAAAGGAGCTTGATAAATACGTAAATAACCTGATTCAAGACGTGCAAGATCAAGGAGCTCTGTCACAAGTCTGCCCATTCGATTCGATTCATCCGAGATAATACGGATCATCTCTTTTTTCTCTTCTTCTGTTTCAACTACATCGTCTAAAATCGCTTCACTATATCCCTGTAACATAGCAATAGGAGTTCTTAGCTCATGACTAACATTAGCGATGAAGTCACTGCGCATTTTATCGAGGCGATGTTGTTCTGTCATGTCCCGAATAACGGCTATTGCTCCACGCACGGTATCTTTTGAGTACAGCAAAGATAAACTGATGTTGTAATAATGCGAGTCTAATTCAAATTCTTCTTCCAGTTCTTCCTCGTTTTCAACAGTATGTTCCAACATATGAGTGAGTGCAGCAGGTAAAGGTGAATTTTCATCTATCGCATGCGCTGACCATCTTCTTAACAATTCATCTGCTGGTGGATTGTTGAGCAGGATAGAAGCATCTTTATTAAACGTAATAACTGCGTCTGTCATAGAAGATAGAATATTAGACAACTGTTCTTTTTCTTGATTGATTACTTCAACATTATGTTTAATTTGCATGCCCATCCGGTTAAACGCTGCTCCAAGTTCCCCAATTTCATCACGCTGAGAAGAAGGAACTCTTGTATGAAAATTCCCTTTAGCCAGTTCATGTGCACCCTCTCGCATTTTACGTAGAGGAGAAGTGATTTGAGTAGACAAGAAAAATGATAAAAGCGTAGTTAAAATCATAGCTAAAAATCCTGATAAAAATACAATTTTCGTCGTTTGATTGGACGTGTTATTTACTTCCTTCAAACTCTGGTATATAAAAACCACACCATGCGGTGAAGTTGATTCTTCAAGAGGATACGCGAGCACCAAATAATTTTCCATTCGAGCAGAGTCTGATAAGGACGGGAGGAGCATTGTCTTTAATGAAGATTGATCACTATTAAACGCTCGATTAAACAGCTCATTATCTTGAAGTTTTTGTTGTGTCTCCTGTTGACCAAGTCCTTCATGAATCGCTTCTTGCAACTCTTGTTCTTCCGAATAAATCATCAAATTTGTCTCATCAGCCAAGATTTCTTGGATTAGAGGCGTATCAATAGAGGAATTCTCTTTAAAGATATTCGAAATCAATTGCGCTTCCTGACGTAATTTAATCTCAGCTTGTTGGGTATGAAAGTCTTCTAAGAACTCGAGCATTAATACTGTGACAATAAATAATACAAAGAGGACGAGAAGCATTATGGTTCCCCACAGCTTCCCGACCACACTATTCCATATTCTATTCATTGATTACCTCAAATTTATAGCCGACGCCCCAGACCGTGACAATCATTTTTGCAGCACTTTCTGATACCCGGTTAAGCTTTTCACGTAATCGTTTCACATGTGTATCTACTGTTCGCAGATCTCCAAAGAAATCATAATGCCAGACCTCTTTCAAAAGTTGTTCACGATCAAACACTTTATCTGGAGATTTCGCTAAGAAATAAAGAAGTTCATACTCTTTAGGTGTCAGACTGACTTCAGTTCCATCTGCTGTCACTCGATGCGCATCATGGTCAATTGTCAGATGAGGGAAAACCACTACATCTTTACTAACTGATGACGAGGATTGAGATACGACAGTAGTTGACCGGCGTAGCACAGCTTTAATTCTCAAAACAACTTCTCTTGGACTAAATGGTTTCACAATATAATCATCAGCACCTAATTCAAAGCCTTCCACTCGGTTAGCTTCTTCGCCTTTAGCTGTCAGCAACAAGATGGGTGTTGTGCTGACTTCACGAATTTCTCGCATCGCTTCAAGACCATCTTTTACTGGCATCATAATATCGAGTAGGATTGCATGAAAATCTTCTTGTGCAGCTAGCTCAATGGCTTGTTGGCCATTTTCAGCTTCAGTAATTTCATACCCCTCTCTTTCGAGGTACATTTTTAATAATCGGCGAATACGTTCTTCATCATCCACCACAAGTAATTTAACAGATTCAGACATCTCGACACTCCTTTTCTGCAATCAGCTGTCTTCTCTTCATATTGTACAGTACCCGGCATTGAAATCAACCTTATGAAAACAGCTGCCACATAATTGTGACAGCTCTATCTTTTACGCGTAACTGTGAAGTCCCGCAATAATTAAATTTACAACGATTAAATTGAACATGATAATGATAAAGCCAATTAAAGCAAGCCATGCACTTTTCTCACCCTGCCAGCCTACTGCTAAACGTAGGTGTAAGTAAACGGCATAGAATAAGAAAGTGATTAACGCCCACACTTCTTTAGGGTCCCAACCCCAGAAACGGCCCCATGCTTCATGAGCCCAGATCATTGCAAAAATAAGTGCACCTAAGCTAAATATCGGGAAACCAATTAACACAGAACGGTACCCAATCTCATCTAGTAGTTGCGAATTTGTACGTTTTGTAAAAGGTTGTACCACTTCTGCAAGTCTACGACGGAAGACAAGACGTAGCAGTCCATATAGCAACGAACCGATAAGAACTGACCACACAACTGTAGTCAATTTGTTAGCATTGACTAAAGCTGGCATTTCGATAAGAGGTTGCATAGCGCCTTCCGTGATAGCCTCTGACTCATTCATTCCAAATAATGCAGGTTTCTTGTATTCAATCTGCGTTTGTTCACCTTCAACATTCACATAAGAATATTCTACTGGCTGGTACGCGACTGAAAATACTGTCGTGGATACAATAAATCCGATTACTAAAACTAACAAATACATAACCGCTTCAATCCAGAAACGTTGTTTTGATTTTTTGCTCATATCAATATTTTTTAACAGCCAAATAAGTCCGGCTACTGCACTAATTGCTAATATTGCTTCTCCTAGCGCAGCTGTAATAACATGAATTGTTAACCAGTGGCTTTGTAAAGCTGGAATCAATGGCGATACATCTGTAGGGAACATGCTTGCGTAGCCAATAATGATGACCGCAATTGGAAGTGCAAACAGTCCTAAAGTCGCAATTCGATACATAGAGTAAATCAAAATGAAGGCCCCAACAATCATCATTCCAAATGCTGCTGTAAATTCAAACAAGTTACTCACTGGCGCATGACCAGCCGCAATCCATCGCGTAATAAAGTAAGTTAGATTAGCAATAAATCCAAACACTGTAAGAGAGAAACCGTAAGTGCCCCACCGCTTGTTATAAGCAGTTTTTTCTTTGGTAGTGGCTTTTACTGCCCCACCAAAAAATACCGTTGCTATTAGATAAGCAACGAAAGCCACATAAAGTGACGCGCTGCTAATTTCGACTAAGTTCATGTCGTTTCGTCTCCTTCGTCAAAGTTCATGTCCGCTTCAGGATCTTGCTGATCAAGTGGACGAGGAACTCGAGTATCCTTTGTTACAAAATGCAGGTCTTTCTTGACGGAGTTCCAGTTTTTATTAGTGTGTCCCGCTACAAGGACATCACCTGTTGGAGTTTGCTGCAGCCAAATACGTCGATGATTCCAATAGGAACCTTGGGCAACACCAATCATAAAGATTAAACCACCTATCATTAAAATCGGCAACGTCAAATCTTTTCGAATGGTCAATCCAGAAATGTCTCGTGTTTCAGCAGATTGGAAGGCTAATTTAAAGTCATTTTCTCCAAATGGCTCAATTGTTTCACGAATTAAAACAAAACTAGTTTCCGGTTCTGGTTTTTCAGGTGTATACATACGAATCAAAAATGCTGGGTTGTTTGGAATTGGAGATTTCGATTGAGGTTCTCCATCTTCAAAACCTGTAAAGTCAGCATAATAGTTCACTAATTCCACTCTGTAACCATTTCCTAAATCATACTCTGACTCGGGATTGATTAAATCAATGGTGAACTCACCGAATTGTTCTTCGGAAGCTTTATTTTGTAATTGGAACGTCATCGCCTTTAATTCATCTAAACGGAAATCCACTTGATAAACGTTATAAGAATCGAATTTAAATGGTTTATTGACTATCGTCGGACCACTATCGATTTCTGTAAGTTCACCCGGATCTCCAATGATGTCTTCATTTTCCCCTTTAAAAAGAGTTAAATTTGTTTGGTAATTCGATGCGATGGTACCTACGCGCTCAATTGCATCTGAAAAGACCTCATTAGCGCCTTCTTGATCGTAGACGTCAAACTCGAAGCCATTGTTTTCAAGGTAATAGCCTGCAGCACCTGGTACAGCAAGTGTTTCACCTTCACGAAGCCACATAGTTTCATCTACGTAAACACCTGGAATCGCACGTAGCATCACACCGCCTAAAAAGATGATCAAGCCAATATGATTGATATACGGACCCCAGCGAGAAAAACGGCCTTTTTCAGCAAGTATTGCCCCATCTTCTCTTCTCACATTGTACTTTAATTCTTTTAATTTTTTTTCAGCAGGCGTCAATACATCTTCTTGAATTCCTTCAGCTTTAGAAAATAGTCTCTGACGTTGTAGGAATGATTGATGACGTTTTACTTTTTGTTTCTTTAAAGATTTATAAAGTGGGATTACACGGTCAAGACTCGCAATGATGAGTGAGATACCAAGCATTCCAATTAACCCTTGGAACCACCATGAACTATAAAGGTCGGATAAACCTAGATCATTATAGATCTTGCCGAAAGTGCCATATATGCGTTCATAATAGGCAGCTGCTTCGCTTGCATTATTAGCAGGAACATAAAAAACTTGAGGTAAGATTGTTCCGATAGCTGCCGCAACTAGAATGGCAACGATGATCCACATACCAACCTTTACACTCGAAAAAAAGTTCCATACTTTATCAATAATCGTCTTGTTGTAAGTTTGAGAACGGCGAGCAGATCCTTCGTAGCGCATATCTGCTAGTGGTTTATTTCGAGCATCATCGGTTAACGGACGACCGCAACTTTCACATAATTGTGTTCCCACTGGATTGATGTGCCCACATTTACATTCAAGTGAATTCATATAACTAACTCCTTATAGTGGTTTAATTTCTTCCATGAAATTTTCCACATCTTGTTCCGTCATCTCACCTTGAATGATACGGATAATCTCTCCTTCAGGACTTACCAAAAAAGTTGTAGGAAGTGGACCAATATTGTATTGTTCCATGACATTTTTCTTGCGGTCAATCACGACAGGAAATGTCATCCCATATTGCTTCGTGTAACTGTTTACTTTAAAGTCTGATTCTGCAATATTTACCGCCATTGTTTGGACACCTTGGTCTTTGTAGACTTGGTAGTGTTTGTCGATATAAGGCATCTCTTTTGCACATGGCTTACACCATGTACCCCAGAAATTTAGAAAAACGCCTTGTCCTTCATAATCTGAAAGGCGTTGAACATTCCCTTCCATGTCCACTAATTGAAAATCAGGTGCTTGATCGCCAACGGCCAGAACGGCATTTTTTTCCTTTGTGACGTTGACATAGATTGTACCAATAATGGCAATCACCAATACAGTTAGAATGGCAGTCCTAATATAAAATCGCTTTTTCTTTGACTGAGCCATTTGCTGATGCCTCCTTTGTAACCTTAATCTAAGTAAAGCGTGCTACAGATTAGTATAACAAATATTTGCGGTATCTCAGATTCTAAATATGAATGCTTTGTGAACGCCAAGAAAAGCCTATACACGTATAGACTTTTCTACTTAAATATGGCCAACTTTTCCTGTATCGGATAATACACGCATTTGCTTGACTTCATGTGTAGTCAACTTGCGATATTCTCCGGCGTTTAAACCATGTAATGACAGCAAACCAAATTTTTCTCGTTTCAACTTTTGAACAGGATGACCAATAGCCTCGAACATGCGTCGCACTTGACGATTTTTACCTTCATGGATAATGATTTCAACAATTGCTTTGTCTAGCTTCTTGTCTTCAGACAACACTTTCACTTTAGCAGGTGCCGTTTTACCATCTTCCAAGTTAATACCACGTTGGAGTTTTTTAATCTTTTCACGGAATGGAATTCCTTTGACACGTGCTACATACGTCTTCTCCACCTTAAATTTAGGGTGGGTCAAAGCATAAGAGAAGTCACCATCATTTGTTAAAAGAATCAAACCTGATGTATCGTAATCTAATCTTCCTACTGGAAAAATTCGTTTGTCTTCGATATCAATTAAATCAACAACCGTTGTACGACCTTTGTCATCAGTAGCTGCTGAGATGACGCCACGTGGTTTATAAAGAAGATAATAAACTTTGTTTTCTTTTTCTAACAAGACACCCTCTACTTCTACATCATCTGATGAGGATACTTTCGTGCCGAGTTCTTTCACACGAACACCATTCACTTTCACTTTTCCATCGACAATTAATTGTTCTGCTTTTCTTCTAGATGCTATTCCTGCATTTGCTATTACTTTTTGTAAACGTTCCATTCTTATACCCTCATTCCATTGTATAGGAAATAGGAAATGCTAAAGTTGTTGAGGTAAACTTTACTTCCCATAATCCTTGTGTCTGTCCTTTTTTTAGATGGACAATATTCTGCAGCTTTTCCTCATTTTTTTTCAAAAAATGATACGGCTTTGAAACTTTGATTTGTATACCAGTTGAAGTGACGTAATCTCCTTGAATGGTCACGCGATCGACAAGTTCAAAAGTCTTACGCTGCAGCTCCGTGTGTAATTTCCAATCATTTGCTTCATTCAGTGAAACAACAATCAACTTTTTTTCGTTTTGTTCAAAATAACTGATTAGTGTTCTGCCAGCCTTTTTAGTAAATCCTGTTTTCCCTGCAATAGCTGTTTGTTCTGCAACTAAACGATGTTTATTATGCCACGTAACTGCTCTTTCATCTGGTGCATAAAGTGTTGCAGTCGCTATCTCGCGAAACGATTCATCCTCCAACGCTGTTTTAAACAATAAAGACATATCGTATGCAGTGGTCAAATGGATATCCTCATGTAGACCAGAAGCGTTCATGAACCAAGTTTGCTTAACACCCGCTTTTTTAGCGTAAAGATTCATCAATGCTGCAAAAGCCATCTCAGATCCCGCTACATGTTCAGCAACAGCGACCGCAGCGTCATTTCCTGATTGTAACATAGTCGCGTATAGTAAGCTCTCTAAACTCCAAAGTTCTTGTCTCTTTAAGTATACGGAGGACCCTTCTTGATTACTAGCATTTCGACTGATACGAACTTGTTCGTTTTTATCTTTTTCTTGCAGCGCTACATAGACGGTCCATATTTTTGTAATGGAAGCAGGCGGTAGCTCTTGGAATGCATTTTGTTCACTGAGTAGTCTGCCCGACTCTGCGTCAATCACTGCAAAAGATGCCATTGTAACTGGAAGTTCCATTGTTAAAGAAAGTATGGCTAAACAAATGATTACTTTGCTATAAAAAAAACAGCTAACCTGTTTTCCAAGGTCAGCTGTTTTAAGAAGAAGTGCGTACACAAATTCATCCTTTCTCACTTGTCTCTAACTCAAATTGCTCTTGAAACTTGCTCATAAATAAATCGGTATCGTCTTCTTCTGATTCATGTTCTGGCAGTGGAGGTAAATCTTCTAAGCTACTCAAACCAAACACTTGCATAAATTCTGGTGTCGTACCATAAAGTATGGCCCGGCCCGTCCCCTCTGCTCTACCCACTTCTTTCAGTAAGACTCTTGCCACCAACGTATGCACGGCACTGTCTGACTTTACTCCACGAATTTCATCAATTTCTACTCGGGTGATCGGTTGTTTGTATGCAACAATCGCTAACACTTCCATTGCCGCTTGAGACAGCGCAGTAGCTTGTGTAGTCTCGATCATTCTTTCGATGACTTCTGCATTTTCACGTTTCGTAACAAACTGATAGTGATTGGCCAAAACGACTACCTCTATCCCTCTAGAGGCATCTTCTTTATACGCACGTTGCATGTGGTCAAGGTGCTCCTTCAAATCAGTCGATGAAGCTTGCGTAAAGGTACACAATTTTGAAAAACTGATTCCTTCATCACCTGCGATGAACAGAAGGCTCTCCAACTGGCTGATCAAATTCAGATTCCATTTCATGTTCGTGCACTTCCTTCATTAGCTCAATTTCTAGGTTCGTAAAATTTTCAGTCTGATGAATTTGGATAAATTGACGTTTCATTAGTTCTAGTACAGATAAGAAGGTCGCCACTATCACAGCTCTTTCATTTGTATCGAATAATTCATCAAATGAAAGTTTCCCTCTTCGATTTTGAAGTTTTTGCAATACGGATTCCATCTGCACTTTAATCGAGATTTCTGCCTTACTGATTCGCGTCGATAAAGGCGCTTGTAATAATTTACGTTTGAACATTTTTTGGAATGCCCCTAATAAATCATATACTTCGTAATGCTGATCAAGAACTACATTTTTATCAACTTCATGATTTTCAACTACTGTTGGAAGCTTAGAAAAATGTTGACTATGCGCTACTTCCAACTCTTTCAACTCACCTGCTGCTTCTTTAAAACGTTTGTACTCCAGTAATCGGTTGACGAGTTCATCACGAGGATCAAATTCATCAAACTCATCCGCCTCATCAAAATCTATCGAAACTGCGGGAAGCAGCATTTTACTTTTAATGCTTAACAAAGTGGCAGCCATGACAAGGTATTCACTAGCTTCATTCAGCTCTAGCACTTGCATGGCGTGGACGTGTTCCATATACTGAGAGGTAATCTCCGTCATCTTAATGTCATAAATATCAATTTCTAAACGATTGATGAGATGAAGCAATAAATCTAGTGGTCCTTCAAAAGCTTCAACTTTCACTTCGTATGCCATAGCCTCACCTTTATTTGCAGAATGACTACTATTATACCGGATGTGAATAAACAATGCACCTAGCTAAACGCCCTGAATTTCGTGAGTTTTTGTATAATTTCTATGTAACAAAAGACTATTTTGAATGTCATGAGGTACTTGAAGATTTATGGAAAGAGATTGCTCCACGTGATAAACAACATCTTGTGGTTGGTTTTGTATTACTTTCTACAGGTCTCTATCATTGGCGCCGCGAGAATTTTGCTGGGGCTAAACGCTCTTTAGAAAAGGCCCAAACACTTTTTGTTATGAATCAACAAGAACTTGAAAAGCTCTTGAACTTCACTAAGCTTGTTGAAGACGTAGAGCTTCGCATTAGTCTTATTGAAGAATTAAAAGCCTACCAACCCATGACCTTTCAATTCCATGAACAAGAACTTACTGATTATGTAGCCACTTTCCCACAATCTTCGGTAGTGGAAGATAGTATTGTGAACCGACATCTTTTACGTGATCGGTCAGAAGTCGTTGAGGCGCGCCTGAAAGCATTAGCAAAACGTAATAAACATTAAAATACTTTGTTAATAGACAGTATAGAATAAAGAGCATTTATTAAACTATATTGAGTGTGAATTCGAGTGGAGTGGAGGGGCTGACTCCAGTGGGATTAAGAGCGTTACGTGAGGCCCCGCAGGAACGTATGTGACGAGGAGACTCCCGACGCGCCCTCGGAAAGCAGCCCCAGAACGGAACTTGATCATAAATAAGCAGTAGGCTCTCTAAAATGTAACCTAGAGAACCTACTGCTTTTGAATAATTTAATTTTACTCGCTTACCCTGACACTGTTGGGGCTATCACTAACCAATAGAAAACTCCCCAACCTAACCCCATCAGTAGCAAAACAACAAACAACACTAGGTTTCTTTTATTTGTACTCATCCTTGTGACTCCTCCTTATAGAGGGACAGATCGTTGCGAATGAGATCAGCTAAAGACTCCCTACGAATAACCACTTGTGCTTGTCCATCTTCTACAAATACCACGGCCGGGCGCGTTAATCGATTATAATTGCTAGCCATAGCGTAACCATAGGCACCGGTTGCAAAAACAGCTAATATGTCCCCAGCCTCAACGGGTGGTAGTGAAATATCCTCAATTAGTTTATCCCCAGATTCGCAGCATTTCCCGGCTACAGTTACCAGCTGGTCTGCCTCTGCATTCATGCGATTGGCAACACGCGCATCATACCGTGCTTGATAAAGGGCTGGACGAATATTGTCGGACATGCCGCCGTCTACAGCGATATAGTGACGCGTATCCGGGATGACTTTTTGACTGCCGATTGTATAAAGTGTTGTACCCGCATCTCCTACTAGTGAACGGCCCGGTTCAATCCAGATTTCTGGCATTTGATACGCAGACTCAGAGGATAGGCGTTGAATCGCTTTGATCATTTCTTCCACATATTTCTCAGGTGGTAATGGCGAATCTTCTTCTGTGTAGCGAATCCCAAAACCTCCACCCAAATTCAGCACGGTACAAGTATAGTTTTGCAGTTCGCTCCAGTTTTGCATTTTCATTAAGAGTTTTTCTGCAGCTGCCACAAAGCCTTGCGTTTCAAATATTTGTGAACCAATGTGACAATGCAAGCCTAACAATTGCACGTAAGGATGGTGAGCGACTAGTTTGAAGGCATCATCGGCTTGGCCATTATTTAAATCAAAGCCAAATTTAGAATCCTGTTGGCCCGTCGTGATATACGTGTGCGTGTGCGCTTCTATGCCTGGTGTGACTCTTAGTAGGATAGCCATATCTTGTTTTCGCTCTTCTGCAAGTTGCTTCACAAGTTCAAGCTCATAAAAATTATCCACTACAATACAGCCGATTTTATAATCAAATGCCATGATTAATTCCTCAAGGCTTTTATTATTTCCGTGAAAGTGAATTTTCTCAACAGGAAATTGTGCCTGAATAGCTGTATATAGTTCTCCTGCCGATACTACATCTAGCGAAAGACCCTCTTCCTTCATCACTTCGTAGATTGCGATCGAAGAAAATGCTTTAGAAGCATAAGCTACTTGTGCCTTCACATTTTGCTTCGTGAATGTATCTTTAAATTTGCGAGCTCTTTCACGAACTAAACCGATGTCGTAAACCACGACCGGTGTACCAAAATCCTTTGCTAACTGAACAGCATCGAGCCCTGCAATCGTTAAATGTCCTTGCTGATTGGTGGTGTAGTGAAGCGTGTCATTCATGACAATCCCTCGCATTTCCTGCTAATTTACTACCCACACTTTACCATAATGAAGTGATGGTTTCAATGCGTTTACACGTAACTGGCGGGAATCCAACCTCGCAACCGTTCCAGTATTCTTTTTTCCATGCGGGACACTTGCACTTGTGATACACCGAGTCGAGCAGCTACTTCTGTCTGTGTGAAATCAGAATAGAAGCGCATGCGAATCAAAAGTTGCTCTCGTGGTTCAAGACGCTCAATCAGTTCCGTTAAGAAATAGTAATGAAACGGCTTTTCAGCTCGGTCATCTCGCATTTGATCCATTAACGTGATGCCATCATCCCCATCAAGAATTTGTTCATGTAAAGATGCAGGATCTCTAAGCGCATCAAAAGCTAATACGATGTCTTCTGGTTTGGTATCTAATGCACTAGCCAGTTCATGAACAGTTGGATACCGTTCATGTTGTTTTGAAAATCGTTCCATTTCATACTTAATTTTCAAAGTGGTCTCTCGAATGGAGCGACTAACTTTCAGAGTACTATCATCTCGCAGGTACCGCTGAATCTCACCAATGATCATGGGTACGGCATAGGTTGAAAATTTGACATCATACGATAAATCAAACTTGTCGACAGACTTAACCAATCCTATACAGCCAATTTGAAATAAATCATCAAGGTCAGCTCCACGATTCGAAAAGCGCTGTACAATACTCCATACAAGTTTGGTGTTGTGCTCAATCATCTCTTTTCGGGCTACAACATCACCTGATTTGGATAACGTGAGCAGCTCTCTCATTTTCTCATGTGAAAGTGGTGGCTGCTTTTTCATTAGTGCACCTTTGAAAACGAGGCTGTTGGTGTAAATTGTTTGACCAAGCTGATAACGGTCCCAAAGCCTGCTTGTGACGTAATTTTTACTTCATCGCAAAAACTTTCCATTATGGTAAAGCCCATTCCCGAACGTTCTTCATGAGCTTTGCTTGAATAGAGTGGCTCTTTGGCAAGTTCAACATTTTCAATTCCTAAACCTTCATCACGAATATCCACTTGGACGTAATGACCCGTCAAAACAGCCTTCACCTCTATATAGCCTTCTTCATCTTCTTCATACCCATGAATGATGGCGTTGGTTACAGCTTCTGAAAGAGCAGTTTTAAATTCTGCCAGTTCATCCACAAGAGGGTCAATTGGCGACAAAAAAGAAGCAATGACTAGACGAGCTAGCGCTTCATTTTCACTTTTGGCAGGGAAGCGAATATCAATTCGATTGTTCATCCTTGCACCTCCTTCCCCACAACTTGAATTTCGCGATCTTCCGTCACTATCAAAGAAGTGAGACCCGCGTAGCTAAAGATTTTACGAATGGTCGTATTGGCATGCACAATCATTGTTTGACCACCAAACGGCTCCATCTCACGAATCCTACCCAAAATTAGACCAATCCCTGAACTATCCATAAAGCTGACGTGCTTCAAATCCCAGACAAGCATTTTTATCGGTTGTGTCACTAAACAAAAACTAATTTCTTTTCTAAGCGTTTTGATTGTATGGTGATCTAACTCGCCTTGGAGTCGGACTATAAGAGTTTGATCTCCTACTTTTTCAATCGTTGATAACATTTGCATTCCTCCTCTTTACACAACTTAATTCTCACTTAACTCGGCAGACTCCTGCTCGTCGACAAAACTAGAAAAAAAGACAAAAAAAAAGACCTCATTCGACAAAGCGAACGAGGTCTTCCTAGTCTTATCCTGTAATGATTTTGTAAACAAGCGGCGGTGCATCTGTTGCTTGTTCAGAAATTGTTATGTTTGTTAAAAACTTCTCTTTTGCATCTTGGATATCTTCACTGTTAGCATAGAACGTCGCTAGCGCTTCTCCTTCTTTAACTGTATCCCCTACTTTTTTGTGAAGCATGATTCCGACAGCTAAGTCGATTTCTGATTCTTTTGTTGCACGACCTGCTCCGAGTAACATGGCAGCCGTTCCAATCTCATCTGCTTCCATATAGCTCACTGTTCCTGAAATAGGAGCTAAGATATCTATTTTATGGGCAGCCTGTGGAAGTAGCTTTGGATTATCGACAACAGCAGGGTTTCCACCTTGCCATTCAATAAAGTCTTTAAAGATTTGAAGAGCGGAACCGTCTTCAATGACTTTTTCAAGCATTTGACGTGCCTCTTCTAGAGTTTCAGCTTTTCCTCCAACAACCACCATTTGACTACCAAGCACTAGACATAGCTCTGTTAAATCATCAGGTCCTTGCCCTCTTAGAGTATCGATAGCTTCCTCAACTTCTAGAGCATTTCCTATAGCTCTTCCAAGTGGTTGGCTCATGTCTGAAATAATCGCCATTGTATTGCGGCCAACATTGTTACCAATGCGCACCATGGCTGTAGCAAGAGCTTCTGCGTCTTCAATTGTTTTCATGAAGGCGCCTTCTCCAGCTTTCACATCAAGGACAATCGCATCAGCACCAGCAGCAATTTTTTTGCTCATGATTGAGCTGGCGATTAGGGGAATACTACTTACTGTTGCCGTAACATCGCGCAGTGCGTAAAGTTTTTTATCAGCTGGTGTTAGATTTCCACTTTGTCCAATGACCGCTAATTTCAACTCATTTACTTGTTTTGTAAACTGTTCACTTGTAAGTTCTACATGAAACCCTTCGATAGCTTCCAATTTATCAATCGTTCCACCCGTATGACCAAGACCACGGCCACTCATTTTCGCAACAGGAACACCCACTGCTGCTACAAGAGGTCCAAGCACTAAAGTGGTCGTATCACCTACACCACCTGTAGAGTGCTTATCAACTTTAATACCATCGATTGCCGATAAATCAATTTGATCGCCTGACTCGACCATCGCCATCGTTAGGAAAGCACGTTCTTGATCGGTCATATCTTGAAAATAGATCGCCATCAATAATGAACTCATCTGATAATCAGGAATGTCCCCTTTTGTATAGCCATCCACAAAGAAGCGAATTTCTTGTTCAGTCAGCTCAAGGCCGTCACGTTTTTTTTCGATTAAATCAATCATTCTCATTGTACTATCTCCTTATTCCAACTCAGATGAAAAACTAGTTCCATATGAAGTAGGATTCGTTTTAAATAGTTCTGTTAATGTGGCACCGATATCAGCAAAAGTAGCACGAGTTGGTAATTCTTTACCTGCTGCAAATTGTTTTGAGTACACTAGCAGTGGCACATACTCCCGTGTATGGTCTGTTCCTGGCATTGTCGGATCGTTTCCGTGATCAGCTGTGATAATCAACAAATCGTCATCACGTAAAAGCTGAAGCGTATCTGTTAAACGTACATCGAAAGCTTCTAATGCGGAAGCGTATCCTTTTGGATCACGACGGTGACCAAACAATGCATCAAAATCAACTAAATTTAAGAAGCTAATTCCAGTAAAGTCGCGAAGCATCACTTCGTGTAGCTTGTCCATTCCGTCCATGTTGTCTTTTGTACGGATGGCTTCTGTAATTCCCTCACTGTTGTAGATATCATCAATCTTTCCAATAGCAATAACATCTAATCCATTGTCTTGCAACTCGTTAAGAGCCGTGCGTCCAAATGGTTTAAGTGCATAATCATGACGATTAGTCGTACGTTGGAAGTTACCTGGCTCTCCTAAAAATGGACGAGCAATTACACGACCTACTAGGAATTCTTCAGACAACGTCAATTCACGAGCAATTTCACAGATTTCATATAGTTCTTTTAAAGAAATAACTTCTTCATGAGCTGCAATCTGAAGAACAGGGTCTGCAGATGTGTAGACTATAATTGCACCCGTCTCCATGTGCTCTTTGCCTAACTCATCTAGAATTTCTGTCCCACTAGCAGGTTTGTTACCTAAAACTTTACGTCCAGTTTTCTCTTCTAACTGAGCGATTAATTCTTGAGGAAACCCGTTTGGATAGACTTTAAAAGGTTGATCGACGTGAAGGCCCATTATTTCCCAGTGACCTGTCATTGTATCTTTCCCTACAGAGGCTTCTTCCATCTTGCCGTAAAATGCGAGTGGTTCTGACACCGCTTCCACTCCAGGAATCGTTTCAATATTACCTAATCCTAATTGCTGCAAATTCGGTAAATGCAATCCTCCTACCGCTTCTGCTGTATGAACTAAGGTGTTTGATCCTTCATCACCGAATGCTTTTGCATCGGGAGCTTCACCAATACCCACTGAATCCATAACAATTACATGTACTCGCTTAAATGAATTAGACATCGATAATCCCTCACTTTTTATGTTATACGGTAATAGTAGCATCTTTTATGGAAAAAATACACGTCAGACCTCTTACATTTTAAGCTCTTGGATGAAATTCTTTATAGACTTCTTTCAGACGCTTCTTACCAATGTGCGTATAGATTTGAGTTGTTGATATATCAGAGTGTCCCAACATTTCTTGAACTGCGCGCAGATCTGCTCCATTTTCAATCAGATGCGTCGCAAATGTATGCCGTAATAAGTGTGGTGTAATTTCTTTTGTGAGATTTGCACGCAGTGCATGCTGCTTCAATAGCTTTGCGATGCCTTGGCGTGTCAGTCGCTTACCTGCTTGGTTGATAAATAATGCTTTGTCATCGCCGCCAGGTTTGAACAATTTAGAGCGTGCTTGCTCCAAGTATGTAGTGATGAGATGAATAGACGTTTGGTTAAGCGGGATGATGCGCTCTTTTTGTCCTTTTCCGAGCACTCTAACAAATCCCATCGATAACTGAACATCTTCGATATCGAGCTGTGTGCATTCCGAGATTCGCATTCCCGTTGCATAAAGCAATTCTACTAACGCGTAATCTCGGATTCCTTGAGGCTTTGATTTTGGAATAGCCGCCGTGAGAGCATCAACTTCTTCAATCGTTAGGAATTTAGGCAGTACACTATCAAACTGCGGGTGTTCAATTTGGTAGGAAGGATCATGGTTAGTCACACGTTCTCTTAATAAAAATTGGTGAAACGACCTAAGCGATGCGACTTTGCGTGAAATTGTACGAGCTGACTTCCCCTCTAACTTTTGTGAGCGAAGATGCTGAGCTACGGTTTCTTTTGTAACATCTTGAAAGCTCTGTATCCCCCACTCGATTAGTTGCTCAAGGTAGGCTGTTAAATCCGTGCGGTAAGCAGCCAGCGTGTTATCTGCCATTTGTTTTTCAATTCTAAGAAAATGTATGTAGTCTTCAAGTGCTTCTTTCATTGGGTTCACCTTTTTCGTTTGAAGTATGGGTGGGTTTAAGTTGGCGGTCTCTGAACAATCGCCTCTGCATCTAGTAATAATATCGAGTTACGAAAGCCAGAAACACACTGCGGAATCAATCGCACCCGCAGAGGCAAGTTCGCCTCCACGGGCACGCTTGATTTCCTCGGAGTTTCTAGAACGGCTTTCTTCACATCTAGTAATAAAAAAAGGATAGCACAGTTGGCTATCCTTCTCGACTTCTACGTCATCAGTTATTTTGTATGGCAACGGTGGCAAATACCATGGAATGTTAAGCGATGATCTTTAATTTGAAAATTAAAGCGCGATTCCACTACTTGTTCCACATCGCCGAGTAAATCTTCTTGGATCTCATCAACAGCTCCACATTCCATACACACCAAATGGTGATGGAAATGAGCGGCACCTTCTTGGCGAAGGTCGTAACGAGAGACCCCGTCACCAAACTGAATTTTATCGACAACATTTAACTCATTTAAAAGTTCTAATGTCCGGTAAACTGTTGCAAGTCCAATATCTTTTGATTTGTCGCGTACTAATAAGAATACATCTTCTGCACTTAAATGCGCTTCTTCATTCTCAAGTAAAACACGAACGGTTGATTCTCGTTGCGGCGTCAGTTTATAGCCGGCGCCGGATAATTGTTTTTTAATTCGATCGATTCGGCCTTCCATATGACGCCTCCTAACATGAGACTAGTATACCAAATGATATTTTCAAGTGACAAGTGTAACTTCTTAGAACTCTTCTTTTTTTATAATTATTCTAATTAAAACCTAACAGTCTCACACCCATATGTACAGCAATAGCGAGAATGACGACCATTTTCCATCCAATAGACTTATAATGTAAGACAAACCATAGTAGTGCACTGCTTACACTAATAGAAATAAAGTAAACTGAATAACCCACAAAACCTTGTTGGATAAATAGACCACTTGAACAATAGGCGGCCAGTGTCAAAAAGATAGCTCCTATAATTTTAACAAGTCTCCTTGTAGGCGTGTTAAATTGTAAAACAGCTACTAAAATTAATAGCCCATACAACACCCATCGTAGCCAAGTTGTTTCTAGTAAACTTGTGTTCATTTGTGCGGCTAAACTAGGGTGCTGCTTGTATAGATAATAGCCTCCTAGACTTGCGGTTAAAAAAACTGCCCACCATTGCATAAATAAATGCTTCATACTCTTCCCTCCCTTTAGGTAAGTGTATGAAGCAAGTTTTCTAGTTTAGAACCTGTGAAGTCTCCACCACTGAATGGCAAAAACGGTTTTTGCATCAAAAATCTTTTGACTTTGAATCCACTTTTCGGCGTCTGCTAAAGAACATTCGTGGAGTTCAACAAATTCGTCCTCGTCTAATAGCCGTTTCGCTTCTAGTTTTTTCAAACCTTGGGCCACATAGATATGGATGATTTCATCTGCAAATCCTGGTGACGTGGCAAAGCTTTGTATATAATGCAGATCACTTGCAGTAAAGCCGGTTTCTTCTTCTAGCTCTCGTAATGCTGTGTCCTTAGGATCTTCTCCTGGCTCAATTTTACCAGCAGGTATTTCAATAAGTGTTCTTTCGAGAGCTTTTCGATATTGTTCGACAACCACTAACTTATTGTCTGATGTAATAGCAATTATTGCAACGGCACCAGGATGCTTAACAAGTTCACGTTTTGATTCTTTATTATTAGGTAAAAGCACATCATCTACTTGCAAAGAAATTACTTTACCAGAATAAATGGGAGTAGTACGAAGTGTCTTTTCTTCAAAATTCATGGACATGTTCTCTCTCCTCTTTGAATATTTTCTCTCCTCATTGTACCATTATGTAAAGGAGGAGAGCAGATGAAACATGTACAACTTGGTAAAAGCGATTTGACAATCTCCGAGCTTTCTTTAGGAGCCATGACATTACCCGCCACCCAACAAGAAACAGATGCCATTATTCACACCGCTCTGGACGAAGGGATCAACTGGATTGATACTGCGGATCTATATGAGCAAGGTGACAATGAAAAGCGTGTAGGAAGAAGCTTAGAAGGTAGACGAGAATTCGTACATCTGTCGACGAAAGTCGGAAATCGTTTTGTCGAAGGAAAAGAAGGTTGGAATTGGGACCCTAACCCCAAATGGATTGCTGAAGCAGTTGAAAACTCCTTAAATCGTTTACAAACCGATTATATTGACCTTTATCAACTACACGGAGGCACAAAGGAAGATGATTGGGACGGGATCATCGAAGTATTTGAGAAACTACAAGATAGAGGCCTGATTCGTCACTATGGTCTATCCTCCATCCGCCCAAATGTCATTTATCCTTACTTTAACAACAGCCGTGCGATTAGTGTCATGATGCAGTATTCAGGATTAGACCGAAGAGGGGAGGATGTTTTTCCTTTTATAGAAGAACATAACCTAGGTCTTCTTGTGCGCGGCGGACAGGCGAAGGGCTTATTGACAGACGCTGCGGTTGAAAAACTTAAAAAAGTTTCTAGCTACGGCAGTTATCAAGAAAAAGAGTTAGAAGAAACAGTCCATCAGATGAAAAATGCCTTACCAAACCTTGGAGCTGTTAGTTTGCATCATATTCTCCAGCAACCTGCTGTTAGTTCGGTAGTTATCGGTACTAGTAAATTAAACCAGTTACAGGATTCCCTTCAAAATTACAAACAAGCCGTGACAAAAGCGGAAATTGAGAAGTTTCAATCATTTACACACCCTGAATCATTTAAAGAGCATGTCGAATAAATCGACATGCTCCATTTTTAAAATTTGGAACCTTTTTCACCATACTGGTCCAAGAGTTCTTCAAAACTCATATTTTTTTCTCGTTGTTTTTTTTCGAATAATTTTTTAGCCTGTTCCTCTTCTTCGCGCCTTTGTTGCTCAGCAGTGAGAGAAGATTTGGTCTCTAGCAACTTTGTAAATACAGATTCTGATAGTTGATCTTTCAAAGTAAGTCGCTCGTCTGACTGTTTAGTGGTCGGTTGAGTAGATTGATTTTGCTTTCTCTTCTTTTTCACTTTTATTCACCTCTTGAAACGATGGTAGCTACCCCTTGTCCTCCACCAATACATAAAGTAGCAAGGCCTGTCTTCGCGTCACGCTTTTTCATTTCGTGTAAAAGAGTGACAAAAATACGAGCACCACTAGCTCCAATTGGGTGACCAAGTGCTATAGCCCCACCATTTACATTTAATTTATCAGCATCAAAGTGCAATTCACGATCAACTGCTAATGCTTGAGCTGCAAATGCTTCATTTGCTTCAACTAAATCCATATCTGAAACTGTATAACCTGATTTTTTCATTACTTTAGTAACAGCTTCCACTGGACCAATTCCCATGATTGCTGGATCTACACCTGCAGAAGCATTGGCTACAACTGTAGCTAAAATAGGTAAGCCTAGCTCTTGTGCTTTTTGTTTCGACATAACGATAACTGCTGCTGCCCCATCATTAATACCTGATGCGTTACCTGCCGTGACTGAACCTTCTTTTTTAAATGCCGCTCGTAGATTGCCTAATTTTTCAGCTGTTGTTCCCTTTTTAGGGTACTCATCAACATTGAAGATGACTGGGTCACCTTTACGCTGTGGAATTTCTACAGAGACGATTTCTTCCTCAAATTTACCCGCTTCGATTGCGGCAGTTGCACGTTGTTGTGAACGAGCTGCAAACTCATCTTGTTCTTCACGAGTTAATCCATAGTTCGTACAAAGGTTTTCGGCTGTGACACCCATGTGGTAATCATTAAATGCACACCATAAACCGTCTGTAATCATACTGTCTACAGCTTGTTGATTGCCCATACGGTAACCATCTCTTGCTCCCATCAATAAATAAGGAGCTTGACTCATATTTTCCATTCCACCCGCTACCACTATCTCAGCATCTCCTGCTTTAATAGCTTGAGTCGCTAAATGAACAGCTTTTAATCCAGAGCCGCATACTTTATTAATTGTCATAGCTGGTACTTGCTGAGGCAAACCCGCTAAAATAGATGCTTGGCGCGCAGGGTTTTGTCCCAGTCCAGCCTGTAACACATTCCCCATTATCACTTCATCGATCTGTTCATTTTGAAGACCGGCACGCTTAATGGCTTCAGCAATTACAATTGCACCTAATTTTGTTGCTAGTACGTCTTTTAAAGATCCTTGAAATGAGCCTATAGCTGTTCGGACAGCGCTTACAATAACAACTTCAGTTGACATAATCATTTCCTCCTGTTCATCCCTCTTGCGACCTCTCCCTCACTATGCGTAAACTAGTATCAAGGGGGAATGGTTCCATGATTAGTTTACCAAATACAGTGACAATTATCGAGGTTGGACCGAGAGATGGTCTGCAAAATGAAAAAAACTATGTAAAAACTGAGCATAAACTAGCCTATATTCGTGCGCTTCAAGCGGCTGGAATTACTGAAATGGAAGTAACTTCATTTGTATCGCCAAAGTGGGTACCTCAAATGGCAGATGCCAATGAAATTATGGCTAGAATTGATCGTCTTGGGAAACAATTTGTGTTAACACCTAATGAACGCGGGATGGAAAACGCTAAAACCATGGGTGCTGACCATATAGCAGTTTTTGTGGGTGTCTCTTCAACTTTTAATCAAAAGAATATTAACAAAACAACTGCTGAAGCTGTAGAACAACTTCGAGCTCCTATAGCTGAACTGCTCAACCACAATATTTTTGTAAGAGCTTGTATATCAACTGCTTTTTATTGTCCTTATGAAGGCAAACAAGGCATTGATGATGTGATTTCTCTGTGTAGAGAATTTGTCGAAATGGGCGTCCATGAGTTAAGCGTAGCCGATACTGTCGGCAAGGCCTCTCCACTCGAAAGTTATACCTTATTCTCTTTACTAAAAAAAGAATTTCCTGATACTTTGATTACAGCACACTTCCATGACACAGAAAAAATGGCACTTGCTAATATCTTTGCCGCTTTACAAGCTGGGGTTGATCGATTTGATAGCTCTGCTGGTGGTCTCGGTGGCTGTCCGTTTGCACCTGGTGCAACTGGCAATGTCGCAACAGAACGTGTTGTCCATATGCTGCATAGAATGGGTATAGCAACTGGAATTGATGAAGATCTTTTAAAAGAGGCAGTTGCTGTCATCTCACCGCATGTGTCAATACACTAACTTGGGGGTAAAGGGAGGTATCAACATAATCGGAGATGATGAATATGAAAAAGAGGGTCATCTTATGGACAAGCTTAGTAACGAGCCTCATCACTGCATTAACGACATTAATTGGATTTGTGGCAACAAATCGGTTGATGTACATTAAACAAAAAGAACCTGATTTTATTTTAAATCGAGAAATTTCTGAAAAACGATTAGACCAATCTTGGTATGATGCTATAAAAAAAGAAGAAGTTTGGATTCAATCAAAAAATGGTTACCAATTGAAATCGATCTTTATTCAACCCCATGATACAAAGAACTATGTCATTATTTGTCATGGTGTAACCGAAAATAAGATTAATTCTTTGCGATTTGTCCGAATGTTTGAAAGGCTTGGCTATAATAGTGTTATTTATGATCACCGAAGACACGGTGACTCTGGAGGTAAAACCACAAGCTTTGGTCATTATGAAAAAATGGATTTAGAGGCTGTTGTAGATGCGCTTCGTGAGCGTGTTGGCGATGGTGGAGTTATCGGTATACATGGGGAGTCGATGGGAGCTGCAACCACATTACTCTATGCTGGATCGATACGTGATGATGCAGATTTTTATATTTCTGATTGTGCATTCTCTGATTTTGAACGCCAAGTCCATCACGTGATGATGCAAACTACACCCATCAGTTCCATGTTAACTGTGCGCCTTGCGAATTTGTTTATGAAATTACGTGAAGGATATACGTTTCGTCTAGTCTCTCCAATCGATGTTGTAGATCGCATTGAAAAGCCGGTCCTTTTCATTCATTCTAGACCAGATGATTTCATCTTGCCTGACATGGCTCAGGATTTATATGACAAAAAGCCAGGTGCCAAAGAGCTGAAATTTTTCGATAAAGGTGCCCATGCCAAATCTTTTAATGAAAACCCTGAAGAATATGAAATGACGGTACTAGATTTCTTAATTAAATATCACCTTTATACAAACGAAAAGCAGCTCAATTGAGCTGCTTTTACTTTTGTTTACCTGGTTTAGTTTGAACACGGTTCATTTGAGCCATCATTTGTTTCACTTGCTTCTCAGATGGTTTACGTCCCATTTGGGCCATCATCATACGAAGCATTTGTTCATTGATTGGCGGATTATCTTTTAGATATTTCATCATATATTGACGTGCTGCGAAAAATCCTCCAACAAGACCGAGAATAAGAGCAACGATAATCAACGTAATCGCAAGTGCTAAATTCATGTATGTCATCCTCCTTTGCTGGCTAATCGACGTGTCTCAGACACCATTCACTAGTATACTACATCTTTCCCATGATTGACTAGAGTCAGAAAAAAAGAGACTCCTAAAAAGAAAGTCAGCATCTTCCCATGATTAATCTCTAGAGAAGATGCTGACTTATTTAATTAAATTTCATTCAATTTTTTTGTATTAGTTAAGTTCTTGGAAGCGTTTTGCTACATTGGTAGCTGTAAATCCGAACTCTTCCATGATTTTTTCGCCTGGTGCACTAGCTCCAAAACGATCAATCGCAAGAACATCTCCATCAAAACCAACATATTTGTGCCAGCCTAATGATGCACCCATTTCAATTGCTAAACGTTTAGTAATTGAACGTGGAAGTACTGATTCTTTATAGGCAGCATCTTGTTGTTCGAAACGGTCCCAAGATGGCATGGAAACTACAGATACTTCTACACCTTGTTGTTTTAACACTTTTTGTGCTTCAACCGCTAGACTAACTTCAGATCCTGAAGCCAATAAAAGTCCAGTAGGGTTGTCACCTGCTGATACTACATACGCCCCTTTGGCAACTCCTTCAGAAGCTCCAGATACAGTCCCTTCAAGGACAGGTAAATTCTGACGAGATAGCACCAGTAGAGTTGGCGTATCTGTTGACTCCACAGCTAATTGCCACGCTTCTTGCGTTTCAACTGCATCTGCAGGACGAATGATAGACAAACCTGGCATTGCACGCAGAGAAGCTAACTGTTCTACAGGTTCATGCGTTGGTCCGTCTTCCCCTACTGCAATGCTGTCATGCGTGAATACATAAGTGACAGGTAAGTTCATAAGAGCAGAGAGACGAATGGCTGGACGAACGTAATCGCTGAATACGAAGAATGTTCCACCGAACACTGTTAAACCACCGTGTAAGGCCATCCCATTTAATGCTGCTCCCATAGCGAATTCACGGACACCGAACCAAATATTTTTCCCGTCATAGCTGTCAGCTGAGAAATCACCAACACCTTTGATAGTTGTTTTATTTGAACCGGCTAAATCGGCACTACCACCAAAGAATGATGGAAGATTTTTAGCGATGGCATTAATTGCTTCACCTGATGCTGAACGAGTTGCTACTGAAGCTCCAACTTCATACGTTGGTTTTACAGCATCCCAATCGATTGAGAATGTGCCATCGATTGCATGTTTCAACTGGCTAGCAAGATCTGCGTTTTGTGATGTAAACTGTGTAAATAAGTCGTTCCACTTCGCTTCTTCTTCTGCACCTAGTTTGTCAGTAGCTTCTTTAAATGTTGCATAGACTGTGTCGTCCACATAGAAGTCTTCTTCGAATGTCCACTTGTATGCTTCTTTAACTAGTTTCGTTTCATCAGCACCCATAGGAGCACCGTGAGCATCAGCTTTACCTGAACGATTTGGAGAACCGAAACCGATAACAGTTTTCACTTCAATAATAGTAGGACGGTCTGATGTCTTAGCTTGTGCAATTGCTTGATCAATAGCCTCTACATCATTTCCATCTTCTACGTATAGATAGTTCCATCCATAAGATTCAAAGCGCATTTTAACGGACTCTGAAAATGATTTATTTAAATCTCCATCGAGTGAGATATCATTGCTATCATACAAGACCACTAATTTCTTTAGCTTTAAGTGCCCTGCTAATGAGATAGCCTCTGCAGCTACACCCTCCATCAAGTCACCGTCACCACAAAGAGCATACGTATAGTGGTCAACAATGTCATGAGTCGTATTGTACGTTGCGGCTAGATGAGCTTCTGCCATTGCCATACCGACAGCCATACCAATTCCTTGTCCTAAAGGTCCTGTAGTTGCTTCAACACCATCTGTATGGCCGAATTCTGGATGCCCAGGTGTTTTAGAGTCCCATTGACGGAATTTCTTGATTTCTTCCATTGGTAGATCATAGCCACTCAAGTGAAGTAAGCTATAAAGTAGCATAGAACCATGACCAGCTGAAAGAACAAAGCGGTCTCTGTTGAACCAGTTAGGATTTGACGGGTTATGTCGTAAATGACGAGTCCAAAGAGTGTAAGCCATAGGTGCTGCCCCCATTGGTAATCCCGGGTGGCCAGAGTTGGCTTTATCAATCGCGTCAATTGATAGTGTACGAATGGTACTGATTGCTAATAAATCTTTTTCTGCTTGCATGAACGACATCCTCTCGATTTTAATTACTCTCTTAGTGTAGTAAACCTTTGCTGTTCTAGCAACTACTTCTACTAGTTCAGACGGTTATTATGCTTTGCTTGTTTAACTTTATCAGGAGTGACATCATTTCCTTCAGGGTCAACAATTTTAACATTTTCGATAGTTTTTCTCATAGTAGAACGAAACGTTTCTAGGTACTCTTTGCGCAGGGCAGTTTGTTCCTTCGCTTCTACCTCTGTTAATTTGTTTGTTTTCGATTTATTAGAAAGTTCACTTATACGAGCGAGTTTTTCTGGACTTAACATGATATTCCTCCTTGCTTTCTATTACACGATAGGAGAATTTGTTGAAAAGTGCAAGAAAAAAGGCATTCCTAAGCGGAATACCTCAAGCTTGATCCTTATATTCTTTAAATCGTCTGTGAACAGTGGCTTTACTAATTGAATGACCTAACCCAGATAAAGTGGCACTAATCTCTTCATAGGTTAAACCTGCAATTCGCAACCGTACAATTTCTTCGATAGGTACCTCGATTCGCTCTCTCCCCATCTGATTCCCTCTTGATTTTAAATTACGCTCTGGTTGATAGCCATTTTGCACAGCGCGTTTCATCCCTCTTCGGATTTTTGCGTTATGAATCTTGCGCTGATATTCTTCCACGACGGATAAGATCCCGAGTACCATGGTGTCAGTTTCCGTGAGCGCTAACTCTCCATCTTCTCGTGCTGTTAAAATTGTAATTTGTTCTTTTTCTAAAAGGTGTAAGATGGCCATTCTAGCGTGACCCCTGCCTAATCGTGTTTCGTCTTGAATGAGTAAATACGAAACCTCATTTTCTTTAATGTACGTTAACAAGTCTAATAACCCTTCGCGATCGACATCATAACCGCTTTGCTGATCACTGAAACTAGCAGATATAAGTAAAGATTGAGCGTTTGCTAAAGACTCTAATTCGATTTGCTGCCTAGATAATGAAGTCTCTTGTGCTTCTTTATCGGTACTGACACGTGTATAAATGACACATTTATTTTGCGTCATTGTTCTGTCCCTGCCAATTGAGTAGGTTCACCCAAATAATCAAACTGTTCTTCTGACGGTATAGTAAGTCTTTGCCCAACTAGAATTTTGCTGTCGGTCATATAATTAAGTTGCATCACTTGATCAATCCAGTGCAATCTTTCATCAGATTCTACATAAAGCTCAGCTAGAGTCCAAAGAGAATCTCCTGTAGAAATAGTAATCTCATTAGTTCCACTAGATTGAGCCTTCAAGTGCAGCGTTGTGAATGTGAATAAAATAATAATGGCTAAGCATGCCGTATAAAGTAACGATGTCTTGTTTTTCATGTATAATCACTCCTTAAGAATGTATGTTCGTATTTGTATATTCATCATAATACGAACACACGTTTCTTGTCAAACCATTTTAGAACCTATGTTTGCATTTCATATGTCCAAATGCTATACTTTAGATATGAAATAAGGATCGTGATTTGGAGGGGAACCCTAATGAGAAAGGCTTCAAAGAGACAAGAAGATATTTTAGCTTTCATAAAAGAAGAAGTACGTAAAAAAGGATATCCGCCTTCCGTTCGTGAAATTGGTGAGGCTGTCGGGCTTGCTTCTAGCTCAACTGTTCATGGTCACCTTGCTCGCCTGGAAAGCAAAGGACTTATTCGAAGAGATCCAACTAAACCACGTGCTATTGAAATTTTAGAAGATGAGCAATTACAAGATATTTCACCTGCATCTGTCTTACAAGTACCTTTAGTAGGTAAAGTAACGGCCGGGCAACCTATCACAGCCATCGAAAACATTGAAGAATTCTTCCCGCTTCCAACTACGTTCGGAACAGTGGATGATCAATTATTCATGCTGGAGATTATGGGAGATAGTATGATTGAAGCCGGAATTTTGAATGGAGATCATGTTGTCGTTAAACAACAAAATTCGGCAAATAACGGGGATATCGTTGTTGCTATGACTGAAGATGACGAAGCAACCGTGAAACGTTTCTTTAAAGAGAAAAACTATTTTAGACTACAACCTGAAAATTCATCTCTCGAACCGATCATCGTCGATCGAGTTAGCATTTTAGGTAAGGTTGTGGGTGTGTACCGCCATATTCATTAAAAAACTTCGCTGGATTTTCCTCCAGCGAAGTTTTTTTGTTATGAATAAATGTGCAAAGTGTGTTTCAGTCTTCACTCTTCTTCATTTCTGTTGCCATTTTCAAGATGATGAGTGCAGCTAAGCATATAATTGCAATACCGATATCAAGGATTGAATCTCCATTGAACCATGAATCAATAGCCGTCACGATAAACACCACCATCAATAAAAAATAAGCACTATAAGTTGGCAGCAAATCGGAATACCGTTCAGAAAATCATGCAAAAGTACAATCTCCAGTGTCGTATCAAGCCTAAACGAAAATGGAGATCTCAGGGTGAGAGCATCATAATAGCTCCAGACCTTCTTAAGCGCGACTTCACGGCAAGTGCACCGAACAAGAAATGGGTGACGGACATCACCTATATCCAATATGGCAGCACTACGAAATACCTCTCAACAATCATGGATCTATTCAATAATGAAATCGTTGCCTACAAGTTATACGACCATCAACAGACGCCGCTCGTCATAGATACCTTAATGGAAGCATTGGAACACCGTAGTAGCCCCGATGGGGTCATCATACACTCGGATCAAGGAAGTGTATATACTTCGTATGCCTACCAGGACTTCGTCAAGAAGAATGATCTGATAAGCAGTATGTCCCGGAGGGGAAACTGTTGGGATAATGCGGTGATTGAATCGTTTCATTCAAACCTAAAGTCAGAGGAGTTCCAGTATGTTAAATTCAATTCGTTAGGGAACCATGAGGTCACTGAGCGGATTAGAGACTATTTAAATTATTATAACGAAGAGCGTATCCAAGAAAAATTAGGCTACCTGACACCAATGAAATATGGTGTAAAGGCAGCCTAATCAAGATGTTTTATATGTGTCTCATATCGCTAGGTCAGTCTAACCTAAGAGTACCTTAGCAAGAGTTTTTGATCGCAGTTGTCTGAGGGCTATCGGAAAAGAATATCCTATTCACTCAACACGTCACAGCTATGTTGTATTGATGTTGGAGTTAGGTGTAGATGTCGAATTCATTCGTGAGCAACTTGGTCATGGTGGTCTCAAGGTCACTCGAGAAGTCTACATGCACGTATCGCGAAAAATCCAAACAAAAAACCTTACCCAGATAAATAATTATCTAAGTAAGGCAAGAGAATAATTGATGAAAAATGAAGATTTTTAAAAAACTTGGGGTGTTTCTGGGGTGCGGAAGATTTTTCGTGTCAATCAGGACACCCATACTTTTTATCGAAACCCTTCAAACCCTTGATACCACTGGATTTGTAAGAATTAGTACATCTTCAAGTACTGCTCGCGCTCCCAAGGGTGGACAGTTGTACGGAACATATCCCACTCAATTTCTTTCGCTTCTACAAAGTTGTCATAGATGTGTTCGCCTAAACCTTGACGAACCACTTCATTTTTAGACAATTCTTTAAGAGCAGATTGTAATGTACCTGGAAGGTTAGCGATTCCAACTTCCTCACGCTCTTTTTCATTCATGTTGTAGATGTTGCGATCTACTGCTGGTGGTGGAGTTAATTTGTTTTTGATACCATCTAAACCAGCTTGTAAAATAACTGCCATTGCTAAGTAAGGGTTAGCAGCTGGATCTACAGAACGTACTTCAATACGTGTGCTTAAGCCACGTGAAGAAGGAATACGAATTAATGGGCTACGGTTTTGTCCTGACCATGCTACATAAACAGGTGCTTCGTAACCTGGTACTAGGCGCTTGTATGAGTTAACAGTTGGGTTTGTGATAGCTGTAAATCCTTGAACATGTTTCAGTACGCCTGCCATAAACTGTCTAGCAGTTTCGCTTAATTGCATGTCAGCATTTTCATCAAAGAAAGCATTTTCTTTGCCATTGAATAATGACAAGTTAAAGTGCATTCCTGAACCATTTACACCGAATAATGGTTTAGGCATGAATGTTGCATGTAGACCGTGCTTACGAGCAATAGTTTTAACAACAAGTTTAAACGTTTGGATGTTGTCACAAGCTTCAACTGCGTTAGCGTATTTAAAGTCGATTTCATGTTGACCAGGTGCTACTTCATGGTGAGAAGCTTCAATTTCAAAGCCCATCTCCTCTAGTTCAAGTACGATGTCACGACGGCAATTTTCTCCTAAATCCATTGGCGCTAAGTCAAAATAGCCACCGTGGTCATTCAATTCAAGAGTAGGTTCGCCTCTCTCATCTAATTTAAATAGGAAGAATTCTGGCTCTGGCCCAAGGTTGAATGAAGAGAACCCTAGTTCTTCCATCTCTTTAAGAACGCGTTTTAAGTTATTACGTGGATCTCCTTCAAATGGTGAACCATCTGGGCGGTTGATATCACAAATCAAACGAGCTACTTGCCCTTTACCTGTAATCCACGGGAACACTACCCATGTGTCAAGGTCTGGCACTAGGTACATATCTGATTCTTCGATACGCACAAATCCTTCGATTGAAGAACCGTCGAACATCATTTTGTTATCTAATGCTTTATCTAATTGACTTACTGGAATCTCAACATTTTTAATTGTTCCTAAAATGTCTGTGAATTGTAGTCGAATGTACCGCACATCATGCTCATTTACTAGATTCTTAATATCTTCTTTTGTGTACTTACCCATTCTTTTCACTCTCCTATTGATTAATAAGATCTACCTTGATTGAAGAATCGCGATAGATCGCCTTGCCGTAAAGAGACACGCTGATTTAGTTGCGATTTCTTCAATTCTTCTTTAACGATTGAACGAAGCTCCGCATCTGAAATTTTATGTACGGAGGTGGCAGTAGGTTGTTGCTTCATTTCAAAGATCTGTTTGATACCTGCAATATTGACACCACTTGTCAGCAAATCTTTGATTTCAAGTAAAGTGTCAATGTCGTCCAATGAGAACATGCGCTGCTTTCCTTCAGTACGTGAAGGGAATATCAATTCATTCTCTTCGTAGTATCTAATCTGTCTAGCTGATAGGCCAGTTAGCTGCATGACGATGTTCATGGATAAAATAGGCATCGATCTTCTCCATTGCTTTTCCATACTGCACCTCCTCTCTTTGTTAACCTTAGTATATGTCATGTAAGCTAACATGTCAACGATATGTTAGCTTTTCTAACATAAAATTTTACAAAGAGTTCAGTGCACGTATTACTGCATACTTTACATGTTCATACGTCAAACCACCTTGTATGAAAGCTGTATAAGGACTTCGAATAGGTCCATCAGCTGTCAGTTCAATGCTAGAACCTTGTATGAACGTACCTGCTGCCATGATCACATCATCTTCGTACCCCGGCATGTAGGCAGGAACTGGTGCAAATTGTGCATTGATAGGTGATGAAGCTTGTATTTGCTGACAGAATTTAATCATTTCTTCAGCAGTTTGGAATGTCACAGACTGAATTAAGTCAGTACGTTTCTCCTGTGAGGATGGAGAGGACTGAAAACCTCGAGTCTCCAGCGCAGCGGCAGTGAAATAAGCACCTTTAACTGCTTGTAACACTACATGCGGCGCCATGAAAAATCCTTGGTACATATCTTGAAGAGCATGCAAAGAAGCTCCCGCCTCTCCACCTAAACCCGGAGAAGTCATACGAAACGCGCATTTTTCTACGATTTCTTTATTTCCTGCTATATACCCACCTATTTTAGCAAGCCCACCACCTGGATTTTTGATCAGTGAGCCAGCCATGAAATCAGCCCCCACTTCAATCGGTTCCAGTTCTTCCACAAACTCTCCGTAACAATTATCCACAAAGACTACTGTTTCTGAACTGTGTTTTTTGACAAACTCCACCATTTCTTTAATTTCAAATACTGTAAAAGACGGACGTGTCGCGTAGCCTCTTGAGCGCTGAATAGCAATTACTTTAGGTTGTTTTGTGCATGCTGCTTTCACTTGATCCCAATCAATCGCTTTGTTGTCTAGTAAATCGATATGGCGATAAGCAATCCCAAAATCTTTTAAAGAACCCGTATCTTGCTCACCCCCGTCAACAATAGAAGCCAATGTATCATAGGGCTGACCTGTCATATAGATCAGTTCATCTCCAGGTCTTAAAACGCCAAAAAGGGCGATTGTGATGGCATGGGTACCTGAAATGATTTGTGGTCTCACTAATGCAGCTTCGGCTTGAAATACTTCCGCATATACTTTTTCAAGTGTGTCTCGACCTTCATCGTCATATCCATAACCAAATGAAGGATTCAAATGATGTTCGCTCACTTGGTGTTTCCAAAACGCTTGTAATACTTTTTGTTGGTTATGAAATGCGATACGTTCTGCCTCTTTATGTTGTTTGTGAACTCGCTGTTCAATTTGGTCGATAAAGAGCAATTGCTCATTCGTTACATAAGTTGTCATGAAATAATCCGTCCTTACTGAAAAATAAGCTCGTCCAATTACGGACGAGCTCTCTGTTAGTTTGTTGTGAGATTTAATTCAACGCGTTTGCTTGGCGCAAAAGTAGAAATTGCATGCTTATAGATGAGATGCTGTTTACCATCTGATTCTAACAGCACTGTAAAGTTATCGTAAGATTTAATAAGTCCTTTTAATTGAAATCCATTTAATAAAAATACAGTAACAAATACTTCATTTTTTCTTAACTGATTCAAGAATGTATCTTGCATATTGACGTTGGCCATTTGATTACTCCCCTTCTGCTATGTTCTCTAACTAACATATTCGGCATGACCTAGTCATTTCCCTTTAAAAAAGAGCAACAATCTTGTTCAATTTTTTGATAGTCTTGTTGCGGGTCATACCAATTGACAGGAAGCTTGTTGCGAAAGTAAGTAAGCTGGCGTTTCGCATACCGTCTCGTATTTTGCTGAATCGTTTCAGTAAGCTGTTCGCTACTCCAGTTTTTTTCAATCGCTTCTACAACTTCTTTATAGCCAATTGCTTTAAGAGATTGAGCATCTTTCGAAACAGTGTGAAGCAATCCCTTCACTTCAGTGACTAAACCATTCTTTAGCATGACATTCACCCTTTGGTTGATGCGATCATATAATTGTGTGCGATCACGGTTCAACCCAACAATGTAGAAGTTGTAATAAGGGGTAGTTCCCACGTCTTGTTGCTGTTGCAGTTTGGTTTTTCCAGAGGTCAAAACCCTCTCCAAAGCTCGAATAATGCGTTGTTTATTTTGGTAGGGAATTTCTTTAGCCGCTTCGCTATCTAGCTGATTGAGTTGCTCCCATAACTGTTGATTTGTTTGGAGCTCCAGCCTTTTTCGTAGTTCTACATCTTGAGGACTTGTTTCAAACCGGAAATCATACAAGACAGATTGGATATACAAACCTGTACCCCCGACAAGAATTGGTACACAACCTCTTGCTGAAATTTCTTCAATCTTTTGTCGAACAAGAAGTTGATACTCCGCCACGGAAAAGCTTGCATCCGGTGGTAGGATAGAAAGCAAATGATGAGGAACACCTTCCATTTCAGATTCAGAGATTTTCGCTGTTCCTATCGTTAAATCTTGATACACCTGGAGAGCATCTCCATTGATGATCTCTCCATTTAGTTTTTTAGCGAGTTGGATACTGGTCTCCGTCTTGCCCACTGCTGTAGGACCAAGAATGACGACCACTTGTTGATTTTTCATTGCTTTAAAGCCACCCTATTATCTGATCGTAAACTGTTTGTCGCGTTTTCCCATTCAAAATTTCATGTCTCTCGTTTTCGATTAAGACAAGTTTTACATCTAAAAAGCCTGCTTTTTCATAGCTTTTCGCAACGGCACGAACACCTTTCCCGTAGTTTCCTACCGGGTCATCTGAACCTGCAATGAGTAAAATTGGTAAATCTTTGCGCATAGCTTTGACCGATTGGTTTTTATGAATAGTTTGTAGCCCTGTAAGTAAATCTGCGTACAGTTTATTCGTTGAAACAAATCCACATAGAGGATCTGCAATGTAGGCTTGAACGACAGAAGAGTCTGTAGATAACCAATCAAACTCTGTAGTAGTCAAGTCAATGGCCTTATTGTAATTCCCAAAGGTTAACTTGTTTAACAATACTGCATCTTTCCTCGCACCCGCACCTCTAGAACGGAAACGTGCAATTGCTGAACCAACTGTACCCATTATTCCTGGGTTTCCACCAGTTCCTACTAGAACGAGCTTATCGATAGCAGCAGGATATTTTTGAACATACCTTCTAGCTAAAAATGAGCCCATACTATGACCTAATAGAATAATTTTATGGTGTGGTTTGGCTTGTTTGTGCAGGTAAATCAATTCATTGATATCATCTACAACACGTTCAAAACCATTTTCTTCCGCAAAATAGCCTAATTTCCCTGAACGGATTCCAGTTTCACCATGCCCCCGATGATCAGGGACACATACCTCAAAACCCTTAGCGACTAGAAACTCAGCATAATCTTTGTAACGGCCTGAATGTTCGGCTAGACCGTGTAAGATGAAGATAGTGGCTACTGCTTCATCATTTGGAAAAGTTCTCATAAAAACAGGATGCCCATCGGTCATTTCATGCCAATTTGTATTCATTAAAGTAACCCCTTTGCTTCAGAAATGCGTAATGCAAGTTCTTCTTCTCCGGCTTGTTTCTGAACATCCGTTAAGTGAAGTTCTTTTGCCAAAATAGCACTGACTTCTTTCCACGTAGATTCCACTCGTTGAATATCAAAGTAGAGATAGCCTGTTCTGCGAATATAAAAATCACATAAATTTGTGACCATCTCGTTATGGATTGTGTAATAAAGTAGTAATTTATCTTTTAAGTTGAGTGTAGGGGCTTCCCATGTTTCCACATAAGGAATATAGCCAATTACACCTTCTGTATTTTTCCCTAAGAAAGCAACCAGTTGTTTGGCTTCTTGAAGTGAGAGACCATAGTAAATAAGTTGTTTTGACCGTTCATAAATGTACTCATCAAAATCAAGCAAACCATAATCGCCACCTGATAATGGGAGTTGCTTTGTTGGGGATGGCGGTAACTCTCTCGAATAATTATCTTGGATGGTATCAATAACATCTTCCGCCATTTTCCGGTAGCCAGTTAATTTCCCACCGGCAATTGTGACGAGACCCGTGCTAGATACCCAAATTTCATCCTTGCGTGAGATCTCTGACGCTGATTTGCCATCTTCAGAGATTAATGGTCTTACACCTGCCCACGTTGATTCCACGTCTTGTCGTGTTATCTGAAGGGATGGAAACAACTGATTAGAGGCTCCTACTAAATAAGCTATATCTTCATCAGTCGCCAGTGGATGTTGAGGATCCTCATCATAAAATGTATCCGTTGTACCAACATATGTTTTTCCGTTACGAGGAACAGCAAAAATCATACGACCATCCGGCACGTCAAAATAAACTGCCTGTTGTAATGGGAAACGACTTTGATCGACAACAATATGCACACCTTTTGTTAATTGAAGATGTTTATTGTTTTCCATTCGGTCTTTTTCCCGCACTTCATCGACCCACGGACCTGCTGCGTTGATAACAGTTTTCGCATGTATATCAAAACTCTCATCCGATAATTGATCTACAGCTTGAATACCAATCACTTTATCTTCTTGGTAGAGAAACTCTTGCGCTTTTACATAGTTCAAACAAACGGCACCAAGCTCAATTGCTTTTTTCAATACTTCAATTGTCAGACGCGCATCATCGGTTCGGTATTCTACATAGTAGCCGCCACCTTTAAGCCCTTTAGGCTTTAACAATGGCTCGAGCCTTAGCACCTCTTGCTTGGAGAGCATTTCACGACGCTCTTCTTTTTTTACACCCGCTAAGTAGTCATAAACTTTTAAACCTACTGAAGTAGAAAGAGGTCCAAATGTGCCATCCTTATAAAAAGGTAGCATCATCCATTCAGGAGTTGTCACATGTTTTGCGTTTTGATAAACAATCTCTCTTTCTTTCCCTACTTCACTGACCATTTGGATTTCAAATTGTTTTAAATAGCGCAGGCCTCCATGCACTAGCTTAGTAGACCGAGAAGAAGTCCCTGCTGCGAAATCTTGCATTTCTACAAGCGCTACTGTCAATCCACGAGAAATGGCATCTAGAGCTATACCAGCGCCTGTGATACCACCTCCGATAACGAGAACATCAAATTGATAAGAATCCAAAGTGTCTTTTAAATACGCCCGGTCTAAATACGATTTCATTTTGATCGCTCCCCTTCAGTTGGTTTAAATGTACGTGTAGCTGCTACAGCTTGTTGCCATCCACTGTAAAGTTCGTCGCTCAATTCAACAGTCATTTTCGGCTCAAACGCCTTTGAAGTTTTGTGTAAGTGTTCAATTTCTTCTAACGATTTCCAAAAACCTACACCCAGCCCTGCTAAGTAAGCGGCTCCAAGTGCAGTCGTTTCATTTAATCCAGCTTTTTCAATCGACGCTTGTAAAATATCAGACTGGAATTGCATGAGGAAAGCATTGTCAACGGCTCCACCATCTACTCGTAATGTTTCAATCTCCATACCAGCCGCTTCTTGCATAGCCATCAAGACATCTTTCGTTTGATACGCTAAAGATTCTAGTACAGCTCGAATGAAATGTTCTTTTTCCGTACCACGAGTCAAGCCAAAGATGGCACCTCGTACATCCGAATCCCAATAGGGTGTTCCTAAACCTACAAAGGCAGGAACTACATAAACGCCCTCGGTGGAATCCACCCGAGCTGCATAACTTTCTGAGTCAGACGCATGACGTAGCATTCTTAAACCGTCACGTAACCATTGAATGGCTGAACCTGCAACGAATACGCTACCTTCTAAAGCATAGTGAACCTTACCGTTTAATCCCCAGGCGATTGTTGTTAACAAACCATCCTCAGATGACACAGGTTGTTCTCCAGTATTAACTAGCATAAAGCAACCTGTACCATAGGTGTTTTTTGCCATACCTTTTGTGAAACAAGCTTGTCCAAATAAGGCAGCTTGTTGATCACCGGCTGAACCCGCAATAGGAATTTGTTTTCCAAAAAATACGGAGGGGTCGGTCATAGCGATTTCTCCTGAACAATCTACTACTTCCGCCAGCATAGAAGAAGGAATATCAAACAACTCCAACAGCTCTTCATCCCACTTTAGGTCATGAATATTATAGAGCAAGGTTCTTGAAGCATTCGAATAGTCTGTTACATGCGTCTTGTTTCCACTCAGCTTCCAAATCAACCAAGTTTCGATCGTCCCAAAGAGCAAGTCTCCTTGTTCTGCAAGCTCTCTAGCACCTTCTACTTCTTTTAAAATCCAAGCTACTTTACTAGCTGAAAAATATGGATCTAAACGTAATCCCGTTTTTTCTGTGACTACTTGTTCGTAGCCTTTGTCTCGCCAATTTTTGATGACACCATTAGTCTGCCGTGACTGCCATACAATCGCGTGATAAATAGGTTTACCCGTTTTTTTGTTCCAAACGACTGTTGTTTCTCGTTGATTCGTGATTCCTATCCCTTTTACCTGTTCTGGCTGAGCATTGGCTTCCGTCAAAACACCAGCTATACAAGATAGTACTGAGCCCCATATTTCTTGAGCATCATGTTCAACCCATCCTGAATGGGGAAAATGTTGAGTGAATTCTTTTTGAGAAGTGTGTGCTGGTATTCCGTCTTGTGTAAATAGAATGGCCCGTGAGCTAGTCGTTCCTTGGTCAATCGCTAGAATATAGTCCATTGTCAGTCTCCTCTACATAACTCTTTTAAACATTTTCTCCACTTCATAACTTGAAAAGTGGATAACAACTGGGCGTCCATGTGGACATGTGTAGGGTTGTTCACAATTCTTCAAGTCTTGAAGTAGCGTATTCATTTGTTCTAAAGGTAAATAATGATTCGCTTTAATTGATAATTTACAACTCATCAAGATGGCCGCTTCTTCTCGAAGCTTAGCCACGTCAACTTGTCGTTTATCTAAGACGGTTTGAATCATCGTCTCAATAATTTGACGTTCTTGATTTTTAGGGAACCATGAGGGGTGTTCTCGGACTACAAAACTGGACTGGCCAAAGTCCTCTACTTGAATCCCTACAGCTTGTAACTGCTCCCGATTTTCTTTAATCCGCAACGCTTCGTCAAGAGAAAAATGAAATGTCAAAGGCAGCAAAAGAAGTTGCAGCTCTTGATGGTTCACTTCCCCTACTTTCTTACGGTAAAACTCATACTTGATTCTCTCTTGAGCAGCATGTTGGTCAATTAGGTAAAACCCATCACTAGCTTGTCCTACAATATAGGTGCCGTGAATTTGACCCACTACATCCATATCCGGAAGTTCTGGTGCTTTTGACTCTTCACTTTTTACCTGTTGTGGTGCTTCGACTTTAGTAGTAGCAGAGCTATCGTTTAATGCCGTTGGAGATTCAACTGGAAGCACCCATTCATCATAAGTCGCCTCTACTTTTTCTTTTGCAAATAAAGTAGATTGAATGCTAGATGCCGTGTCAACTTTAGGTGGACTAGCTTTTGGAATTTCCTGTCGTTGTCGAATGGCATCACGAAGCGTTTTCGTGACAAATAATTCGAGCTCTTTCTCTTTACTGAGTCGGATTTGATGTTTAGCAGGATGTACATTCACATCTGTCAACAAAGGATCGACAGTTACAGAAAGTAAAGTTATGGGATAACGACCTATAGGGAGATAGGTGTGATATGCCTCTTCAATCGCCCGATTTAAACCGAAATGTTTGATCCAACGGCCGTTTATAAAAATCGTTAAATAGTTTTTAGATGCGCGAGTAATAGTTGGTTGCGAAGTTAAGCCGCTGATTTTAAAATCTTCATTCTCAGCCTCGAAAGGCACCATATGTTTGACGGTGGCTGTTCCATAAATGGCTGCCGCGACTTGCTGAAGACTGCCGCGACCTGAAGTTTGGAGCAACACTTGGCCATTATGAGACAGTGTAAACGCTATGCTGGGATAACTGAGCGCAAGTCGGTTGATTAAATCAATCGAATGTCCGAGCTCCGTTTGAATGGATTTAACATGCTTCAGACGAGCCGGTGTGTTGAAAAATAGCTGTTCAACTCGGAATATTGTTCCTTTTCGGAGAGGGCCATCTACTACCTCTGTTATACGACCGCCCTCTAATTGAATCACAGTTCCTTGCTCAATTCCTGTAGAAGTCTGCATCGTTATTTTCGAGACTGCCGCAATACTAGCCAAAGCTTCTCCTCTAAACCCTAGGGACCGAATTCGGAATAACTCGTGTTCATTTGTTAATTTTGAAGTGGCATGGCGTGAAAAGGCGAGCTCTGCATCTTGTCGGTCCATACCTTCTCCATTATCCGTTACTTCAATTTTTTGTAGCCCTGCTTCAAGTAAATCGATTTGAATGGAGGAGCTATTGGCATCAATAGCATTTTCAACGAGCTCTTTGACAACGCTCGCTGGCCGTTCCACTACCTCTCCTGCAGCAATCTTATTGGATAATAGTTCATCCATGACTCTAATTTTGGTCAAGCTATCCTCACTCCTCTACGACTTGCTTTTGAAGGGCAAATAGAATGTTCATCGCTTCTATTGGTGTTAATTCCAGTACATTCATCTGTTGAAGTTGTTGAATCACTACATGGGGTTCCTGAATGACTGGTTCTTGGATAGTTGAAAGTTGTTGGAAATCAAATAGTGATAATTGACGATCTTCTTGCTCCTCATAATCCGTTAATAGTTGTTGTGCTCTCTGAATAATCACGGAAGGTAACTCCGCAAGTTCCGCCACATGAATACCGTAACTTTTATCGGCCGCACCATCTTTCACTTTATGTTGAAAGACGACTTTTCTATCTTGTTCTGTTGCAGCGACATGCACGTTTTTAAGTCGTGCCAATTGTCCTTCAAGTTCCGTTAATTCATGGTAGTGCGTTGAGAAAAGTGTATTGGCTCCAATTTTATCATGAATATACTCCATCATCGCCTGGGCAAGACTCATTCCATCGTACGTCGATGTTCCACGCCCAATTTCATCGAACAGCAATAAACTGTTGGCAGTGGCACCAACGATAGCATTTCGAGACTCCACCATTTCAAGCATGAACGTGCTTTGTCCACCCGCCAAATCATCGGCAGCACCGATACGTGTAAAGATCTTATCTGTAATTGGTAATCTCGCTAACTTGGCTGGAACAAATGAACCCATTTGGGCCATGATAATCGTGATTGCGATTTGACGCATATAAGTACTCTTACCAGACATATTAGGGCCCGTGATAAGCAACATATTTTGAGAATCAGTCAGCACACAATCATTAGCAACATAATGATGATTGTTCATCATTTTCTCAACTACAGGATGCCGTCCCTCACGAATTTCCATTTGAATACCTTCTTCAAATAGTGGACGCGTCAATTGGTAGCGATTCGCACATGTCGCAAATGCTTGAAGAACATCTAGTTCGCTAATTTTATCAGCCACTTTTTGTAAAATGGGAATGTGGGATTGAATGTTTAGTCTTAGTTCTTCAAATAGTTGTGTTTCAAGTACAAATGCTTGTTCTTGAGCATTTAGAATCAAGGTTTCTTTTTCTTTTAACTCTTCGGTTATAAACCGCTCCGCATTGGCAAGTGTTTGTTTGCGTATATAGCGACTTTCGTCTGCTAGATGGACCATCGATTTTGTTAATTCAATATAGTATCCAAAAATTCGGTTGTAGCCAATTTTTAAATTTTTAGCGCCAGTAATTTGACGCTCTTTTTGTTCTAATTCCGCGAGCCAGTCTTTACCATTTGTCGATAGATAGCGTAATTCATCGAGTTCATCAGAATAACCAGAGCGAATGACACCTCCATCTTTCAGTGACAGTGGGGGTGTTTCAGCGATAGCTCTCTCTAAAAGTTCACGACATTCTACAGGATCTTCTAATGTTACTCCTAGCTGCGAAAGATATTCTGAGCTTGATTGGATTAACAACTCTCGAATCACGGGGACTTGTTGAAGTGTTCGACGCAGTTGCGCGGCATCTTTTCCAGATAAAGTGCCAAAGCTCACTTTTCCCACTAATCGTTCCATATCATAGACGCTGGTGAGAGCTTCTTTGATTTCTTCGTGGGTCATAAATTCTTCGAGTAGGGCTTCCACTCGATTTAACCGTTTTTCGATTTGCGCTTTGTGCGCTAGAGGCTGGTGAATCCATTGTTTTAATTTTCGCGAACCCATGGCTGTTTTTGTTTCATCCAGCAACCAAACTAACGTCCCTTTTTGCTCACCTGAACGAATGGATTGAATCAATTCTAAATTGCGTTTAGATGCGCTATCGATGCTCAAAAATGCCGTATCTTCGTAATGATCAAATTGCTGCAAATGCGTCAATGTGCGTTTCTGCGTCATTCGTAAATAAGAAACGAGTAACAAGCTGGCCTCATTTGAGAAGTTTTCCTCATGAGTAAGCAATTCATTTAAGTAAACGGATAAGTGAATATCATAGAGTTCGCTCAACTCTTCTAGTAACAATAAGTCATGTGGTTGTATTACTAATTCCTTAATATTAAGTTCTTGCGCTTTGGCAAATAACGTACGAGGGTCTGCCGACAAAGTTGTTGAATAGGCTTGCCCCGTGGCAACGTCTAAATAAGCTAACTGAATGGGATCTGTTAGTATAGCAGCCCCTATGAAATGATTAGATGCTGATGAGATGGTTTTCCCTTCAAACAGTGTGCCAGGTGTGATCACTTGGACAACTTCCCGTTTGACGATACCTTTTGCCACTTTCGGATTCTCCACTTGTTCGCATACTGCTACACGGTAGCCTTTACTGACTAGAGTTTCGATATACCCGGCTGCTGCGTGATAAGGAACACCACACATTGGAATACGTTCTTTAGCCCCCGCATCTTTACCTGTTAATGTGATTTCTAATAGTGAAGCTGCTCGCTTGGCATCTTCAAAAAACAACTCGTAAAAATCACCGAGACGGAAAAATAAAAACTCATTTTTATACTGCTCTTTAATTGCTAAGTATTGTTGCATCATGGGTGTATATGTCATGTGGATAACCGCCTTTGCGTTCAATCAATGTAGTGTAAGTATAGCAGACTTTTTCATGACAGAAAAAAGGAACCTATCGCTAGGTTCCCTTTAAAAAGGTGATGAACTCTCATCATGAGAATTTTGTTCAAAATGAGAGTTTTGTTCAAATGTCTCGACACAAATGGCGGTTTCGCCAATTACTTCAACATGTACCCAGTGCTCGGTTTCGACACACACTTTTCCGTCATCATCGATTTCCACTGTCTCACACTCTGGGTCGTCAATTGATTTTACGTACACATCTTCTCGAGAGACAGGCTTAGCATCGTAGGAAATCGGCACCAGTCCTTTGTAATGAATGGCTTCAGCATGAACCGCTGTTTTTTTAGATCCCGCGTAGGCATACCAGATGTTCACTTCAAATTGGCCAATGATTTCTACTTCCTTATTCCCTTTTTTCACCTGGTAATGATGATTGACTATCCAACAACCTAATATGCGGTTTGGACGTTGAGGAAGAGAAACAATGGCTTTATTCTCAAGTTTTTTCTTCCCGTGTCCAATAATCGCCTTCGTGATGATATGGCGATAGTTCTTCACACACATGCCTCCTCTTCTTCACTGTATGCAGAGAAACCAAAAAACGTGCATCTCTTATTAAGAGATGCACGTTAAAATTAAGCTGCTGCTGGTTTTTGAGTAAACTTATCTTTCGTTGTAAATTGAATCGCTAGTAAGATTACGAACAATACTAATCCAATTGTATCTGACAAACCTTCTGGATAGACTAAAAGTAATCCTGCAACTAAAGCCACAATACGCTCATACCAGAATACTTTGCGGTACCAGAACCCAATGACAGCGGCTCCAATTGCAATCATACCTGAGATAGCTGTAAAGAGAACCCAAGCAATTTCTAAAGGTGTGGTATCAATCATCAGAAGTTGAGGTGAGAAAACAATCATATACGGAATTATGAATGCCGCAATGGCTAGTTTAGCTGCACTGACCCCTGTTTTGATTGGGTCTCCTCCTGATACACCTGAAGCAGCAAACGCTGCAAGGGCGACGGGTGGAGTAATATCTGCCACAATACCAAAGTAGAACACGAAGAAGTGAGCAGACAAGGCAATCACTAATGGCACTGTAGCTCCTGCAGGCTCATCCATCATTAACAATGTAATAATGGCTGGTGCAGCAATTGTTGACGTAATAACATAATTGGCGGTTGTCGGTGAACCCATACCAAGAATGATGGAAGCAATCATTGTGAAGAACAAGGTAAGTAAGATGCTACCACCTGCTGCACTGATTAGCCCGTTCGCAAGACCGAGACCAAGCCCCGTCTTCACAACGACCCCAACAATGATACCCGCAGCTGCAGTTGCCGCAGCGACAGCAAGTGCTGTTCGTGCACCATCAACCATAGCGTCAATAATATCTTTAAAGCTTAAACGAGTTGATTTATCGATAGCGCTTAGAACGATTGCCAATACAATCCCCCAAAGGGCTGCCTGCATCGTTGGAACTCCAACAAATAGCATGATAATAATTCCTATAATAGGACCTAGTAAATAAATCTTCTTTAAGACTTCTTTGCGGTCAGGCATTTGATCATCAGGTAAACCCTTCAGTCCTACACGCTTCGCTTCAAAGTGAGTCATAATCCATACGCCCGAGAAATAAAGAATAGCAGGAATAGTTGCTGCTTTCGCAATTTCCCAATACGTGATTCCATTACCAATAAATTCAACCATTAAGAAAGCAGCTGCCCCCATGATAGGTGGCATGATTTGACCACCGGTTGAAGCAGCCGCCTCAACACCACCGGCAAACTCTTTGCGATAGCCAAGCTTTTTCATCATAGGAATTGTGTACGAACCTGATGTAACAACGTTGGCTACAGAAGATCCTGAAATTGTACCTTGTAAAGCACTGGAGAAAATAGCAACTTTGGCTGGACCACCTGTCAATTTACCAGCAAATGTTACAGCTAGATCATTGAAGTATTGACCAACGCCTGTTTTGACCAAAAATGCCCCAAACAATAAGAAAACAAAGATAAAGGTAGCCGATACACTTAACGGAGTACCTAAAATCCCGTCTGTTGTAAAGAACATCAGTTGAACGATACTTTCAATGGATTGTCCGCGGTGAGCTAAGAATCCAGGGAAGTATGGCCCGAAAAATGCATACACTAAGAATACACCGGCAATAATTGTAATTGGAAGACCGACTGCACGACGAGCAGCTTCTAAAGTTAAAACAACTGCCAGTATACCAATAATGAAATCTGGGGTTTGTAAGTTACCAACTCGTAACACTAAATCATCAATAAACAATGGCCAGTAAAGTCCAACGGCTATCGAAAGTAAGGCTAATATGTAGTCATACCACGGAATCGATGGCTTATCTGCCCACTTTCTTCTAGCGGGGAATAGTAAAAAGATTAATGCTAGCGCAAATCCTAAGTGAATCGAGCGCTGGATGTAAGCTGTATATTGTCCGTTAATAGCCGTGTACAATTGAAATAATGTAAACACTAGTAAAAAACAGTAGACAATTTTACGCATAATACCTTGATGGTCACGTGTGTTCGATTCCGCATCATACTTTGCTAAAATCGCTTTTTGTTCTTCTTCAGAAAGTAAATCCACATCTTGTTTTTCTGGTTTCTGTTTATTCTCTTCCATCAATCTTTTCTCCTTTCCAAACATCTGCAATTGAAAGTTTTGCTACTTCTATACGATAAGAATGCCCAGTTGGGACTTGTTGCTTCAAATCGTAGATTTTATTATCGTACCGTAATTCAAGTTTTTTGTGAATGGATGAATTATACAGTGTAAAAGAATCTGTAAATGTATCCTCTGAAGTGAGTACCCATTTACCATTGATACGCTCAAATGTTTGATTCTCTTCAGCATAGCCTGGCATACCAACAGCCAAATCTTCATAAATCATTTTGACAAACTGAATACGTCCGTCTTCTACTATTCTATAAAACTCGTTGACGTCTGATAAATGAATGGAATGTGTAAATGTCACTTGAAAATCTTTTACCTGTTTGACAGGAATGTAATAAAAGACTCTTTCGTTCGTTCTTGTTTCACTCAGTACTAATGCTTGTTGGGTGGGTATAAAAAAAGCCACCATAAGCAGAACTGCCGCAATCAATCCAAGTGTAGCCTGTTTCATAAATCTCACACCTTCAGGAACATAAGCCCAAATCCAAAATTAGTTTTCGAGTTTCGGCTTATGACCTATTGATAAGGATGAAAAAAGCAATGGCCGAAACCATTGCTCGTCATTACTTATTGCTCGTCAAAATACTTTTGTGCACCCGGGTGAATATCGATTCCGATACCATCTAAAGCAGTTTCAGCTTTGATAAATGCGCCCTTAGCATGCGTGATTTGATCTGTGTTGCCATAGATAGCAGCAGTAATTTCATACACAAGATCTTCTGGTAGTTCATTTGAAACAGCAAGCATTGCTAATACAGAAACTGTAGGAACATCTTCTGTTAATCCATAAGTACCTGAAGGAACCATATCTTCAGCGTAGTATGGATATTTCTCGATTAATTCAGCAGCTTTTTCAGCTGTAACAGGAACGATGTTTACATCAGCAACTGCATTCAATGCTTCAACAGCACCAGTTGGTGTACCTGAAGTGATAAATGCTGCGTCAATTTGACCAGCTTGTAAGCTCTCTTGAGACTCACCGAAGTCAAGTGCCTGCGCGTCAACGTCATCCATCGTCATCCCATGGATTTCAAGAATTTGCTCAGCATTTGCATAAGTACCAGAACCTGGTGCTCCTACAGAAACCTTTTTACCACGAAGATCTTCTACAGAAGTAATCCCAGTGTTTTCAAGAGTAACAATTTGAATTGTCTCAGGATACAATGCACCGATTGCTGAGATGTCTTCAATTGCGCCATCTTCAAACATGAATGTACCTTCTGTTGCATAGAAAGCTACATCTGTTTGAACGAAAGCGATTTCTGCGTTTCCGTCTTTAAGTGCTGTCATGTTAGCAGCTGATGCTTGAGAAACTTCAGCAGTTGTTTGAATGCCAGTTTCTTCTGTGATCAAGTTAGCAAACGTACCACCTAGCGGATAGTATGTACCTTGTGTTCCGCCAGTAACTACACTTAGGTAAGGAAAATCTTCTTTCGTTTTCTCACCTGACGATTCTCCTCCGCCATCTCCGCCTCCACATGCAGCCAACAATAATGCTGAAGCAGCGAAAGTAGTTCCTAGAAACTTAAACTTTTTGTTCATTTTGTTTCCTCCCTTTTCTCGAATAGGTTTTGGACCCGCTTTCATTTTACCATAAAAAAAAGGCAGTGTGTCGATCTAACTAAGACACACTACCTAAGCAATTCAGATTACTCAGAAGAGTTGTTTTTCTTCAGTGCTGACCCAGTCACACCTTGAAGTAAGTCGCCACCTGTTGATTCAATAATTTCATTTGTCACTTTATTGGAGATTGAATGAGCGACTAATTGAAGGAGATTATTTACTTCTACTTGCGACTGTTTGAATTCTTGAACGATTGGAATTGCGTCAATTTCTTCTTCGACTTTCGCAATCTTTGATTCAACCAGTTTTAGCGCCTTTTCTTTCTCAAGATGTTGGAAGTTTACAGCTTGTTTTTGTAGACTCTTTAAGCTCGCAATCTTTTCTTTCACTTTTTGGTTTGCATTGATTTGTGCTTCTGCACGTTTAAAGAAATCAACTTCTTCAGTCTGTGCAATCATAGTTGCGATTTCATGTGCCTTTGCAATGATATCTTGTTTTGTATATTGACTCATACGAGTTCCACCTTTTCTGTGTTGGCAAGCTCAACAAACTCTCCATTGAGTGACCATGTTTTAGCCTCTGTAATTTTAACAAGTACCAGCTTACCAATCAACTCTTTTGGACCGGTAAAGTTTACAAGCTTACTTTTCCGAGTATAGCCTGCTAGTACTTCTGGATTTTTTTTGCTCTCACCCTCAACTAATACTTCAACAAATTCATCTTGATGTTTTAGCAGAGCTTGAGCCGAAAGTTCATTGACGACTGCATTTAAGCGATGTAATCTATCTTTCTTCACGTGCATCGGTACGTTATCTTGCATCTTAGCTGCTGGAGTTCCCTCCCGCGGTGAGTAAATATACGTATAGGCTAGTTCAAAGCCTACCTCTTGATAGAGAGACAATGTTTCTTCAAATTGCTCCTCTGTCTCATTTGGAAAACCGACGATGATATCCGTAGAAAGAGACAAATTCGGTATACGTTCTTTCATACGACGAACTAGATCAAGATACTGTTCGCGACTGTACTTCCTCGCCATGATTTTCAGCACATCCGACGAACCTGATTGAACGGGTAAGTGAATATGTTCCACTAAATTTCCGCCTTGCGCTAGAACATCTATCAGATGATCATCAAAATCACGTGGATGACTCGTTGTGAAGCGAATTCGTGGAATATCAATTTTGTGTAAGTCGTTCATTAAGTCCGCAAGTCTGTAATTCATATCATCAAAATCTTTGCCGTAAGCATTTACATTCTGACCGAGCAATGTAACTTCTTTGTAACCCGCTGCAGCTAGCTCACGAACTTCTTGAATAATATCCACGGGCAATCGACTACGTTCTTTTCCTCTAGTGTAAGGAACGATGCAGTATGTACAGAACTTGTCACAGCCGTACATAATGTTGACCCATGCTTTGATCTGGCCTTTCCTCTTGCGCGGAAGGTTTTCAATGATATCCCCTTCTTTAGACCAGACTTCAATGACCATTTCTTTTGAGAGATAGGCTTCATGAAGAATGTGCGGTAAGCGGTGAATGTTATGCGTGCCAAAAATCATGTCCACTTGGTCATATGTTTTTAAGATCTTTTTAACCACTGCTTCTTCTTGAGACATACACCCGCAAACACCGATTAGTATATCGGGATTTTGCCGCTTCAATTTCTTGAAATGGCCAAGTTCACCAAAAACTTTGTTCTCAGCGTTTTCTCGAATGGCACATGTATTCAGTAATAAGACGTTTGCATCTTCTACAGTGTCAGTGGGTTGATAACCTAAACCGAGAAATATCCCTGCCATTACTTCTGTGTCATGTTCATTCATTTGACAACCATACGTACGAATATAAAACTTTCGGTTTTGACCCATTCCTCTAAATTGTTCATCTATAACAAAATCGGAATGATAGGCAATTGTTTCTTTTCCTCGTTTTTTTGCATCTTTTAATGAGGGCGGTTGATAGACGGTTTGAAAGTACTGACTGTAATCTTTTTCTACTTTTTCGGCAGGTTTGATTTGAGAGCTGTGCAACCTTGATTCTTCATTCATGGTTCCGCATCCCCTTTCATTCAGTTTCATCTTTCTAAGTATAGCGAAATTGGGACGCACTGCCTATACTGTTCACAGCTTTGTGCAATTCAAAATCAAAAAAGCCGCCTCACAAGGAAGCGGCTGTAGCCTATAAGAATTCTGCTTGAAGAGCTTCGAATTGTTCTTGGCTCATCGTTAGGTTTTCTTCGACAAGAGGAGTTTGAGAATAGTCCGTTAGACGCTCCTGGTATGAAGCCGTCTCTTGATCTTGGTAAATGATACCCGTCACTAGACCTTCTGTTTCCATTACAACCTGCATCGCTTGCTCACGATTTGTTGAGTCGTAATCTTCACGCTCAGAAAGCTTTACAAGATTTTCTTTAAACCAGTCATACGTATTGATTTTATTGTACGTTACACAAGGGCTGAAAACATTAATGAATGCAAACCCTTTATGCTTGATACCTGCTTCAATAATTGCAGTTAGTTCTTTAATGTCTGAAGAGAATCCTTGAGCAACAAACGTAGCACCTGCTGAAAGTGCCATTTCCATTGGTTTCAATGAAGGTTCAATCGCACCACCAGGAGTTGACTTTGTTTTAAATCCAGCCGCAGAGCGTGGTGATGTTTGTCCTTTTGTTAACCCGTAAATTTGATTGTCCATTACAATGTAAGTGATATCAATATTACGTCGAATTGAGTGAATGGTATGCCCCATCCCAATGGCAAAGCCATCCCCATCTCCACCTGAAGCAATAACGTGCAAATCACGATTAGCCATTTTAAGACCTTGAGCTATTGGAAGCGCACGTCCATGAATCCCGTGGAAACCATATGAATTAATATAGCCAGAAATACGACCTGAGCAACCAATTCCCGAAACTACAGCGAGTTCATGGGGCTCAATACCGACATTGGCTGCCGAACGTTGAATAGCTGCTTGGACAGAAAAATCGCCACAGCCGGGACACCAGTTAGGTTTCACATTATTACGAAAATCTTTAAAAGTCGCCATTTACAGCATCTCCTTCACTTGATTCTCGAGCTGACGCGGTAAGAATGGCGTGCCATCATAACGCAGTACATTCTTAATCTTTTGATGCCCACCAACATTCATTTTGATAATCGACGCCAGTTGCCCAGTTGCGTTATTTTCAACAACGAACACCTGTTTAGCCGACTCAATAAGGGCGTGCATCTCTTCAGCTGGGAAAGGTTGTATTAATCGAATATGAGCATGATTCGTTGAAATTCCTTGCTCGTTCAATGAACTTTGTAATTCTTCTAATACACCACGTGTTGAATTGAATCCTACTACTAATACATCAGGATTTTCATGTGGCGTGTTTGTGTAGATAGGTTGATCAAACTGAATGGCTTGAAGCTTCTTCATTCGTTTATCCATTTGATGTTGACGGTTGCCAGCAGCTTCAGATGGTTTGCCTGTTTCATCGTGCTCAACACCCGTCACATGGTGAATGGCATGTTTCATACCTGGCAATACGCGAGGTGATACACCATCTTCAGTCACTTCATAGCGCTTAAAATATGATTTTTCTTCAGCTTCAGGAACTTGTTCACCAGATAATAGTTTGCCGCGTGTCACTTGAATAGCATTGTAGTCAAACGGTTCAACAGTTTGTTTACCAAGTGATAACTGCAAGTCTGAGAGAATAATGACTGGACATTGCAATTCTTCTGCAATATTAAAAGCTTGGATTGTGTCGTAAAATGCTTCTTTACCAGTACTTGGCGCGATGACAACCTTTGGAATGTCTCCATGCGTACCAAAAATCATTTGCATCAAATCTGATTGTTCTTGTTTAGTTGGAAGTCCTGTCGAAGGGCCTCCTCGTTGTGTGTCCACAATTACAAGAGGCTGTTCTGTCATACCTGAGAGGCCAATAGCCTCCATCATTAAAGATAATCCAGGTCCAGCAGAAGCTGTGAAAGCACGAACTCCTCCGTAGTTAGAACCGATTGCCATAGTTGCAGCAGCTATCTCGTCTTCTGTTTGAATAACAGTACCTCCGAAAAGAGGTAGTTTCTTAATTAGATATTCCATAATTTCTGATGCTGGTGTAATAGGGTAAGCGGCCATAAAACGAACACCAGCTGCTAAAGCACCAAGTGCTATTGCATCGTTACCAATCATGTAGAGGCGACGCTGACCATCAGCTTCTTCAAGCTCATAAGCTTGTGCTTTGTCAGGTGCCATTTCCACTAATTTAGCATAGCCCTGTTCAATAGCTTGCATGTTTTTTGCAACGACTTCTTCACCTTTTTTTGCAAATATTTCTTTCACGACTGCTTCAAAAACTGCTACATCTAATTTAAGTAAAGCGGCTGATGCACCGATTGCTACCATATTCTTCATCAAAGATGTACCCAATTCAGATGCAATTTCTGTGAATGGGATGGCAATGACAGGTGCTTTTGAATCTTCTGGTTGCTCCGGATTGAATTTTGCATCGGCAAGAATAATACCTGTTGCTGTTAATTCTTTATAATTTAAATCAATTGTCTCTTGATCAAATGCAATTAAGATATCTAAATCATCTGCGATGGTACGGACTTCCGTAGGTCTCACAGTTATTTTATTGTTAGTGTGTCCACCTTTAATACGAGATGAAAAGTGGCGGTATCCATATAGATAGTAACCAAGGCGGTTCATGGCCATCGAGAAAATTTCTCCGGTACTCTCAATGCCTTCCCCTTGTTGCCCTCCTACTTTCCAAGCGAGCTGCTGCAACATGTTAATCTCTCCTTCATGTGTACGTGATCTAATCCTTCATTAGTTTATCATGAAGCAATTGTTTACTCTATGTATAGTATCTGAAATTGCCCAATTTCAGTCTAATGGCGTATAAAAAGAATCATTTTGCCACAATCCCGTCAAAAAGCAGAGAGCATAAGCTCTCTGCCGTTTAATACTTTTTCTTTTTCTCAACAAGTAGTTTTAACGCGGTTCGCTCTTCGCCACCGATTTCAATATCTGCGAAAGCAGGACTGCAATAGAGATCTTGCCCACTCGGTGCTACAAATCCTCTAGCAATGGCAATGGCCTTCACAGCTTGGTTCAATGCCCCTGCTCCAACGGCTTGCATCTCTGCATACCCTTTTTCACGAATGACAGCTACAAGTGCACCTGCAACAAGGTTCGGATTAGATCGTGATGAAACTTTAAGTGAGTCCATTTCTCTTTCCCTTCCATCAAAGCTTTGGACGGTGTCCATACTTTAACTTATGTTACGAGAGTAATGATTAGACTACTGTTGAAACGGTTGGTCGTCATTAATATAGATACGTTCTTGGTGCTCTGCCTTCCCTTGCTCGTTCAGTTCTACAAAGTAGCCACTGATGACAGCTCGCCCTGTCTTAGGAACTTCAAATCGTGCTGGTAGGTTTGTTTTGAATTTATACAATACGCTCTCACGGCCCATTCCTAAAATGCCGTCGTAAGGACCTGTCATTCCCACATCCGTGATATAAGCAGTACCTTGTGGCAAGATACGGTTGTCTGCGGTCTGTACGTGGGTGTGCGTTCCCACAACAACAGATGCACGACCATCTAAATGCCAACCAAATGCAATTTTCTCGCTGGTTGCTTCTGCATGAAAATCGACAAAAATATAAGGGCTGATTTTCTGAGCTTCTTCCACCATAGAATCAACCATCTTAAATGGACAGTCATGCGCAGGCAAAAAGACGCGACCGTGCAAATTCATCACGGTTAATTCTTTTCCATTTTTAGAGATGGTCACATGTCCTTTACCCGGTGCTTCTTCCGAAAAATTTGCTGGGCGAATCAAATAATCAGCGTCATCTATGAAATCGAAAATTTCTTTTTGATCCCATGTGTGATTTCCCATTGTCACGACATCAACACCCATGAATAATAATTCATCGTAGATTTTTTTTGTGATGCCTCGACCTGCTGCAGCATTTTCTCCATTCACAATAATGGCATCTGGTTGGTACTTTCGCTTTAATCTTGGTAAATACGACTCCAATGCATCACGTCCGATTGAACCGACGATATCACCTATAAATAAAATTTTCATTTGTCCTTCTTCACTCTCCTACATAATAAAACCATACGCAGGACAGACCTGCGTATGGCTGTTATTTAGCATATTCGACAGAACGTGTTTCACGGATCACAGTAACTTTGATATGACCTGGGTAATTTAATTCCTCTTCAATGCGCTTACGAATATCGCGAGCAAGGCGATGAGCAGAAATATCATCAATCACGTCTGGCTTTACAATAATGCGAATTTCTCGGCCCGCTTGAACGGCAAATGATTTTTCAACGCCATCATACGACTCTGAAATTTCTTCAAGTTTTTGCAAACGTTTAATGTAATTTTCAAGAGTTTCACTACGTGCACCTGGGCGAGCTGCTGATAAAGCATCAGCCGCCGCAACCAATACAGCAATTACAGAGGTTGCCTCTGTATCCCCATGGTGAGAAGCGATACTGTTGATGACGACTGGGTGCTCCTTGTACTTCTTAGCAAGCTCAACACCAATCTCTACGTGACTACCTTCCACTTCATGATCAATCGCTTTTCCGATATCGTGTAACAATCCAGCACGACGGGCAAGCGTCACATCTTCGCCAAGCTCTGCTGCTAATAAGCCAGCTAAGAAAGCAACTTCAGTAGAGTGCTTCAAGACATTTTGACCATAACTTGTACGATAGCGTAAACGTCCTAAAATTTTAATTAAGTCAGGGTGAAGATTGTGAATCCCCACATCAAATGATGTTTGCTCCCCAACTTCACGGATGTATTCATCCACTTCACGACGAGATTTATCTACCATCTCTTCAATACGGGCAGGGTGAATACGACCATCTTGTACAAGCTTCTCGAGTGCAAGTCGTGCTGTTTCTCGTCGAATCGGGTCAAAACCTGACAGAATGACTGCTTCTGGTGTGTCATCGATAATTAAATCAATACCTGTGAGTGTTTCGAGTGTCCGGATGTTTCGCCCTTCACGACCGATAATACGTCCCTTCATCTCATCATTTGGCAAGTTGACAACAGATACTGTTGTTTCTGCCACATGATCAGCTGCAAAACGCTGCAGTGCAAGAGATAAAATTTCACGTGAGCGCTTGTCCGCCTCTTCTTTAGCACGCGTTTCAAATTCTTTTGTCATCACAGCAATATCTGTCGACAATTCATTTTCAACTTCGCGTAAGATCAAGCTGCGTGCTTCTTCACGTGTTAGAGCTGAGATACGCTCTAATTGAAGCTGTTGTTTGTGAACAAGCTCTTCCACTTTACTCTCTTTTTGTTCAATATGCTGTTGTCTTTCCACTAACACTTCTTCTTTACGTTCTAGACCTGCTTCTCGCTTGTCGAGTGTTTCATCTTTGCGATCAAGATTTTCTTCTCGTTGAACAAGGCGATTTTCTTGTTTCTGAAGCTCAGAACGTCTTTCACGAATGTCAGCTTCTGCTTCTGTGCGCAATGTGTGTACTTCGTCTTTTGCTTCTAGAAGTGCTTCTTTTTTAAGTGCTTCCGCTTCGCGCTTTGCTTCTTCTAGAATCAGTTCAGAGGACTGTTTCGCTCCAGTGACTTTGGAATCATTAAGTTTTTTAAGATACCAATACCCAACAACGGCACCGACAAATAGACCAAGCAAAGCGGGAATGATAATTTCAATCATGCAGACACCCCCTCTTGCTATTTGTTGTTTTCAGTCGGCTGACTACTGTCTGCCTGGTTTCGTTTTAGCATGAAAAATAATAGAAAATACAAACTCATTGTATCGATATAAAAAATCACTGTCAAGTTGATGGAAAAAAGCGCCCGTCAAAAGACGAGCGCAAAAAAATTATTCTTTATCAAGTACTAATTCAAAATCCTCTTCCTCTTCTTCACTATGAGCAGCGATTGTGTAAGAACTTGCCGCCATTCCTAGTGACTGACGAATCTGAGAAGCGATTGTATGTCTGATTGACTCGTTTTCTTTCAAGAATTGTTTAGCATTCTCACGGCCTTGTCCTAAACGATCATCATTGTACGCATACCAAGATCCGCTTTTTTGAACGATATCTAAATCTGATCCCATATCGATGATTTCACCTTCTTGTGAAATACCTTCTCCGTACATGATGTCTACTTCTGCAGTACGGAATGGTGGAGCTACCTTATTTTTCACTACTTTAATTTTTGTCTTGTTCCCCATGATGTCAGTACCATGTTTAATAGCTTCTGCACGACGAACTTCTAAACGAATTGTACTGTAGAATTTCAGTGCACGGCCACCCGGAGTGACTTCTGGATTTCCGAACATAACGCCAACTTTTTCACGAATCTGGTTAATAAAGATGGCAATGGTGTTTGATTTGTTGATTGCACCAGAAAGTTTACGCAATGCTTGTGACATCAAACGTGCTTGTAAACCGACATGAGAGTCCCCCATCTCGCCTTCAATCTCTGCTTTTGGAACTAACGCAGCTACTGAGTCAATTACAAGAATATCGACTGCGCCACTACGTACAAGTGCTTCAGCAATTTCAAGTGCTTGTTCTCCAGTGTCCGGTTGTGAAAGAAGTAGCTCATCAATGTTTACGCCTAATTTTTGTGCATAGACAGGATCCAGTGCATGCTCTGCATCGATAAATGCAGCAGTTCCACCCGAAGCTTGTGCTTCTGCGATTGCGTGCAATGCAACAGTTGTTTTACCTGAACTTTCAGGACCGTAGATTTCTACGATACGACCACGTGGGTAGCCGCCAACACCAAGCGCTGCATCAAGTGCTAGTGAACCACTTGAAGAAGTTTGTATTTCACGGTCAGTTTTTTCACCGAGTTTCATAACGGAACCTTTACCGAATTGTTTTTCTATTTGTTTTAAAGCCATCTCTAAGGCTGCTTTACGATCTGCCAAAATTAAATTCCTCCCAAGAAATCAATTATTGTTTCTATACTTACTATACTCCTTTAATGAGAAAAACACAAGAAAAAAGCGAACGTTTATTCGTGTTTTTTCACACAACTCTATTTTGGCAAAATTGAATTTTGTGCATAGAGAAAACCCATGGAATTTAGCCATGGGTTCATGAGGATTTTATTTATTTTCGTTTTGAACTAATTGTAAGAGATAATGAATGGCAAATTTGACCGCGCGAATACGGTTGGTGTTACGCATACCGGACAGGTGTAACTGATAGCTGTGTGTTAAACCTTTGTAAGCTATACCAATCCATACCGTACCTACAGGCTGGCCAGCATGTTCATCTGGTCCAGCAGCCCCGGTTATACCTATGCCAATATCTGTTGCAAACTGACGGCTCACATTCAGAGCCATCTCCTCAGCCACTTCTTTACTAACCACCGAAAATGCAGCAATCGTTTCTGGACGAACGCCAAGTTGTTTGACCTTAGCTTCTTCATTATAGACAACCAATCCTCCTGCAAGTGCTTGACCCATACCGGGAATAGAAGCTAGTTCTGCTTGAAATAAACCTGCAGTCATGCTCTCTGCTGCTGAGATTGTTAAGTTGTTGTCGATAAGGGTCTGCTTAAGTTTGGATGCAAGTGAGTCATTGTTGTAGCCATAAACATAGTGGCCCACGCGATTAAGTATCTCTGCTTGTACATCTTTGATAGCTTCCCATGCCTGTTGTTCTGTTTCACCAGTAGCAGTGAGTCGAATGGTTACTTCACTATCCGTTGCTAATGGCGCTATCGTTGGATTAGTCTGCGACTCAATCAAATCTTCCAAACGAGTTTCCAGCTCTGCTTCTCCAATACCATAGAAACGAATGACATGCGAGAAGATCATCCGGTTTTGATAAATATCTTTTGCAATAAGTGGTTTCGCTTCGAACTGAAACATCGGTTCTAGCTCGTTTGGCGGCCCCGGAAGTAGAATATACGTATGCGTATCATTCTGATAGAACATACCTGGAGCCATCCCATGATGATTTTTAAGCACCGCAGCTCCTTCAAAGACCAAAGCTTGTTGCTTATTATTTTCTGTCATTGCACGACCACGCTTGGAAAAAAACTCTTCAATGTACCCCATAGCTTCTTGATCAATCACTAATGATGTGCCTAGATGAGTTGCGATTGTTTGTTTTGTTAAATCATCTTTTGTTGGCCCCAAGCCACCCGAAAAAATGAGAATGTCCGCACGCTGTTCAGCAATCTTAATAGCATCAAGTAAGCGCTGTTTATTATCTCCAACAACCGTGTGAAAATGAATATTGATTCCCATTTCAGCAAGTTGTGTCGATAAAAAACGAGCATTCGTATTGACGATTTGTCCAAGCAGTAGCTCTGAGCCTACTGCAATAATCTCAGCACGCATAGTGTAGCCTCCTTATTTTGAATCCAGCAAGACACGACGATTTAAATAGAAGTAATCGTAACCAGACCATACAGTGAACACTAATGAAATGTATAGCATAATCGTGGCAAATGGGAAGCCAATTAATTCAAAACCAATATTACCAAGTAATAAAGCAGAGATGGCAACAATTTGTGTCCACATCTTAATTTTACCTAGTTGGTTTGCGGCAACAACCTCACCACCACCGGCTAATATTAAACGTAAGCCTGTAACTGCAAATTCGCGGCTAATAATGATAATTACAATCCACGCAGGTGCTAAATCAAACTCCACAAGTAATATTAACGCAGCCGATACTAACAACTTATCTGCTAGTGGATCTAAAAACTTACCCATGTTCGTTACAAGATTATGTTTCCGCGCAATGTAACCATCAATAAAATCTGTGATAGAAGCAAAAATAAAAATAATGGCTCCTATTAAGTGACCGACCGGAATCGTAGCACCTAGCAGTGTTAATTCTCCGAACCCGAAATCAATTAACATGAACACCATAAAAATAGGGATTAAAAAAATTCGGAATAACGAAATTTTATTTGGTAAATTCATGATTGTCTCTCCTTTCACTAAGAAAACAGGCCCTGCCCTTTGGCGGACAAGGCGTCTGTTATTCACTCCAGTTGAAATATAAATTTTCTGAGTTACGACCAGTTTGGAATTCTACCGGTGTGTCATTAACAAAAACTTGAGCAGCTGAAGTCACACCGACACGAACTCGATAGGTTCCGTTTGCTGGTACTTCAAAGGAATAACTAGCATCTTCTGCTGTATAAACTCGAGCAACAGGAAGTAACTCTTCTCGAGCTTGATTTTGAATGGATAACCAAGAATCTCCTGAAAAATCAATGCGAATAGTTAATGATTCTGTTCCCGTCACATCATAAAATGAGTCTTCCCCTTGAGCACCAGTTGGAGTGATCGACACTTCTGACTCTGGCTCAGCTTCAGTCTCTTCTTCTACTGACTCTTCTGTTTCTTCTTCCTCTTCACCTGCTGGCGTTGATTCTGGTTGTTGCGTCTCAATCACGATTTCAGTTTCTCCTACTTCCTCTACAGGGGCATCCACTGGCGCACGCTGTGAAAGTAGATACGCAATAGCTAAAATAGCCACCACGAACAATGCCACTAAAATCATTGGGAAAATTTCCATTGCACGACTACCTGAACGATAGGAACGTCGTGAGGCAGTGGAAGCTGCCATTTGAGGAGCGGCAGTTTTGGCCGCTACCGGTAAATCATTTCGATATTGTTCTATAATTTCATCGCCATTCAAACCGACTGCCTCTGCATATTGACGAACGAAAGCGCGCACATAAAAAGGGCCCGGCATCGATTCATAGTTGCCTTCTTCTATTCCATGTAAATAGCGTTTTTGTATTTTGGTTAACGCTTGTATATCTTCAATAGAGAGATTTTTATCAGTTCTCGCTTGACGAAGACGAGCACCTAATTCTGACACATCATTCACCTGCCTTTTTTAAAATTCAAATCCACCGAACCCACCAAATCCGCCAAAATCATTATTTCCCTGATTTCTTTCCATCATTTCATAAGTGATTTCTTCATCAGGCGAATGGCGAAGCTCAATAATATAATCAAAATCTTCAATTGAGTACTCTGAGTGTTGCACAAACATATCCGGATGCTCGACTACTTTAATAGTGGGCATACGCATCATTTCTTTTACCAATTGATGATGTCGCTCATCGGATGATTTTCTAGTCACAATGCCATCTAAAATAAAGATGTTTTGTTTGCTAAATTCATCCCCCATCAACTGGCTACGTACGGTTTGCTTGATCATAGTTGACGACAGAAAAATCCATTTTTTATTGGCACAAACACTGGACGCCACAACGGACTCTGTTTTTCCTACGCGCGGCATTCCCCGTATCCCTATTAACTTGTGACCGTCTTGTTTGAATATTTCTGCCATGAAATCGACTAGCAAACCTAAATCATCTCGCACAAAACGAAATGTTTTGCGATCATCTAAATCACGCTGTATGTAGCGACCATGTCTAACAGCTAGACGGTCGCGAAGTTTTGGCTCTCTGTATTTCGTGAGTTGAATCGTTTCCATTGTTGAAATAATGTGTTCAAAACGATCTATGCTCGACTTAGATTGTGCATTAAGCAACATGCCACGCCGTCCTTCATCAACACCGTTAATGGTGACAATTGTTATGCGAAGCATACCCAATAGCGATGCAATATCGCCTAAAAGTCCTGGTCTATTAATTTGAATTTCATACTCAAAAAACCATTCGGTTGACATAATTGCTCCTCCTTGCCTTCTTTACCGTAAATGCTTAGCTGGTAAGATTCCATCCTCCATCAACTGCAATACACTGGCCAGTAATGAATCCGCTGTCCGTTGAAAGAAGAAAAGCTACGGCATTCGCCACATCTTCTGGACGTCCTTTGCGTTTTACCGGAATGGATTGAATCGTTATCTCTTCATCCTCTACTGTCAAATGTTCATGAATAGAAGACTGGATATAGCCTGCTTCAATCATATTCACTCTAATTGGAATCGTTGCCCATTCTCTTGCCAGACTTTTCATGAGTCCAATTTGCGCTGCCTTCGCTGCACTATAAGCTACTTCCCAAGCTGCCCCCTTAGCCCCAAATATGGAACCTATAAAAACTACAGAACCATTTGTTAACTTTGGGTAGAAGCTTTGAAGTAGAAGTTGAGGACCCACCACATACTGGTCAAACATTGATTGAGTCTGCTCGCGAGTCGTAGCAATAAATTCTTCATAAACAGTTTTTCCATGTGCAAAAACAATGGCGTCCAACTCAAATATAGAGGAGAAGTCAAAGTGTCCTCTAGATTCTATTGAAAAGCAAAGTGTATTAAACATTTGATCCGGAAAGTTAGTTTGCAACTCCTGCTGTAAAGCTTGGATTTTGTCTATAGATTGAACATAATGCAGATAGATATTCCATCCTTCTGAAGCTAACCGACGTGCACAAGCTTCCCCTATGGAGCCGGAAGCACCAATGACTAGAGCAAACTTATTCGTTCTCATTTGACGGAAGAATGACAAACTGGGTATGTCTTGCCGTGTTTTGCAACTGTTCATAAGCTCTTTGCAAATCTTCTAGAGTAAGCGTTTCAACGACAGGTAGCACTTGGAATAATTCCATGTCATTAAAGCGATAGCGTGTGAATTGGTTCGCTATATATTCGATTGAATTTAAAGAGCGCATAAACAATCCTATCTTACGTTTTTTTGTTCTTTCGAGTTGTTCTTCAACTGATGGATATTCTGAAAACGGTACTGCGAGTTGCTCACGAATAACTTTAATTAATTCATCAGGTTGAACAGTGTCTGATCCGATCATTGTGAATCCATAGCTGCCCTCTAAAGAAAAGTCTGCCGAATACGATTCATCAATTAAACCTAGTTCATACGTTTTCTCAAAAAATGATGAAGACCTGCCAAACAAAATATCTAGCACTGACTGCATGGCTAGCTCATAACGAAGCATTTCTTCACCAGAGACTGCTTTGATTGGCGCTTTGATCCCAAAGAGAACCTTTGGTTGAACGACATCCATTGTCATTTCTCTGTAAGGCACAGCTACTTCGTCTGGCTCTGCAGGTAGCATATGCACAACTTCCGGTTTGTCTTGGAATTGTTTTGAAACTTGGTTTTTTTTCACTAATTCCAAGAATGCCTTAGGCTCAACTGCTCCTACAGCAAACAATACCATGTTTGATGGGTGATAAAATGTTTCGTGGCACAAATACAAATGCTCCGCCGTAATATCTTGAATGGACTCTACAGTTCCTGCAATATCAATTTTCACAGGATGTTGATGGTACATATTTTCTATTGTACCAAAATACAAGCGCCAATCCGGCATATCATCGTACATTGTTATTTCTTGAGCAATAATGCCTTTTTCTTTATTCACAGTTGCTTCTGTAAAGTAAGGCTGCTGAACAAAATCAAGAAGCGTATTTGTATGCTTGTCAATTTTATCAGTAGCTGAAAAAAGGTATGCCGTTCTAGTGAAGGACGTGAAAGCATTTGCAGAAGCTCCCGCCTCACTAAACTTTTGGAATACATCCCCATCTTCTTTCTCAAACATCTTATGTTCTAAAAAATGAGCAATTCCATCGGGTACGCGCACTTCATCTTTTCCTGGAGGAACAAAATGATTATCAATCGAACCGTATTTCGTTGTAAATGTCACATATGTTTTTGAAAAACCAACTTTAGGCAAGACATATACATCAAGCCCGTTTGGTAATTTTTCATGATAAAGCGTCTCATTTAATTGTTCAAAATGGAGTTCATTCACTTAATTGACCTCCTTCGTAGTTAAGAAATACGTATGAATTTTTGTGATTGTTTTTGCCAGTTCGCTGACATCTTGTTTAGAGATTGTCTCCCATTTGGCAGCCCATCCATCTAATGAGAAGGAAGGATCAATTTCTTGATAAGATTCAAATACTTCAATTAATCCCCGTGCGGAATCTTTTATTTCCATCAATTGATTTTTCAACATCGATTTAGTTTGTAAAAACTCACGATCAGAGATTTCCCCTTGTTTGACGAGCTCTAATTGTTGATCAATGACAGATTCTGCTTTTTCCTTTTGACTCGGATCAATGCCGCTAACAGCAAACAACAACCCATAAGAAGAAGCAAAAGAGCTCGATGCATAATAAGCAAGACTCTCTTTCTCACGAACATTCGTGAATAATTTGGAGTGTGGATACGCTCCTAATACACCGTTCAATACTTGCATTGCTGGGAATTCTGCTGATGCCGACGTGATAGGTGTTTCATAAGCAATGTGGAGTTTTGCTTGTTTCATATCCATTGCTTCAACCGTTTCATTAAAAGGCGTTTGTAGAACTTGAGTTTGAGTACGACTGCCAAATTCACGTTGCGTAAAAGGTAGGCTAGCTTGTAGAGCATTCTTATACCCCTCTGGATCAATATCCCCGACTACATAAATAGAGATATCATCATGCTGAATCATGGACTGGTAGGCTTCTTTGATCTGATCTAGTGTAATGGCTTGTATGAAAGTTTTCTCTCCCATTGCCGAAATTGACGCTGGATGATTTGGTCGAATAAGTTCGAGTAATCTGTGTTGCGCGTATCGTGATTTATCTTCATATAATGAATCGACTCGTGTAATCACTTGCTTTTTCTCACGATCAAAGATGCGTTCATCAAAATCCTCACTTAAAAAACTAGGCTTAAACAGAATGGCATGAATAAGTTCGAGGACCTCTTCTGTTAAATTACGTTCATTTAAATACGTATCATTTACAAAATCGGCATTCAAATACACCGTATGTTTATCTCCACGCTTCATTGTGTCGAGATAGATAGAAGTTCCGTACAACTCATCGAGCTTTTGACGGAATGCACTATTGGTATTTGTTAACTGATTGCTATACTGCAATAAATTTGAAAGGACTGTTCGTAGCCCTGCATTTTCTGCAGATAGTGCTGTTGTCATTTTGATTGAAAGTGTAATCGTTTTGAACTGTTTAGTAGGCATCGTATATAAACGCACGCCAGGAACAATAGTTTGAGTGGTAAACAATATAAAGGCCCCTTTCTCTACCGTTTAGTGTACCACTATCATCTAGCTACGACTATTGTTTAGCCATGAAAAAAGACCTCCAAATTGGAGGCCTTTTCAATAAATTAGCGTTTCCCTTTAATATATGGTTTACCAATCGCTTTAGGAGCGCTTGCTTTTCCAATAAACCCAGCTAATGCAAGGATAGTCAAGACATACGGTAAGATGTCTAGATACACACTTGGCACTTGGCTGATGAAGTCAATGGATCCACCCACAATTTTGAGTGACTGTGCTAAACCGAAGAATAGCGCTGCCCCCATTGCACCCAGTGGATGCCATTTACCAAAAATCATAGCCGCTAATGCCATGAATCCTTGACCATTGATTGTCGATTGAGAGAACTCATATGAAATCGTCTGTGCATAGGCAGCTCCACCAATACCTGCAAGCATACCTGAGATGACAACCGCAATATAACGCATACGGTTTACTTTTACACCCATTGTATCTGCCGCCATTGGATGTTCACCGACTGAACGAAGTCGAAGTCCAAATGGTGTTTTGTAGATAACAAACCAAGCAAGAATAGCAATCGTAATTGCCAAAATAGACGTTGCATACACATCATTAAAGAACATTGGACCGATTACAGGAATTTCGCTTAATCCCGGAATATCAAAACGAATGAATTGTTGAGAAATATAATCCGTTTGGCCTTTATCATAAATCAGTTTTACAGCAAAGATCGATAATGCTACTCCAAGCATGTTGATGGCAACCCCTGAGATTACTTGATCTGCACGGAATGTAATGGATGCAACCGCATGGAGTAGTGAGAAAATTCCTGATACGACCATGGCTGCAAGAAGCGCAAACCAAATCGTCATTCCACCAAGCTGATCGGCAAATGTTAAATTGAACACAATCCCAACAAATGCTCCCATCACCATAAGTCCTTCTAACCCGATGTTGACAACCCCTGACTTCTCAGAGAACACACCACCGATTGCTACAAAGATAAGAGGTGCTGCATAGGCGATCGAAACGGGGATAATGAAATAAAGTGCATCTAAAAAGGCGCTCATTTATTTCGCCTCCTTTTTCTTGCCGATTTTTTCTAAGAACAAACGAATGACATACCCAGATGCTACGAAGAAAATGATGACTGCAATTACAATCGATACAATTTCTACTGGTACACCTGCTTCGTTTGGCATGTTAAGAGATCCGTATTTCAATGCACCAAATAAGGCTGCACCAAATACGACACCAAGTGGCGTATTGGCGCCTAATAAGGCAACCGCAATTCCATCAAAACCAATTCCAGTGAATCCACCTTTAACGTTGGCATACTGGAAAGTTCCTAATGCTTCCATCGCACCTGCAAGACCAGCAAACATCCCAGCGATTACCATCGACATGATAATGTTACGGCTCACGTTCATACCTGCGTATTCTGAAGCATTTTGATTAAATCCAACCGCTTTTAACTCAAACCCTGTTTTTGTTTTCTCTAAAATGAACCACATGACGAATACCATCGCAAGGGCAATTAGGATCCCGTAGTGTAAACGAGAGAAGTCTGTAAGTCCTTGTAAAAAAGGCGATGCTAGAGAAGCACTCTCTGCAATACGACCTGTATTGTCCCCACCATCTGAAATTGAGCGAATCAATGCGTTTGTAACAAATAGTGCAATGTAGTTCATCATAATTGTGACGATTACTTCATGAACTTGAAGTTTTGCTTTTAATAGGCCTGGAATCAATCCCCAGAACGCTCCCGCTAAAGCCGCTGCAATAAGTGCAAGTGGCAAATGCACAATTGTTGGTAGATCCGTAAATGTTACACCTACCCATGCTGCTGCAAACCATCCGACAATGAGCTGTCCTTCAACTCCAATGTTGAAAAGGCCTGTGCGGAATGCAAACGCAACTGCAAGTCCAGCTAAAATATACGGTGTAATTTGACGAATCGTCTCTCCGACGGCATACGCGTCTCCAAAAATACCCCTCCACAATGCTCCATAGCCTTCGATTGGATCATATCCACTGAAAAGCATAATAATTGCTCCTACAATAAGACCCAATACGACGGAAACAACAGGCACGAGGATGTTGATTACTCTATTCGACATGAGTTGTCTCCCCCTGTTTTGATCGTTTCTGCTTTGCTTGTCCTGCCATTAACAGACCAAGCTCTTGCTCCGTAGTTTGTTTTGGATCAAGTGTATCGATGATATAGCCGTCGTACATAACCGCGATACGATCTGAAACGTTCATGACTTCGTCCAATTCATACGATAGTAGTAATACAGCTTTACCGTTATCTCGTTGTTCAATTAGGCGTTGGTGAATGAACTCGATAGCCCCAACGTCTAGACCTCGCGTAGGAAGTGCAGCAATAAGAATTTCCGGATCACGATACACTTCCCGACCAATAATTGCTTTTTGCTGATTTCCTCCAGAAAGTGAGCGAGCTAATGCATCTTCACCTGTAGTACGCACGTCGTAATCAGCAATAATTTTTTTCGCAAGTTCAGAAACTTTGTTGTAATTCATAATGCCATTTTTTGCAATTGGCTCTTTATAGTACGTTTGCAGGGCAATGTTGTGGCCAATTGGGAAATCCAAGATAAGACCATGCTTATGACGATCTTCTGGAATATGTCCGATACCACTTTCCGTTACTTGGCGTGGCTTCAATCCTGTTATGTCCTTACCGTTAAGAGAAATCGTACCGGATTTAATTTTGCGAAGTCCTGTAATGGCTTCAATCAATTCACTCTGACCATTTCCGTCAATTCCCGCAAGTCCAAGAATTTCACCTTTTCGAACAGTGAGTGATAGGTTTTTCACCTTATCGATGCCACGGTAATCTTGTACTGATAGATCTTTAATAATAAGTGTATCTTCACCTGGAGTGGCATCTTTTTTCACTGTTTTAAATTCTACTTGGCGACCTACCATAAGAGATGCCAATTCATCAGGATTTGTTTCTGTTGTAACAACTGTTCCAATCCCTTGTCCTTTTCGGATAACTGTAACGCGATCAGACACTTCCATGATTTCTTTTAGTTTATGCGTAATTAAAATGATGGATTTTCCTTCTGCAATTAATCGTTTCATGATCTGAATCAAATCATCGATCTCTTGTGGCGTTAGAGAAGCAGTCGGCTCGTCAAAAATTAGAATTTCCGCTCCACGATAAAGCGTTTTCAAGATTTCGACACGTTGTTGCATACCGACTGAAATATCTTCAATTTTTGCATTTGGGTCAACATCAAGCCCGTACATTTCAGATAGTTCCGTGATTTTTTTTGCAGCTACTTTTTTGTCTATGACGCCGCCCTTAGTTAATTCATTACCAAGAATAATATTTTCTGTTACCGTAAAGTTTTCCACTAACATAAAGTGTTGGTGAACCATACCGATTCCCAAATCATTTGCGATATTTGGGTTTGCTATATTTACAGTCTGACCTTTTACACGGATTTCACCGGCTTCAGGCTGATAGAGACCAAAAAGAACATTCATCAATGTGGATTTTCCGGCACCATTTTCTCCGAGAAGCGCATGGATTTCTCCCTTTTTTAATTGCAGGGTGATATTATCATTTGCTACGAAGTTCCCAAACTCTTTTCGGATGTTCAGCATCTCGATTACATACTCCACTTGTATCACTCCAATTCTACTTTCTAAATAACACATGAAAGATTTAGTTTGACTAGATCTTTCATCTATTATTTGGAATTTTAGCTAAAAAAAGAACATAAAGACCGATTCTCAATCGGTCTTTATGATTCTTGCCGTTCAATTACTCCATTGTTTCTGGAACAGTGATTTCACCGTCGATAATTTGTTGTTGGAATTCTTCGATTTGAGCCATAATATCTTCTGGAATTGCTCCACGAGAATCAGCAAGGCCAACGCCTTCTTCAGCTAAACCGTAAACTGTTTGCTCTCCACCAGGGAATTCTCCAGCTGCAGCTTGTTCAGAGATGCGGTAAACCGCTTGGTCAACACGCTTCAACATAGAAGTTAGTGTTACGTTTGTATCGCCAACAGCACCTTCTTCGTATTGGTCAGAGTCAACTCCGATAACCCATACAAATGCGTCAGCATCTTTTGTTTTACGCTCTTTCGCTTCTGCGAATACTCCATTACCAGTACCACCAGCTGCGTGGAAAATAATATCTACGCCTGAAGAGTACATGCGGTTTGCAGTTGTTTTACCAAGAGAAGCATCATCGAATGAGCCCGTGTACTGAACATCTACTTCGATTGATGGATCTACTGCTTCAACACCAGCAAGGAAACCAGCTTCAAAGCGCTCGATTACTGGAATTTCCATTCCACCAACAAAACCGATTTGCTTTGATTCAGACATTAATGCTGCAGCAACTCCTGCTAGGAATGCTCCCTCTTGCTCTTTGAAAAGAACAGATGCAACATTTGGCTGATCTACAACTGCATCAATGATTGCAAGTTGTGCTTCCGGTTGTTGCATAGCGATATCATTTACAGCTGCTTCCATTAAGAAACCAATTCCGAATACCACGTCAAAGTCACGACGAACTAGGTTGTTAAGGTTTGTTACGTAGTCAGCGTCTGAAGCTGATTGTAGGTAATCATAACCGCCATCGCCTTGCTCTAGGCCGTTATCTTCCCCAAACATTTTAATACCTTCCCAAGCAGATTGGTTGAATGATTTGTCATCCACTCCACCTACGTCAGTAACCATTGCTACTGAGAAATCAGATGTTTCTTCTGTCTCTGTATCCCCACCAGTTGAACCAGTGTTGTTTTCTGTAGTTTCTTCATCAGAACCACACGCTGCAAGAAGAGTACCTGCTGCTAACATTACTGAAAGACCTAAACCGTATTTGCGTTTTGACACGTTAAAAACCCCCAAAATTAGTTTCTTATTAGTAGGAATTGACGATTACACCCGTTTACGAATTACGTGAAAGCTAAACTTATCTGCCCGAAAATAATTCTTCGAGTAGAGAACTACGCGATCTTGCTCATCGTAATGAAGCTGCTTCAACACAAGAAGTGCCGTTTCTGGCTCACAGTTTAATGTCGGTGAAGCCACATCATGGTAGCCCATTGGATCGATAAACGTAACGGCGTGAGAGACGCGAAGGTCACCTGACTGTTCTAATGCAGAGAATAAGGAACCTTCTTGACGGCTTAAATAATCTTCTGGAAGATATTTAGCTGGTACTTTATCTACACAATAGACGACAGGATCACCATCTGCTGTTCTAACACGCTCAATCGAAACGATTAAATCTTCCTTTGCGCAACCAAAACGTTGAATGTCTTCTTCTGTTGGAAGCGATTGCAAAGAACTTAAATAAATAACTCCAGGTTCCATTCCTGCTTGCTTAATCATGGATGAAACACTGGAAAGATGCTCGATACCAGAAGTAAATACAGGTTTTGAATTAATAAATGTACCTACTCCATGGCGTCTGACAATCACATTCTCTTCCTCGAGCAAACGAAGAGCTTCGCGCAAAGTGGCTCGGCTGACACCCAGCATTTTTGCGAGTTCGAATTCAGAGGGAAGTTTTTCCTTCTCTTTGAACACACCATTGTCTATATCTTTCTTAATTCGATCGATAACTTGCAAATATAAATGCCGTTGATCAATCTTAATTGACACGTGCAACACCACCAATAACCAAAGAGATCAGACCTCTGATGTAAAACATTCCTACTAATCAGTCATACTATACCATTTTAAATCTTAAAAATAAATAGTTTTTTCACTTAAATTGCAAAACTTTTAATCTTTTTGTAATCATTTTGTCATACTTCTTCCGTATCGTATGTCCCACGGTTCATTAAAACCTGTCGTGGTTTGGAGCCTTCGTATGGTCCAACAATACCAGCTAATTCTAATTGATCAATGATTCGAGCAGCTCTTGAGTAACCAACTCGGAAGCGACGTTGAATCATCGAAACGGAAGCCGTTTGCATCTCCATCACTAGTTGGGCCGCATCATCAAATAAATCATCCCGCTCTTCTTGATGTACGGTTTCTTCAATTTCTGAAGGAATCATTTCTTCCACATAATTTGCTTTTTGTTGTTCAATTACTGCATCAACAATACGTTCGACTTCCGAATCGGAAACAAAAGCACCTTGTACACGAACAGGTTTTGAATTTCCCGAAGGATGAAACAACATATCGCCTCTACCTAGTAATTTTTCTGCTCCACCCATATCAAGTATAGTACGAGAGTCAATGGCAGACGATACGGAGAAGGCTATTCGAGAAGGTATGTTTGCTTTAATAATACCTGTAATGACATCGACACTTGGTCGCTGAGTGGCAATGATCAGGTGAATACCTGATGCTCGCGCCATCTGAGCTAAACGGGTGATAGAATCTTCCACATCGTTTGAAGCTACCATCATTAAATCGGCTAACTCATCGACAAATACGACAATGAATGGGAGCTTGGCATGCTGTTCTTCATTTTCACTATTCCATTTATCTACAAACTGATTGTACCCTTCCATATTTCGAGTACCAGTATGTGAAAACAGATCATAGCGGCGTTCCATCTCTGAAACAATTTTCTTCAAGGCTTGAGATGCTTTGCGAGGATCCGTTACTACTGGTGCCAGTAGATGCGGAATACCGTTATAGACATTTAGTTCTACCATTTTTGGATCAATCATCATCATTTTTACTTCATGTGGTTTAGCACGCATCATTAAACTAACAATAATGCCATTCATACACACACTCTTACCAGATCCCGTTGAACCCGCTACTAATAAATGGGGCATTTTGTTAAGTTCAGCAACAACTGCTTTTCCAGTAATATCGCGTCCAAGTGCAACCGCCAATTTTCCTGGGTTACTTACAGTGCTCTCTTCAAGAACCTCTCGCAAACTTACCATTGCTACTTCTAAATTCGGCACTTCAATTCCAATGGCTGATTTACCAGGAATTGGTGCTTCAATTCGAATATCACGCGCAGCTAAAGCTAGAGCTAAATCGTCACTCAAGCTGACAATTCTACTTACCTTCACTCCAACATCAGGCAACACTTCATATTTTGTAACGGCTGGTCCTAAATGAACTTGTGTCACTTTTGCTTTGACACCGAAGCTTAAGAAAGTTTGCTCTAATTTTTTAGCATTTGTTTGAATAGCCCCTAATTCTGAACTTTGATCGGTATGTGGTGAAGGCGTCAGTAAATCAAAGCTCGGTAAAATATAGGCTTCATTTTCTAGTTCTTGCCCAACCAAATTGATTTCTACTTCTTTTAGTACCTCTTCATCCCCCGTTGGTTCTGCTTCTACTTTAGTTGGTTTTGGTCTTTCATTGAAAGCAGAAATAATAGGTGCTTGTTGCGGTACATCTTCTTGCAAGTCAACCTCTGTAGTGGTTAAAACACTTTCCTCGGTCGATGCTTGTGGAAGGGTGTTCTCTTTTTTACGAGTGACTCGTGGTTGCTTTGTCTTTGGCTCCTGCGCTTTCGTTTGCATCCATTCTCGAACAGAATCAAAACCAGAAATTCCAAGCTCTTTAGAATGCTTGGCAAGCCACGGAATAAGTGCCTTTCCTGTAATTAAAATTAATCCAATCGAGATGAGAATCCAAGCAACGATTACAGCACCATTCTGAGCAAGCAGTGCTCTCGCTGCAGCATACAACATACCACCTATTAATCCACCACCAACGTTTGATGTGACAGTATCAGAAAATAAAACAGTAATAGTTTCTTTCATTACGGAAGGAGCGACATCAAATCCCATTTCCGCTCGTTGTTCCATCATAAAATGGTGACTGATCATCAACACTCCGGTGAACGCAATAAGTGCGCCCGTCGTTATACGGTTTGTCCATTTTGGAAACGATTGTTTGACCATCATCCAAAGTGCATAGAGAATCATAAAGAACGGTAATGCCCCGTGCCAATTACCAAATAATGATTGGCCTATAAAATGTATGCCTCCGCCAACTGGACCGTATTGGAAAAGCCCAATGACAGCTAAGCCAATTAGTAGAATCCCGATAATTTCAAATAGCAAGGGATGCATGGGTGTCTTTTTCTTTTTTGCTGGTTTTCGTTTCGTTTGTTTTCGTGCCACATTATTCACCTCACTTACTAGTGTAAAAAAGGGTTTCCTCCCCGAAAGGTGGAAACCCTTTACGCCTTAATATTCCATAATGATCGGAATAATCATCGGTCTTCTTTTTGTTTGTTGGAATAGATAAGAATGGAGTGTATCACGTATTTCTTGCTTGATGTTTGTCCATTCGAAAGATTCTTTATTTGTGTATTTTTCAACTACTGTTTTTACTTTTTGTTGTGCTTCTAGCAACAGTTCTTCTGATTCCCGTACATAAACAAACCCACGTGAAAGAACCTCGGGACCTGATGCAATTTTTCTCTTCTTACGGTCTAGTGTCACTACGACGATAAAGATACCATCTTGTGAAAGTAGTTTACGGTCACGTAAAACGATGTTTCCAACGTCACCAATTCCAATACCGTCAATTAAGACATTCCCAGCCGTTACACGGCCACTCATGCGAACTTTCCCGCTTTTAAATTCGACTATGTCTCCTTTATCAGCAATGAAAATTTGAGATTTAGTCATTCCCGTTTGCTGTGCCAATTTTGAATGGGCAATCAACATACGATACTCCCCTTGAACAGGAATAAAGTACTTAGGCTTTAAAAAATTAATCATCATTTTTAAATCTTCTTGACTACCATGGCCAGAAACGTGAACATTCTTTGCAGAAGTTAAGACGCGCGCTCCCGCTTTCGCTATACTATTCATCGTTTGATACATACTTACTTCCATCCCTGGTGATGGTGTGAAAGTAATAAGAACCGTATCTTTTTCATTAATTTTAATTTCACGGTGTTGCTTGCGAACCATTTTTTCTAGAGCTTCTAGCGGCTCACCTTGAGTACCTGACACGATGATGACTAATTTATCTTCATCGATTGTACTGATCTCTTTCAAGGGAATTAAAACATCTTCCCCGACAGTCATGTAGCCTAAGTCCATTGCAATCTTCATCGTAGTTTCAAGAGTCCTACCAGCAAAAGCTACTTTTTTACCCGTTTCTTTTGCTTTATCAAGAACTTGTTGAATACGGATAAAGTTGGATGCATAAAGCGCTACAATTACACGACCTTCTGCCGTATAAAATGTTTCAGATAATTGATTGGCTACAACTGTTTCAGATGTTGTGTACCCTGGACGTTCTGCTTCAGTTGAATCAGAAAGCAACATAAATACCCCTTGTTCACCTAACAGAGCAAGTTTTGCTAAATCCGGAGCATATTTCCCTTGAGCCGATTGATCAAACTTAAATTCACTCGTGTAAACGATTGGTCCTTCTGACGTATGGAATACGATTCCAAGGGTATCGGGAATACTGTGTGTTACATGGAAAAACGTCACATGCGTACGGTTGAAATTCATACGGCTTGCATTAGTTACTTCAAAGAATTTAACCGGTTGTTTTGGTTTTAAATCTTTTAAATGTAATTTAGCTAGCGCAATTGTCAGCTTAGAACCATAAACTGGTGCTGAAATTTTTTGTAGCAAGTAGGCAATTGATCCAATTGCATCTTCATGACCATGCGTTAAGAAGATTCCTTTTACACGATCTTTGTTTTCTTCTAAATAAGTTAGGTCAGGAATGACGATATCGATTCCTAGCATTTCATTCTCTGGGAACATGAGACCGCTATCTACAACAAAGATCTCATCATCGATTTCAACGATATACATTGCCTTCCCTATTTCTCCTACTCCACCTAGTGGAATGACTCGTAATGTTTCATTAACAGTTTTCAATTGATTTCCTCCTATATAAGTACCCGTACCTTCTCACTATTCTTCATTATAGCCTACTCCTGTCGTTTTAGAAAGTATCGATAAAATAGAAAAAAGACTGAGTTTCCTCAGTCTTCGATGGTTTGAAGTAAATTATTCCGATTCGTTTCAAAAGTTGTCCATAGTTGATCAAATTGCGCTTTCTCTTCATCAGTCAGTGTTAACAGTGGTAAACGTACCGCATCCGAATAGCCATGAAGTTTTGATAGAGCATACTTGACAACCGTTGGATTTGGCGAAGTAAATAAACCATCAAATAATGGCTGCAGAAGTTGATGGTATCGAGCAGCTAGTACATGATTCCCTGCATCAAAAGCTCGGAACATCTCTTGCATCTCACGTCCTACGATGTGAGAAGCGACAGATACAATCCCTTTGCTACCTATTGCATACAGTGGAAGCGACAAGCCGTCATCTCCACTATATACACCAAATTGAGATTCACTTTGTGAAATTACTCGAGTGATTTGACCAACATCTCCACTTGCTTCCTTCATCCAGAATATAGAGGGATGTTGACTTAACTCTGCTGTAGTCTCAGCCGACATATTGATCACGGATCTGCCTGGAATGTTATAAAGCATAAGTGGCTTCTCAGCAGCATCTGCAATCGCAGTGAAGTGCGCGACGAGGCTGCGTTGATTCGGCTTATTGTAGTAAGGAGCTACTACCATGCAGCCATCCACACCTAACACTTCTACTTGTTTTGTAAAAGCAATTGTTTGAGCTGTGTTGTTGGAACCTGTACCAGCAAGAACTGGTACACGACCATTGACATACTCGACTACTGCTTGAATAACAGCAAGCTTCTCTTCTTGAGAGAGCACAGGTGATTCTGCCGTTGTTCCATTGACCACTATACTCTCTGTGCCCGTGTCGATTAGATGATTCACTACGCTTTCCAGTTGGTTGAAATCTACTTCACCTGTGACGGTAAAAGGTGTGATAAGCGCAGTTGATACTTTTCCTAAATTCACTTTGACACCCCATTCAGTTCAATCATTTTTTCGGCTATTTGGATAGAATTCAAAGCAGCACCTTTCAGTAAATTATCTGCCACTATCCATAAATGGATGCCCGTCTTCTCGTTTGGATCTTTTCGAATTCTTCCCACGAAAACAGGGTCTGTATTTTCTGCATAAAGAGGCATTGGGTAGTGCTGGTTAGCTGGATCATCTTGTACAACTATCCCGTCAGCCTGCGACAGCAGCTGGATAATTTCCTCATAGGATAACTCCGTCTCAGTCTCTAAATACACAGATTCTGAATGACCTGTCACGACAGGTACACGAACACAAGTTGCAGCAATTGCTAGTGAAGGCAATTCCATTATCTTTTTCGTTTCATTCATCATCTTCATTTCTTCAAATGTGAAACCATTGTCTTCAAATACATCAATTTGCGGCAAGAGATTGCCAGCAATCGGATAATGTTTTGGTTGGCTCTTAACTGGCAACACCTGTGGATTTGGTTGCTCTATCCCTAATTGATGACTTTCTTTCTTTAACTCTTCAATAGCTGCCGCTCCTGAACCCGATACTGCTTGGTATGTTGAAACGATGACTTTTTTGAGACCGGCTTGCTGACGAAGCGGCTCTAAAGCACAAACCATTTGAATAGTTGAGCAGTTGGGATTCGCAATAATCCCTTTGTGATTTTGCAGAGCTTGTGGATTTACTTCTGGCACAACAAGCGGTGTTTCAGGGTCCATGCGGAATGCGCTTGTATTGTCGATTACAACTGCCCCTCTTGCAACCGCCTCTTTAGCTAGTTGACGAGAAACATCTCCTCCTGCAGAGAAAAATGCAAAGTTTACACCCTCAAAGGCTTCAGGTGTTGCTTCCTCTATTACATAGGACTGACCATTTATATCAAGCTGTTGACCAGCAGATCGTTTTGACGCCAGTAGTTTTAAATGGGAGTAGGGAAAATTCCTCTCAACTAATTTCTCAGCTATTTTTTGACCTACTGCTCCTGTCGCTCCAACAATGGCGACTACATATCTCTCACTCACACAAAACTCCCCTTCCTGCATTCATAATGGCGATATTGTATCATATACGGTATGAAAATTCATTAAATTAAATAAATATTACTATAAATTATATTTCGGAAGAGATTAACTATAAGAAATGAGTAGGGGCTGGAGTTGTTCTCCATCAAGTGCAGCTTCTACAGTTTTGGCAAGTTTTGAAAAGTCAGCTACAAGAGAAGTAGGTTTTTTAACCGGATCATCTTGCCCTAAAGGAATGAGGTAAATGTTTTTACTACGCAACAGCGCCATAACATTTGGTCCGTTCATTCCTAGTGCGTCATTTGTAGAGACACCGACGACTACTGGCTTTCGGTTTCTAAGAGTGGCCTTGGCAGCCATCAATACAGGTGAATCTGTTTGGGCATTGGCAAATTTACTCAGTGAATTTCCTGTGAGGGGAGAAATCACCATACAATCGAGCGGCGTGATGGGTCCAAAAGGTTCCGCCCCTGCTATCGTAGTGACTACTTTGCGACCACATAATTCTTCAAGTTTAGCTACCCACTGTTCTCCACTACCAAAGCGAGTATCTGCTGATAACACAGAGTACGTAACGATTGGATGCACTTCTGCCCCTTCATTAAGTAATTGTGTAATCATCCCCTCTAATTCAGGAAATGTACAATGCGAAGCGGTCACCCCAAAACCTATCCTTTTATTAGCTAAAGTACTCAGTGAAAATCCCCTTCCGTTCAAATAATTGAATAAAGTCATTTGCTGCATCCAGCGGGTACACTTTGCCAGGTAATGCTAATAGATGATAGTATAAAACATCTACCGGCTGCTGGATGCCACCTGGCAAAGATGCAAGGTCAATGACACAATGAGCATTGTTTGCAGTTTTTGAATCTAACCATTGATACGGAATTGTATTGATGCATAGACAATCCAACTTTAGAGACGTTAGTAAATCAACTGCTTGAAATCCTTGTTGCCGAGCCTCTGCTTGCTGACTGATAGACCGCGTTCGAATTCTCACTTCTCCACCCAATGCCTTCAATTTAACAGCAAGGGTTTTTGCTACTCGACCATACCCTGCGATTTCCCAAAAATAAGAAGAAATTCGTCTAGGCATGTGGTGATAAAACCAATGCAGAAAACTTTCGGCAGTCAAATCGGCATTCATCCACAACCAATCTTCATCAGCCGTATAGGTGGTCACGTTTTGTGAATTAAAGTCAACAAAACTATGTTTGTTACCACTCCAAATCTCTTTAACGTTGGAAGGAATGATTAACTCTGTTTGATCATGCACCATTCCTATAGCAAGAAACAGCAAATCGACTTGGTTATTTTCATCATTTGATTGGCAAAAAGTATTCCAGTTCATGTATTGTTCAGTAGCAATTCCCTTGTGTTGCAGTTGCTCTGCTAATGCTGTGTATCGGCTATCTTCTCCAATAATGACTATTCTCATGAATTTTCACGCTGGAATAAGACATATTCATTTCCAATCACTTGTATGTCTTGCCATGAAATAAAAAATAGTGTGTCTCGATTTTTACCTTTCCAAGTCTTCGGGCTTTTCACTTCAATCCCTAACAATTCTCCTGTCTGTGGTTCAATGACAAGTTCCGCATGTTCAAGTAGGCCATATTTTTTTCCGTCCTGCATTCCTACTAATTCTTTTCTTACTAGCTCCGATAAACGCATAAAACCCCCCTTATCCCCTACTATATGTGTAGAGAAAAGAGGAGTTTCATGAAATTATACCGAATACGGTTGAACAATAGAAATTGCTTTTGGATGTGTAAACAATTGAGCTGCTTTCAAGATATCATCACTTGTCACAGCTTGGTATTTTTGCAAATACGATTCAACTGTATGCTGCTCGCCATAGAGCGTTTCGTTTTGTGCCAGTCGATTCATCCATGTTGTTGAACTTTCAAGCGACAGCAGAAGGTTGGATTCTATCTGTGCTTTTGCATTTTGGAGCTCCGTTTCAGAAAATCCTTTTTCTACTACTTCAGCTAAGATATCGTCGACAGCCTCAAGTAGCTCAGTTAATTGGTCTGTTGATGTGCCTCCATAAATAGCAAAAACACCACTGTCTAAATAAGACGTTTGATAACAATAGATCGAATAAGCAAGTCCTCTCTCCTCACGAATGGCTTGGAAGAGACGCGATGACATCGAGCCGCCTAACATTGTTTGCAGCAGTACAATCGCATAAATGCTTGGATCTTTTACAGCAGTGGATGGCCACGCAAGTGTCACATGCGCTTGTTCAATTTCCCGTTCATTGCAAACGGCAGCTGGATGAAAATCGCCTTTTGTCAAAGGAGCAATTGATTGTGAATCCCAGTGATTGCTGCCGAACAACTGACAGATAGTATCTAACAACCTATCGTCAATATTACCTGCGACAGATACAATAATTCGGGAAGGATAGTACATACGCTTGTAAAACGCAATTAGCTCCTCCTGCGTAAATGTGTTGACAGTTTCTATGGTACCCAGAATAGGCTGAGCAAGTGGGTGCTTATCATAAATTCCAGCCCATAAGTATTCATGCACACTATCGTCAGGTGTATCTTCTACCATATGAATTTCTTCAATGATGACTTGTTTTTCACGTTCGATTTCTTGAGGATCAAAAACAGAGTTCCATAGCATATCTGCTAATAACTCTACGGCTTGATGAGCGTAGCTATCTAACACTCTCGTGTAATAACATGTCTGCTCTTTAGAGGTATAGGCATTGCTATTGCCTCCAATTTTATCAAAAGCAATGGCTAATTCTTTTGCACTTCTAGTAGTTGTTCCTTTAAAAAGCATGTGTTCAATAAAGTGCGCCATGCCCGCTTCTTTTGCGGACTCATAGCGAGACCCTGCTTCCACCCATACTCCTATAGAGACAGACCTAGTGTGCTCCATAGAATGGGAAAGAACTCGAACGCCATTAGGTAATATTCGTTTGCTCATGTTGATTCGACCTTTCGCTAGTAGTACAAAAGCTGCATGCCTAGGCATGCAGCTTGTCAATATTATTGTTGTTCAGCGCGCTCTTTTTCTTCTTTCAACACTGTTTTGCGTGAAATGTTGACGCGGCCTTGGTTATCAATCTCGATTACTTTCACGAGAAGTTCATCACCCATTTTTAGTACATCTTCAACGGCTTTTGTACGCTCTTCTTGTATTTCAGAAATGTGCAATAACCCGTCTTTTCCTGGGAATAGTTCTAAGAAAGCGCCGAATTTTTCAATTCGTTTAACTTTTCCTAAGTAGTATTCTCCAACGACTGCAACACGCACAATATTTTCAATCATTTTACGTGCTTTTGCAATCATTTCTTCATCAGAAGAAGCAATGTAGATAGTACCATCTTGTTCTGTATCAATCTTAACGCCTGTTTCATCAATAATTTTATTGATGACTTTACCGCCTGGTCCAATAACATCACGGATTTTGTCTGGGTTAATTTTTACTACATCAATTTTTGGTGCATATTTAGAAAGTTTCTCGCGAGATGCAGGCAATGTAGCTAACATGCTTTCAAGAATTTGTAGACGACCTGTTTTGGCTTGCTCTAAAGCTTCTTCAAGGATTTGACGAGACAATCCATCAATTTTAATATCCATTTGAAGAGCTGTAACACCTTCAGCTGTTCCAGCTACTTTAAAGTCCATATCCCCAAGGTGATCTTCCATTCCTTGAATATCTGTCAACACTGTGTAATGTTCACCTTTTTTAATAAGACCCATTGCGATACCTGCTACTGGTGCTTTGATTGGCACACCAGCGTCCATCATTGCAAGTGTAGATGCACAAATACTTGCTTGTGAAGTCGAGCCGTTTGACTCAAGTACCTCTGAAACTAGACGCATCGTGTAAGGGAATGTCTCTTCATCTGGAATAACGGCTTCAAGAGCACGCTCTCCAAGTGCACCGTGACCAATTTCGCGACGACCTGGCGCACGGATTGGACCAGTTTCACCCACACTGAATAATGGGAAGTTGTAATGGTGCATGAATCGCTTAGACTCTTCTAAACCAATGCCATCAATAATTTGCACATCGCCGAGTGGTCCTAATGTACAAATACTTAGAGCTTGAGTTTGCCCACGTGTAAATAATCCCGAACCGTGAGTACGAGAAAGAATACCAACTTCAGAAGAAAGTGGACGAATCTCATCTTGTTTACGGCCATCCGGACGAATTTTTTCTTCCGTGATCAAACGACGAACTTCTTCTTTCACAAGCATGTCAACAGTCTGACGCACTTGCTTCAATGTATCGGCATCTGCATCCTGAGACTCAAATGTCTCAATAACACGCGTACGTACAGTATTGATTGCTTCATCGCGAGCAGCTTTTTCAGCCACTTGAACAGCTGTGTTGACTTCAACTTCAGCCATCGCTCTTACTTGAGAGACGATGTCTTCATTCAATTGATAAAGTGTTACTTCAGTTTTTGCTTTACCTACTTCTGCAACAATTTTCTCTTGGAATGCAACTAGTTTCTTGATTTCCTCATGACCGAACATAATAGCTTCTAACATGATTTCTTCCGAAACTTCTTTAGCACCGGCTTCTACCATGTTGATTGCATCCTTCGTTCCTGCCACTACTAAGTCCATTAAAGAGTTTTGCATCTGCTCTGTTGTTGGGTTAATTAAAAATTCACCGTTCACATAGCCAACTTGAACACCTGCAATGGGACCTTCGAATGGAACATCTGAAATTGATAGGGCTAATGAAGATCCAAGCATAGCAGCCATCTCAGAAGAACAGTTTTGATCAACAGACATGACGATTGAGATAACTTGTACCTCATTACGGAAACCGTCTGCAAATAGTGGACGAATTGGTCGGTCAATAAGACGGCTTGTTAAAATAGCGCGCTCTGAGGGACGACCTTCTCGCTTGATAAATCCTCCAGGAATTTTACCGACAGCATATAATTTCTCCTCATAGTTCACTGTTAATGGGAAGAAATCTAAATTCTTAGGCTGTTTTGAAGCAGTTGCAGTAGATAACACGGTTGTGTCACCATAACGCACAAGAGCTGCACCGTTCGCTTGTTTAGCTAATTGGCCTACCTCAATAATTAATGGGCGACCTGCCCATTCATACGTATACGTTTTCTTTTCGGTCATTTGTGTACTCCTCTCAACATCCAAATCTATGATATGTATCCTCTTGTAGTGTATCAAACTCCTACACTCCATGAAAACAACTTTCTATTAGCAGAAAGACTCAACCTGTATCACAAGTTGAGTCTACTAAATTGAATATTCGAATTAGCGGCGTAAGCCTAATTTTGCAATCAATTCACGGTAACGTTGAACTTCTGTTTCACGAAGATATTTCAAAAGGTTACGACGACGTCCAACCATTTTGAATAGACCGCGACGTGAGTGATGATCTTTTTTGTGAGTACGTAAATGCTCGTTTAAAGAGTTGATCTCTTCAGTTAGCATTGCGATTTGGATTTCTGGTGATCCAGTATCGCTCTCGTGAGTACGGTACTCAGTGATTAGTTCATTTTTGCGTTCTTTTGTAATTGCCATGTTAGTTTCCTCCTAAATAGTAAGTATCCCCTCTACCTGAGCAATCGTTGGAGAATCGAAAAGCCAAGATAAGGTTTAGTACAAGACGTACTGAATTATTATAGCAGACTGCCATTATGTGTGCAAGTGCTGGCTGGTTAGTAAGGCTATAGCTTGTTGCTTATCAAGAGATATTTGAAGTTTTAATGCATCCAAAGACGGGAACTTTTGTTCTTTACGAATTGGTTGGTACCAGTGAATTCTAACCTGCTCCCCATAAATGTCTCGATCGAACTCGATTAGATGTACTTCAATCGATAATTTCTTTTCACTTTGAACGGTTGGTTTAAATCCAACGTTACATACGCCATCAAACCATTGATCTTGAACTTTCATTCGAACAGCATAGACGCCATTCGCTGGTATGAACTGTCCTTCATCTGGTTCAACATTGGCAGTAGGAAATTGAATAGTTCTTCCCCGTTTATCTCCATGCACAACAACCCCGTCCAGTTGAAACGGACGACCTAAAAGTGCACAAACTTGTTGCATGTTTCCGTTTTTTAACTCCGTACGGATGCGGGTTGAGCTGACTTTTTCATCATCAAGAACAAATTTTGGAACAGTTGTCACAGTTAGTTGTGGTGAAGCGTAGCTCTGCATCAACTCCATATTTCCTTTTCCGAACGAGCCGAACGAGAAATCAAAGCCAGCTATCACATGACGAACATGCAAACCAAGAATAAACTGTTCAATAAATGTTTCAGGTGAGAGTCGGGCAAAATCTGACGTGAAACGCACGACAAAGACATCGTCGACGCCATGTGCTTGCAACAACTCCAGCTTTTGTTTAAGAGGTGTAATGTAGAAGATCTCTTCTTTTTTCCCACCCAATACAATGGATGGATGTGGATCGAAAGTCATCACTGCACTGCGAATCCCTTTTTGATGGGCAGAGGCAACTGCTTGATTAATTAATTGTTGATGACCTTTATGTAGACCATCAAAAAACCCGATGGCAAGTGCGTATCCTTTATTATCAGGAGTCGGCATTTTTGTAGGATAGGTAATGTAATGAACTGTCATTGTATTTCCATCTCCGGACGTGTGAACATTTTTTCAGGCTTCATGTAGCCTGGCTTTTCAGGATGTGCCCGATAAACAGCATGCGCCACCCCGTTTTTTCCAATTACAATTTTATCATGAATTAGAAGATCAGTGTGAGCAGGAAGGACTTGACCATTCGAAAACGCTTTTTCAAGATCTGCAGGGATTTCATGAAAGGGCCACTCAGTTAAGGAGCGCTCAATCGGCTGCAGAAGCTCATCCATTCGTTGTTCTTCGTACAGTTCTGCTACTTGTTGTATGGTGCGGGTTTCGGCTACTCCAAACCCACCTGCTTGTGTACGAATTAATTTCTTCATGTGCGCCGGCACACCTAGTAATTTCCCTATTTGCACAGCCAATGTTCGAATATAGGTACCTTTACTACATACAACCTCTATCTCAAAGTCGATTTCTTCACCAGTCCATACAGAAGGCTCTTTCACTAGAGTGAGTGAATGAATGGTAACTTCTCGACTTGGACGGTCGATGACTTTTCCTTCACGGGCATACTCGTACAACCGTCTACCATTTACCTTAACGGCTGAGTACATGGGAGGTGTCTGAGTGATGGTACCAGTAAGTTGAGTCAAAGTATCCTGTAATTGAATGCTCTCTAAGTGAATCGGGTTATCGACAGAAGCAATGACATCTCCAGAAGCATCCTCAGTTGTTGTAGCTTTTCCTAGAGATACAGTTGCCCGATAAGCCTTCCCTTGAGCCATTACATATTCAGCGACTTTTGTTGCCTGTCCTAAGCAAATTGGCAGGACTCCTTCAACATCTGGGTCTAAGGTGCCTGTGTGGCCAATACGTTTCATTTTTAAGATTTTTCTAAGTTTGAATACACAGTCATGGGAGGTCATGCCTGCTTCTTTCCACAAGGGAAGAATTCCTTCAAGCTGTTGCATAGTCTCTCTCCTTCTTAAAAAAAGCCCACCTCGAGTGGAGGCAGGCTTCAAGTTACTCTTGTTTGTTCAACTTTCGCAATAGGTCATCAATATGATTACCATAGGCGATTGATTCATCTACTTGGAATGCAAGCTCAGGAGTTTTACGAAGACGAATACGTTTTCCGACTTCTGAACGAACAATTCCTTTTGCCTTTTCAAGACCTTTCAGCGCTTCTTCTTGTTTCACTTGTTGCTCCAACACTGTCACGTAGACCGTGGCTTGTTGTAAGTCACCAGTTACTTCAACGTCCGTCACTGTTACAAATTCTACGCGAGGATCTTTGACCTTACGTTTAAGGATATCAGCGATTTCCTTTTTCATTTGCTCCGCTACGCGGTTTGCTCTCATCGACATTTTCTTCACCTCAATTACAGCTCATGAATGGTGAACGATAAGCACTCCCATTCAGAGTTTGATTCTAAAAATTCGAGTACGCTGTGTAACTCTCGTTCAGAATGGCGACGATCTGATGAGACCGTCACAATTCCAATCTTAGTTCGTTGCCATAGATCTTGAAAATCCAATTCACTAACCGCAACATTGTATTTTTGACTCGTGCGCTTCAACATTCGCTGCAACACAGCCCTCTTTTCCTTTAGGCTGTGCATTTGCGGCAAGATAAATTCACACTCGAGGTAAAGAATCATTTACGTACGATTTCTTGCATGATGTAGGCTTCGATAATGTCGCCTTCCTTAACTTCATTAAATCCTTTAATTGTAATACCACACTCATAGCCACGAGCAACTTCTTTAGCGTCGTCTTTGAAACGCTTCAATGTATCAAGCTCTCCTTCGAAGATGACAATGCCATCACGGATAACACGTACACCAGAATCTCGTGAAATCTTACCTTCTGTTACGTAAGAACCGGCAATAGTACCGACTTTTGAAACTTTGAAGGTTTCGCGAATTTCTGCTTGACCGATAATTTTTTCTTCAAATTCAGGATCAAGAAGGCCTTTCATAGCCGACTCGATTTCTTCGATTACTTTGTAAATGATGCGGTGTAGACGAATATCTACGCCTTCTTGTTCAGCTGCACGTTTTGCGTTGACATCAGGGCGAACGTTAAATCCGATAACGATAGCGTTTGAAGCTGCTGCAAGTGAAATGTCTGATTCCGTAATAGCGCCAGCGCCCGTATGGATGATACGTACATTTACGCCTTCTACTTCAATTTTCATTAAAGCTGCTGCCATTGCTTCAACTGTACCTTGAACATCAGCTTTGACAATCAGGTTCAGTTCTTTCATTTCGCCTTGTTTCATTTGATCAAACAAGTTATCAAGAGTCACGCGCGTCTTTTCAGTACGTTGTTCTTGAATGGCAGTAGATGCTCGAGACTCCCCAACTTGACGGGCAGTTTTTTCGTCTTCAAATACTACGAAGCGATCTCCTGCTAAAGGAACTTCATTTAAACCTGTAATTTCAACTGGAGTTGAAGGACCGGCTTCTTTTAGACGACGACCAGTTTCATTGACCATTGCACGAACGCGACCATAGGCATGTCCAACTACAATTGGGTCACCTACGCGAAGTGTTCCATCTTGAACTAATAAAGTTGCAACAGAACCTCGACCTTTATCAAGCTGCGCTTCAATAACAGTACCGATTGCTTTACGCTTTGCGTTAGCAGTCAATTCTGCCACTTCAGAAATCAGTAAGACCATTTCTAGTAATGTATCGATGCCGTCACCTTTTAGTGCTGAAATCGGTACAAAGATTGTATCGCCACCCCAAGCCTCAGGTACTAGGCCATGCTCTGTTAATTCTTGCATGACGCGGTCTGGGTTTGCAGAAGGCTTATCCATTTTGTTAACAGCCACGATAATTGGCACTTCTGCCGCTTTTGCGTGGTTAATCGCTTCAACTGTTTGAGGCATAACACCATCATCAGCTGCAACTACTAGAATCGTTAGATCCGTTACTTTTGCTCCACGTGCACGCATTGTCGTGAACGCAGCGTGACCAGGTGTATCAAGGAAAGTAATTTTCTTGCCGTTTTCATCTGTTACTTGGTAAGCACCGATATGCTGCGTGATACCGCCTGCTTCACCAGAAGTAACTTTTGAATTACGAATCGAATCAAGTAACGTTGTTTTACCATGATCGACGTGACCCATAATAGTAACAACAGGTGGACGTTCTTTTAGATCTGCTTCATTTTCTTCTTCGCTGTCAAAATGAACTTCAAGGTCAGTAATATCGACTTTGATTTCTTCTTCCACTTCAACACCGTAATCTGCACAAATTAGCTCAATCGTATCTTTATCTAACTCTTGGTTGATGTTAGCCATTATACCTAACATGAATAATTTTTTGATTAATTCAGCAGGCTCTCTGCCTAATTTTTTTGATAGTTCTTGTACAGATAGTGATTCTGTAAACGTGATTCTTGCTGGCAATTCACGTTCTTTACGTGGAACTGGTGGTTGTACAGGTGTTGAATTTTTCTTACGACGGTGTGGTCGGTTACCACCTGGACGTCCTTGGAATCCACCACGGTTACCACCTTGACGATTTCCTCCACCTGCTGATGGGCGATTTTGTCCTTGTGGTCCACGATTTTGAGGTGTAGATGCACCTTGTGCTTGACCTTGTCCTTGTGGACGAGCTTGACCTTGTCCTTGTGGACGAGCTTGGCCTTGTCCTTGAGGACGAGCTTGACCTTGTCCTTGTGGACGAGCTTGACCTTGTCCTTGAGGACGAGCTTGACCTTGTCCTTGAGGACGAGCTTGACCTTGTCCTTGAGGACGAGCTTGACCTTGTCCTTGAGGACGAGCTTGACCTTGTCCTTGTGGACGAGCTTGGCCTTGTCCTTGTGGACGAGCTTGGCCTTGTCCTTGTGGACGAGCTTGGCCTTGTCCTTGTGGACGAGCTTGGCCTTGTCCTTGTGGACGACTTTGTTGGTTAGTAGCTGCAGGCTTTGCAGAACCTCCCGTAAATTTAGAATCAAGCTGTTTTACAGTATCTGATTCGATTGTAGACATATGATTTGTCACTTTAACATTTAATTTTTCAAGCTCGGTAATGACATCTTTGCTTGATTTATTTACTTTTTTGGCGTATTCATGAACTCTGATTTTCGTCATTCGCTCACCCCCGGTTATATTCGTTGATTAGTGATGCCAATTTTTTCGCAAAACCATTATCCATAATTGCTAGTACAACACGGGCTTCTTTCCCGGTTGCGTGTCCCAAATCATATCGATTTCCGAAGACATCCAAATCAACGTTGTATGATGCACACTTATCTGTTACCTTTTTGGCTGTATTAGCTGATGCATCGTTGGCTAATAGTACAAGTTTTGCTTGTTGCCTTCTTACTTCTCGAATAACTAGTTCTTCTCCAGTGACGATTTTTCTAGCACGTGTTGCTAATCCAATGAGATTTAGAATTTGTTGTTCTAGCGTCATTTCAATTTCTCCCGTTCAATTAAAACGATAAGGTCCTCATAGATGGTTGGAGGAATTGTCACTTCTAATTGATTGCCTAAGGAGTTTTTCTTTTTAGCTGCTTCAACTGCCTCAATAGATTTTGATAAATAAGCACCTCGACCAGATTTCTTCCCTGTAGGGTCTACAGAAACGTCTCCTTCTTTTGATCGCACAACACGAATCATTTCTTTTTTCGGAAACATTTCATTAGTTGCCACACATTTGCGCATGGGGATCTTTTTTTGGATTGCCATATGCAGACACCTTCTTCACTTATTCTTTATAAAAATCGAAGTCTTCTTGCGTTTCAAGTTCTTCGAAATCTTCTTCGTTTGATTGCTCAAATGCACGAGGGTAAATACCCAATTCACGTGCATCGGTTTCACTCTTGATATCTATTTTCCAACCTGTCAATTTAGCTGCTAAACGAGCATTTTGTCCACGTTTTCCGATTGCAAGTGATAATTGGAAGTCAGGAACTACAACAGTAGTAGACTTATCATCATCGCTCACTTGAACATCCAGAACTTGTGAAGGGCTAAGTGCGTTTGCTACAAATTGTACTGGGTCTTCTGACCATTCTACGATATCGATTTTCTCGCCGCCAAGTTCATTGACGATTGTCTGAACACGAGCTCCTTTTGCTCCTACGCATGAACCGACTGGATCCACATCGTCATTATGAGCAACTACCGAGATTTTCGAACGATCGCCCGCTTCACGAGCAATCGATTTAATTTCTACGATACCATCATAAATTTCAGGAACTTCCATTTCAAAAAGTCTACGCAGTAGTCCAGGATGCGTTCTTGATACAAAAACTTGTGGTCCACGCGTTGTGCGCTCAACTTTCGTAATAAATACTTTTATACGATCGTGAGGACGATACGTTTCACTTGGAATTTGTTCATTCGACGGAAGGACAGCTTCGACTTTCCCAAGACCCACATAAATATTACGAGCATCTAGGCGTTCAACGATACCATTTACGATATCTTCTTCACGGTCTACATATTCTTCATAGATCAAGCCGCGCTCTGCTTCACGTACACGTTGTGTGACGACTTGCTTTGCAGTTTGAGCTGCGATGCGTCCAAAGTTACGAGGAGTAACTTCTTCTTCAATAACATCCCCTACTTGATAATGAGGATTAATCAGGTGTGCGTCTTCAAGTGAAACTTGTAGGCGCTCATCCTCTACTTCTTCTACAACATCTTTACGAGAATAGACAATCATCGATCCTGAATCCAGGTTGATGTCTACACGCACATTTTGTGCTTGGTTGAAATTACGTTTATAAGCTGTAACGAGTGCTGCTTCAATCGCTTCAATCAATACATCTCGTTTAATACCTTTTTGTTGTTCCAGAGCCGTTAAGGCATCTAATAATTCACTGCTCACAGCAATCACTCCTTATTTACCTAGTATGCTTAAAAATCAATTGCTAGACGCGCAAGCGCGATCTTATCATGGGGGATTGTCACTTTACGAAGACGAGTTTTATCACGATATTCAATGATAGCTCCTTCTTCTTTTGAGTAACTCAACAAGTTTCCTTCAAATTCTTTTCGGTTATCAATAGGCTCATACGTTTTAAAGAAAACATATTCCCCAACCGCTTGAACAAAATCGGCTTCTTTTTTCAAAGGACGTTCTGCACCCGGTGATGATACTTCTAAAAAGTAATTTTCTTTGATAGGATCTTTTTCATCTAAAAGTTCGCTAACACGGTGACTGACAAGAGCACATTGCTCAATGTCAATGCCTCCACCTGGGACATCTACATAGATACGTAGAAACCAGTCACGACCTTCTTTAACGTACTCTACATCAACTAATTCAAGGTTTAATTCGGCAATGATCGGAGCAATCATTTGCTCGATATTCGTTACGATTTCCTGCATAAAATCCTCCTTACTTTTGTCTTTAAACAACAGAAAAGAGCGGGAAATCCCACTCTTTGCGCAAAAGTTATCTACCATTCGTATGCCAATCATACCATATCTGTCTGCTGTAAGCAAATTGTAGCTAAAATAAAGACAATTGGTTTGCATCCGGCATTCCTTCTAAACAACCAAGTGAATCTAAGTAATCAACAATCGTGCGGGAAACCTTCCCACGTTGTTGTAAATCCTCTTTTGATAAGAACTCTCCTGTTTCACGAGCACGCACTATTTGAAGTGCTACATTCGTTCCTAATCCAGGGACAGAATTGAAAGGTGGAATTAACGTATCTCCCTCAATAACAAATTCCATTGCCTGAGATTTATATAAATCGACTTTTTGCATGCGAATTCCACGCTCTGACATTTCGAGTGCTATTTCAAGGACTGTCAGCAAACTCTTTTCTTTTGGACTAGCTTCTAATCCTTTAGCATTGATTTCTTGCAATCTTGCACGAATTGTTTGAGAACCGTTGACCATTGCTTGGAGGTCAAAATCGGAAGCTCTCACCGTAAAGTATGCTGCATAATAAAGAATCGGGAAATGAACTTTAAAATAAGCAATTCGAACAGCCATCAAAACATATGCCGAAGCATGTGCTTTCGGGAACATATATTTTATTTTTTTACAGGAGGCAATGTACCAAGCTGGAACATTGTTCTTCTTCATTTCCTCTTCAAATTCTGGCGACAGTCCTTTTCCTTTTCGGACGGACTCCATGATTTTAAATGCTAGCGAAGGTTCTAGACCTTGATAGATCAAGTAAACCATAATATCATCACGACAACCGATTACATCACTTAACTGACAAGTGCCTGCTTGAATTAACTCTTGCGCATTTCCAAGCCATACGTCCGTTCCATGCGACAAGCCAGAGATCTGCACGAGTTCAGAGAATGTAGAAGGTTTTGTTTCCTCTAACATTTGGCGAACAAATCGAGTACCAAATTCCGGAATCCCAAGTGTGCCTGTTTTACAGTCAATCTGCTCTTTTGTGACTCCTAGTGACTCCGTGCCACTAAAGATTTTCATAACTTCTGGGTCGTCAGTCGGTATAGTCTTGGGATCAATCCCAGATAAATCTTGTAACATCCGGATAACCGTTGGATCATCGTGACCAAGAATATCTAATTTCAATAAATTATCATGGATAGAATGGAAATCAAAGTGCGTCGTTTTCCAACTCGAATCTTGAGCATCTGCAGGGAATTGAATTGGAGAGAAATCATAAATATCCATATAATCTGGCACGACTATGATACCGCCTGGGTGTTGTCCAGTGGAGCGTTTTACTCCTGTACACCCCTTAACTAAGCGATCCACTTCTGCACCACGCATCAGTAAATTATGGTCCGATGCATACCCCTTCACGTAGCCATAGGCTGTCTTTTCCGCGACTGTACCAATTGTACCCGCACGGAATACATTGTCTTCTCCGAACAATTCTTTTGTGTAGTTATGGGCGATCGGTTGATATTCGCCACTAAAGTTCAAGTCAATATCTGGCACTTTATCGCCTTTAAAACCTAAGAAAGTTTCAAAAGGAATGTCTTGCCCGTCTTTTCGATAGAGAATTTTGCAATCAGGGCATTCTTTGTCCTCTAAATCATAGCCAGAACCCACTGAGCCGTCCTGGAAAAACTCTGATTTCTTACACTCAGGACAAACGTAGTGAGGCGGTAAAGGATTAACTTCGGTAATATCCGTAAGCGTAGCTACTAATGAAGAACCAACAGAGCCACGAGATCCTACAAGATAGCCGTCATCTAAAGACTTCTTAACAAGTTTGTGCGAGATTAGGTAGATTACACCAAATCCATGACCAATGATGGACGTTAATTCTTTTTCAATACGAGCAGAAACGATTTCAGGAAGCTCGTCTCCATAAAGTTCTTTTGCTCTTGAATACGTCAGTTCTTTAATTTCATCATCCGCACCTTCAATCTTAGGTGCAAATAAATCATCTTTGATTGGTTTTACGTCGCCTATGCGATCAGCAATGGCTTGGCTATTTTCCACAACTAGTTGATGCGCCACTTCAGGTCCTAGAAAATCAAACGCTTTTAACATCTCATCTGTCGTGCGGAAGTGCACTTTTGGCAATTCATGTCGGTTTAGTGGATTGGCACCACCCATACCACTGACCAAAATTTTACGATACACCGCGTCATTTTCAGTCAAGTAGTGAACATTTCCGGTAGCTACAACTGGTTTGTTGACACGCTTTCCTACTTTAACTAGTTTACGAATGATGTCTTCCAAGTTCCACTCATCGCGAACGAGTTCAAGCTCAATCAAATGTTGGTAGACCTCTTTAGGATGAACCTCTAGATAGTCATAAAATTTAGCAATTTGCTCGACTTGTTCAAGTGGTTTTTGCATTAATGCTTCAAATACTTCCCCTTTGTCACAGCCAGACCCAATCAATAACCCTTTACGGTATTTTTGCAAGGTCGAGCGTGTGATTCGAGGTACTCGGTAAAAAGTTTGAATGTGGGAGATAGAAACCAAGTGGAACAGGTTTTTTAACCCTTCATCATTGACTGCAAGAATTGTGCAGTGTGATGGCCGTCCACGTTTATAGGCATCCCCTTCGCCTACATAATCATTTAATTGATTATGATTCGTAATTCCTTTTTGTTCCGCTTCTTTTAAGAGGTGCAAAAGCAAATAGCCCGTGGCCTCACAGTCATAAATTGCACGGTGAGCTTGCGTAAGTTCTATGTTGAATTTTTTAGCTAATGAGCCTAAGCGGTGATTCTTCATCTCGGGGTGTAAAAAGCGAGCAAGCTCGAGCGTATCAATTACCGGATGATCAAACGTCTCGATTCCACTTTGACGATATGCCTCATATAGGAAACCCATATCAAATGAAGCATTATGGGCGACGACGATCCCTGTCCCTATGAATGAATGAAATTCTTTAACTACTTGACTAAGTTCTGGTGCATCTCGAACCATGTCATCTGTAATCCCTGTAAGCTCAATCGTAGTAGCTGAAAGTGTTTGATGAGGGTTTACAAATCGCTCGAATTTATCAATGATGGCACCATCACGAATTTTGACAGCCGCAAGTTCGATAATTTTATCGTAAGTTGCAGATAATCCCGTCGTTTCTACATCAAAGACAACGAAGTCCGCATCACTTAGAGATTGATCGATTTCGTCATAAACAATTGGTACACCATCGTGAACAAGACTTGCTTCAAGTCCATAAATAATTTTAATGCCATTTTCTTTTCCAGCTGCATAAGCGTCTGGAAATGCTTGTACATTCCCATGATCGGTAATCGCAATTGCCTTATGGCCCCATTTTGCGGCTTGTTTTACGAATTCACCCACTGGAGTTACGGCGTCCATCGCACTCATTGGCGAATGCAGATGAAGTTCTACCCGTTTTTTCCCTTCAGGTGCCAAGTCTTGCTTGACCTCTGGGCGAATCTCCATCATATCTTGCGCCATCATGATCAGGTCGCGAACGAACGTATCATTTTGAACTGAGCCACGTGTACGAATCCACATACCTTTTTTCAAACGTTCCATCATTTGTACGTCTTCTTTATCACGTGAGAACATTTTAACTAAAATGGAATCGGTGTAGTCTGTGATTTTTGCTGTCAATAAAGAGCGTCCACTGCGTAGCTCTTTAATTTCTACATCGAAAACAAATCCTTCAATCGTAATGCGGCGCTCTTCATCTTGAATGCGACGAATTTCTGCCACGACTTCATCCTGTTTGATCTGTACACCAAGTTGGAAAGGACCAGATTGCGAAGCGTTGCTATCAGTAGCTGAGTGCTCACGATTCATTTGATCTTCAAGTGCTTTGCGACTCAACGCTTCTTCTTCAGCTTGCTTTTGTTCGTGGAATTGTCTTTGTAGTTCAGCAAGTTGTTCCGGATTGTCATCCAGTACACAATCAAATCGCACAGAGTGAATACCAAGTTTTTGATAGGCTATGGCTAATGTAGGAAAATACTTAGTTTGCAGGGTTCTTAACTCAAGTTCTTGGGCACACTTTACTCGAACAAGCTGTCCCTCTACTTGAGGAACCTGTGAAGCTAAGAGTTCTTTTAAAGGTGGACTCATTTCATAAAAAGAGTCTACAACATCTAACCAATAGGCTGGAATCACCTCAGATAAATCGTAAGGACCTGTCAATTTTATTTCTAAATCAATAATGGCTATGCCCTTAAACCGCTCCGTTAATCGGTTTTTAAATTCCGAAAAAATAGGTCCTGGGAGTGCCACACTACCAGTTAATTGAAAACACCAAAGCCGATCTTTTTTATGTACTGTGAGTTTTTCAAGCTCATAGCTCTCAAAGGCTTGTAAATAGACGTCCTCTTCAAGCTCAAGTTGTTGAAGCAACAAGAGCATCTTCATTTTGTTAGTTTGCATGAAAATCCCCCCTTACCGTAAAAATAAAGGAAAGTTCAGCATGTGAACTTTCCTTCAGTCATCATTAAAAGAAAAATCGTTGTATATCGTTCCATGTCACGACAATCATCAATACCATGAGTAGCATGATGCCTACGAAATGCACCATTCCTTCTCGCTGCTTGTCTACTGGGCGACCTCGCAAGGCTTCAAAACCGAAGAATAATAATCGTCCACCGTCAAGTGCTGGTAGAGGTAATAGATTCATGATTCCTAAATTGATGCTCAGAACAGCTGTCCAGTTCATCAAGTTGAAGATACCAAATTTAGCAACTTCTTCAGTTGCTTTATAGATACCTACAGGTCCCGATAAATCATCAATGCTAAACTGACCGGTGATCAAATTTCCTAATAACTGGAATATCAACACGGTCCATTCATAAGTTTGCGTAGCTCCATAGACGACAGATCCCACGATTGATTTTTCAAGTGGGCTTTGAACACCAATTTGTCCTATCGTTTGTTCACCATTTTCAACGGCTTCAGGAGTAATTTCTAATGCCAGAGCCTCTCCATCACGAGTAACATCAAATGTTAATGGCGTTTCAGGATTTTCTTGAATCACAAGCGCTAGATCTCTCCAACTGTCCACTTGTTGGCCTTCAATAGCTGTTACTTCATCACCTTGCATCAAACCTGCTTCAGCAGCGGGAGAATTATCCACGATAGCACTAATTAAAGGCTCGTCTGTTGGAATGCCTCGGAATATAGCCAGCACAGTAAAAACTAGGAATGCCAAGATGAAATTGAATAAAGGACCTGCAACGATAGCTAGTGAACGTTGTCCCACTGTTTTGGAGTGGAATTGACGGTCATAAGGAGCTATTAGCGACAAACGACCTGATTCATTTACTTTAGCATCTCGTGAAATTGGATAACGAACGAGGTTTTCTGATTCGTCATAGCCCTCTATAAACATTTCTTTCATTAAGTCAGCGCGCTCAATTTCAATGTAGTGCATATCAGGCAAATAATTTTTTTGATTCATTACAAGCATGTCGACTTCATTTTTATCATTCAGTCGAACTCCTACACGATAGCCTGCTTGTAGTTCTACAGCGTCTAAATCTTCTCCAGCCATTCGCACATAACCACCGATTGGCAGCATACGAATTGTATAGATTGTTTCACCTTTTGTATAGCCAAGCAGTTTAGGTCCCATTCCTATAGCAAATTCTCGGACCATAATCCCTGCTCGCTTAGCAAAAATAAAATGTCCTAGTTCATGAAAAAATACAATAGAACCAAATATAAGTATAAACGCAATTGCAGTCTCCAAGTTACCCCACCTTCATTTTTAACAATACGATTAGTTTACCATTTTTTCAACGAATCTTCTTGTTTCAGCATCTACGGAGAGGATTGTTTCAAGCGTAGGTTTGCTTAGCACGGAGTGTTGATCCAGTGCTTTCTCGATAGCCAAATCAATATCTAAAAATGAGATTTTTTCTTGAAGGAATAGTCCAACGGCCGCTTCATTAGCAGCATTTAAAACCGTTGTAGCCGTCCCTCCTGCTTTCCCAGCCTCAATCGCTAAATGCAGTGCTTTGTATCTTGTCAAATCCATTTCTTGAAAATGTAATTTGCCAATTTCAACTAGATTTAGAATTTTTGCTTGAGGTAATGGCAATCGATCCGGATACGTAAGAGCATATTGGATGGGAACACGCATATCAGGTGTACCCAGTTGTGCCATGACGCTAGTATCTACGAACTCTATCATCGAGTGAATGATACTTTCACGGTGTAAAACTACCTCAATGTCTTCATAAGGCATATTAAATAGTACGTGAGCTTCGATGACCTCTAACCCTTTGTTCATCATTGTGGCAGAGTCGATCGTAATTTTACTTCCCATTGACCAATTCGGATGATTTAAAGCATCCTGAACTGTAACTCCTTGCAATTCATCACGTGTTTTATCACGGAAACTGCCACCTGATGCAGTAATAATTAGCTTCTTTATTTGCTTTGGATTTTCTCCATTTAAAGCTTGAAAGAGAGCAGAGTGTTCACTATCTACAGGTAAAATAGTGACCTTGTGTTTAGCGGCTGCCTCCATAACCAGATGACCTGCTGTTACTAACGTCTCTTTGTTGGCGATAGCAATGGTTAGTCCTTTTTCGATAGCCTTCAATGTTGGTTGAAGGCCCACACTCCCTAACACTGCATTGACGAGTAACTCTGCACCAGATTCTGAAGCGACGGCCATTAAGCCTTCATCTCCCCAAACTACAGTTGTGCCGGGAAGAGTTGCTTGCAATTCTTTTACATCCTTTTCATTTGCAACAGATACCATTGGTACATCAAATTCCTGCGCAATTTTTTTAGCTTGTTCAACTTGTTGACCAACTGAAAATGCCATTAATTTAAATTGTTCTGGGTGTGTACGCAATACATCGAGCGTTTGTTGTCCGATGGATCCCGTTGCTCCTAATAAGCTAATCTTTTTCATCTGAGAACTCCTCACTAAGCTATGTGCAACTCTTTAAGTAAAATGTAAGAAATGTAGCAATGGAATAACAAATAATAAAGAATCAAATCGATCTAAAATTCCACCATGTCCTGGTAACAGTGTTCCAGAATCTTTCACGTGATAATGACGTTTGATGGCTGATTCAGCTAAATCACCGAATTGCCCAATGATGGATGCCGCTACAGTTACAAAAATAAGTTGATAAATGGAATCTGCAAAAGGAAACAGCACATTTAATACAATCGCAAACACGATAGCAGCAGCAACTCCACCATAAAAACCTTCTACTGTCTTGTTTGGTGAAATTTCTGGCCACAGTTTTTTCTTGCCGAACCGTCGACCTGTAAAATAGGCCCCTGAATCTGTTGTCCATACAATAAGCAATGCAAAGACTACATAAATCAGACCGTCCATTCGTGTTTCAATCAAATAATAAAAACCAATACCGATATACATCATGCCGAAGAAAACGAACGCAGCATCATCATATGTAAATGTATTTTTAACAAGCACTGCATAAAGAAGCAACATGAATACCAGGACAAAGACTAGTGTCATTTTATCGTGACCCGTCCACCCAATTAACGTTTCTTCAAAACGAGTAGGCAACAGCAATACATAAAGGTTGACCAGTGCCAGGAAACCTGGAATAGACTTTAAACGAATTTGCTTCATTCGGAGAATTTCATATAAAGCAATAGTAGCAAGTAAGTAAATAGCTAAAGTGAATGGAATTCCTCCCACCCATACGATTGGAACAAATAACGCTAGTGCTATAAGCGCTGTAATTATACGTTCTTTCATTTCGTTGGTTCCTCCAATCCACCATATCTGCGACTTCTTGTTTGATAGACTTGAATTGCTTCACGCAAGCAATTTTCATCGAAGTCTGGCCATAGAACATCCGTGAACCAAAATTCAGTGTACGCTAATTGCCAAAGCATAAAGTTACTAAGGCGGACTTCTCCACTCGTACGAATTAACAGGTCAGGTTCAATCAAATCTCTAGTCATCAGATGTTCCGTAATGCACTGTTCTGTAATGTCAGACGGAGACAATTTCCCATCATTTACAGCTTGTGTAATTGCTTTAACGGCATGCAAGATTTCTGCGCGGCTTCCATAATTCAAAGCGAAATTCAAGATCAGTCCTGTATTCTCACGTGTACTGTCCACAGCCTTTTGAACAGCGCGTTGTGTATGCTCTGGTAATGAAGCAAAATCACCCATCGTTTGCACTCTAACATTTTGCTCTATAAGTTCTGGTAAGTACGTGCCCAAAAATTCTTCGGGTAAACGCATTAAAAATTCGACCTCTTTTTTAGGTCGAGACCAATTTTCTGTAGAAAATGCATAGAGCGTCAATACTTTCACACCAAGATCATTCGCATAGCGGGTAATCTTACGCACTGTCTTCATGCCTTCATGATGTCCAGCAATCCTTGGTAATGCTCGCTTAGTCGCCCACCGACCATTTCCATCCATAATAATGGCTATATGGCTCGGCACAGTACCTGTAACCGCAAGCTCCCCATCTTCCAGTTGACTTTGCTTTTGTGTAAAAAGCTTTTTAAACATGAATTAGTTCCTCCAGACGCTCGTATCAAAACATATATATCCTATCATACCAAATTTCATACAGCATTGAATTGTATTTTTTTACTTTCATCTTAAGAACGCTTTTAATGAGAGGAAGTTTCGTCAATCTAAGCGTGTGTGCCAATTCCAAATTTTCTTACTCATTAAAAACGTCCTCAAGCTACTTGCTCTTGAGGACGACCGGAATTAAATTTCCATAATTTCATTTTCTTTATCTTTTGCAAGATCATCAATCTTTGAAATGTAAGTATCTGTTAGCTTTTGAACATCTTCTTGGAAACCACGAAGATCATCTTCTGTGATTTCTCCGTTCTTTTCAAGTTTTTTAAGATCTTCATTTCCGTCACGACGAACATTTCGAATATTGACTTTGGCTTCTTCAGCCTCTTTTTTCACTTGTTTCGCAAGATCTTTGCGTCGTTCCTCAGTAAGTGCTGGAACTGCCAAGCGAATAACTGAACCGTCATTTGTTGGTGAGATGCCGATGTCAGATTTCATAATAGCTTTTTCAATATCACTAAGTACCGTTTTATCATATGGTTGAATGACGAGAAGACGTGCTTCTGGCGTCGAAATACCAGCCACTTGATTGATAGGTGTTGATGAACCGTAGTAATCTACTGTAATTTTATCAAGTAGAGACGCACTGGCACGACCCGCACGAATCGATGCGATCTCACGTGAAAATACTTGAACAGATTTCTCCATCTTGTCTTTTGTTTGAGCAATTACTTGTTTCGTCATTGTGCATTCCTCCTAACGACAGTCCCAATTGTCTCACCGAGTGCCGCCTTTTTAATATTACCTTTTTCCATAATTGAGAATACAATAAGATCGATATCGTTGTCCATACATAGAGTAGATGCTGTAGAATCCATAACTTGTAGCCCGTTTTGAATAACCTCAAGGAATGAGAGATTTTCATATTTCACTGCTGTAGGATCTAATTTCGGATCTGCTGAGTAAACACCATCCACATTATTTTTGGCCATCAAGATAACGTCTGCTTCAATTTCAGCTGCTCGTAACGCAGCAGTTGTATCTGTTGAGAAGTACGGGTTGCCTGTACCAGCTGCAAAAATAACAACACGTCCTTTTTCTAAATGACGAATCGCTTTACGACGAATATAAGGCTCTGCTACTTGGCGCATCTCAATTGATGTTTGGACACGTGATTCGACTCCCTGTTTCTCAAGAGCATCTTGAAGTGCCAGTGAGTTCATCACAGTAGCTAGCATTCCCATATAGTCTGCCGTAGCTCGGTCCATTCCCATCTCACTACCAACCTTGCCACGCCAAATATTGCCGCCGCCCACGACTACAGCTACCTCGATATCTAAATCTACTACCTCTTTCACTTGCTCAGCAACAGATTTAATAATCGCTGGCGATAGACCGAAACCTTGCTCTCCTGCAAGCGCTTCTCCGCTCAGCTTTAATACGATTCGTTTATATTGTGGTGTCGTCATTTATATCCTCCCAGATTTTGTCTTGAAAAATAGGGAACACAATGGTGTGTTCCCCTAAAAGCCTATTATTAAATTAGTTACCTTTAACTTGGCTCATTACTTCTTCAGCAAAGTTATCTTCACGTTTTTCGATTCCTTCACCAACAGCGTAACGAGTGAATGATACTAACTCTCCACCTGTTGCTTTTACGAAATCACGTACTTTTTGATCTGGGTTTTTAACGAATGATTGATCAAGTACACAAACATCTTCAAAGTACTTGCCAAGGCGACCTTCTACCATTTTAGCTACAATGTTTTCTGGTTTGCCTTCGTTTAAAGCTTGCTCCGTTAATACTTTGCGCTCGCGCTCTACTTCATCTTCAGAAACTTCATCACGAGAGATGTATTGTGGGTTAAGAGCAGCAATGTGCATTGCTACGTCTTTTGCAGCTGCTTCATCAGTTGTACCTTCAAGAAGAGCTAGAACACCAATGCGTCCGCCCATGTGCAGGTAAGGACCAAATGCGTCTGCATCTGTTTTTGTTTTAATATCAAAACGACGAAGAGTAATTTTTTCACCAATTTTAGCTACAGCGTTTGAGATGTAGTTATCAACTGTTAAGCCATTGTCCATAGTTGAAGCGTTAGCTTCTTCTACAGTAGCAGGCTCAGTTGCTAATAAGTGAGCAGATAAGTCTTTAACAACTTTTTGGAAGTTTTCGTTTTTTGCAACGAAATCTGTCTCTGCATTTACTTCAACTAGAACTGCTTTGTTTCCTTGTACTTCGATTGCTGTAATACCTTCAGCAGCAATACGATCTGCTTTTTTAGCAGCAGAAGATAGGCCTTTTTCACGTAAGAAATCAATAGCTGCGTCGATATCGCCATTAGTTTCTACTAGTGCTTTTTTACAATCCATCATACCTGCGCCTGTTTTTTCACGTAATTCTTTAACCATTTGAGCTGTAACTGCCATGTTATGTTCCTCCTATACCGTTTGTGTTCTTAAAAAAAGGTGATAAGTGGGTTGGCCGCTTATCACCTGTTTGTTTAAAAATTACTCAGCTGCTACTTCTTCAGTAGATTCTGAAAGATCTTCACCTTGTTTTGCTTCAAGTAAAGCGTCTGCCATTTTACCAGTAAGAAGTTTTACAGCACGGATTGCATCGTCGTTTGCAGGGATTACATAGTCGATTTCATCTGGATCACAGTTAGTATCAACGATACCAACGATCGGGATGTGCAACTTGATTGCTTCTGCAACCGCAATGCGCTCTTTGCGTGGGTCTACAACAAACATAACGTCTGGTAGAGATTTCATATCACGTACTCCGCCTAAGAACTTCACTAAGCGTTCGTGTTGTTTTTTAAGTTGTACAACTTCTTTTTTAGGAAGTACAGCAAAAGTACCGTCTTCTTCCATTTTCTCAATTTGCTTCATACGAGCAACACGTTTTTGGATTGTACCGAAGTTTGTTAACGTACCACCTAACCAGCGTTGGTTGATGTAGTAGTTTCCAGAACGTTCTGCTTCGTCCTTGATTGCTTCTTGTGCTTGCTTTTTCGTACCAACGAATAAGACTTTACCGCCTTCTTCGCCAACTTGACGCATGTAAGCATAAGCTTCTTCTAATTTTTTCACCGTTTTTTGAAGATCGATGATGTAGATCCCGTTACGCTCAACGAAGATATATTTCTTCATTTTTGGGTTCCAACGGCGAGTTTGGTGACCAAAGTGTACACCAGCCTCAAGTAGTTGTTTCATAGAGATAACTGACATGATATTTCCTCCTATTGGTTTAAACTTCCGCTATTCTTCCTGTGATCAAACGACCCGTAGGCACCTGCTTAACCATCAGAATAGCGTGTATAATCATACCGTCTTATAATGTACCATACATTGGACAGCTTGACAACAGAAAAATCTGTTTTGTGTATAAGATAGTATTTCTCTATAATCAGCTGCATCTTACAAAGCTTGCTTTTAAGTTCAAATTAAGAACGAAAAGGATTGGACCAAGAACTTCTTCTAATCCAGGTGCATCTTACGAAGCTTGTTTTCAAGTTCAGATTAAGAACGAAAAGGATTAGACCAAGAACTTCTTCTAATCCAGGTGCATCTTACGAAGCTTGTTTTCAAGTTCAGATTAAGAACGAAAAGGATTGGACCAAGAACTTCTTCTAATTCAGGTGCATCTTACGAAGCTTGTTTTCAAGTTCAGATTAAGAACGAAAAGGACTGGGCCCGCTCTAGTCGAGCGGGCCCAGCGCGAATCTTCTTAGTTCGAGCTTACACAAGTTTCTCCAGTTGCATCCGGCTAGTTGAAGTGCTTTTTTGTAGGAAGTGGTGGCTTGCAACGTCTTCGTTTCGGCTCTGCCTCTACTGGAGTAACAACTTTCACATCTTGCGCGAGTTTAAAAGTTAGAGAATCGCTGCGCTAACGCGAGGCTCGATTAAGGTTGTAAACTTTCACCGTGTTGGTCAGCGAGATTGCTGAACATTACTTTTTAAGTACAAATTCTTAATTACTTTAAGCCCTTACTAGTAAGATCTTGACCATTTAAAATATTTTAGTATCGGGGAATGTTCATCACACTCGTTTTCTCGCTCTTGAATTATTTAATCGATCATCAGAATGGATTAATCGCTCATCAGAATCGTTTTTTCCTTCATCACCAGCAAATAATCACTCATCACGGATTTACCCGATCATCAGAATGGATTAATCGCTCATCAGAATCGTTTTTTCCTTCATCACCAGCAAATAATCGCTCATCACAGATTCAATGCCACTACCTGAATCGATTTGAAATCCCGGAAGCCAGGTTACCATTTCCCAGGCCAACTGAGTTTTACCGAGACCCGGCAACGCAGCCGAAAGTGGCCTTCTTTCGGCTGACGTGGGGAGGCTCGCAGAAACTCACCTAGGAAATGGTGTTCTGGCTGGAGAGATTTCAAATTTCACTTAAATTGGTCTAGTAAACTTCTCCTGAAGGTTTTTAGTAAGACCTTAAACATTTTTTACTTTAAGCCCTTCCTAGTAAGATCTTTGTGAATCTATGTGCTCCAGTCACAGAAAGTGCTCATAATGTAGCTTTTACCTCTCATCACAGATTCAATGCCACTACCTGAATCGATTTGAAATCCCGGAAGCCAGGTTACCATTTCCCAGGCCAACTGAGTTTTACCGAGACCCGGCAATGCAGCCGAAAGCGTCCTTCTTTCGGCTGACGTGGGGAGGCTCGAAGAAACTCCCCTAGGAAATGGTGTTCTGGCTGGAGAGATTTCAAATTTCACTTAAATTGGTCTAGTAAACTTCTCCTGAAGGTTTTTAGTAAGACCTTAAACATTTTTTACTTTAAGCCCTTCCTAGTAAGATCTTTGTGCATCTATGTGCTCCAGTCACAGAAAGTGCTCATAATGTAGCTTTTACCTCTCATCACAGATTCAATGCCACTACCTGAATCAATTTGAAATCCCGGAAGCCAGGTTACCATTTCCCAGGCCAACTGAGTTTTACCGAGACCCGGCAACGCAGCCGAAAGTGGCCTTCTTTCGGCTGACGTGGGGAGGCTCGCAGAAACTCACCTAGGAAATGGTGTTCTGGCTGGAGGGATTTCAGATTTCACTTAGATCGATTTAGTAAACTCCAATAAAAAAAGCACTTTCTCCTGTGACAGAGAAAATGCTCCTTCGATTATAACTTCATGTTCTCAAGTTCTTCTAAGAACTTGTTGTTTAGTACTTTGATATAAGTACCTTTCATACCAAGTGAACGTGATTCAATAACACCAGCAGATTCTAATTTACGTAGTGCGTTTACGATTACAGAACGAGTAATACCTACGCGGTCTGCAATTTTAGAAGCTACTAGTAAACCTTCATTGCCGTTTAACTCTTCGAAAATGTGCTCAATAGCTTCTAATTCACTGTAAGAAAGTGAATTGATCGCCATTTGAACGACTGCTTTGCTACGTGCTTCGATTTCAATTTCTTCTGATTTTTCACGAAGAATTTCCATACCAACTACTGTAGCACCATACTCAGCTAAGATTAGATCATCATCACCGAAAGCATCATTGATACGAGCTAAAATTAAAGTTCCTAGACGCTCACTACCACCGTTAATTGGCACGATTGTTGTTAAGCCCTCTTTGAATAGATCTTTATTCTCGACTGGGAAAGCAGTAAATTCACTTTCTACGTCTAAGTTTGAAGATGTTTCTGTTACTTTAAATAGACCTTTTGTGTAGACCTCTGGGAATTGACGATCTTCTAACATACGAATCATACGATCGTTGTCGATTTTTTGGTTGATATCGTACCCTAGAAGTTTCCCTTTACGGCTTACGATAAATACATTACACTCAATTACTTGTGACAAAGATTCTGCCATTTCTTTAAAATTCACTTGCTGCCCTGCAGACGCTTGGAGCATGGAATTAATTTTACGTGTTTTCTCTAATAGATTCATTATGAACCTCCATCTTTAAATTTTTTCTATTTATAAAATATTCTAAAGCTTTTTAATTGTTTTTAAAACAAAAAAGTTTCATTTATAAGATAAATTGTGACAAATCTTTGTTTTTTACGATATTTTTGAGCTTACTGTCCACAAATGCGGGTGTAATGTCCACATGGGCAGGAGATATGTCAGATGCTTCATAAGAAAGATCCTCCATCACCTTCTCCAATAATGTGTGCAGTCTACGCGCCCCAATATTATCGGTCTCCTGATTGACTTCAAATGCTAGTTCTCCAATTCGCTCAATAGCTTCATCCGTAAAGACTACTTCTATATCTTCCGTTGCTAGTAAAGCCACGTACTGTTGAATCAAAGAATGATTAGGCTCTTTTAAAATACGTACGAAATCATCTTTCGATAATTTTTCGAGTTCCACACGGATTGGAAAACGTCCTTGTAGCTCGGGAATTAAATCAGACGGTTTGGCCATATGGAAAGCTCCAGCAGCAATGAATAAAATATAATCCGTTTTGACTGCCCCGTATTTCGTTGAAATAGTGGATCCCTCTACGATTGGTAAGATATCTCGTTGCACACCTTCTCGAGAAACATCTGCTCCATTTCCAGATTTTGCAGCAATTTTATCAAATTCATCAATGAAGATAATTCCGTCTTGCTCGGCTTTTTCAATAGCGGCTTGATTGACTTCATCTGTATCTAACAGTTTGGCGGCTTCTTCAAGAATTAACACGCGTCTTGCATCTTTTACCTTCATTTTGCGTTTCTTTTTCTTCTTCGGCATTAGATTTGAAAGCATATCCTGCATCTGAGCACCTTGACCTTGGTCTCCACCTGGCATCATATCAAATAATGAAGGTGTTGCTTCTGTGACTTGAATCGTTACTTCTTCCTCTTCTAGTAAACCAGCTTTTAATTTATCCGCAATTTCACTTCTTTTTAATCGGATCGAAGAATCCTCTTCTTCATCTTGGTCTGGACGGCCCCCAAGAAGCGCTTCAAATGGATTCGTTGGATTGGTTTTCTTTTTTAAAGAAGGGACCAAGTGTTTGATTAATTGCTCTTCTGCCAAACGTTCTGCTTGAGGTCTCACTTGCTCTGTCTTTTCTTCTTTCACTATTCGAATAGACGCCTCAACCAGATCACGCACCATGGACTCAACATCTCTACCCACATAGCCGACCTCTGTAAACTTAGTGGCCTCAACTTTGATGAACGGTGCGTTTGTTAATTTAGCGATACGACGGGCAATTTCAGTTTTCCCTACACCAGTCGGTCCAATCATCAACATATTTTTAGGTACTACTTCTTGTTGCAGTTCTTCGCTCAATAATTTTCGACGGTACCGATTGCGTAGCGCAATAGCAATCGCTTTTTTCGCCTCATCTTGACCGATAATATAGCGGTCTAAATACGCTTTTGTTTGTTTAGGAGTTGTCTCTTTGGTCATGGTCGATCTCCTCCAGAATAATGTTATGGTTTGTAAAGACACAAATATCAGCTGCGGTATCTAGTGCTGCATGCGCAATTTCTTTTGCCGTGAGTTGTTCGCCACTGAACTTCTTCAAAGCACGTCCTGCAGCAAGAGCATAATTTCCGCCAGAACCGATTGCTAAAATTCCATCATCTGGCTCGATGACTTCTCCAGTTCCTGATACGAGTAACAAAGTATCTTTGTTCATCACAAGTAGCATGGCTTCTAACTGACGCAGCATTTTATCGCCCCGCCATTCTTTTGCAAGCTCGACTGCTGCACGTTGTAGATTGCCATTGTACATTTCTAACTTCGCTTCAAACTTTTCAAATAGCGTAAATGCATCAGCAACTGAGCCAGCGAAGCCCGCAACCACTTGGTTGTTAAATAAACGGCGTACCTTTTTAGCAGTGTGCTTCATCACCACTTGATTCCCTAGAGTGACTTGACCATCGCCTGACATGGCAGATTGCCCCTTGTGTTGAATCGCAAAGATAGTAGTAGCGTGTATAGCCATAATTGTCTCCTCCTATGCACGTGGGTGTGCATTTTTATATGTGGAAAGTAAATGATCTTTCGTTACATGTGTATAAATCTGCGTGGAGCTCAGACTGCTGTGACCTAGTAATTCTTGGACCGTACGCATGTCTGCCCCATTATTCAAAAGATGCGTAGCAAACGTATGCCGAATCATATGTGGGTAAATGGATTTTGTTAAGGTGCTTTTTTTGACGATTTCTTGAAGAATATAACGCACACCCATATCGGTTAAAGGTTCTCCACGATTATTGACAAACAGCGTCGCGTGTTGCGCGTTCTTCATTAACCGAGGACGTGCTGTCTCTAAATAAGTTTCAAGTGCACTTACTGCAAAGCTCCCAACCGGTACATAACGCTCTTTACGTCCTTTCCCCATGACACGGACTATTCCGTAAGGTAGATCGATCGCTTGCGTGTCTAAAGCTGTCAATTCACTTACACGCATGCCGGTTGCATAGAGCAGTTCAAGAAGTGCTTGATTCCGAATGGCTAAGGGAGTCTCACCTTGGACTGCCTCAAATAAAGCTTGTAGTTCCTCTTCGTAAAAAAACTGCGGCAATTTCTTCTGCTGTTTTGGATGGAAGAGTGCTTGAAAGGCATCTGAATTTACAGAACGTTCTTTTGATAAGAACATGTAAAATGTTCGAATGGCTGATATTTTTCGTGATATAGTTGTTCTCGCTAATTTGGCGTTATAGAGTTTTGTGACATATAGCCGAGCGTGTAAATACTCCACTTCTTCGAATGACGCGATTGATTCCTCTGTGAGGAAAGCTATAAACTGAACTAAGTCTGTCTCGTACTCTTTTACAGTATGAGGTGAATAGTTTTTATCGAGTTGAATAAATTCTAGAAAATCATGCAGTTCTTGCTTTCCCATCTGCCATCCTCCTCCACGTAAAAACCCCTAAGATTATACCAATCTGTAGGGGTCAACTGCAATTAAAGTGAATTACTCTTCACAAAATTTTGAATTGTTGTTAATGCTCGATTAGCAAATTTCTCTGCTTTGACTTTTTTATCGCGGATGCGTCCAGGTAAGTTAGGGAACAATCCGAAATTGATATTCATTGGTTGAAAATTCTTAGGATCTGCTTCCGTAATGTAGCGAGCCATACTTCCAAGCGCTGTCTCGGCCGGTAAAACAAATGGCTCTTCACCGTTCACAAGACGTGCTGCATTAATACCTGCTAACAGACCACTACCTGCAGATTCTACATACCCTTCAACACCTGTCATTTGACCGGCAAAGAAAATTTGATGGTTTGCTTTCAATTGATACGTAGGTTCTAAGACTGTTGGTGAGTTGATAAAGGTATTGCGGTGCATCACACCATATCGAACAATCTCAACATTCTCTAAACCAGGGACTAGTTGAAGAACTTCTTTTTGAGGTCCCCATTTAAGGTGCGTTTGGAAACCAACAATGTTGTACAATGTTCCCGCTGCGTCATCTTGTCTTAATTGAACGACCGCATACGGAATTTTCCCTGTCTTAGGATCTTCGAGACCTACAGGTTTCATTGGTCCAAACAACAAAGTTTTGCGACCACGTGCAGCCATTACTTCAAACGGCATACACCCTTCAAAGTAAATCTCTTTTTCAAATTCCTTCAAAGGTACAACTTCTGCTGCAATCAACGCCTCATAGAAACGGTCAAATTCTTCTTCTGTCATCGGACAGTTTAAGTAAGCTGCCTCACCTTTGTCATAACGAGATTTTAAATAAACTTTGTCCATATCGATGCTATCTTTTTCCACGATTGGTGCCGCTGCATCGTAGAAGTAGAGATAATCTTGACCCGTCAATTCTTTCACTTTCTCTGCTAACGCAGGTGACGTCAATGGGCCAGTAGCAATGATTGTGATGCCCTCAGGAATATCTGTTACTTCACCTGGTACGATTTCAATGTTTGGATGATTTCGAATCACATCTGTCACTCTTCCAGCGAAGTCATGACGATCAACAGCCAGCGCTCCTCCAGCAGGAACAGCGCTATTATCTGCAGATTTAATAATTAACGAATCTAAAATACGCATCTCTTCTTTGATGACACCAACTGCATTTGTTAAATTGTTTGCGCGCAGAGAATTCGAGCAGACTAGCTCTGCAAATTTATCCGTATGATGTGCAGGTGTTTGTTTAACAGGTCGCATTTCATATAGTTTTACTTGAATACCGCGTTTTGCTAATTGCCAAGCTGCTTCGCTTCCTGCTAAGCCAGCTCCAATTACATTTACAATTTGACTCATGAACGAATTGCCCTCTTTCTAGCTTTGTACTTCTTCTTTATAGTCACAAGAAACACATTGGATCTGTATTCCTTTTTTCAATTTCTTCTCGACTAACAGTTCCTCACACTTAGGACACGGTCGATTGATTGGTTTATCCCATGAAACGAAATCGCATTCTGGGAACTGGTCACAGCCATAGAAAATACGCTTCGTTTTACTTTTCCGTTCTAAAAGCTGGCCTTTTTGACACGTAGGACATGGAACACCAATCTCTTTTACAATGGCCTTTGTGTTTCGGCATTCTGGAAAATTGCTGCAAGCCATGAACTTTCCGTAACGGCCAAGCTTATAAACCATTGCAGAACCACATTTTTCGCAATCCTCACCAGTTGGTTCATCTTTGATTTCGATTTTCTCCATCTCTTCATCAGCATGTTTCACATGCTTTTCAAAGTTACCGTAGAAGCGATCAATCAAGTTGATCCATTCAATCTGTCCTTCTTCGATTAAATCTAAATCTTTTTCCATTTGCGCAGTAAACTCGATATTAATAATATCTGGGAAGAACTCAATCATTAGCTCATGCACGATTGTGCCCAATTCTGTTGGTACAAAACGCTTCGTTTCAAGCGTTACATAGCCACGCTTTTGAATGGTATCTAGAGTTGGTGCGTAGGTTGATGGACGGCCTATACCCAACTCTTCTAACGTCTTCACAAGACGGGCCTCTGTATAGCGTGGTGGTGGCTGAGTGAAATGCTGTTTTGGATCAATTGAAGATGCCTTCACTTTTTCGCCTTCCACTAAATCAGGCAATAATTTATCTTTGTCATCAATTTGATCATCTGAACCTTCTACATAGACTTTCATGAATCCTGCAAACTTTACCTGTGAGCCATTTGCACGGAACATGACATCTTGATTGGTCAGGTCAACCGCTACCGTATCTAAAACTGCAGGGGACATCTGACTTGCAATAAAGCGTTCCCAAATAAGTTTGTAGAGGCGAAGCTGGTCTCGCGTTAGCAATGCCTTCACATCGTCTGGAGTACGCAGGGCACTCGTTGGACGAATCGCTTCATGGGCATCTTGTGTTTTTTTAGATGATTTTACAGCTTGAGCAGTTGATAAAAAATCGTTTCCGTATTTTTCATTGATGTAACCTGCTGCCTCATTTTTTGCTGTATCTGAAATTCGTGTAGAATCTGTTCGCATATATGTGATCAGACCGACAGTTCCTTGTTTCTTCCCTAAATCGATACCCTCATAGAGCTGCTGGGCGAGCATCATTGTTTTGCGTGCGCGGAAATTTAACTTCCGAGCAGCTTCTTGTTGTAAAGAAGAGGTTGTAAATGCAGGAGATGGGTTGCGTTTACGTTCTTTTTTGACTACTTTATCGACAGTAAACTGTTTCCCCTTCATGGACTTCAAAACTGCATCTACTTCTTCTTTTGAAGTTAGTTTTTTCTTTTCACTGCGATTTCCATAATACATCGCTTCAAAAACACTTTTCCCTTTTTCAAAAGCGCCTTCGATCGACCAGTACTCTTCCGGAACAAACGCATTAATTTCGTTCTCACGATCGATGATTAATCGTAATGCTACCGATTGAACACGACCTGCTGATAGTCCTTTTTTTACTTTCTTCCATAGTATTGGGCTAATGTTATACCCTACTAGGCGGTCAAGCACTCGGCGAGCTTGCTGAGCATCCACTAAATCACGATTTAATGGGCGTGGATGTTTAAATGATTCAATGACTGCGTCTTTAGTAATCTCATTGAAGACAACGCGACAATTTGAATCCGCATCGATGGATAGAGCATTCGCTAAGTGCCAAGCAATTGCTTCTCCTTCTCTGTCGGGGTCAGCCGCGAGATAAACTTTCTTAGCTTTTTTGGCGGCGGTTTTTAATTCCTGCAGGACAGGCCCTTTTCCGCGTATAGTAATATATTTTGGTTGATAATTATTATCTACATCTACTCCCATTTGGCTACGTGGTAAATCAATAACGTGACCAACAGAAGCTTTTACTTTATATTTTTTCCCCAAATACTTTTCAATCGTCTTTGCTTTTGCTGGGGACTCTACGATTACTAAATAATCTGACATAATTGGCCTCCTTTAAATAGAAGGTAATCCGCTTCACGATAAAAACAAATACCTGTTGCAAAATGTATAACAGTTTTCCACTGATTGCAAGGTTTTTCATTTATCCTGTTGTGAAGAGAGTACAAATGAGTCTGTAAAATCAGCTGAAGAATGTAGCAAAATTGCACCTTGTTGAATCAAACTATGAGGTCCTTCACTAAGCACTGAATCTATTTTTCCAGGGAATGTGTAAACTTCTTTTCCCAGGTCCAGTGCAAAATCAACAGTCGACATAGTCCCGCTCTTTTTTTCGGCTTGGGTAATAATGACAGCCTGTGAAAGTCCGCTAATCAGGCGGTTTCGCGCAATGAATTGGTGCGGCGCAGGCATTGTTTGTGGCGGATATTCAGTGATCACAAGATGTTTAGTAACCATCTCTTCAAATAATTTGTGATTAGTTTTAGGATAAATTTGATGGAATCCAGACCCCAGTATGGCGATGGTCGGCGTCTCATGGGCTATTGCAGCTTGATGTGCCATAGTGTCTGCTCCAATTGCCATACCGCTGCAAACTGTTTTCGTGTGCAATTTTATAAATGGCATGATGGAGTTGATGCAGTGCTCAGAATAATGGGTCGACTTTCGTGAACCAATTATCGCTACAATGGCAGATTTTAATAGACTTGGGTTCCCTCTAATGTATAAAACCGCAGGTGGATCATGAAGATTTTTGAGTTGTTCTGGGTAGTCGGTGTCGAAAATAGTGATTAGTGTGATGGAGTGCTTGGTGTAGAAAGCTTCAAAAGGAAATGTCTGAGCTTTTGTCCATTGCTCTTGCACAATTTGGGGAATGGGAGTAGTCAAAGTTGAATGGTGTTGCAGAGTGTCGAAGATCGGTTTAAGTCTATTCCATGGCCAGGGGATTAAGCTGTGCAGGGCAATTAGTCGCTGTTTGTCGTTCATAGATCACCTCTTTACAATAATTGGGGATAAAAAAAGATACGGCTTTCGCCGTATCTACTAGTTTAGTGTGTTTTACACGCGTCGTAAAGACCCGCTTCTTTAATTGCTTCAATTAATGTCTCGCCGATAACTGATGGAGTTGCTGCAACTTTCATACCAGCTTCTTTCATAGCGCTGATTTTTCCTTCTGCAGTACCTTGTCCACCTGAGATGATAGCTCCTGCGTGACCCATACGTTTGCCTTCAGGTGCTGTTTGTCCACCAATGAAACCAACTACAGGTTTTTTCATGTTAGCTTTAATCCACTCAGCAGCTTCTTCTTCTGCTGTACCGCCGATTTCACCAATCATAACAACCGCATATGTTTCTTCATCTTCATTGAATGCTTCAAGAGCATCGATAAAGTTTGTTCCGTTTACTGGATCTCCACCAATACCAACAGCAGTCGTTTGACCAATGCCAGCTTGTGTTAATTGGTGAACAGCTTCATACGTAAGTGTACCAGAGCGTGAAACTACTCCAACGTGACCTTTAGTATGAATGTAACCAGGCATGATGCCGATTTTACACTCATCAGCAGTGATGACGCCTGGGCAGTTAGGACCAACTAAACGAGTCTTTTTACCTTCCATGTAGCGTTTCACTTTAACCATGTCTAGCACTGGGATGTGCTCAGTAATACAGATTGCCATATCTAATTCCGCATCTACAGCTTCTAGAATTGCATCTGAAGCGAATGGTGCTGGAACATAAATAACAGATACGTTAGCGCCAGTTGCCTTTACAGCTTCTTCAACTGTGTTGAATACTGGAACGCCTTCTACTTCTGTACCGCCTTTACCAGGTGTTACACCTGCAACGATTTTAGTACCGTACTCAATCATTTGTTTTGTATGGAAAAGAGCAGTTGAGCCCGTGATTCCTTGAACGAGTACTTTTGTATCTTTATTAATAAATACGCTCATTATTCTCCCTGCCTTTCTTATCCTACAAGATTTACGATTTTTTGTGCGCCATCAGCCATTGAGTCAGCTGCAATGATGTTTAAACCAGACTCATTTAACATTTTCTTACCTAGATCAACGTTTGTCCCTTCAAGACGAACGACTAGTGGTACTTGAAGACCGACTTCTTTAGCAGCGATAATAACACCCTCTGCAATTACGTCACACTTCATAATTCCACCGAAAATGTTAACAAAGATTCCTTTAACATTTTTGTCAGAAAGAATGATTTTAAATGCTTCTGTTACTTTCTCAGCTGTAGCACCGCCCCCAACGTCCAGGAAGTTAGCGGGTGAGCCACCGTAGTAGCTGATTGTATCCATTGTCGCCATAGCTAGGCCGGCACCGTTAACCATACATCCGATGTTTCCATCGAGAGAGATATAACTTAAATCATATTTAGATGCTTCAATTTCTTTTGCATCCTCTTCATCGTAATCACGCATTTCAAGAATTTCTGGGTGACGGTAAAGAGCATTAGCATCGAAATTAAATTTCGCGTCTAGTGCAACCACTTGATCATCACCTGTAACAACTAGTGGATTGATTTCAACGATTGCTGCATCTTTATCAATATAAACTTTGTAGAGGCCTAACATGAATTTAACTGCTTTGTTAACAAGCTTTGCAGGAATATTCATTTTGAACGCCATACGACGAGCTTGGAAACCAGTTAACCCGACTACAGGATCGATATCTTCGTAGAAAAGACGTTCCGGTGTGTTAGCTGCTACTTCTTCAATATCCATTCCGCCTTCTTCAGAACCCATTAAAGTTACACGTGAAGTGGCACGGTCTAAAACAAGACCAATGTAATATTCTTTTTGAATATCGCTACCTTCTTCGATGTAGATACGTTTCACTTCTTTACCTTCTGGGCCTGTCTGGTGAGTGACAAGAACTTTACCTAAAAGTTCTTTTGCGTACTCGCGTACTTCGTCAAGATTTTTTGCAATTTTAACGCCGCCCGCTTTTCCGCGACCACCTGCATGGATCTGAGCTTTGACAACTGTTACTGCTGTACCTAATTCTTTCGCTGCTTTAACTGCTTCTTCTGGTGAGAAGGCAACGATTCCGTTTGGTACGGCAACTCCATATTGACGTAGCAATTGTTTTCCCTGGTATTCATGGATATTCATTGTGCGTCCTCCAATCGAACTATTGAGTTTACTACCTTCCCCATTGTATAAAACCTGTCACAATATGTCCATAAAAGTATGAAACTGCGAATTTTCAATCTTCTCAAATAAAATTGACAAGTGACTTGATGGGTTCAAAACTTCTTCTATGTTCTGAGCAAATACCTAAAGCTTCAATTGCCTTTAAATGAGCAGGAGTGCCGTATCCCGCATGTTGCTCAAACCCATAGCCCGGGTACTGTAAAGCTAGTTCTTCCATGTAGGCATCTCGAACAGTTTTGGCAAGTATAGAGGCTGCCGCAATGGATAAACTTCTGGCATCTCCTTTGATAAGAGCATGGCAGGGCTGCTCGACAGGAAGCGGCATCGCATCTGACAAAATGATGTCAGGCTTTATAGCCAAACCTTCTAAAGCCATCACCATTGATTGTTTAGTGGCCTCATAAATATTGAATTGATCGATTTGTTGGCGAGGTTGAATATGTACCGAGTAACTGACAGCATGTTGCCGAATTAATGCGGCCAGCTGACTTCTAGTCTCTTTTTTTAGTTGTTTTGAATCGTTCACATCGGAAAGCATTTCTGTGTTTTCGGGTAATATGACCGCAGCTGTGACAACTGGCCCTGCTAAAGGACCCCGCCCTGCTTCATCCACACCAGCGACTATTCCGGAACCGAACGAATAATCAAAGTCGTGTCGAGCTTTGTAATCTGTCCATTTTTGTTGCTGTTTCAAGTTGTTACGATCAAATGAGGCAAGCAGCTTTTGAACACCTAGACGCTCATCTGTCCGTAATTCTTTAAGCCAATCCTTGTCGACTGGCAACGAGCGAAGTTTTTCTTTAATCATTTTTATGGATTCCACTGCAGATCCTCCTCTTCAAACGTACCTTGGACAAAATAAAATCAGTATCCTCTCTTGAATAAATTCTAAGAGATCATACTGATTTTAATCGAATTTCTATAAATTTTATAGGGATGTGTCAGCTTCTTCTTGTTCTTCGACAATATCAAAAGTAAGTCTTCCTAAATGTTCATTTCGCACATCACGGACAATTAATTCAGCAACGGCATCGTAATCAATTTCCCCACCAGCTGAAAAAGTTTTGCGTAATTGGCCAATGTGAGTAAAGACTGCTTCTAGATCGTCACCAACTGTAGTTAGCTGATATCTTTCTTGTAAGCGCTCTGGATAGTGTTTCTCTAAAAAACGAAGTGCATATACAGCTAAGTCCTCCATGCGCAACACAGCGTCTTTAATGGCTCCTGAGAGGGCTAATTTGAAACCAATCTGTTGATCTTCAAACTTTGGCCATAAAATACCGGGTGTATCCAACAATTCTAGTTCTTTTTCAAACTTAATCCATTGCTGCGATTTCGTGACACCTGGAGTGTTTCCAGTTCTAGCAATGTTCTTTTTTGCAAAGCGGTTGATGAGCGTTGATTTTCCCACATTGGGAATGCCTAAGATCATGGCACGGATAGCACGAGGTTTCATCCCTCGGGATTTCATACGATCAAATTTTGGTTTGAGTAAAATTCGAGTTTCTTTTAAAACTCGCTGCAGATCTTTTCCTTCAAATGAATCAATGGCTACCGCTTGAATACCTTGCTCCGCAAAATAAGCAATCCATTTGGCGGTTTGCTTTTCATCTGCCATATCGGCTTTTGTTAAAATCATTAATTTAATTTTTTGATGGACAATCTGTTCAAGCATTGGATTTCTTGACGAAACTGGCAAACGAGCATCCACCAGTTCAAATACGATATCGACAAGTTTTAAGTTTTCTGTTACTTCCCGACGGGCTTTTGCCATATGCCCGGGAAACCATTGAATCGTCATAGTGCCACCTCTACTTTACAATACTAAAATCCTGAAGCGGCCAAAAAATCAAACTCGTTGTACCGATAATTTCATCCTCTGGAACTAAACCAATAATACGACTATCTTTTGAATAGCGGCGGTTGTCTCCCATGACAAAAAAATAGCCTTCAGGAATTTCTGTTAAATTGGTTCTCTCTTCTAAAGTAAAATCTTCTGTTAAAGTACCTTCAGAAATTTCTTCTTTATATTCATCTAGATAAGGTTCATCGACCGCTTCCCCGTTGATGTACAATTGATCATCTTCATAAGCAATCGAGTCACCAGGCAGGCCGATAATACGTTTGATATAATTTTTTTGTTCAGGTGCATGGAATACCACAATCTCAAAGCGTTCTGGAGTTCCTATATCATAACCAATTTTGTTAACTACCATCCGGTCACCGTCACGTAGTGTAGGCATCATGGACTCCCCATCTACCACAATTGGTGTAAATAAAAAGAACCGAATAATTGCGGCTATACTAAATGCGATTAAAATTGCTTTTGCCCATTCCCACACTTCATTTTTCTTTTTTGTTGTTTCCATTCACTCGCACTCCCCTCAGCTTCTATCTTACAAAAAATATAGGGTTTTCTCTAGTCAGAGCTCTGTTTATAAAAATAAAAATACTGCTTGCTGTCTTGCGACAACAAGCAGTATTCAAATTAGCGAAGTTCTTTAATACGAGCTGCTTTACCACGTAGGTTACGTAGGTAGTACAATTTCGCACGACGTACTTTACCACGACGAATAACTTCAAGACGCGCAATCTTTGGTGTGTGTACAGGGAATGTACGCTCTACGCCAACACCAGAAGAAATTTTGCGAACTGTGAAAGTTTCGCTGATACCGCCGCCACGACGTTTGATGACAACACCTTCGAATACCTGTAAACGCTCACGAGTACCCTCGACAACTTTAACGTGTACACGTACAGTGTCTCCAGGACGGAACGATGGTAGGTCAGAACGAAGTTGATCTTTAGTAACCGCTGAAATAATGTTTTGCATAATCATTTCTCTCCTTATACGAATGCTCATACACGCATATCCGCTGCAGCGGAACATCCAAAATAGGTGCAACTTATAAGAAGCACATCAAACATCATATCATAGACATTGACAAGTTGCAATACTTGTCAGTTCTTTTTCAATGATTCAATATACTCTTTATCTTCTTTGGATAACTCTGCAGTTTCAAGCAGGTCTGGTCTACGCTCGAATGTTCTTTTTAAGGACTCTCTGCGTCTCCATTGTTCAATATTGGCATGGTTTCCTGACAGCAACACATCAGGCACTTTCATCCCTTTAAACTCAGCTGGCCTTGTGTAATGCGGATGTTCTAAAAGCCCTGTCGAGAAGGAATCCTGCTCATGTGAAGCTTGTTTCCCTAACACGTCTGGCAAAAGACGCACCACGCTGTCCACAACGGTCATAGCTGCAAGTTCTCCACCCGTTAATACAAAATCCCCTATAGAGATCTCATCGGTCACAAGATGCTCTCGAATGCGTTCATCATAGCCTTCATAATGGCCACAAATGATCATCAAAGCCTCTTCACCTGCTAACTCTTCCGCTTTCTTTTGAGAGAAGCGTTCTCCTTGAGGACACATCAAGAGAATACGAGGTGGTTTTTGGGTTTCGAGTTTTAAAGCTTCAACAGCCGCAAAGAGTGGTTCTGGTTTTAAGACCATACCAGCACCACCCCCATAAGGGTAATCATCTACTTGTTTATGTTTTGACTCAGAGTAATCACGGAAATTAATGACTTCTAATTGCGCTCTGCCAGATTCTTGTGCTTTTTTTAAAATAGAGGAGCCGAACACTCCATCAAACATTTCTGGAAACAAAGACAAGACTTGAATCTTCATTCGCTAAGTAAACCTTCCATGACCTCAATGACAATTTTCTTTTCACTAGGGTCGACAGATTTAACAACTTGCTCGATGTAAGGAATATAGTGTTTTTTCCCTTTAGTCGGTGTCACTTCCCATACATCGTTTGCTCCAGTTGGTAAGATTTCGGTTACGCGACCAATTTCTTCACCCGTGGTCGAGAATACATCACAACCAATGATTTCATGAAAATAAAAAGCATTTTCTTCGAGCTCATTCAAGTCAGTTTTTTCGACTTTCAAGAGATGGTCTCTAAAAGGTTCTACATCATTAATTGTAGGGAACCCCTCAAACGTAAGCAGATCAAAGTTCTTGTGCGTACGATGATTTGTCACCTTAACTTGTTGGACTAATTGCTCTCCCTTGAAAAGTGCTAGTTTGCTCCCTTTTTTAAAGCGCTGCTCTGGAAAATCCGTTGAGGACATTACCCGAACTTCTCCACGAATTCCGTGCGTGTTCACAATCTTTCCGACATTTAACCATTCCGTCATGCGAGACACTCCTTTCAACTTGTAAACGAACAAAAAGGAAGAACTTGTGAGTTCTTCCTTTTGGTCAATCTAAAATATCGACAAAAACACGTTTTGATTGGTGACTGCTTGCTGCTGAATAGACAATTGTACGAATCGCTTTAGCGACGCGTCCTTGTTTCCCAATTACTTTCCCCATATCTTCTGGATGTACAGAAAGCTTATAGACAACCCGGTTACCTGAAATCTGTTCATGGACCTCAATAGACTCCGGATGATCAACAAGTGGTGTAACGATCGTTTCAATCAGCCGCTTCATGCTGTCACCTCCGATTATTTAGATAATTTTGCGTTATGGAATTTTTCCATGATACCTTGTTCTGAGAACAAGTTACGTACTGTATCAGATGGTTTTGCTCCATCTTGAAGCCATTTCAATGCAAGTTCTTCATTGATTTTTACTTCAGCTGGTTTTGTTAGTGGGTTGTAAGTACCTACTGTTTCGATTTGACGGCCGTCACGTGGTGAACGTGAATCAGCTACTACAATACGATAGAAAGGAGACTTTTTAGCTCCCATACGTTTTAAACGAATTTTTACTGCCATTTGTTAGTGCACCTCCGAATAGTTTCACACAAGATAGTATATTACCAAGCTTTTTTTAGTTTGTAAAGTGTTTTTTCTTAACACTACTAAAAGTTATCGAAATAACCCATCCATGCCTGGGAAATTCATCTTTTTCTTGCCCTTTTGTTGCATAGTAGACATTTGTTTCATCATTTTTTTCATATCTTCAAATTGCTTAAGTAGACGGTTTACTTCTTGAATAGAAGTTCCTGAACCTTTGGCAATTCGCTTTTTACGACTACCATTAATCGCCTCTGGATGACTCTTCTCGTGAGGCGTCATGGAATAAATAATGGCTTCTACACGGTCCATCTGCTTTTCATCTACTTTGGCATTTTCTAGCCCTTTAATCTTACCAGCACCCGGCAACATTTTGAGGATTTCATCGAGCGGCCCCATCTTTTTCACTTGTTGCAGCTGTTCTATGAAGTCATCAAACGTGAACGATTGCGTGCGGATTTTCTCTTCTAATTCTTTTGCTTTTGTTTCGTCGACTTCTGTTTGCGCTTTTTCAATCAGTGAAAGAACATCGCCCATTCCTAGAATCCGCGAAGCCATACGATCTGGATGGAACTCTTCAAGAGCATCCATTTTTTCACCCATCCCGACAAATTTTATCGGTTTTTGGGTAACTGAACGAATAGATAACGCAGCACCACCACGAGTATCACCATCTAGTTTTGTTAACACGACACCCGTAATGCCAATCGCTTCATTGAAGTTAGATGCGACATTGACCGCATCTTGACCTGTCATGGAATCGACTACCAAGAAAATTTCGTCTGGCTCTTTTAAAGCACGAATTTGTTTCAATTCATCCATGAGCTCAGAATCTACATGAAGGCGACCCGCTGTATCGATGATTACAACGTCATGATGTTCTTGTTTTGCATGTTCAATTGCTTGACGTGCAATTTCTACAGGGGAAATCTCAGTGCCTAGTGAAAATACTGGTAAGGAAAGTTGCTTACCAAGTGTCTCTAGCTGTTTGATCGCCGCTGGACGGTAAATATCAGCCGCAACCAGAAGTGGCTTTTTATTGTACTTTTTACGCAATACAGAAGCTAACTTCCCACTAGTTGTCGTTTTACCGGCACCTTGAAGACCAACCATCATAATGACAGTTGGTGGACGTGTAGAAAAGGCAATTTTGCTTTGTTCTCCGCCCATAAGCTGTGTCAGCTCATCTTTAACAATCTTAATTACTTGTTGACCAGGTGTAAGACTTTTCATTACATCTTGGCCAATTGCACGTTCTGATACAGTTTTAATAAATTGTTTGACGACTTTTAAGTTAACGTCTGCTTCTATCAAAGCAAAGCGCACTTCGCGCATCATTTCTTTGACGTCCGCTTCGGAAATCTTCCCTTTTCCTTTAATCTTTTGCATCGTCACTTGGAGTCGTTCTGCTAAACCTTCGAAAGCCATTGTGTTCTCCTCCTATTCGACGCCTTTTAATTGTTCAATTAAATCAATCGATTGAGTCTTGGGTTGCTCAGTTTGAATAGCTTGCTCGAGTTGCTCGATCAGCTGTTGACGCTGGGCAAATTTTTCGAAGAGATTCAATTTTGTTTCATATTCTTCAAGCATCATTTCAGTTCGGCGAATATTGTCGTAGACGGCTTGCCGCGAAATTTCATATTCTTCGGCAATTTCTCCAAGGGAGAGGTCATCTAAATAGTAAAGTTCCATATATGAGCGCTGTTTATCGGTTAAAAGTGATTGATAAAAGTCAAAAAGGAAGTTGATACGTGTCGTTTTTTCAATCATCTTCTCGCTCCTTCAGTTAGTGCACAAAACTAGTGTAGTGGCTACATAATTTAGTGTCAAGTATTTTTACTTGTCTTCATATTGGGAAGACGTTTCTTCTAGCTCTAATCCATCCGCAAAAAGACCATAGACATATTTATCAGCATCAAACGGTTGCAAGTCATCGATTTTTTCACCAAGCCCTACAAACTTTACTGGAATACCAAGTTTGTTGCGGATGGCTAACACAATACCACCTTTGGCAGTGCCATCAAGTTTAGTTAAGACAATTCCTGAAACGTCTGTCACTTCCTTGAATGTTTGCGCTTGAATCAAAGCGTTTTGTCCTGTCGTTGCATCCAGAGCTAATAATACCTCGTGTGGCGCTTCTGGAATTTCACGAGAGATGACCCGATGAATTTTCTCAAGTTCATTCATAAGATTGACTTTGTTCTGCAATCGACCAGCGGTGTCACAAATTAACACGTCAACCCCTCTGCTCTTCGCTGCACGAACTGCGTCATACATTACGGCAGCCGGATCTGAGCCTTCTGCTTGTTTAACGACTTCAACACCTACACGGTTGCCCCACTCTTGTAATTGGTCGATAGCTCCGGCACGGAAAGTATCCCCAGCGGCTAACATGACAGTTTTCCCCTGTTGCTTATAGCGGTGAGCAAGCTTACCAATCGTCGTTGTCTTCCCTACACCATTTACTCCAACAACTAAGATAATGCCTAAACCGGTTTCTGGTAGTGTGACTTCAGAAAGTTCCTGTTCACCATTTTCATAAATCTCAACAAGTTTTTCAGCAATAACAGATTGAATTCCCGCGGTTTCTTTGATGTTCTTACGTTTCACTTCAAAGCGCAGTTTGTCCATCAGTTCCATTACCGTTTCAAAACCGACGTCTGCTTGCAGCAGCAATTCTTCTAGCTCTTCAAAAAAATCTTCATCCACTTTGCGGTACTGAGCAACGAGGTCATTTACTTTGGATGTAAACTGATCACGTGTTTTTGTGAGTCCACCTTTAAATTTATCAGTGATGCTTTGTTTTTCTACTTGTTCTTCAGGTGTCCCTGACATTTTTTCTTTTAATTTCTTGAAAAAGCTCATTACTTCTCAGTCCTTTTATACGTATTCTTCAAGCTTCACAGAGACGAGTTTTGACACACCTGATTCTTGCATCGTCACTCCGTACAATACATCTGCACCTTCCATCGTACCTTTTCGATGGGTGATGACGATGAATTGTGTGTCTTCTGAGAACTGGCGCAAATAGTCACTATAGCGCACCACGTTGGCCTCATCTAAAGCGGCTTCTACTTCGTCCAATATACAAAATGGTACAGGTCTTGTTTGTAAAATAGCAAACAATAAGGCGATAGCTGTCAGTGCTCGTTCACCACCCGAAAGTAGAGAAAGGTTTTGCAATTTTTTCCCAGGTGGTTGAGCGACGATATCAATTCCTGTCTCTAACATATTGCCTGGGTCGGTGACGACAAGATCGGCTTGCCCTCCACCAAATAATTTACGAAAAACACTGCGGAAATGTTTCTGAATTTCATAAAAAGTAGTGGAGAACCTTTCTGTCATCTCTTCATCCATTTCTGCAATGGCTTCATGAAGCGTTTCTTTTGCTTGCAGTAAATCCGTACGCTGCTCGGTTAAAAATAAATAGCGTTCATTTACTTGTTCAAATTCATCGATTGCCGATAGATTGATTGGACCTAATTCTTCAATTGATTTTTTTAACAAGCGAATTTTTGACCGCTCTCTTTCACTATCTTCCGGTAAAGTGTAATTCGCTAATGCAAACGAGTAGTCCATTTCGTAGACATCAGATAACACTTCATAATACTGAGTTAAGTTTTTTTCCAGTTGCTCTTTTTGCACGAGTAGTTTTTCATACGAAATCGATACATTACGCAAGCGAGCAGCCGCATCTTCTTCTTGCAATTCTGTGGAGCGGATTTGTTGATTACAAGCTGCACGCAACTCGCGTTGTTCTCGAATTTTTTCCGTCAAGCTTACTTTTTGATCAGCTAATTGTTGAATCTCAGACGCAAGTTCATCTGCAGTCTGGTTATCATGTCCAGTTTGATACCAAGACAATTCATCTTCCCAAGCTTGAATTTGCGTTGATGCTTTAGCGGAAGATTCCGTTAAAGCGGCTACATCTCGGTCAACTTGTTGCTGCCTTTCAGAAGCAACAGCTAGCTCTGTCAATAACTCACCTAACTGATTTTGAATCGCATCTTTTTGTTCGACTGATTTAGTTTTCAACTCGGTCAATGAGTGAATTTCTTGTTGGATAAATGAGGATTTTTCTTTCAACTGCGCAAGCAGCTTCTCAATCTCTAGTAAGCGTTTAGTCGCTTGCTCACGATCATCCCCATGTTCTTGTTGTTGGAGATGGAAATCATCGAATTTATCTTGCCATTTCTCTACCAATGTTGTTGCAGAAGCTAGCTCTGCATAAATCGTTTGCTGCTCGAGACGTAAGTTCTCTCCAGTTTCACGCAGAGATTCCAACTTCAGTTGATGAGCAGCAGTCTCCTCTTTAGCAGTTGATACAGACTTCTCTGCTCTTGCAAGATCATTCTCTAATTTCGCAACAAGTTGGGAATAGTTTTCAAGGTCTGCTTTTCGCGTAAATACCGAGCTTTGCTTCTTAGTAGCTCCACCCGTCAATGAACCACCTGGGTGCACCACATCGCCTTCTAGTGTCACAATGCGATAGCTATTGTTGATTAACTTGGCTAACTCGGTCGCTCCGTTCAAATCTTTCGCAACGAGAATAGTTCCTAAGAGATTGTCGCGTATAGCGGCGTACTCAGGTTCACAGGAAACTAGCGTATTGGCAGTAGCAATAAATGCGGGATGTTCCGCAATTTTTTGTAATTGAAAAGACTGCACATGACGCTCTTTAATGACGTCCATTGGTAGAAAAGTGGCACGTCCCAATCGATTTTGTTTAAGGAAAGAGATAGCTCGTTGAGCCGTTCGTGTATTTTCCATCACCACATGTTGCGCTTGTCCACCAATAGCGGTATCAATAGCCGTTACATAGGAAGGGGGAATGATTAAAATTTCTGCAACTGCTCCTCGTATACCTTCAAGTTGTTGCTGATCACGTTGTTTGAGCAATTCTTTAACCCCATAAAAATACCCACTAAATTCGACTTCAAGTTCTGCCAGTGAATCGCGTTTTGCTCGAAGCTGATGGAGTTGTTGATAGCCTTCAAACAATAGTTGGCGCTTTTTCTCAAACGCCTCAGTATGAGAGTTAAAAATCGTTTGCTGCTGTTTGTAGTGTTGAAGTGTTTTTTCCACGTCAGTATCGACTGTGTGCTTTTTAGCAGTAGCTTCCTGATGAGTTGCCCGTGCAAGCTTCAGTTGCTGTTCTATTTCAGAGACTTCGTCTGTAAAACGCTTTAGATGGAGTTGTTGCTTTTCCGATTGTTGATGTAACAGACGTTGTTCATTTTTCAACCCAGCCTCTTCATTCAATAGTTCAATGTAGTCAGATTTCAGACTATCTAGCTGATTGTCGAGATCTGCTGCCGAGGTATGTACAAATTGCTCAAGCTTGCTGCGCTTAGCTTTTAATTCTTTCATTTGATTCGTTTGTTTCTGTTTTTGTTCATTCATTCGTTGCAGTTTGTCAGAAAGTTGGAGCGCCTCTTGTTTTGCCACTTCTAAAGATGCTTGCAATTTACCAACTTGCTGCGCGCGATTATTTTGCTTTTCCTCGAGTACAAGTTTTCTTCCTTCTTGTCGTTCAAGTTTAGAGGAGACAGCGACCGCTTCGTCTTGCAAATCGTCAACTTGTTGCTCAAGTATAGCCAATTGCTTTCTCGATGCATGTAACTTTTCACTGTATTGCTCTCGTTCTAAACGAGTACTTTCACTCACACTTGAAGCCTCTTCGATAGCTGTTACCAATTTATCTTTAGATTGTTCTGCTTCATGGATATCGTGCAACGTCAGGCCGATTTCACGCGTTTTCAGTTCCGCAGCAAATTCCAAATAATCTTTTGCTACAGATGCTTGAATTTGCAATGGCTCAATTCTGGATTCTAGCTCATGTAAAATGTCCAGAACTCTGTTCAAGTTATCATCCGTCTCGAGCAATTTAAACTCTGCTTTTTTCTTACGTTGTTTATATTTTAGTACACCAGCAGTTTCCTCAAAAATGGCGCGACGATCCTCAGCTTTACTGTTCAGTATCTCGTCCACTTTACCTTGAGAAATAATGGAGAACGCTTCTTTGCCAAGTCCAGAATCCATAAATAATTCTGTTATATCTTTTAATCGACACGTTTGCCGATTCAATAAATATTCGGAATCTCCCGAACGGTAAACTCTGCGAGTCACACTAACTTCTTCATAGTCTGTTTGCAGGGCATGAGAGTTGTTGTCGAGAACTAACGTCACCTCTGCAAAGTTCAATGGCTTACGGGAATCACTGCCGGCAAAAATCACATCTTCCATCTTGGTACCGCGCAGTGATTTGGCTGATTGTTCGCCAAGTACCCAACGAATTGCATCCGTTATATTACTTTTCCCACTACCATTTGGTCCTACAACCGCTGTAACTCCAGGCACGAAGTCTACAGCGATTCGTTCAGCAAATGATTTGAAGCCTACAATTTCAAGCCTCTTTAAAAACATAGTTAGTCCTCCGTCTTCAATTTCTCAATGGCTAATTGTGCAGCCTGTTGCTCTGCTTCCTTTTTAGAGCGTCCACTGCCTTCTCCAAGAGCTGTTTGGTCTAGAGAGACTTGCGAAATAAAGATCCGATTGTGTGCTGGGCCGGTCTCTTCAATAATTTCATATTTCAATTGTCCTGCATTGTCTTGTTGAATTAATTCTTGCAACTGACTCTTGTAATCAGAGACTTTTGAAAAAGCCCCTACCTCTACTTTCGGGAACATCACTTGCTCTAACAACTCGATCACTTTTGTTAAGCCTTGATCAAGGTATAAAGCTCCAACAAGCGCTTCAAAAACATCTGCAAGAAGCGCAGGTCGTTGACGTCCACCCGTATTTTCTTCTCCTTTTCCAAGAAGAATAAATGAGCCAAGATCTAGCTCATTCGCCAAATGAACAAGGGACGGTTCACAGACAATCGATGCACGAAGTTTCGTCAACTCTCCCTCAGTCATTTTCGGGTAACGGTGGAACAAATACTGGGATACAGCCAGTTCAAGTACCGCGTCTCCTAAAAACTCCAATCGTTCATTGTCGATAAAAGATTTGCGTCGGTGTTCATTTACATAGGAAGAATGGGTGAATGCTTCAAAAAGCAAGCTTTCATTTGAAAACACAAGATGCGATTCGCGCTGAAAATCAGCAATCTTTGACTTTGCCTCTTGGCTATATAGCGGTTTTTTCTTTTGTTCTTTCATCTACCTCAGCCTTTCTGTATATACAGGTCTATCCCTACTAGTTTACTGCTTATTGCAAGGATTGCATAGTCTTGGCACAAAAAGAAAACCAGAGAGTTTGCACCCTCTGGTAGTTGTTTTATTAGTTGCCTAATTTGCCTTCGATGTAAGTTACTGCAGAACCTACAGTTGAGATATTTTCAGCTTCCTCATCGGAGATTTCCATGTCGAACTCATCTTCAAGTTCCATAACAAGTTCCACAACATCTAATGAGTCAGCGCCTAAATCTTCACGGAAAGAAGCTTCCATTTTCACTTCTGATTCATCTACACCTAAACGGTCTACGATGACTTTCGTTACGCGTTCTACTACTGTTGACATTTCATGTCACCTCCCCTCATTAGTATACGCAACTATCGAGCATTTGCCTAGATTACATGTACATTCCACCGTTAACATGAAGTGTTTGACCGGTAATATAGGTTGCTTCATCTGACGCTAAGAACGCAACTGCTGCTGCGATATCCTTAGACGTCCCAAAATGACCAAGTGGGATCTGTGACAGCATCGCCGTTTTAATCTCTTCAGGTAATTGATCTGTCATTTCCGTCTCAATAAATCCTGGAGCTATTGCATTAACCGTAATATTACGTGAGGCTAGTTCAAGCGCAACAGATTTTGTCATACCTACTACACCCGCTTTGGCCGCCACATAATTTGTTTGACCAGGATTTCCAGAAGCACCTACTATGGATGAGATATTAATGATTCGTCCTTTGCGCTGCTTTATCATTTGACGTGACACTGCTTTCGTTGTCAAGAATACACCTTTTAAATTCGTATCAATGACATCGTCCCATTCACTATCTTTCATTCGCATTAAAAGATTGTCCCGAGTGATTCCTGCGTTGTTTACTAAAATGTCGATAGACCCGTACTCATCAAGAGCTGCTTTCATCAAGGCCGTTACCTCTTCACCATTTGAAACTGATGCTTGAACAGCTATCGCTTTACCACCAGCTGCAACAATCTCAGCTACAACGGCTTCCGCTTTTTCCTGACTGCCACTGTAATTGACGACAACCTGAGCACCTCTAGCCGCCAAATCTTTTGCAATTTCACTACCGATGCCTCGTGATGCACCTGTTACAACTGCTGTTTTTCCCTGTAAGGTCATTGTGAATCTCCTTTCAAATGATAAAGAGCTCGATTCAAGCTTATTGTGTCGAATACAGAATAGGTTGTCACGGACTTATCAATCTTTTTGATTAATCCGGAAAGAACGTTCCCTGGACCACACTCGACGAATGTATCGACTCCTAAATCAATCATCGTTCGTACAGACTCTTCCCAACGAACGGGAGCTGTAACTTGCTCGATTAGTAAGTTGCGGATCTCTTGTTCTTGTTCTACTGGTTGAGCAGTAACATTAGCGATCACCGGCACTTTTGGTGCCCGAACAGAAACCATGGCCAGCTCAACTGCCAACTTACTAGCAGCAGGTCGCATTAACGATGAATGGAACGGGCCACTAACTGTTAACGGAATTGCACGTTTTGCTCCTTGCTCTTTTGCCAAAATCGATGCATTTGCGACTCCTTCTGATGTACCTGAAATAACAATTTGACCAGGACAGTTGAGGTTTGCTACTTGAACGGCATGACCTTGTGCTGTAATCTCATCCGTCACCTTTTCCAAGTCGGCAGCCTGCATTCCAAGAATGGCTGCCATTGCTCCTTCACCTGCAGGAACGGCTTCATTCATATACTTCCCGCGTTTATGGACAATCGTTGCCCCGTCCTGAACCGATAATACGCCTGCCATCACAAGTGCCGAATATTCGCCCAGTGAGTGACCTGCTACGTAGTCCGGTTGAAGACCATGTTCCATTAATAAAGAAGCTGCTATTGTGCTGCTCAGCAATAAAGCTGGTTGAGCATGGTAAGTTTTCGTCAACTCTTCAAGAGGCCCTTCAAACATGATTTTAGAAATCGGTATGTTCATTGCTTTTTCAGCTGTTGTTAAATAATGCTCGTATTTCGGGAAGTTCTCAACAAGGTCTTTTGCCATTCCAACTGCTTGTGAGCCTTGTCCCGGGAAAATAAATGCTACTTTCATATTACGCATCCTTTCGAACGGTCTCTGCAATTATGCCACTGACATCCCACTCCACCATCGTACGTGCTTGACGAATGGCATGGAAAATCGCATTTTCATTAGAGGAACCATGTGCTTTTATAACCGGTGCGTTTAAGCCAAATAAACCAGCACCACCGTACTCTGTATAATCCATTAACCCTTTTAAGTCTGCTAAATCATTTTTCACCAATGCGGCAGCCAATTTTGTTTTAGTGGATTTCATGAATGTCTGCTTCAGCATCTTAAAGAGGCTTCCGGCAGTTCCTTCGATGGTTTTTAACACCATGTTGCCTGTGAATCCATCGGTAACCACTACGTCAGCTACTCCATCTAATAAATCACGCGCCTCTACATTGCCGATAAAGTGAATAGGGGCTTGCTCTAACAGTGTATAAGCTTGCTTAGTAAGATCATTACCTTTACCTGGTTCAGTTCCAATATTTAATAGACCAACTCTTGGTTTGTCAATTGAACGAACGTTTTGGGCATAAATAGATCCCATCACTGCATATTGGACTAAGTGCTCTGGCTTAGCGTCCGCGTTTGCGCCTAAGTCCAGCATGACGAATCCTTTCCCATCGATTGTAGGAAGTGTTGGCGCAAGAGCCGGTCTTTCAATTCCTGGGATACGGCCAACGATGAATAAACCTGAAGCCATCAGGGCGCCTGTATTTCCTGCTGAGATGGCCGCTTGAGCTTCTCCATCTTTTACGGCCTGTGCCATGCGTACCATCGAGGCATCTTTTTTACGTCGAATGGCTCGCACAGGTTCATCCGTGGCTTCTATTTTCTCAGTTGTGGGAACAAACGTTAGGCGTGGGTGCTCTTTTAGCAATGGTGTCACTTCAGCTTCCAAACCAAATAATAGAATTTCAATATCTGTGAACGTCTCAAGTGCACGGTATACGCCTTTTACAATTTCAGTAGGGGCGTGATCGCCACCCATTGCATCTACTGCTAATTTCATTTCATCACCTTCTCTTCCGGTTGCGATACATGATACATAGTGAACTCCCCTTCAAACACTTTTTCCTGATGGACTTTACTAATGACGTGTATGGTAGAGTTCCGTTCATTTTCTCTTCGGGTGACTTGTGCTTTCGCTACAACTCGGTCTCCCTTTTTTACCTGTTTAACAAAATGGATGGTTGCCTTTTTAGTGAGTGCCAGTTCATCATCTAATAATGCGACTGCTAAAGAATTAGCCTGAGCAAATAAATGATGGCCTCTTGCTATATTACGTGTATGAAAGACATGTTCTTGTCCAATTTCTAACATAGAAATCGCGGAATCGCCAAGTGTCAAATCAATGATTTCTCCAATAACATCATCTTCAGTCAAGGAGCGCACAGTCGTCAGTCGATCCGTAGCAACGTGTTTAATCCGTTCTCGAAGCTCTGGGATCGATAACTCCATGCGATCTAGGCGAATGGTTTGAACACTAACTTGAAAATTTGTCGCCAGCTGTTCATCCGTGATAAAAGGGTTATCCTCTAACATTTTTTGTAAGCCAGATTGTCGATCTTTTTTAGAATAGCGCATGTTTATCACCTCTTTTAGCACTTGGTACTAATATCAGTATATAAATAGAAAAAAAAGAATGCAAGAACTGTTTCGTTCTTTGCATTCTTAATCAATACGATGACCGTCTAAAATACCCGATTTTTCTAGCGCTTCACGATAAGGTTGCCATTCTTCTGAGTTCCAAAAGTAACTACTATCGACCAGTCGTTCAGCGTCTTCACGCGCCGTTTGCAAGGCCCGATAATCATGAACAAGATCAGCGATTTTAAACTCAGGCATCCCGCTTTGTTTACGGCCAAAAAAGTCTCCAGGTCCGCGTAGCTCTAAATCTTTTTCAGCTAATGCAAAACCATCTGTCGTCTCTGTCATGGACGTCATACGCTCTTTTCCTACTTCCGTTTTCGGATCAGCAATTAACACACAATATGATTGGTGATCGCCACGGCCTACACGCCCACGTAACTGATGCAGTTGTGCGAGCCCAAAACGCTCTGCATCAAAAATCATCATAAATGTCGCATTCGGAATATTGACCCCTACCTCTACTACGGTTGTAGAAACAAGGATTTGACTCTCATTTTCTGAAAACCTTCGCATCACGGCATCCTTCTCGTCAGAGGGTAACTTACCATGCATCAACTCTACTTTAAAAGCCGGTTCATAATAGTGTTGCAGCTGATGAAAAATATCGAGAACATTTTGCAAATCTAACTTATCCGACTCTTCAATAAGCGGACAGATAACATAGGCTTGTCTGCCTGCTAAAAGCTCTTTCTTCAAACGGCTAAGAAGAGCAGGCAATTGTTGCTCTTTCATCCAGTAGGTTTCAATCGGTTTTCGTCCGGCAGGCATTTCATCAACTACGGTAACATCCATTTCTCCGAAAGCAGTAATAGCCAGAGTCCTTGGTATAGGAGTCGCCGTCATAAATAGCACATCAGGCTCAAGACCCTTTTGTTTTAACACACGTCTTTGCTCCACGCCAAAGCGGTGCTGCTCATCGGTTACTACTACACCAAGATTATGAAACTGGACGTCAGGTTGAATCAAAGCATGCGTGCCGATTACGACATCGATTTCTCCATTTTGCAGGCCTTCTAGAATCTGTCGACGTGCTTTTGCTTTAGTCGATCCCGTCAATAATGCTACTTGAATGCCAAGTGGTGTGAACCATTCAAAAAACGCATTTGCGTGTTGCTCTGCTAAAATTTCGGTCGGTGCCATAATTGCGCCTTGTAAACCCGCACTATATCCAGCTATTAAAGTAATGGCTGCAACAACCGTTTTACCTGAACCTACGTCACCTTGTAACAAACGATTCATTTGATAAGGTGCTCGTAAATCGTTTAAAATCTCGGTGACCGCTCGTTGTTGTGCTCCCGTTAATTGATAGGGAAGTGAAGAAACGAAACTAGTGATTAGCAGTTGATCATAGTCAACGGCCCGCCCAACATTCGCCTCTTTGCGTAATTTTTTAAGGGCCTGCATTTTTAATTGAAATTGCAGCAATTCTTCATAAACAAATCTTCTTCGAGCATTTTTGGTGCTGTCCGCGTCTTCAGGAAAATGGATTGCTTGGAGTGCTTGAAAAAGTCCTGGAAGACGGTATGAATCTCTGACTGACTCAGGTAAAGGATCGACCCACTCATCTTTTGTCTGCTCAAACACTTGCGTCAGAATTCGACGGAACACCTTTTGAGTGACACGGCCTTTCAGACTGTAAACTGGTTCAAAGTCATGCGCATCTGTACGAGGTCCCAGTTGATGTGCCGAAGCCTGAATAACTTGTCTTCCCTTATCCCACTTGCCAGAAATAGTAACTATTTCACCAGGCACAAATTTTGATTTCAAGTAGGGTTGATTGAAAAATACGGCTTTGATGAGATGTCGGCCCGTCAAAACTTTGACTTGCAGTCTTGATTTCTTGCCCATAAATAATATAGTTGGGTCACTTTCGACTCGGCCTTCTACAGTAACCCGTTCATTATGATCTGTTAACGTTAAATCTTTTAAACGAAAATCTTCGTGGCGGGTAGGAAATGTGAACAGGACATCTTCCATAGTGAAGATGCCCAGTTCATTCAATGCTTCTGCCGTCGCTTTTCCTACACCTTTAAGTATAGAGATTGGCTCTTGCAGCATATTATTGCTCACGGCCTACTACAGCGCCGCCAAATATTTTAGCTTCTAACCAACGACCTGTTGGTGTCGCTGCTAACCCACCCTGTGCAGTTTCTTTCAATGCAGTCGGCATCGTCTGCCCAATTTTGTACATTGCATCGATTACTTCATCACATGGAATACGGCTTGTTACGCCCGCAAGTGCCATATCCGCTGCAACGAGCGCATTAGCTGCTCCCATTGCATTTCGTTTTACACAAGGTACTTCTACCAAGCCTGCTACTGGGTCACACACTAATCCCAACATATTTTTAAGTGTTATAGCAAAAGCTTCTGAACATTGTTGAGGTGAGCCGCCCGCCATTTCTGTAATGGCTGCAGCTGCCATCCCAGAAGCAGAACCTACTTCAGCTTGACAACCTCCCGCTGCTCCTGAAATCGAAGCATTGTTAGCAACAACAAAGCCAAATGCACCCGAAGTGAATAAATAGTTAATCATTTGTTCTCGCGTCGGATTCAATTTATGAATGACAGCAAAAAGTGTACCTGGTACAACTCCCGCAGATCCAGCGGTAGGGGTTGCACAAATTGTCCCCATAGCTGCATTGACTTCATTTGTAGCTACCGCTTTGCTGACCGCATCCAATAACAATTCTCCGGATAGAGAGTTCCCTTTTTTCATGTAATTCTGGATAAGGACTGCATCGCCGCCGGTTAATCCAGAAGTGGAGCGCACTCCTTGTAAGCCTTTTTCTACTGCTTCTTCCATTACGGTTAAATTGCGGTCCATTTGTTTCATGATTTCTTCACGAGTTCGGTCCGTAACTAGCATTTCTTGCTCAATCATTATTTCAGAGATTAATTTATTTTCAGCTTCCGCTCGCTCAACAAGTTCACGGACATTGCGAAATAATACTTCCATCATGAATTCCTCCTAATCAGCAATACGCGTCACTTGAGTGATATTAGGTAAAGTGGCGATTTCAGCCAATACTGCTTCACTTACCGTTTGATCGACTTCAATTACCATGAGCGCCATATTGCCCTTTTCTTTTCGCGAAACTTCCATGTGCCCAATGTTAATTTGTTGATCAGCTAGACATTTAGCTACACTAGCAATACAACCAGAGCGGTCTTCATGCACCACTAGTATAGCAGCTCCGCCACCTGATAAGCGCAGTGGGAAGCCATTGAGCTCAACAAGCTCTACTTTCCCTCCACCGATGGATATACCGACCATCGACATTTCCTGTTGCTCGTCACCTAGTACAATGCGCGCCGTATTTGGGTGCTCTGTGTGTGCAGTTTCAGGTATAAATTCAAAGGTCAACCCTAAACGTGCTGCGTCTTCAAAAGCTGTTTTGATGCGTTCATCATCTGTATCATAATCTAGAAGACCGCCGATAATTGCTACATCAGTTCCGTGGCCTTTGTAAGTTTCTGCAAAGGATCCATAAAGATGTACTTTTGCCCATTTTGGCTGTCGACCAAATAAATCACGGCCGATACGTCCGATGCGAGCAGCACCTGCTGTATGTGAAGATGAAGGCCCAATCATAACTGGCCCAATTATATCGAACACTGATTTAAATTTCATACTTATATCCCCCAAACCTTTATCCTTTCCATTTTACTATGAAAACGCTTTAACTTCTAGTTCTTAGATGTGGAGAACGCTACTCTAGAAATTCCGAGGAAATCAGACGTGCCCGTGAAGGCGCTCTTTAGCCTTTGCGGGTGCGGCTGATTCCGCAGTGTGTTTCTGGCGTTCGGAACTCGATTACGCTCAGATGTGGAGCAGACTATTCAGCGTAAAAAAAGCAGATTCTCTAGAACCAAATCTAGAAAATCTGCTGATATAATTTTGGTCTCTAATGAACTTACCTATTATTCCACTGAAAGAATGTACGGATAAAGTGGTTGCTTACCGTTATACATTTCTACTTCAACGTCTGGATAATGTGCTTCCACCCAGTCAGCTAATTCCTGTGCATGAGCTTCTGTAGTATCTTGACCATAGAGAATAGTTAACAGTTCTGCGTCCTCATCTACCATTGATTCTAGTAACTGTTTAGCAGCTACTTCAAGATCTTTTGTAGATAAAATAATTTTACCTTCTGCAATCGCCATAAAGTCATCTTTGGCAATTTCAACGCCATCAATTGAAGTATCTCGAACGGCATGCGTGATTTGTCCTGTTTTCACATGTGCAAAAGCTTGCGTCATCGAATTTTTGTTGTCTTCTACTGTAGCCTCAGGATTGAAAGCAAGAACCGCCGCCATTCCTTGTGGTACTGTTTTCGTTGGGACAACTGCCGCTTCAATTTCAAGCAGTTCAGCAGCTTGTTCAGCTGCCATGATGATGTTTTTGTTGTTCGGTAAAATTAATACTCGTTCAGCACCTACATCTTTGATTGCTTTTACGATATCTTCTGTTGAAGGATTCATCGTTTGACCGCCTTCAATTACAGCAGAAGCACCTAGATTTTTTAACAGCTCACTAACACCTGTGCCCATTGCAACAGTGACAACGGCATAAGGATGCTTGACTGTTTTCTGTTTCTTAGGTTGTTCGCCAACAAGATCAGTGTGCTGTTCGCGCATATTTTCAATTTTAATTTTGATCAGGTCTCCATATTGCTGTCCATAGTTCAATACTTCTCCTGGTTGCTCTGAATGAATATGTATTTTAGCTACCTCATCATCTGAGATGACAAGTAGTGAATCTCCATATACACTCAAATCATTTCGGAAATCACCCTCATCGAATGATTTTTTTGTTTCATCTAAACGAACCATGAATTCCGTGCAGAAACCAAATTCAATTTCAGAAGTGTCCATGAATCCTTGGATAGCCATGTGGTGCTCAGCACTAATCATTTCATCCATAGACCCACCAGCTGTTTTTTCAGGAAGTTCTTCTCCTTTTAACGACGCCAAGAAGCCTTCGTATACATAGACAAGCCCCTGACCGCCACTATCGACAACTCCAACTTCTTTTAATACCGGCAATAAATCCGGTGTACGTTTTAGTGAAGCTTTTGCTTCTTCTAATATGATTGTCATGAGTTCATCGATCGCATCAACTTCTTTAGCGGCTTCGACTGCCTTTTTTGCGGCATCTTTAGCAACCGTTAAGATTGTTCCTTCAACAGGCTTCATAACCGCTTTATAAGCCGTATCTACGCCGTATTGTAGTCCAGCAGCAAATTGTTCAGCTGTCACCTCTGCGTATCCTTCAACTGATTTACCGAACCCTCTAAATAATTGAGAAAGAATAACACCCGAGTTGCCTCGTGCTCCCATAAGCAAACCTTTTGCAAGTGCTTGCGCTGTTTTACCTAGGTGTTCAGTTGTATGAGTTGCGGTTTCCGCAGCACCTGATGTCATCGATAAATTCATGTTTGTTCCTGTGTCACCATCGGGCACTGGGAAGACATTCAACGCATCCACATAGGCTGCATTTTGAGCAAGGTGGTGTGCACCCATCTGCACCATCTCAGCAAATTGATTACCATTAATCGTTTTCATAATGTTCTCTCCCTTACATTGTCGCAACGCGAACGCCTTGCACATAGACATTCACCGATTCGACAGCCATTCCTAAAGATTTGCCGAGCGTGTATTTCACTTTCGATTGCACTTGGTAAGCGATTTCTGAAATCTTTGTACCATAGCTTACGATAATATACATATCAATATTTACTTTTCCATCTTTTTCACGAACCAGAACACCTTTAGAAAAGTTCTCTTTGCGAAGGATATCTGATAGGCCATCCTTCACTTGATGCTTCGATGCCATTCCGACAATCCCATAACATTCAATAGCAGCTCCGCCCGCAATTTGAGCGATAGCGTCTTGTGAGATTTCGATCTGACCAAAGTCGTTTTTAATTTCAATCGACATTTGTAATTCCCTCCTAAGTCAAACTGACTACCTTACATTGTACTATACGATACGAATCATGAAAAGAAACGTTTTCAAGATGGTCTGTAAAGGAAATTTTCTTGATAACACTTGCGAACACAAAAAAAGTATGGTAAATTACTAAAGTATGTGAAATAACGAAGTAAAACAAAAAGCATAGCTTCTTGTTGTGAGGAGGGAATTAGTATGCCTAAACAATGTGTAATTACAGGCCGTAAGACTCGTTCTGGAAACAACCGTTCACACGCTATGAACGCTTCTAAGCGTACATGGGGTGCTAACTTACAAAAAGTTCGTATTCTTGTAGATGGTAAACCAAAACGCGTATGGGTTTCTGCTCGTGCATTAAAATCAGGAAAAGTGGAGCGCGTTTAATCGCCTCTTTTTTCTAAAAAAACCACAGCTCTCTTCGGAGGCGCTGTGGTTTTTTGTTTTTAGATAGCAAAAAACCGCCCTAATGGCGGTTTTTTTTCGACTTTTGATTATCCTTGAAGAACCAACGCAAGAGCTTAGTGACACTTGCCGGAAGCTGAATAGTAATGACCTTCACTTAATCCCCACTTTCCTCGCTACTCTGTATACATAAACATATGCCAGATGAAAACGAGATAGACCCGGAGTCCTTCAAAATCTCATTGCTTGTGAAGCGAGAGCTAGTGGATGTGATAGTATCATTGGTCACTGGAAATTTAAATCCTTGTAACGTGATCGCTGTAACACTGCCCTTCCATGCAAAAAAAGAACAATAGCGATAACCATCAGCTTCAATTGTTGTCTCTCCCGGAACTAGAAAGTAAATTTTGTTTTGTTTATCTACTAGTTCAAAGTGAATCTCGGGAAACCTTTCTTGAAAAGCGGCTACATCATGCAGTACTGCTTGATAGTGATCTAGACGTCCACCAGTGACGCCAACAAGAGTGATACGTCTTGGTTGAAGCTTTGTGGCTTTTTCAAGTGCAAGAAACGTATCAGTTTCATCTTTATCGACTGGCAATTGCACCGCTTGTTGTAAAGCATGTGCCCACTGTTGCTTCTCAGCCTCCCGAATAGAATCTAAATCCCCGATCACTAAGTCAGGTGTTATTCCTATCTCTAAAAGTCTGATTGCTCCGCTGTCTGCACCAATCCAATAATCTGCTCGGAGATTGGAAGGAATCTCTTGTTTCGGTCCTCCACCACATATACCGATATGCATATTAGACTTCCTGTATTTCTTTTAATGCTAACGCTTTATCTGACGCTCCGTAGATAGCAGATCCCGCTACTACAACTGTTGCTCCAGCTTCAACACACTCTTTAACTGTAGTTTTATTAACGCCACCATCAATTTCAATTTCAAAATGTAATCCTTTTTCCGCTTTCAGTTCGGCAAGTTGTTTCACTTTCTTCAATACGCCTGGAATAAAGGATTGTCCACCAAAGCCTGGGTTTACTGTCATAAATAAAACTACATCCACATCTTCTAAGACATGTTCAATCGTTGAAATTGGCGTATGCGGATTTAACACTACTCCACATTGAACATTAAACGATTTAATATAGTGAAGCGTGCGATGAAGATGACGGCAAGCCTCTACATGAACGGTAATAATATCTGCTCCCGCTTGCACAAAGGATTCAATATAGGCATCTGGATTTTCAATCATTAAATGGACATCTAGTGGTAACTTGGTATGGGGACGTATAGCATTGACGACTAGTGCTCCCATCGTGATATTTGGAACAAAATGGCCATCCATAACATCTACATGAATCCAATCTGCTCCAGCTTTTTCTACGATTTCAATCTCACTTTGTAAGTTAGCAAAATCTGCTGCTAGTATTGAAGGTGCTACTTTTACCATACCTAATACCTCGGCTTTCTATCCATAATTTCTTGTAAAAATTGCAGGTAATGTTCATAACGATGAACAGCAATTTGTTGCGTTTCAACGGCAGATTTCACTGCACAACCCGGTTCTTTTAAATGGAGACACCCACGATATTTGCAGGGCATGTCTCGCATTTCTATGAAACAATTACCAAGCTCTTCTTTTTCAATATGCTCCATCTCGAAAGTACTGAAGCCTGGTGTATCGGCCAATAGCCCACCTTCTACCTCAATCAATTCCACGTGTCGAGTCGTATGTTTCCCTCGACCTAGGGCCATTGAAATCTCTCCTGTTTTTAAAGCTAACTCAGGAAGCAGGGTGTTCAACATTGTGGACTTTCCAACACCCGATTGACCTGCAAGAACACTTAAATTTCCTTTGAGATGTCCTGTAACTGCCGCGCGCAAAGATGGATCACCTTTAAATGTATAGACGACTGGGTAGCCGATGCGCTCGTAATAACTTGCTTGTTGCTCAACTTTTAGACGTTGTTCATCCGTTAGCAAATCCATTTTGGTAATGATTATAATAGGTTCAATGCCATATCCTTCGATTACTGTTAGGAATCGGTCCAACAAATGTTCATTAAAGTCTGGTTCAATTGCTGAGAATACCAATAACGCCTGGTCTACATTTGCAATTGGTGGTCGCACCAATTCATTTTTACGGGGATGGATTTCAGTGACAACTCCATCATTCTCACCTTCAACTGTATAGGAAACCTGATCTCCTACTAACGGAGATTGACCGCGATTTCTGAATACGCCTCTAGCGCGAGTTTGTACTAAAACTCCATTATCATACACGTAATAAAAACCACTAAGTGCTTTTCTAATCTGTCCTGTTGGCATGTCATTCCTCCTTAAGGTAAATCTTCATAATCGATGGTTTCTTGTGCTACAACAACATTATCGACTTCAATGCGATAAGCTCCTTGCGTACCCTCTTCGATTTCAAGTTGCAGACGTCTTGACGCATCTTCTGTGATGGCAAACTCTTCAATAGGTTCCGCAAGTGTTCTCATTTTGTCTTGGACAAAAATTCTGACGACTTTTTCTTGTGGTTCTTCCCCTTCTGCGGGCTCTTCCGCCTGATACGGAATTTCAACTGAAACGATGTAGAGTTTAGTAGCTGCTGCTGCAGGACCGGCTGATAAGACAACAGTAATTTCTCTACCCGGCAGCAACAGTGTACCTGCTGCTGGTTGTTGACGAATCACTTCACCCGCCGCCACTTCAGACGAATTTTCTCGAGCGGAAGAATTAATCACAAATCCTGAGGATTGGGCATAATCTTGTAATCCGCGTTCATTGTAGCCTCGAAGGTCTTGTATTTGCACTTCACGCACTTCAGGCCCTTTACTAATTGTAAATGTTAAATCTGTTTCAGCCAGATTGAGTTCTTCACCTGCTTCAGGTTGTTGGGCAATTATAGTACCAACAGGCTCATCAGAAAACTGCTCAGTCTCTGAAACTGACTTAAACTGTTCTTCAACGAGCGGGCGGACTTGCTCGATATTTCTACCTGTGTAATCACTTAGCTCTGAAAGCTCGGGACCTTGAGAAACATACAACATGATTTCCGTTTCTGGATCTCTCATTCTTCCTGCCTCAGGAGATGATCGTATGACTTGATCAGCTTCAAACTCTACCGAAAACTGCTCTCGCACATCCCCTACGACAAAACCAGATGCCTCCAGCTCTTCCGTTGCTTCTTCAGTAGTCATTCCTGCAACGTCGGGAACTTCTATTTTTGCAGGACGAAACAAACCAGGAAATGCAAGCACGATGATAAGCGCAAGTACTAGTAAACTACCAATAATAGTAGCAATAATTGTCCCTGTCCTTTTTTTCTTTTTCTTCACTGGAGGAGTTGGACCCATTTGAGGAGTTGGTTTTCTGTCCTCCAATTTGCGTGTTTCTGCAAGTTGATCCAATGGAATCGGTTGTTTGATCACCGGCATTACTCTCGTTGCATCATTATCGACGCTAGGAACATATTTTTCTTCATTCGAACGATCTGGATCTAAAGAATGGGCGATATGACTATACATCTCTTTCACGCTGACATAACGATCTTCCTGCTTTTTAGCGGTAGCTCGAAGCATAACATTTTCTAGACTTTGAGGAATAGCCGGATTAATCGCGCGCACCGATGGCGTATCTGCTTGAAGATGTTTTAAAGCGATTGAAACTGCGGACTCCCCTTTAAATGGCAGTTGACCCGTTAGCAGTTCAAATAACACAATACCGAGTGCGTAGATATCAGACTTTTTAGTAGCAGTCCCACCTCTCGCTTGTTCAGGCGATAAATAATGAACTGTACCAAGTACGGAGTTGGTCTGTGTAAAAGAAGTAGCCGATAAAGCCATGGCAATACCAAAGTCTGTCACCTTCACATTTCCATTTTCATCTAACAGAATGTTCTGTGGCTTGATGTCTCGGTGAACGATTTGATGATCATGTGCGTGTTCAATCGCCGAAAGTAGTTGTTTCATGATTTGAACGGTTTTCGCTGGTTGCACTGGGGCATGTTCAGCTATGTACTCTTTCAACGTCTGCCCTTTTACATGCTCCATGACAATGTAATGGATATCGCCATCTTCTCCGACATCATAAATGGTTACGATGTTGTCGTGGGTAAGAGACGTAACCGATAAAGCTTCTCGCTGAAATCTTCTATGAAGGTCATCTTCGTTAGAAAAATCATATCGAAGGATTTTTATTGCTACATCCCGGTCTAAAATCATATCATGAGCTTGATAGACATTTGACATGCCGCCTCCACCAATATGCTTTTCAAGTTTGTAACGTCCACTAATTCGTTTTCCAATTAACACAGCTAGTCACCTGCCTTCAACTGACTAAGAATGAGCGAAATGTTGTCTTCTCCACCTTGTTCATTTGCCAGAGCTACTAATGTATCTGCTTTGGCTGAGAGCGTTGCATCTTTTTGAATAACATGAACCATTTGTTCAGCTGTTACCATATTGCTCAGTCCATCTGAGCACATGACTACATACTCTCCCTCTCGCATCGTTACAGTTAAGATATCTGGATCAATCGATAGCTCGGTACCAATAGCTTTCATCAACATGTTTTTACGAGGGTGGGTCCGAGCCTGTTCTTCGTTGATTTCACCTGAATCTAATAGCACATTGACGTACGAGTGATCTTTGGTCAAAGGATGAATTTCACCTTTTGAATACAGGTAAACACGACTGTCACCTATGTGAGCAAATGTCACTTTTCGTTCTTGAAAGACAGCTGCAATTAAAGTTGTCCCCATCCCTTTACAGCTTGGATCTGATTCAGCAATCGTACTGATACGGCTGTTGGCTCCTTCATAAGCCTCTTTCAACCAAGCTGAAACAGCCTGTGCGTTACTATCAGTCACTAAATCGGATTTTTCAAAACGATCCACGAGAAAACGGACCGCAAGCTCACTTGCTACATCACCAGCATTATGACCGCCCATCCCATCGGCAAGAACTGCTAATGTCATGCCTGGTGCAGTTTCAACAACTTGTAAGTAATCTTCGTTTATAGCTCGTTTCTTTCCTATATCCGTGCGATGAACAAATTCCATCCTGTCACCCCTTAAATTATCCTTTTTGCAATGCTGCTATATAAAAACCATCACCATCATTATAAGGCAGTACTTGAAGGCCCGTTGAAACGTTTACTGTTGGTAACTCATTGAAGACTGCTGGTAGCTCGATGGCTTGCATGTCTGAATACTTAGCCAGGAATGCATCGACAACCTCTTGATTTTCAGTCGCTTCAATCGTACATGTGCTATAAACCACAATTCCACCTGGTGCAAGTAATTTGTAAGCCTCGTCTAAAATGGCTTGTTGAATAGTCACTAATCGCTCCACGTCACCTTGTTGTTTTGTATACTTCATATCCGGTTTGCGGCGAATGACACCATATCCACTACAAGGAGCATCGACCAAGATTCGGTCAAATTGCTTGCCATCAAACACTTCACTTGCCTCTCTGGCATCTGCTGCAACCGTTGTGATTCGAGTAAAGCCTAATCGCTCCGCATTCTGGTGAATAAACTTCATTTTATGTTCATGAATATCTAGTGCCGTAATTTCCCCAGTATCTTTCAATAATTGCGCAATATGAGTCGTCTTTCCTCCAGGAGCAGCACACATATCGAGCACTGTCATGTCGAGTGAAAGATTTAGAGCGTGGGCAGGCATCATAGAGCTTTCATCTTGAATGGTGATTTGACCTGCTTCAAATAGTGCTGATGTAGCGGCAGTCTTGTTAGCTACATGAAGACTTTCTGGTAAAATTCCTTTTCGTACTGTAAATCCTTCTTTTTCTAAAGCTTCAATTGCTTCAGAAACTGTTAGTTTAGTTGTATTCACTCGAATGGTTTGAGGTGGGGCAACATTGTTTTGACGAGCAATTTGTTCAGCTTTTTCAAAACCATACGTCTCAATCCATCTAGAAAGCATCCACTCAGGATGACTCGTCTCAATTGAAAGACGTTGAAGTGGATCTTTGATTGTTTCAAATGACGGAGCGCCTTGACGCAAAAATGCACGTAGAACGCCGTTTACTAAACCTGAAACACCCTTATGTCCATGATGCTTTGCAAGTTGCACTGCTTCATTGACCACGGCATGATTTGGTATACGATCTAAGTAAACGAGTTGATAGATTGCCATTCGTAAAACCCAACGAACCCAGTTGTCTAATTTCCCTTTTGTAAATGGCTCAAGATAAAAATCCAGTGTCATTTTATTTTGAAGGGTCCCGTAAGTCAGCTCTGTCATGAGTCCACGATCAACACCTGTTATTTTATGTTGAGTCATGTGTTTTGTAAGAAGTAAATTGCTATATGCTTGATTTTTGTCTACTTCCATTAAGACGTAAAGAGCGGCATCGCGCGGGTTACCTTGTTGTTTTCTTTTCATTCGAATCGCTCTCCTAATGTATACTGTTGACCCACTCCACGTAGGAATTCATCAACAGTTAACTTTTTCTTTCCTGATGGTTGTAGTTCTACAAGTTCGAGTGCTTTTCCGTCTCCTGCTTGCACAACAAATCGTTCATTCGTTTCGATAATTTCTCCTGGTAAAGCAGTTTCTTTACCTTCTACTAATTGGCTTGACCAAATTTTAACGGTTGTGCCATTAAACGTTGTGTAAGCACCCGGCCAAGGATTCAAACCACGAATTTGATTAAACAAATCGCGAGCTGATTTCGACCAATCTAACTTTTCTTGTTCACGGCTAATATTGCGAGCAAATGTCACTTCAGACTCTTGTTGCGCTGTTCGTGAATTAGTACCAGCTAGTATAGAGGGAAGTGTCTCTTTTAATAGCTGAGTGCCACTACTACTTAGTTTATCAAATAAAGACCCGGTAGTATCTGTATCTTCAATAGGTAGTTCAATCTGGGAGATGATATCTCCTGCATCTAATTTTTTGACCATATACATGATGGTCACTCCTGTAGTGTCTTCACCATCTATAATAGCTTGGTGGATAGGAGCACCCCCACGGTACTTAGGCAATAAAGAGGCATGAACATTGATAGCCCCGAATCGAGGAAGAGCTAGCACTTCTTCTGGTAGCAACTGGCCAAATGCAGCAGTGACAATCAAATCAGGCTGCAACTCTTGTAGACGCAACCACTCTGCACTGCCTTTCAGTTTCTCTGGTTGAAGAACTTCTATTCCATGTTCCAAAGCCTCCACTTTAACAGGAGGAGGTGTCAGCACTTTTTTTCGCCCTACTGGCCGATCGGGTTGAGTGACTACTGCAACCACATCATATCCTTCCTCCACTAGCATACGTAGTATAGGACTAGAGAATGCGGGGGTACCCATAAAAACGATGGATGTCATTGTTCTTCACCTTCCTCCGTGAACTCATCCGGAGTTACATAACGTAAGATTTTTGAAGTGAATAAAATTCCGTTCAAATGATCGATTTCATGTTGAATGGCACGGGCCTCGTAATCTTCTGCTTCTAGTTCATACAGATTGCCATCGCGGTCTTCTGCTTCAATTTTCACGTAATAAGGACGTTCCACTTCTCCGTAAATATCAGGGAAACTTAAGCAGCCTTCCACTTCCACTTCTTTACCACCGATTGCAACGATTTCAGGATTAATCATTTCAATAATTTCTTGCCCTTCACCTAAATCTACGATAGCAATTCGTTTGGATACACCAACTTGAGGGGCTGCTAAACCAATCCCATCAGCCGCCATCATCGTCTCATACATATCATCTAATAGAATTCCTAGCTTCTTATCGAACACTGTAACTTTTTGAGCTGGAGTCGTTAAAATCTCATTAGGGTGTTCTACAATTTTTAAAATCGTCATTTCTTGTTCCTCGTTTCTATACAATTGTAGACGGATGCAAATCAATTGAAATGCGCACGCCTTGTTTTTCCCAATCTGTTCGAGCCATTTTAAGGAGCTGATGAAGTGATGGGATTAAATTAGGATCTTGCTTATATTTCAGCATACATTGGTAACGGTATCTATCTTGAATACGACTGATGGCAGATGCAGTAGGCCCAATGACGGCAGTAGATGTAGTTAATCGCTCACGAAGCCAATCCGCTGTTTTTGCTGCATAGTCTGCAGTTTGAATAACATCTGGATGACTGATTTGAATGTGAGTCAAATAATAAAAAGGAGGATATTGATACGCTTTGCGCATCTGCATTTCTTGACTATAAAACGCTTTATAATCATGGGTCTGCGCACAGACGAGTGCATAATGTTGTGGATCATACGTTTGGACGATTACGTGCCCTTTTTTCTGATGACGTCCTGCTCGACCACTCACTTGTGTAATCAATTGAAACGTCTTTTCAGCGGCTCGAAAATCTGCGAGATGAAGAGATGTGTCGGCATTTAACACGCCAACTAATGTCACTTCAGGAAAATCAAGACCTTTGGCAATCATTTGTGTTCCTAGCAATATATCGGCTTCCCTCTTCCCGAAATGGTGCAGTATTCGCTCATGTGCGCCTTTCGTTCGAGTCGTGTCAACATCCATACGCAACGTTCTTGCTTCTGGAAAAAGTTTTGTGAGTTCCTCTTCGACTTTTTGCGTTCCTGTCCCGAAGTATCGAATGTGTTCACTTTCACAGTGAGGACATTGAGCCGGAACCATTTCTTCGTAACCACAATAATGGCAGCGAAGCGCTTCACCCATTCTGTGATACGTTAATGAAATATCACAGTTTGGACATTGCACAGTTGACCCACAGTCTCTGCAAAGGACAAATGAAGAAAACCCTCGTTTGTTAAGAAAAAGAACAATTTGTTCATTTTTGTTAAGCCGGTCGCGAATAGCCTCAATTAATTCGATGCTAAACATAGAGCGATTGCCGCCCTTCAATTGCTCGCGCATATCAATTAATTCTACAGGAGGTAACTCTTTTGCATTGGCCCGGTTTGGTAATTCTAGTAACGTGTAAACCCCTTTTTTAGCCCGTGCATAGGATTCAATCGATGGTGTAGCACTCCCTAAAATCACTGGACACTTGGCATACTGAGCCCGCCATTTAGCTACTTCACGTGCATGATAACGCGGTGAATCTTCTTGTTTATACGAAGATTCATGTTCTTCATCTAAAATCACTAAGCCTAAATTTTCAAAAGGAGCAAAAATGGCAGACCTCGCTCCTACAACAACACGCACTTCACGACGGTGTATTTTCCGCCATTCATCGTATTTTTCTCCAGCGGATAATCCGCTATGCATGACAGCCACTTGATCACCGAAACGCATTTTGAAGCGTGTGACCATCTGTGGAGTCAAAGCAATTTCAGGAACTAACATAATTGCCTCTTTGCCAAGTGCAAGCGCTTCTTCAATAGCATGCAAATAAATCTCAGTTTTGCCGCTCCCTGTGATGCCATGCAATAAGAATGTAGTACTCACATCTTGATGCTGTGCTTCTTTAACTTGCTCGAGCACCTGGAGCTGTGAATCCGTCAGTTCCACCACTTTATCTTTAGAAATATCGGCTAGCAGTGCAATTTCTCGGTAAATTTCTTGTTTTGTTTTTTGAAGGATTTCTTTTTCAACTAGTGCCTCTACAACCGAACTAGTTACTTGAAGATGTTGTTGAATATCTTCCATCGTAAATGATTTAATGTCATGTTGTTGAATCCACGTTAAAACAGCTTGCTGTTTTTTTGCACCTTTTGTAAGTTCTATAGAAGTTGATAAAACTTGGTAAACGGTCTGTAGTTTCGGTTTTGTTTTTTGACGAATACGAGTTTCGATTGAAGCATTCCCATCGTCAAGTTGTTGTTTGAGTTCATGAGTCAATTGGTTCTTCTCGATATTAGTAAAATCTACTTCCCCGTCTCGAGACAACAGTTGTTTCATCGCTTCAGAGAGCAAATCCACACGAACAAACTTACATATTTTTGAATAGTTTGCGCGCAGAGCTGCTGGAATCATGACTTGCAGGGCATCATTGTAAAAACTCAATGTATCATCTCGTAACCAGTTAGCTAGCTCGAGCATTTCAGTGGTTAATACAGGGTCTACGTCTACAACTGAAGCAACACTTTTTAACTTATGTAGATCAACAGTTGATGAATCTGCAATGCCAATAACAAATCCTTGCACTTTACGAGGACCAAACGGAACATGGACACGTATTCCTGGTTTTACAAAAGGTTCGAGTTGAGGAGGGACTGAATAATCAAAGGGTCGATCAATCGCAGCTGTCGAGACATCTACGATAACTTGTGCAATCACGAATTCCACCCCTGCTGAAGACTAATAAATTTTAATAGTTCATCCGCTAATTGCGTTTTCGGCATAAGCGGGAAATCTGTTTTTCCTTGCGCAGAGAACACGATCACTTTATTTGTTTCCGTGCCAAATCCTGCATCTGGTTGTGTGACATCATTGGCAATAATGTAATCAGCATTCTTTTTTTGACGTTTGGCTTCGGCATATGTTTCCACATCATTTGTTTCAGCAGCAAATCCCACTATGACTTGATGTGCTTTTTTCTTACCTATCGTTGCTAAAATGTCTGATGTACGGTCCATTTCAATACTACTTTCGCCTTGCTGTTTTTTTATCTTTTGAGTTGCTTGATTTTTAGGTTTGTAATCTGCTACAGCAGCGGTTTTGATCACTAAGTCTGATTGCTCAAAGTAGGATTCGACCGCTTGTAACATTTCAGCCGCACTTTCAACGTCTACTCTTTTTACCCCAGCAGGTGTCGACAAGCCAACTGGTCCAGCAATTAGGGTTACATCCGCTCCTAAGTTAGCAGCTGCTTGTGCCATTGCAAATCCCATCTTACCTGTTGAGAAATTGGAAACATAGCGCACAGGGTCAATTCTTTCTCTAGTAGGACCTGCTGTGACAACGACTAACTTGCCCGTCAGCGGCTGTTTACGCGCATGGCGATTCATTATGAGTTCTGTTATCTTTTCAGGTTCTTCCAAACGCCCTTTGCCAACGTACCCGCACGCCAAATACCCTTCAGATGGCTCAATGAACCGCACACCTCTTTCATAAAGCGTCTGAATATTAGCTTTTACTGCCGGGTGATCATACATGTGCACATTCATAGCTGGTGCCATCCACACTTCTTTAGTAGTAGCAAGAAGTGTTGTTGTGATCATATCATCTGCTATCCCATTAGCGTATTTCCCAATTACATTGGCTGTAGCTGGCGCAACAACTACAAGGTCGGCCCAGTCTGCCAAATCGATATGGGCAATGACACGAGAGTCTTTCTCGTCAAACGTATCATAATAGACATCATGACGTGACATAGCTTGAAAGGACAGCGGCTGCACAAATTGCATCGCTGAATGAGACATGATGACACGCACTTCAGCGCCAGCTTGTGTAAGCTTGCTTACTAACGCTACTGCTTTGTAAACAGCTATTCCACCTGTTACACAGAGTAAGATTTTAGTTGAACCATTCATTCGAAAATCCCCTTTTATACAGAATGACCTCCCAAAGACATTCTTTGGGAGGTAGGTTTTATACTTCGTCTTCGTATACTACATTTTTGTCGGCTACTTCATTAATTAGAACGCCTGTTGCAATTTCCTCAAGTGCTTTACCGACATTTTTATCGGAAACATACTTCACTAGACGCATATTCTTTTCTTCTTGCATTTGGCGTGCACGCTTGGACGCGATAGTTACCAACGAGTATTTTGAATCAACTTTCTTTTTTAACGAATCCACAGATGGATATAACATTTATAGTTCTCCTTTCAACATGGCTTTGTAGCGTTGTTCAACACGTTCACGCTTACAATGCTCAGCTGTCACAATAGCATTAATTTTATCACAAGCACGATCAACTTGGTCGTTTTCAACAACGTAATCATACAAATCCATCATAGCAAGTTCTTCACGAGCAGCCGCAATGCGCGCTCGAATGACGTCATCCGTTTCGGTTCCGCGTCCCACAAGTCGACTTTCAAGTTCAGACAAGCTTGGAGGTGCTAAGAAGATAAACAAAGCATCGGGCGCTTTTTCACGAACTAATCGCGCACCTTGCACTTCAATTTCTAAAAACACGTCACGTCCAGCATCTAGTGTGGCATTTACATAATCAAGTGGTGTTCCGTAGTAGTTTCCTACATAAGAAGCATACTCAAGCAAACGCCCTTGCTCAATCAATGTTTCAAATTGCTCTTTCGATTTAAAAAAATAATCAACACCGTCAACTTCGCCTTCTCGGGCAGCCCGTGTTGTCATTGAAATCGAATATTCATAATTTGTTTCTGGGGTGGAAAAGAGTTCTTTTCTCACCGTTCCTTTACCAACTCCAGAGGGACCGGAAAGGACAATTAAGATGCCGCGTTCTTTGTACATAATGACTCCTTCACATTCAACATACTTACTTGATTATAGCACATCATGTTAGAATAGAACAAAACGTTTTGAAAGAGGAATTCAAATGGCATTTGATGGATTATTTACAGCAGCAGTCACTCACGAACTGCAACAACTTCATAGCGGGAGAATAACTCGCATTCACCAACCGAATTCTCAAGAATTAATGCTCCATATTCGCGCTGGTGGAAAAAACCATAAATTATTGTTTTCAATTCACCCGTCTTATGCACGTGTGCACCTCACTTATGAATCAATCGATAACCCACCATCCCCTCCCTTATTTTGCATGATTATGCGCAAACATATTGAAGGAGGCTTTATCGAAAAGATAGAGCAAGTGGAAGCTGATCGAATCATCCAGTTCACGATTCGCAGTAAAGATGAAATTGGTGATGATACAAGTCGCCTTTTAATCATGGAGATCATGGGTCGACACAGTAACTTGACTCTTGTTAATCAAGAAAATTCAAAAATAGTAGAAACTATGAAACATTTGCCGCCATCTATGAACTCGTACCGTACGATGATGCCAGGGCAAGACTATATCTATCCACCTAATCAAGAAAAAGAAAATCCTTTTACTTTAACAACAGACGCGTCACTTCCCACCACTGCAGAGGAGTGGATGGCCACTTATCAAGGAGTAGCAAAACTACATGCAGCTGAATTAGCTTCACTAAGCCCTGAAGCTGCTTTTGATTTTCTCATGAGCTTTAGTCGTGGTGGCGACCAACCAGGAAGTAGTGAAAGAGATGGAAAAACGCTCTTTTCAGCGTCACCACTCACCCATATTTCTGATGATTGGGTTGCCGCAGCTTCTCTTGGACATTTATTGGACCGTGTCTATTACCAAAAAGCTGAACGCGATCGCGTGAAACAACAAGCAGGTGATCTTGAACGCTGGCTTATTAATGAACGCAAAAAACTAACTACTAAAAAGAAAAAATTACAAGCTGACTTGACTCGCGCCGAGAACTTACAAGAATATCAGAAAAAAGGCGAGTTATTGATGGGGAATCTTCATGCGGTCTCTAAAGGAATGAAGGAAATTGAAGTCATTGATTATTACGATGAGGATCAAGGAATGCTTTTAGTGGCATTAGACCCTAAAAAAACGCCTTCTCAGAATGCTCAATCTTACTTCCACCGCTACACGAAAGCGAAAACGGCTCTTCTTGAAGTGAAGACCCAAATGGACAAGACGGATGCTGAACTCATTTATCTTGATGAGATCATGCGACAACTAGAACAAGCCTCCCCTTCAGATATTGAAGAAATTCGTGAAGAATTGATGGATCAAGGATATTTAAAGAAGCGCTCAAAAGCAAAAGCTCGTAAAGAAGTAAAACCAAAACCTGAGGCTTATATTTCTACTGATGGCACGCCAATCTCAGTAGGAAAAAACAACAAGCAAAATGATTATTTAACATTCAAACTAGCTAAACGCATGGAAACTTGGCTTCATACAAAAGATATCCCTGGCTCTCATGTAGTCATTCATACAGATTCACCTTCTGAACAAACGTTGCACGAAGCGGCGGTTCTCGCAGCCTACTTCAGTAAAGCTCGCGAATCATCAGCTGTGCCGGTCGATTACACAGAAATTCGGCAAGTAAAAAAACCAAATGGTGCAAAGCCCGGGTTTGTGATCTATTTTGAACAAAAGACGTTGTTTGTGACACCGGACCAAGAGATAGTAAGGTCTTTGCAGAAATAAGGGTGAGCGGTCGTTCATGGGATGAACCTGGATTTTAACTGTACGCAAAGTGGTTTTCATCGTACCTAATTGGGTTTTATTCGACAAAATTCAGATTTAACTGAACGAAGTCGTTTTATGGAAACTAATTGAAAAAACTTTCGATAAATTGAAAAGGACTGGGCACGCTCTCCTCGAGCAAACCCAGTCCTTTTCTTTATTTCAAGCTATTGCGCTTCAATTCGGCATGCCAAGATTGAATGAATTCTCGGTCTTCCGTCGACAGAGTTGATTCCTCTGTAAGCAATTCATTTAGATTCGTCAATGAATAATAAGGGACGCCAAGTGAGTGGAATGCCGCTTGCGCTTTCGGGAGTTCATATGAAAAAATGCTGATGACGCCAAGTACATCCGCCCCTGCTTCTTTCAATGCTTCCACTGCAGTAATACTGCTTCCTCCTGTCGAAATCAAATCTTCGACAACGACCACTTTCTGTCCACTGTCCAGTTTACCTTCGATTTGATTGCCCCGTCCATGCTCTTTTGCCTTCGAGCGCACATAGACCATCGGCAATTGCAGATTTGTACTGACCCATGCCGCGTGAGGAATTCCAGCAGTAGCTGTTCCTGCTACAACCTGACACTCCGAAAAATGGGTTTGAATCAAACTCGTTAATTCTTCTGCTACTTCTGCGCGAAGTTTTGGATAGCCCATTAACAAACGATTATCGCAATAAATTGGTGATTGAATACCAGATGCCCAAGTGAAAAGCGGGTCTGTAGAAAGTTGAACTGCTTGTGCTTCTAATAAGGCATGTGCCGCTTTCGTTGTCATACAGATCGGCTCCATTCTTGTTTGATTTGATGGTAGGCAGCCACGGGATCACTCGATGCCGTGATAGCCCGCCCAACTACGATGTGAGTTGAACCAAGTGTTTTGGCATCTGCTGGCGTCGCAACTCTTTTTTGGTCGTGCTGTTCGCCCCCTGCTAAGCGAATGCCAGGAGTTACTTTATAAAACTCTGATCCTAGCTTTTCGCGTAACATAGTAGACTCGTGGACAGAACACACTACCCCATCTAAAGACGCTTTGTGCGCACAACTTGCATAATGTAAGACAGACTCGAGAAGAGAACTTTGAATCAATTGATCCTGTTGCATCTGAAGCTCAGTTGTCGAGGTCAGTTGTGTAACAGCAATCAACTTTGGGACCTCACTGCTACTTCCTTCAATAAGACCCTCCTTAGCCGCACGCATCATCTCTATCCCACCTGCCGCATGCACATTTACCATATCTACTCCCAGACCTGCAAGTCCTTTCATAGCTTTATGAACCGTTGTTGGAATGTCGTGTAACTTTAAATCAAGAAAAATGGAATGACCTTGTTCTTTTAATGACCGAATAACGTCTGGTCCATTTTGGAGATAGTATTCCATGCCCACTTTCACATACAGTTGTTGTGAAAAATTCCTGAGAAAACCTTGCACTTCCTGCGGGGTAGCAAAGTCTAAGGCAATGATTGGCCGTGTCATCGATGCGACCTCCCGACAATGTCCGTAACCGATTTATAGCCAAGGTCATGAAGAGCATGTGGCAATTCCTCGATTAGTGTTGGACAGATCATCGGATCAACAAAATTGGCCGTCCCAACTGCTACTGCTGATGCACCAACTGATAAGAAATCAATGACGTCTTGAGTTGTCTGAACGCCGCCCATTCCAATGATTGGGATGGACACATGAGGATACACTTCATAGACCATACGTAAGGCAACCGGTTTGATTGCAGGACCTGATAAACCACCTGTCTTATTGGCTAAAACAGGTTTTCCTGTTTTCTCATGAAGGCGCATGCCAAGCAGTGTGTTAATCATCGTCAAGCCGTCTGCACCTGCTTGTTCTACAGCTTTTGCTATGTCCACAATATTGGTGACATTTGGTGATAATTTTACATAAACAGGCACACTAGAAACTTCTTTCACCGCTCTTGTTAACGAAGCTGCAATTTCAGGATCCGTGCCAAAGGCGATTCCTCCACATTTAACATTGGGACAAGAAATATTTAATTCGAGTGCTTTTACATTCGGAGACGTTGAAATCTGCTTGGCTACCGCCACATAATCCTCAACTTCAGAGCCTGCTACATTTGCAATGATGGGAACATCATGCGCTGCTAGCCATGGTAACTCGTGTTCCATTACATGAGCAAGACCAGGATTTTGTAACCCGATTGCATTTAACATGCCAGAAGACGTCTCTGCCACTCGTGGTGTGGGATTACCAAAGCGACTTTGTTCTGTAGTCGCTTTGATCATGATAGCGCCTAATAAAGACAAGTCATAAAACTGTGCGTATTCTTGACCAAATCCAAAACAACCGGATGCAGGCATGATGGGATTGCGTAAATCAAGACCAGGTAATTGGACGGCTAAAGAATTCATGCAATCACCCCCGCTTGGAATACGGGACCATCAGAACAAACTTTCACATAATCCCCGTTTCCTTTAGTTGTTGGACAAACGCATGCAAAACAAGCTCCGATACCGCAACCCATTCGTTGTTCGTAAGAAAGAAAACCTGGAATGTTTGGTAAGGCTGCTTCCACTGCATGGAGCATCGCATGTGGTCCACAGCTGTAGTAAATGGATGGTACTTCTTGCAGAAGTGCTAGTTGATCTGTTACATACCCTGGTAAACCGTGTGAGCCATCAACTGTCGTAATGAATGTATCTCCGAACTCCTTGAATTGTTCTTCGTAAAAAACATCTTTTTTAGACTGAAAACCTAGAATAATCGTCATCTTTACACCCGACTCAGCCAAACGCTTTGCTAGTTCATAGAGGGGTGGTACACCAATTCCCCCGCCTATTAAAAATGCATGCACTTCTGGAGAAGCCACGACTGGGAAGCCATTTCCCAGCGGACCCATCACATCGATTGAATCTCCTGGACGCTTCTGAGAAAGCAATTGGGTACCTCTTCCGTCCACTCGGTAGATCATAGTGAATTCTAATGTCTCTTGCTCTATTGAACAAATACTAATTGGTCTTCTTAAAAGTGGTTCACTATGTTCAGCAATACGGATGTGAACAAATTGACCAGGTTGTTGCATAGCTGTCGTCTGTTGACCAATGACCGTCATTTCAAAAACACGGTCTGCTATTTCTTTGTGACGTACAATTTCCATTAAACCAGTTCGAATCATCTGCGCACCTCCACAGGTTGCATCGTTTCGGTCGTAAATGTCATCGATTCCATGACTCTTAAAATAGCCTCAGCTGTATCAAGAGATGTTAAAATTGGCACGCCATTTTCCACTGCTTCTCGTCGTATACGGAAACCATCTCGGGCAGGTTGCTTGCCTTTTGTCAGCGTGTTGACCACAAATTGCGCTTTTCCGGATTGGATGACATCCACAAGTGTCTCACCAGCGTCACCGATTTTATTAACGCTTTGTACAGGAATACCCTGTTGTTTAAACGTTGTGGCTGTTCCTTCAGTTGCTAGTACGCGGAAACCGATAGCATGAAAACGTTTGGCAAGGTTGGCTGCTTCTTGTTTATCTTTATTAGCCACCGTCATAAGAACGGTTCCGTAAGGCTGCATGGCCATACCCGCTGCAACTAAACCTTTATATAAGGCCTTCTCAAGCGTTCGATCTTTTCCTAGCACTTCACCCGTCGATTTCATTTCAGGTCCAAGTGTGATATCTACGCGGCGTAACTTGGCAAAACTAAATACCGGTACTTTTACAAACACTCCTGGCTGGATTGGGGCTAGGCCTGGCGTGTGACCCATGTCAATTAAGGATTTCCCTAAAATCGCTTTAGTCGCTAAGTTGGCCATTGGAATTCCTGTGATTTTGCTTAAGAATGGCACTGTGCGACTGGCTCGCGGATTTACCTCAAGGACGTAGATTTCATCACGCGAGATAACGTATTGGATATTTAACAATCCTACCGTTTTAAGCGCTCGTGCTAATCGTGTCGTATAGTCAACTAACTGTTCTAAATGTCGTGCGGAGAGGTTTTGTGGTGGATAGACTGCAATCGAATCACCCGAGTGAACTCCTGCTCGCTCGATATGCTCCATGATTCCCGGTATAACAACTGATTCACCGTCTGATATGGCATCCACTTCAATTTCTGTCCCCGTTAAATAGCGATCGACAAGCACTGGATGTTCGGGACTTGCTTGCACAGCGTGCTCCATATAATGCTTCAGTTCCTCTTCGTTATAAACAATCTCCATGGCACGACCACCCAGCACATAAGATGGGCGAACCAACACTGGGAAACCTATTACTTTGGCATTTGCTAACGCTTGTTCAACGGATACGGCTGTTTTGCCTTCTGGTTGAGGAATGCCTATTTCACGAAGTAGCACTTCAAATTTATCTCGATTTTCTGCTCTGTCTAAATCTTCTAAGCTTGTCCCTAAAATTTTCACGCCACGAGCTTCTAATCCTGCTGCTAGATTAATAGCCGTTTGTCCTCCGAACTGGACAATGACTCCAAGCGGTTGTTCAAGTTCGACGATGTGCATGACATCTTCTAGCGTTAATGGTTCGAAATAGAGCTTGTCTGAGATGGAGAAATCTGTGGAAACAGTCTCTGGATTGTTGTTAATAATAATGGCTTCATAACCAGCCTCTTGAATTGCCCAAACCGAATGAACAGTGGCGTAGTCAAATTCCACTCCTTGCCCAATTCGTATCGGCCCAGAGCCAAGCACGATAACGCTAGGTTTTTCACTGCGGATAGATTCATTTTGTTGTTCGTAAGTGCCGTAAAAATAAGGCGTCTCTGACTCAAATTCACCTGCACAAGTATCCACCATTTTATAGACGGGAAACATGTTTTGTTCTTTGCGGAAGTCATATACTTGTTGTTCAGTCCAGTTCCAAAGCTTTGCAACTGTGACATCTGCAAACCCCATTCGTTTAGCTTGATATAGTGTTTCACGGTCACCCGGTTGTTCCGCCAGTATTGCCTCGAAGTCGACGATTCCCTTTAACTTGTAAAGGAAGAATAAATCAATTTGACTCCAGTCATGAATTTGGTCGACGGTCATACCACGGCGTAGTGCTTCCCCGATGAAGAATAAACGCTCGTCTCCAGCTCGCTTAATACGCTTGATGATCCACTCATCCGTAATCTGATCTGCATTTTTCATCTCTAAGTGCATGTGGCCAGTTTCAAGTGAACGGATTGATTTTAATATAGCTTCTTCAAATGAGCGCCCTAGAGACATAACCTCTCCCGTTGCCTTCATCTGAGTTCCGAGATTTCGCTTAGCAGATTCAAACTTATCAAATGGCCAGCGTGGAATTTTCGCCACGATATAGTCAAGTGCAGGCTCAAAACAGGCGTACGTTTTGCCCGTAACAGGATTCATCATTTCGTCTAGCGTCAAGCCCACTGCAATTTTTGCTGCAAGTTTGGCGATTGGATAGCCTGTAGCCTTTGAAGCAAGTGCCGATGAACGACTGACACGTGGGTTTACCTCGATAATGTAATATTGGAAGCTGTCTGGGTCTAGCGCTAACTGAACATTACAGCCCCCTTCAATTTTCAAGGCGCGTATTATTTTTAAAGAAACGTTGCGTAGCATTTGGTTTTCACGATCCGTTAACGTCTGAGTTGGCGCGACTACAATCGAATCCCCCGTGTGAATCCCTACAGGATCAAAGTTTTCCATGTTACAAACAACAATGGCATTGTCAGACGAGTCTCGCATCACTTCGTACTCAATCTCTTTAAAGCCTGCAATAGATTTTTCTAATAAACATTGCGTTACTGGGCTATACTTCAAGCCGCTGGAAACAATCTCTGCAAGTTCTTGATCGTTGTGGCAAATCCCGCCGCCTGTACCGCCTAATGTAAAGGCTGGTCGTACAATTACCGGATACCCGATATGCTGCACAAACACTTTTGCTTCGTCTAGATTATGAATAATGGTGCTTTCAGGAACCGGCTCACCAAGTTCATTCATTAATGTTCGGAATAGATCGCGGTCTTCTGCTTGATGGATGGCATCAAGTTTTGTCCCTAGTATTTCAACATTCAATTCTTCTAAAATCCCAGAAGCATGAAGCTCTATTGCCATGTTCAAACCTGTTTGACCACCTAGTGTTGGAAGCAGTGCATCTGGTCGCTCTTTGCGAATAATGTTTGAGACGAATTCAAGTGTTAGCGGCTCCATATACACTTTGTCAGCCATTTCTGTGTCAGTCATTATTGTAGCCGGGTTGGAGTTGACAAGTATGACGCGGTAGCCCTCTTCTCGAAGTGCGATACAGGCTTGAGTACCCGCATAGTCGAATTCAGCAGCTTGTCCAATGACGATGGGACCTGATCCAATTACTAAAATGGTTTTAATGTCTTGACGTTTAGGCATGTTGTTTCCCCGCTTTCGTAGTTGGTTGCATCAAGTCAATGAATTGATCAAATAAGTGTACGGAATCTTCTGGTCCAGCTGAACCTTCCGGATGGAATTGTACACAAAATACCGGGTACTTCTTGTGCTTTACACCTTCTACTGTCTGGTCATTGAGCGCAATGTGGGTCAGTTCTAGATCTGTATTTTCAAGCGACTTCATGTCGATTGCATACCCATGATTTTGAGAGGTCAGCTCTGTGCGTCCTGTCGTTAAATCTTTGACTGGATGATTGGCTCCACGGTGTCCAAACTTTAATTTAAAGCTTGTGGCACCACTTGCCAGTGAAATCAATTGATGTCCAAGACAAACACCGAACATCGGTAATTGAGGAATCAATTGGCGAACCGTTTCAATAGCTTCTGGAATGTCTGTTGGATCGCCAGGTCCATTAGATAACATCACACCGTCTGGCTGCATCGCTAAAATTTCAGCTGCTGTAGTGGAGTATGGCACAACCGTCACGTCGCAATTTCGTTTATTGAGTTCACGTAAGATGCCGTGCTTCATACCAAAATCCATAATAACAACACGTGACCCTCTTCCTGGACTTGGGTAGGGACGAAGTGTAGAGACTCGGGAGACTTCATCGTGCGGTAATGACCAGCCGTTAAGCTCTGCAACAATGCGGTCAATCTCTGGTTGTTCACCTGCCGCTGTTAACTTCCCGCGTAACGATCCGTGCGTACGAAGTAGCTTCGTCAATTGGCGTGTGTCTATCCCAGAAATACCTGGGACATTACGTTGTTCCATAAGCTCTCCAAACGTTCGGTTAGAGCGGAAGTTGGACGGATGTTCCGCCCATTCTCGTACAACAACTCCTGCTAATGTAATGGTCATCGCTTCAAAGTCTTCTGGATTAATTCCATAATTCCCGATTAGAGGATACGTAAGTGTTAAAATCTGTGCACAGTTAGAGGGATCTGAGATGAATTCTTGATAGCCCGTCATTCCTGTCGTAAAAATTACTTCACCAATACTTTCCTGTGGTGAACCGAATGCTGTTCCTTCAAATACTGTTCCATCTTCTAAGATTAAATAACGTTTCATGATTGTTCCCTCCAGACACATTTTCCGTTAAACCATGTTTCCGTTGGCCATCCTTTACAGTTCCAGCCTGCAAATGGCGTGTTGGTGCTTTTTGAAACAAAAGTCGTTGTATCAATTGCTCTTTCTGCGTTTACATCAATCAGTGTGAATTCTGCTGGTTGATTGAGTTGTAGTTTACCGTACGGCAAGTTAAAGACATTAGCTGGCTTTGTTGTTAGATAGTCTACAAGCTGTTGCAAAGACCATTTTCCTGTTGCTACAAAATGCGTGTAAAGAAGTGGAAAGGCCGTTTCTAGACCGACAATCCCAAACGGTGCCTTGTCAAATCCATGTGCCTTTTCTTCAGACGTGTGAGGTGCATGATCGGTCGCAATGCAATCTAGCGTTCCGTCTTCGAGAGCTGCAAGCAAGGCTTGTCGATCTTCTTTCCCTCGTAGCGGAGGATTCATTTTCCAATTTGCCTCATTTTCAGGAATATCGTCTTCACACAGCATTAAATGGTGTGGTGAAACTTCTGCAGTCACATGAATCCCTGCACGTTTGGCATCACGAATGACCCGTACAGACTCTTTTGTACTGACGTGACAGACGTGGTAGTGTGCTCCTGTCGCTTCTGCCAGCAAAATATCACGCGCGATGTGGACCGCTTCAGATGCTGATAAAATACCCGGTAATTCAAGTTCTTTATTTTTGATTCCTTCGTGCATAACACCTCCAAACAACAAGCTGTTGTCTTCACAGTGAGCGACTACTGGAATGGATGCTTTGGCGGCTTGCTGCATCGCTTGATACATCATGCCTGCACTTTGTACGCCAACGCCATCATCAGTCAACGCAAACGCTCCGGCTGCTTTTAAGTCTTCCGCATTTGTTAACTCTTTGCCTGCTTCGCGGATTGTGATAGAACCATAAGGAAGGACACGGACATGGGCTGTATCTTCAATGCGCTTCATCAACCAGCTCATCGTTTCTGTAGTATCGGGTACTGGACGCGTATTCGGCATGGCACAAAGTGTTGTAAACCCTCCTTTGGCTGCTGCTAATGTTCCACTTTCAATCGTTTCTTTGTGTTCCCCACCCGGTTCGCGCAGGTGAACATGTATGTCTATCAATCCAGGCAATAGCAATTTTCCTTCACCATCTAAAACTTCGTCCGCATCATTTATCTCTTCAAAAGATACTAGGTGTCCATTCTCAAGGACCAGGGCTGTGTTTTCAAGTTCCCCTTGTTCATTCAAGCGTTGCAAATTTGTCCACATTTTCTTCATTCCGCTTCCTCCTTCAGTAGATGCTCTAAAATTGCCATTCTCATATAGACGCCATTTTCCATCTGTTTAAAAATCCTTGATTTACTTCCTTCTACGACATCATCGGCAATCTCAACTCCACGATTGAATGGCGCAGGATGAAGGATGATGGCATGCTCTTGCATAGCATCCATTCGCTGTTTCGTCATTCCGTATAGCGAGTGGTAGTGCTCTTTCGTAAAGGATTGATGTTCATCATGGCGCTCATGTTGCACTCGAAGTAACATGACCACATCACTGTTTGGTAAAGCCTCATCCAAGCTGTATAGGACTGGAAACTCTGCTTGCCACTCTAGAGGGCTAACAAATTGCAAATTTGCTCCGAGACGTGATAATACTTGCACATTGGATCGCGCGACTCGGCTATGCGCCAGATCGCCAACAATTGTAATGGTCTTCCCTTGTAAATCTTCGAACTCATCAAGTAGTGTCATCAAATCTAGCAAGCTTTGTGTAGGGTGATTGCCAGTACCGTCCCCGCCATTGATAATAACCGGTTTGACTTTTCCTATTAGCGCCTCAAAGTACATATTTTCAGGATGCCGAATGACAAGAACATTTACGCCGATTGCTTCGAGCGTCTTCACGGTATCGTATAAGGATTCTCCTTTAGATGCGCTTGAAAAGTTGGCTTCGAATGGTAACACGGTCAAGCCCACTTTTCTTTCAGCCATTTCAAAGCTCATTTTGGTTCGCGTGCTTGCCTCAAAAAATAAATTAGCTGCTGTCAGGCCAGTTGGTACTTGACTAGGACTTCCCGCTTTCAGTTGTCTTGCTCGTTTCACTAATTGGAGAATTTCGTCAGTTGAAAGTTGTTCAATTGTAGTCAATGCTCGCATCATCTCGCATCCTTTCTATAGAAAAAACCCTCTCCTAGATGGAAAGGGTATACAGAAAGACACGTGGCTTGATTGGCCCGTGAATATCCATACCCTTTCTCATCTCTCGGATGAAATTAAAAGGTTATGATGTAGTTTTGGTTTTCGGTAAAATTAAATTCAATAACACACCGACTATAGAAGCAAGCGCCATTCCTTCGATGTGGAAGGTCTCTGAAAACTGTACCATTGCTCCACCGATTCCTAGGATAAGAATAATGGATGAAATGATCAGGTTTCTGGAGTCTCCGAAATCGATTTGGCTATCCACTAACATACGCAGACCGGATGAAGCGATGATCCCAAACAACAGAATCGAAATGCCCCCCAGCACGGCTGCTGGAATTGTATCAATCATTGCCATCAACTGTCCGAAGAAGCTGAAGATGATAGCGAAGACCGCTGCTAGTAAAATCACTGCCACACTAAATACCCGAGTAAGGGCAAGGACTCCAATATTTTCACCATATGTAGTTTTTGGAGGTCCACCAATCAAAGCACTAAAGAAAGTACCTAATCCATCCCCTAATAAGGATCGGTGTAATCCAGGATTTTCGATATAATTACGATCAACAATCTTACCCAAAACAAGTTGATGACCAATATGCTCGGATATGGTAACAATCGAGATAGGCACCATGATAAGCAATAGTTGAGTGGTAATTACAAATGGATAATCTACGCCAGGTAACAAGATGTCAGGTACTTGAAGAAAATTTGCTTCGCGTACTGCTGAAAAATCTACAATGCCTATTGCTAAGGAGTAAAGGTAACCGACGATGATTCCACTAATGATTGGCATTAACGCAAGCAGACCTCTGAAAAGTAATTGGACAACTATCGCTGTCGTTAATGTGACTAGTGCTGCAGAAAAGTGCAACATGCTGTAAGTGTCACGGGCACCATCTCCATTTGTGTCGATGTTCATGGCCATATCGACTGCCACCGGAGCTAGCGCAAGCCCAATAACCATAATTACGGGTCCAACAACCACTGGGGGTAATATTTTCATGAACCAAGCATGGCCCGTTTTCCAAATGACAAGCGCTGTAATTGCATAGACAAGTGAGACGAACATGGCGCCAATCATGGCACTTCCCACGCCACCTGTTGAAGTCGCTAACATAATAGGTGCAATGAAAGCAAAAGATGACCCTAAGTAAGCAGGTACTTGAAAACGAGTAACGGCTATGAAAATGATTGTTGCAATACCACTAGTTAGCAAAGCGATAGCTGGGCTAAGGCCAACAAGCTTAGGTACTAAAATGGTTGCTCCAAACATAGCAAACATATGTTGTAGACTTAGAATAATCCACTTTGATAGCTCCGGACGTTCATCAATTCCAATTTCCCTAGACACAGACAATTCCTCTTTTCTATTCCGTTATAAGTACACGATCTTCTTGGTCACTTTCCACCATTCGTACAACAATGCGTTCTTCGCTCGAGGTAGGAATGTTTTTTCCTACATAGTCAGCTCGGATTGGCAGTTCTCTGTGTCCTCTATCAACTAGGACAGCCAATTGAATCTGAGAAGGTCTGCCTACGTCCATAATTGCGTCCATCGCCGCTCGGACAGTTCGTCCTGTATAGAGCACATCATCTACTAGAATTATTTTTTTGTTCGTCACATCATGCTGAATATCTACTTGTTTAACTAATGGTTGTTGATTTTCCGTCTTCACTGTTAAATCGTCGCGATACAGCGTGATATCCAACTCACCAGTTTGGATTGCCTTTCCTTCGATGCTCTCAATTCGTTCTGCTAAACGCTTGGCAATAAATGCCCCTCTTGTTTTGATGCCGACTAAAACACATTCATCGATTCCTTTATTACGTTCGATAATTTCATGCGCTATGCGAGTGAGTGCTCGCCGAATGGCTTGCTCGTCTAATAAAACTGCTTTTTCCATGTCGTTCCTCCTTTTTTGGGTACAAAAAAACCTCTTAAGCAGCGCTTAAGAGGTTGAATATGCATAGCAAAAAGTAACCAAATGATGATGAGACCGCAGTATCATCGTCATTTGAAGCCGTATGCCTTTTCAGCCTCTCTGGACTGTCTTTAAAGGACCCTTATTTAGTTATCTTAGTCAGTATACAAGAAGAATTAGCTTATGGCTAGTTATTGTTTAATTCAGACAATAACTCTTCAAAAGGAGTTGGCAATGGTGTTTCAAATTCTAGGTACTCACCAGTTGTAGGATGAGTAAACCCTAAGACACCTGCATGAAGGGCTTGCCCACCAACATCAAGCGTTTTTTTCGGTCCATATTTTGGGTCTCCCACTAATGGATGCCCAATAAACTTCATGTGCACACGAATTTGATGTGTGCGTCCTGTCTCTAAACGACACTCTACTAATGTATAAATTCCGCCGAAACGCTCTTTCACTTCAAAATGAGTGACAGCATGTTTCCCTTTATCTACAACATTCATACTTTGACGATCACGTGTATCACGACCAATCGGTGCATCGACTGTCCCTTTATCATGTGCAATATGACCGTGCACAAGTGCTGTATATTTACGTGTAACTGTTTTGGCTACAAGCTGATCAACAAGCGATTTATGGGCTTTGTCGTTTTTAGCAACCATTAAAAGTCCACTTGTATCTTTGTCGATTCGGTGAACGATTCCTGGGCGCATGATACCATTAATGCCCGACAGATCTTTAATCTGGTGCATTAGTCCATTTACCAGTGTCCCACTCAAATGACCTGGAGCTGGGTGAACGACCATGCCTTTTGGTTTATTGATGACAGCTACATCTGCATCTTCATAAACGATTTCAAGCTGTAGATCTTCTGATTCAATTTCATACTCTTCTGGAGCAGGGATTTGAACGGCCACAACATCGCCTTCTGAAGCTTTGTAATTTGATTTAACAACTTCACCGTTAACAAGAATTAGTTCTTGTTTCATTAAATTTTGAATTTGTGTACGAGACCAATCAGCGTCTGCACTTATAAGAATCTTATCAAGGCGCTCTCGATGCTGGTCTTTTGTAATAATTAGTTCGAACTTTTTCATTTCTTCACCTTTTTCTGCTTTCTTTCATCTAGTAGGATGAAAATAAAAATAAGTACTACACCTACTGTTAAAGCTGCATCCGCAACATTAAAAATAGGAAAATCATAATTGATCACAGGAATAAGGACATCTACAAAGTCCACTACTTCCCCGCGAAACAATCGGTCAATAAAATTACCAATTGCCCCACCTAGTAAAATCATCAGACCTAGTTGAAATAAAGGCTGATTTGTAGCGTGTTTATGAAAGTAGTAGATGATACCAATTACTACTACGGTTGTGACAATAAAAAAGATCCACATTTGTCCTTCAAGCATACCCCATGCTGCTCCGCGATTGCGGTGAGATAAAAGGCCAAGATAAGGGTCCACAAGCGCAATGCGCTCCCCTAGTTGCATATGCTGAACGACCAACCATTTAGTCCATTGGTCGACACTAATAATGATGAACGCGATTAAATAGTAAATCCACACAGTCAAACCCTCCATTTACATGTAGTTAAGTGTACCACAATTTTGTATCAATTAGAGAAAAACAAAACCCCTCCCAGATGGGAGAGGTCGCATTCAATTAGATCGAAACAACTGCTGCACATCGCGCACATAATGTAGGGTGATCTGCACTTTCTCCAACTGTTGTAGAAATCGTCCAACAACGCTCACATTTTTCACCTTCAGCTGAGGTTACGACTACCGCAGAATGGTCTAAAGCAATTGCATCTGCAGGTGCTTCTTCCATTGTTCCAGCTAGTGTAAAGCCAGAAACGATGAACAGTTGTGCATAATCGATAGAATCATCCATGAACAAGTCTTTCACACTATCTCTAACGAATAACTGTACATGTGCCTCTAAAGATTTACCAATTTTCTTTTCTGCACGAGCCATTTCAAGTGCTTTAAGCACATCATCTCGCACATCTAATACTTTTTCCCACTTTGCTACAAGCACATCAGCATCAGCCACTTCAGTAGCTTCTGGCATGTCTGTCAACTGAACGCTTTCTTGCTGTTCATGCGTCATGAAGCCCCAAAGCTCATCTGCAGTGTGTGGCAAGATAGGTGTTAACAGTTTAACTAGTGCTACAAGCGCATCATACATCACGGTTTGCATGGCACGACGATCTGGATGATCTGCTTCGTAAATGTAAACAACATCCTTGGCAAGGTCCAGATAGAAGGCACTCAGCTCTGTAGAGACGAAGTTGTTAATTGTGTGATAAACCGTTGAAAACTCGTAATTTTCATACGAAGTTTTTACTGTATCAATCATTTGTTGTAACTTCGCATACATATAACGATCCACTTCACGCATATCTTCAACTGCTACACGGTCTGTCGCAGGATTGAAGTCATGCACATTTCCGTGCAAGAAACGAAGTGTGTTGCGAATTTTACGGTAGACTTCTGAAACTTGCTTCAAGATAGCATCTGATACCCGAACATCCGCTGTATAGTCGACCGATGCTACCCACAGGCGTAAAATATCTGCACCTAATTGATTCATTACTTTAGAAGGTACGATGACGTTTCCGACAGATTTACTCATCTTGCGGCCTTCGCCATCCAAAACAAATCCGTGGCTTAGTAAGCCTTTATACGGCGCATGGCCAAACATAGCCACACTTGTGATGAGAGATGAGTTGAACCAACCGCGGTACTGATCAGAGCCCTCTAAGTACAGATCTGCTGGGAACTGAAGGTCTTCTCTTTCAGCGAGCACACCTTGATGCGTTGAGCCGGAATCAAACCATACATCCATGATGTCTAGTTCTTTAGTAAATCGTCCAGTAGGACTACCTTTATGCGTGTAACCTTCTGGCAACAAGTCTTTTGCATCCCACTCGAACCAAATATTTGATCCGTGCTCACGGAATAACTCAGAGACATGTTGAATAGTTTGCTCTTCAATGATCGGTTCTCCATCTTCAGCGTAAAACACTGGGATTGGCACTCCCCACACACGCTGACGCGAGATATTCCAATCTCCACGATCACGAATCATATTGAACAAGCGCGTCTCTCCCCAAGCCGGAGTGAACTTTGTTTGACGAATCGCCTCTAAAAGCTCAGGACGGAATGCTTCAACAGATGCAAACCATTGAGTTGTAGCACGGTAGATAATTGGTTTTTTAGTACGCCAGTCATGTGGATACGAGTGAGTAAAGAACGTTAATTTTTCTAATGCACCTGCTTCATCTAAAGCTTGAGTAATTGGTTTATTTGCTTCATCGTAAAACAGTCCTTCAAATCCTGGTGCTTCAGCAGTCATTACGCCACGATCATCGACCGGACATAATACATCTAAGCCATACAGTTTCCCTACATGGAAATCGTCTTCTCCGTGCCCTGGAGCGGTATGGACACAACCTGTACCAGATTCAGTTGTCACATGCTCCCCTAACATTACCAATGATTCACGGTCATATAGAGGATGCTTCGTAACGATACGGTCGAATTGCTTCCCTTCAAACGTATGCTCCACTTCATAGGATTCCCATCCTAATACAGTACTCACTTCTTCAAGTAAATCTTTAGCTACGACAAATGACTTGTCATTTGCACGAACCTGCACATAACTAAAGTCAGGATGTACAGAGATACCAAGGTTTGCTGGAATTGTCCATGGTGTCGTCGTCCAAATGATGAAACGAACACCTTGCTCGAGTACTCCTTTACCATCCGTTACTTCAAAGCTTACATAGATAGAAGGAGATTTTTTATCCTTGTATTCGATTTCTGCTTCAGCAAGTGCGGATTCTGATGACGGTGACCAATAAACTGGCTTCAATCCTTTATAGATATAGCCTTTTTTAGCCATCTCACCAAACACTTGGATTTGGCGCGCCTCAAACTTAGGTTCAAGAGTCACATAAGGATTGTCCCAATCGCCAGTTACACCAATACGCTTGAACTGCTCGCGCTGATTGTTGATCTGCTCGTAGGCATATTCTTCACATAGTTTGCGGAATTCTGCTACCGTCATCTCTTTACGCTTAACGCCTTTGTTTGTAAGAGCTTGTTCAATCGGAAGGCCGTGCGTATCCCAACCAGGTACGTAAGGCGCTTGGAATCCTGACATCGATTTGTAACGCACAATCATATCTTTCAATACTTTATTCAACGCATGACCGATATGAAGGTCTCCATTGGCATAAGGAGGTCCATCGTGCAAAATAAATTTAGGACGATCTTTTGTGCGCTCTAAGTTCTTTGCATAAATATCTTTTTCTTTCCACATTTCTTGGATCTGAGGCTCTTTAGTTGGAAGACCTCCGCGCATGGGAAATTCTGTTTTAGGCATTAATAAGGTATTTTTATACTCCATAATCAATCTCTCCTTTTTTAGACAAACAAAAAATCCTCGCCCCTGGACAAAGGGACGAAGATTTTCGCGGTACCACCCTAATTGCAGATTGCTCTGCCACTTAGATGACCGTAACGTGGTCGAACGAAGATACTGACACTGGTCACTATCTCGGCTCTAAAGTGATGGGCTCTAGTCTTGAAAGTAGTCCGGGCTTTCACCAATCCCCGGATCGCTAAGCTTCCCTCAAAACAACCGTCTTTATCGATGCCTTTTTCTATGTGCTTATTATAATGACTGTTGTATGTATCGTCAAGATGTTTAGACTTCTTCTGCTGTAACACGATCAAGCGAAGTTGTATCCACGTCTGTCTCCATCAAATGGTCCCAATCATCGGTATTAATTAGTTCAAGCTGAGCTTCCACTAACATTTTAAAACGATTGCGGAATACTTTAGATTGCTTCTTAAGCTCTTCAATTTCAAGTGCTATTTTACGAGCTTTTGTTAACGACTCGTTAAGAATACGATCAGCGTTTTTCTCTGCTTCTTTAACAATGAGCTTCGCTTCTTTTTGAGAATTGCGACGCACTTCTTCTGCTGCTTCTTGAGCAACAACAATCGATTTTTGAAGGGTTGTTTCAATCGTTGTAAAATGTCCCACACGCTCTGTCGTCGATTTTAATTGTGATTCTAATTCTTTTTTCTCACGTAATAATGTCTCAAAATCTTTCATAACCTGCTCGAGAAATTCATTGACCTCATCTTCACTATACCCGCGAAAGGATTTACTAAAGACCTTTTGGTTAATATCTAAAGGTGTTAATGGCATATTTACAGCTCCTTTATTAAGTGTCGCTATTAGTATTATACCGTTGTACCTCTAGGAAATCAGTAGAATTTCATAAAAACTCAATTTTTTTGCTCTAACTTGGCAAGCTGTAATCGAATTTTTTCTTTTTTAGTACGGCCCTCAACCAATCCTACTTGAAAACGTCCGAATGTCCGTAAAGAAATCATATCAGATTCATTGAGCGAAAAAGAGATGTCCTCTACAACAGACCAATTCACTTTTACTTTACCGCCCTTTATAAAAGCAGCCGCTTTTTGCCGGGAAATATTCCATGCGGAAGCTAGCACTGTATCAAGGCGCATGGAGCTAACAATATGAAGTTCCTCCACATATTCCTCTGGTTCATGTAGCAATACTTCAGTTTCTTCAATCGCCTCTACTTGCACCTTCACTTTGCCGATTGACGTTAAATTTGTTTTTACATAGTCCAAAATTTCTGCAGCCATTGCAATTTGAACCACACCGTCTTGAAGACGGATATCGCCAAACTTTGAACGGTCTAACCCTAAAGACATCAAAGCCCCTAAAACATCTGAATGTTTTAACGTCACAAATTTGATGGGATACGTCACTTTTACTAATTGAATTAAGGCATCCTCTTGCAACGGTTCATAATAGGATGGGGCAACGAGAACTCGTTTGCGTTCACCCTGCTCAAACCCACCAAACTCAAAACCCTGCAAATCACGTTGTTGTGAAAGAGTCTGTAGAATAAAGCGTTGGCGAGGATCTAAAAAGTCCGTCAGTTTTGGAGCATATCGGTCTTCGACGTCTCGTGTTAAACTGATCATCGCCTCAATAAAGGGCTGCTCTTCTTTTCGAAAATGTTGAAATATGCTGTCCATAATCGTCCGCTCCCGTACGTATAATTGATAAGTTGAAAATCGCCCCAGAGCTACTAGCTCATGGGGCGCTTCAATTTTTATTAAATTAACCAGAAAATAACTTGTCTAACTCCAGTATGAGCAATTTGCAAAGCGAAAATTGCAATGATTGGTGACAAATCAATCACACCAATTGGTGGAATAATTCGTCGGAAAATAGATAGATAGGGTTCAACTGCTGCCGCTAAAAATTGACCGATAGCCGATTGTTGCAGGCTCGGTATCCATGATAATAAAATATAGCCAATAATCATGAATACATATATTTGAACCAATAAAGCTATAATTCCTAAAAGTAATGATACTGTCATGAAAGGCAATTCTCCTTACTTATTGATGTTCATCGTAGTAGTAGTCAGAGATTGCTCCATCTACTTCAATAGTATCTGGTGCGCAAAGAAAGATGTCTGTACCAATGCGCTGAATATCTCCACCTAAAGCGTACACTGTTCCGCTTAAAAAGTCGATAATTCTGATTCCTTGTTCTTTGTCAATTCGTTGAAGATTGACAATAACCGCACGTTTTCCTTTTAAATGCTCTGAGATATCTTGAGCCTCTGCGTAAACACGAGGTTCAATCAAAATTACTTTTGAAGACTTTTGTACATTTTGAATGCTCACCAATTGAGGTGTGGCTGCTGCTGAAGCACTAGAAATTTTTCGGTCACGCATCGATTTAACGGGTTGTTGTTTCGGACGTTCTTCTTGTTGTTCAGGTTTAGATTTTGATTGCATCTCTTGCTCCTCTTCTTCATCCATATCAAAGAATGTATTGAACCATTTTTTCATCGTCTCACTCCTTTAAGCTTCCTACTAGTGCTGTTCCGATTCTTACATAAGTGGCGCCTTCTTCAACAGCAATTTCATAATCGTCCGACATCCCCATGGAAAGTTCAGTGAATGATTCCCCCACTACCTTTTCAGCAATAAGGTCATCCCGTAATTCACGCAACGTTTTGAATTGGATTCTAATAGCCTCTGGTGAAGCATTAAGTGGTGCCATTGTCATGAAACCAACTGGCACGATACGGTCCATTTCTTTAATAGCATTTATGAAATCCTGTACTTCTTGCATAGGTAATCCATGCTTAGACTCTTCCCCAGATACATTCACTTGAATAAAGCAGCGAACTGGTTGAGATGCTCTCTTTTGAATTTCAGTTGCTAAACTCATACGGTCTAACGAGTGGAGATAATTAATGTGATCGATCACATCACGAACTTTACGCGTCTGCAAGGATCCAATGAAATGCCAAGAGATTTTTTTGTCTAAGGCCTCTACTTTTTCTAAAAAGCTTTGTGGTCGATTTTCTCCCAAGTGAAGAAGTCCAGACTCTATCACAGTTTGTGTTTTTTCTATAGATAATTGTTTTGTTACTGCAATCACTTGAACAGAATTAGCACTTGCAGCTGAACGTTCTTTAGCAAGTTTAATTTTATCCTGTATTTGTTGAATTTGTAATTGAATCATAGACGTTCCCAACTTTGCAATGTGTTTTGTTAATTGTACCAATCCCTAGGCGTTTAATCAATGCCGGTCAATCTTATAAAGATGAAGTCTGACCCTACTGATGTAATATCCGTTACTTGCACGATTCTTTCCGATGAAACTTTTTGAAACATTTTAGTCGTTTTCCCGACCACATATCCTTCGATTTTCCCCGTGTCTTTATTAATGACGGCATCTTCAATATAGCCAATGACGGTCCCACTCGTTTGTTCAAGAAGCATTTTTTGCTGTAGCTGTGAAAAATACATATAGTCACCTCACAACAGTCTATGTCACTCACCCAACAAACAACACAAAACCCGCCAGGAAATGGCGGGTTAAAGGTCACTTTGTAATAGTGTGTAGGCACTTTTCTCAAGCCGAGAAACTTGTGCTTGTGAAAGATTGAAGCGAGTTGCAAGTTCAACTTGTGTGGCCCCATGAAAAATACGTTGTTGAAGGATTTGTAACTGACGACTACTCAGGTGCTTAAGTCTCTCTTTTAATAACATGAAGGTTGTCCACAAGTCCTCTGAGGTATTGTTATCTTTCAATTGGTCCATAAAGTAAACGGACTCTCCTGAATCTTGATGCAAAGGCTCATGTAGTGACATCGGTTCATGAAGGGCATCAAGGGCAAACAATACATCTTCCTCTTTTCTTTCTAGGCGGGCAGCAATGTCTTTGATTGTAGGTTCGTAGCCAAATTCCCGAATCAACTCTTCCCTGGCGGTCAGTGCTTGATACGCGATGTCTCTCAAGGACCGTGCTATACGCAATGGATGTTTTTCTCGTAAATGCCGTTTCATTTCTCCAATGATCATAGGAACTGCATACGTTGAAAAACGTACTTGATGCTTTAAGTCGAAATTTTGAATGGCTTTGATCAAACCAACACAGCCTACTTGAAAGAGATCTTCTGGAGATTCTCCTCTTCCTGCAAAACGCTGGACGAGACTCAAAACTAGTCTAAGATTTCCAAGCACCAGCTCTTCCTTTGCAGCTAGATCTCCCACTTGATATTGTTTGAAATAAACCATCATTTGTTGGTGAGTGAGCACTGGTAGTGTAGCTGTATCAATACCTGCAATTGTTACTTTAACTCCAGACACATGAACCACTCCTGCTAGTTAGTCATACAAACAGTGTGGTCGTTGTTTTGAAATTTATGCGTCCTCTAAAATTGCCAGATTATCCCGAAACTTTCAAAGCTGATTGTAGGCGGTAGATAATTTTCTTTTCAAGTCTTGAAATGTAAGATTGGGAAATTCCTAAATGATCTGCGACTTCTTTCTGAGTCATCTCTTCTCCACCCGTTAAGCCATAGCGACATTCCATAATATATTTTTCTCGATCCGTGAGATTTAATATAGCTTGAAAGATTTGCTGTTGGTTGAGCTTCCGTTCCACATCATCCACTACTATCTCTTCACTTGTCCCTAGGATATCAGACAATAATAACTCATTGCCGTCTGCATCTGAATTTAGTGGCTCGTCGAACGATACTTCTGTTTTTTGTTTGTTTGTCTTCCGAAGATGCATGAGAATTTCATTTTCTATACAGCGAGATGCATAGGTTGCCAATTTAATGTTTTTCTCTGCATTAAACGTTTCCACTGCCTTAATGAGCCCGATAGAACCAATACTAATCAGATCTTCCATATTTGTTTTTGTATTATCAAAACGCTTTGCAATATACACTACTAAGCGTAAATTATGTTCAATTAATAAATCTCTAGCATGGCCATCACCTTGTTTGGCAAGTTGCACCAGGGCAGCTTCCCGTTCACGAGTCAGGGGTGTCGGCAGCGAGTCAGATTGACCAATGTAAAATACTTTCTGCTTGAATAGTTTAGCAACTAGCCATGTTATCCCTCTTTTTAACCAGTTCATCCGTTTCCTCCTTAATTATAAATAAAGTTGTGTAAAAGAATATCTGATTCGAAAGGCAGAGTAGTTTTCGCAATAGGAGCTAAATAACAAGGTGGGAGTGGTTTACCTTGGCAATAAATCGGAACTAATGGCTTCACAAGAGTAAAGGATTCTCCTTTCGCTACTGTTGCCGTTGCCACTTGGCGCCAAGATTGTTGAAACATATGGGGATGCTCGGCTACAACTTCTTGTCTAATAAAGTGAACAGGCAATGACGAGAGTGGCTCCCTACATAAGTTTCCGCTGTCCCAATAAGCTTTGAGCTGCAAGTTACCTACTTTTATCTCATGGACGTGTTGAAAGGCGTGAGAAGAAATAAATAAACTTCTGCCTATTCGAACTACTAGCAATAAGGTGAGTAAAACAAAACTTGTCATCATTATAGAAGAGCTAGCTAATTGGACACATCCACCAATGATTAAAGTTACGAGGCATACGATAAGAATATATTTACCAATCAATTGTGCATTTCCTTTCATTTGCACGACGATGACAATGCCCATTCCTACTAAACTGAGTAAGGGCCACCAAAAGAAAGATATAGATAACAGAACTAGTAACATACTTTGAAAGCCTGATAGTTCAAGTAATAGAAGTTTGGCTGTTGCTCGAAGTGTTGTATAGGTCAGTAGACTATTGAGTACAACCATCCATTCAATGTACACCGTTTCCCCTCCCTTCTTTGCCTACTTTACAGGACCTTGGAGAAAAAGTTTGTCGGACTAGTGAGGCGTTTTTATTTATTTGACGACAAAAAGCCCCATCTCTTTTGAGACGGGGCTTCCTTGTTTAAATTAACGACGGTTGCGATTACGCAAGAATGTCGGAATATCTAAAGCATCTTCTTCTTTAAAAGATGGCTGTTGTGGACGTTGCTCTTGAACTGGCTCTTCTTCATAACGCGTTTCGCGTTGTGGAGTTGCTGATGGAGGTGGTGTTGCAGCTGGACGCTTAGCACCGCCACCTGTCATACGTGGTTGACGCTGAACAAGGATCTCTTCGTTAAATCCAGTCGCAATCACAGTAACAACAATTTGATCATCTAGGTCATCATTGATAACCGATCCGAAAATCATATTCACTTCTTCATCAGAAGCAGAAGCGACAATATCAGCAGCTTCTTGCACTTCAAATAGTGACAGATTCGAACCACCAGTAATATTCATTAACACACCTTTAGCTCCATCAATAGACGTTTCAAGAAGTGGACTTGAGATTGCTTTTTTAGCTGCTTCAGCTGCGCGGTTTTCACCTGAAGCGATACCGATTCCCATAAGGGCTGAACCTTTGTTAGACATAATTGTTTTTACATCAGCAAAATCAAGGTTGATTAATCCTGGTACAGCGATCAAATCAGAGATACCTTGTACACCTTGACGTAAAACATTATCCGCTTCACGGAAGGCTTCAAGCATTGGTGTATTTTTATCAACGATTTCAAGAAGACGATCATTTGGAATAACGATTAAAGTATCGACAGCTTCCTTCATCATAGAAATACCACCAATTGCTTGTGTAGAACGTTTGCGTCCTTCAAATGTGAATGGACGTGTAACAACACCAACAGTCAATGCACCTAGTTCTTTTGCAATTTGTGCAATTACTGGTGCAGCACCTGTACCTGTACCTCCGCCCATTCCAGCAGTGACAAATACCATATCTGCTCCACGTAGAGCTTCTTCAATCTGCTCTTTGCTTTCTTCAGCAGCTTTGCGACCGACTTCAGGATTAGCTCCTGCGCCTAGACCACGTGTTAACTTACCACCAATTTGTAGCTTGACAGGTGCTCTTGACATATTCAATGCTTGCGCATCTGTGTTGACTGCAATAAAATCGACACCTTGTACCCCATGTTCGATCATTCGGTTAACAGCATTGTTACCGCCGCCGCCAACTCCAATTACTTTGATAATTGCTAAAGATTCATCATTTGTTTCAAAATGTAACATGCAATTGCCTCCTATGTTAGATTGCCGATTCAGTTATTCGAAAAACCGGTCAAAAAATTGCTTAACTTTCGTCATGCCACTTTCTTTCGGCTCGTCATTCGACTCATCAGTTGATTTTGTTTTTACTTTTTGTTTTGTTTTTGGTTTCATGGCTGTATCTTGACGAGCAGCTACTGCGCTTGATGTAGTATTCGACAATCCATAGTATAAATCCTCTTTGTAAATGTATTGAATTAAACCAATTGCCGTCGAGAATTGTGGCTCACGTACGCCAATATAATCAGGTGTGTAAATGCGCACACGCGTTTGTAACACATGACGGGCAAGTTGTGATAGTCCCTCGAGTTTAGCGACTCCCCCACTTAATACAATACCACCTGGAAGATCTCTTACACCAATACGGTATAATTCTTCCATGATCATCTCAAACAATTCTTCTAAACGGACCCCAATGATTTCAGCAATATACTTTTGAGAGTACTGCTCTTTCATGTCCGCACCGATTACAGGTACTTCAAAAAGTTCATCATCTGAAGCGTCGTCATAGAATGCATGTCCATATTGACGTTTAATCTGCTCTGCATGTTCCGTAGGTGTTTTCAGAACAATACTTAAATCTTTGGTAATGTGGTCTCCACCAACTGGAAGCGCGGTAGTATGCGTTAAATGGCCATCACGGAAAACCGAGATAGTCGTCGCTCCTCCACCAATGTCAATGTACGCTGTACCGTGATTGCGTTCATCTTCACTCAGCGCAAATTGCCCAGCTGCAAGTGGTTGTAAGTAGATTTCTCGAATCTGAAGTCCTGCACGTTCTACACATCGCAGGAGATTATGTAAAATCGTTTTTGACGTCGTAATCATGTTGGCATCTACTTCAAGTCTAGTGCCAATCATGCCACGTGGATCACTAATCTCTTCAACACCATCTAGTACATATTGTACGGGAATGATATTCAGATACTCTCGCTCTGGTGGGATAGACATCACTTTAGCTGAATCCAAGACCCGTTCTAAATCTTTTCCTGTAACTTCTTTGTCTTCTGATTGAACGGCTACGACGCCCTTCACGTAATGAATAGAAGCTTGATTTGCAGGAATGCCAAGAACGACTTCTCGAATCTCCATTCCAGCCATACGTTCTGCCTCTTGAATAGCTTTTTTGATTGATTGAACAGTAGCATCAATGTCAACGATTGCTCCTTTACGGATTCCTGTCGACTTTGCATTACCTACTCCGATAATATGAATAATTTGATTGTTAATTTCTCCGATGACCACTTTTATGGATGAAGATCCGATATCAAGTGATACATACAATTCTGATGAATTCAAATTGTGGCACCTCCTAAAAAGGTATATACTTCTCATTTTAGAGTAAAGACCTTGTAAAGTCTAAATGTTTCTTACTAGTCAAACAATTATTTTATTTGGCGGTTGCATTTTTTTCTGAAAACCGTGATAAAAGAATGCGGCGAATGACCGCGATGTTTTGGAATAAACGGACCCCAAAAGCAAAAATAGCTGCCAAATACAGATCAACACCTAAGTGGACTCCTAAAAATGCAAGAGCTGCTGCTAACGAGATGTTGAAGAAAAAACCTGAAACAAATACTTTGTCATCATAAACCTGTTGCAATTGGGCGCGAATCCCACCGAACAACGTGTCAAGCGCTGCCAAAACAGCTATTGAAAGATAGTTTTCATAGGCAGTGGGTATTTGAAAATCCGTCATAAAACCGAGCGAGATGCCCAGTAGTAAACCGAGTAAAGGCAACCACATGGTTACTCTCCTTCCTTCCATTCTGATAAGTGCGTGACAGTTACCGGTTGGTCATAACCAGAAATAACTAGCTCATCCAGCGCCTCCGTCATTTCAAGCTCGTAGTTATCTAAATAAAAATCATCCGCAAGACCACTTGCTTGAACTTGAGCGAGTAACCGTTCCGTACTTTCAACAGAGTCTGTTGCTATTTTTATTTCGAAAGGAGCAGATTGAATGGGAAGCGTATTGACTGTCGTTCGACCATTGATTGTGCGGATAGCGCTATTATAAATTAATCGCTTACCGTCAATTTCAATAGCCCGTGCTTGAAAATGATTCATTTCGTTTACAAAACGCACAAGTAAATCAGGAGAAACTGGATTGATCGTTAGTCCAAATGCCATCGCCTCTTCTGAGGGTTTGACGGTAATGATAACCCCCGCCCCCTGATACTCATCCAGCCCAATCTCATGTCTAAGTTGCTCGATAGTTTGTTCGACTAGTCGTTCAGGACGTTCACTTTCAGAAGTCTCATATTTCTCCGCTGTCTGTTCGGCTTCCCGAATGCGGCTCAACAATTCCGAATGATACTCCGTCTCTGCCGCTAATTCTTTGCGAATTTCCCAGACATCTCGTGTATCCCTCTGTTCAGGATTTTGAATGGTATTGTACTGAACGGAGAGCATAAATCCAATTACAAAGAGAATGATGGTAAACCGTGAAATTCCTTTTTTCATACGCATCATCGCTCCTTTATTCTGCATGCTCAGAGTTCATCACGAGTTCATTCAATTTTTGGGTCTCGATACGAATCTGTTGGCCACGCAATTGATCTAATATTCCTCCAGGCAATTCAACAGCTTCCGCCAGGGTCGTAGAGTTCCCAATCGCTTCAATTACAAATGGCGCTGGAAATGTTTCACCGTCTATTGTAATCACTGGTCCCGTACATCTGATGTAACTGGTCTCGTGAATACGTTTTCCATTCACACTGACGGCTTCTGCTCCGGCTATCTTCAATTCATTGATCACCATGTAGACATGACCTTCGTGCACAATATAATCATTGGGATTCACTTGATTGGGATCATACTCACCGTCTTGCAACTCTACTCGATAACCTGATCCAGTGACATCGACTTCTCCAGTCAGCAGACGCAAAGCCTCCGCTGTCTTTACCAGTTCTTCTAGAGAGGATGTATTTGCTCCGGCTTGCTGTTCAAATTCACGAATTTTAGTTTGAACACTTTGTAATTCTTCTGAAAGTTCTTTATTGCGTTCTTTTTGAGCAATCAATTCCTGTCTTACACTTTCTGTTTGACCGTATGTGGCCGAATCAAGTTCAGATTCTGCGCGCTTTTGAGAGAGGCTGAAACTAAAGGCCAAAATGAAGCCAAGTGTCAAACTAACAAGCGACAGCAAAATCTTCCCTCTATTCGACTTCTTCTTGTTGTTCATCAATTACCAGCTCTTCTCCCTTTCCGCCGTATATGCTGTCATAACTCTCAAAAAATGTTCCGACCTCCATGTCGACAATGCCTTTTTGTCCAATAGGAATTTGTTGCAGAACCGCTGGATAGTAAGACAGTTTTTCTGAAAAATCGAGAGCGCTTACTATTACCGTGTTGCCATCATTCATAAATAACGTGACAAGGTTAGGGTCAGAATCACTTGGAGTAGACGTTACTTCAGAAACTAACATCCGTATTTGTTGTGTCAGCTCCCCTAATTCCTTCACTATTCTGCTTTCCACTTGCGTTTCTTCGAACTCTTCAATCGCCGGTCCAAACGTACTTCCTGCCAAATTAGAGGCGACTTGTTCTCCATTTTCAAGAATTAGCAGTGTCTCCTCAGAAGTCCGAAAACCTATAGGCTCAAACTCGGTGACGGTAATAACTACTTCAGACCAGCGCTTCCTAACTACCGTGACAGACTCGATGGCAGGATGCTCCGTAATCTTTTGTTCGATCGCCGATGCTCGAAATGACCACAATGACTCTTCTTTTTGCAAAGTGGACAAAGTCTCAACTTCTTCATGCGCCGTCACTTGTGTTCCTTGAATAGTGAGCACTTGAATTTTACTTATAGAAGATTGTAAGTAGAGTACTAGAAAAAGAGCCGTGAAAAAAAGAAACAGAAGAATAGAAAAGGTGAGTGTCATTCTACGTTTTCTTCTTTTTCGTAGTGCTGGAATGCGATCTTCGATGTCAATTAGTTTTTCCATTCTTCTGCCTCCCTTCCTTGTTTGTAGATAGCGATGATCAAACCTGTCACAACCCAACAACTTACCAATGACGAACCTCCGTAACTTATAAACGGAAGTGTTACACCCGTAACGGGAAGCAAACCTGTCACGACACCTAGATTTACTGAGGTTTGAATGAGAAGCAATAAAGCCAGTGCAGCAATTTGAATTCCATACACCGTTTGTAAGTGATAGCTTGCTAATGTATACGCACTTCTGCCCCACAGTACATAACAAAAACAAATACAGGCCGCCATCAGCCAACCGCTTTCCTCGATAATCAACGAAAAGATAAAATCATTTTGAGGTTCAGGAAGATACAATAGCTTTTGTCTTGAATTGCCAAATCCCCATCCTGTAAATCCCGCAGGACCTATAGCCAACAAGGACTGAATTGCTTGAAAACCTGCACCTAACGGATCTTCCCATGGGTCTAAAAACGCCGTTATCCTTTTTAACCTGTAGGGTGCCGTGGCTATTAACGCTACAAGACCAAGAACAGCTGAGACGATGCCAAGCAGTATTAAGCGCATGGAGAGCCCTGTGACAAACAATAAAGCACAGTAGGTAGCGACTAATAAAAAAGTTGACCCAAAATCTGGCTGCAGCATGAACAGTGTGCTAGGAATACCCAGAACGATTAACTGCTTGATGAGTGGTGTTTTAAAAGACAGTAAATGTGACAGGAATAAAAGAGTAGTTACTTTTGTAAGTTCGGCAGGCTGAAAATAGAAACCGGCTAGTGTAATCCAACCACGTGCACCATTTCGTACAACGCTCAACCCAGGTAACCAGACAGTTAAGGCTACCAGCAGTCCCGCAAAATAGAGGAAGACAACTGTACGATAGTCTAATTTTATTAGCTGCACGACTTTAAATAACACAATTGCAAGCACTGCAAAAATACTCTGCTTGATCCAAAATGGCAAACTGTTCGGGTAATGAACGGCGGACCAATAACTGCTAGCACTGGCAATATAAAAAATGCCAAGACATGTTAATAGTCCGCTGACAAAGCCAATTGTTCGCTTTGCTTGTTCAAATTGCACAGCTTCATCCCTTCGTTTCTAAATCCTTAAACAATCGTAAAAATTCATCGCCACGAATTTCAAAGCTCTCGTATTGATCCCAACTTGCAGAAGCAGGCGATAATAACAAGACGTCATTTGGCTCAGATAGTTCAATTGACTTCTCAAATGCCGCTGTCAATGTAGGGAAAGAATAGGCCTGTACATTATGAAGCTCTGCAAATTGTTGAAGGCGCGGTGCCGTCTCTCCAAAATGACAAATCGCTTTAATCGTCGGAAGATAGGGAATTAACTCATCGAATGAGTGATTACGTTCTTTACCACCAGCTAAAAGAATAACAGGGCGTGAAAACCCTTCTAAAGCACTCTTGGTAGCCAAAGCATTTGTTGCCTTCGAGTCGTTATAGAAAAGACGTCCTTGCCACTCGCCCGCGTATTGCGTTCTGTGTTTGACACCAGCAAAGCTTGCTACGGTTGCTCGAATTTGTTCCAGTGGAGCACCTACTAACAATGCCGCTGCTGTCGCTGCTAATACATTCTCAAGATTGTGCTTTCCAGGCAGTCTTATTTCATCACGTTTATAAAGCGCTTCCCCTTTCCAATACACCCACTCTGCATCTGCACTGATACCTTCAGACTGTCGGCTAGACACGAAGAATGGCACTGGAGTCGCGTTAAGTGACTTCACGCGTTGTGCTAATAAAGGCTGTTCGGCATTGTAAATAAGCAAGTCTTGCTCCGTTTGATTTTTAGCAATTGCTAATTTTGCTTCGATGTATTCATCGAGGTCTGTGTGGTAGTCCAGGTGTGCCTCATAAATATTAGTAATAATTGCAATCGAAGGTTTTAATTTTACAGTACCCATGAGCTGAAACGATGACAGTTCTGTTACGATTACATTATTTTTTGTTGCATCCTTGGCTACAGTAGTTGCAACCGTGCCAATATTCCCAGCAACTAGTGGCTCTAAAGGACCTTTTTCAAGCATCTCGCAAAGTAATGTCGTTGTTGTCGTCTTTCCATTTGAACCTGTAATTCCGATCATTGGTGCTTCACTAATTCGGTAAGCTAATTCAATTTCTGTCCAAATAGGTATTTCTCTTTTAATCGCTTCTTGTAAGACCGGATTATTGTAAGGAATCCCAGGATTTTTGACAATTAGACTAAAGCCTTCATCGAGCAAATTTTCTGGGTGACTTCCACAAATAACGGTCATCCCCTGTTTTAACAACTCTTGCGCTTGCGTATTTTCTTCAAATGGTTTGGAATCATTTACTGTGACGAATGCTCCGAGTTCATGAAGCATTTCAGCGGCAGCTGTCCCACTTTTAGCAAGACCTAAAACAAGTACTTTTTGATGGTAAAGTTCTTTTACTGTTTTCATCCCATGACCTCCAACACTAGCACTGCGAAAGCCGCAACAAAGCCGACTGTCCAAAATACGTATACTACTTTTTGTTCTGACCAACCTGATAGTTCAAAATGGTGATGAATCGGGCTCATTTTAAAGATCCGTTTCCCTCTTGTTTTGAAACTTATCACTTGAAGAATTACGGAAGCTGTTTCTATAACGAAGATGACTCCAACAAAAAGGAGAAGGAGTTCAAGCTTCAAAATAATCGATAACATAGCGAGGGCTCCACCTAGTGCAAGTGAGCCTGTATCACCCATAAATACTTTTGCAGGATTCTTGTTAAACAGTAAAAATCCTAATAATGCACCTGTAACGGCAAAGGCAAAAATAGCTGCATCATTTTGGTTGTAGAGAACAGCAAAAATTCCAAATGTGGCAAATGCAATAGAAGCTGTACCGCTGACCAGGCCATCTAATCCGTCCGTTAGATTCACTGCATTCGAGAAACCAACCAACCAAAATACGATAAATGCAACATAGAAAATTCCAAAGTCAATTGACCAAGTTGTGAAAGGAATCGTAATAGCCGTATCGAAAGGACCTAATTGCAGTAAGAAGTAGGCAACAATCGCAATCAGAATTTGTCCAAGTAACTTTTGCAGGGATGTCAGTCCAAGATTGCGTTTCATAACTACTTTAATAAAATCATCTAAAAAACCAAGTACTCCAAAACCAACAAGCACTAGTAGTAGAACAACTGTCTGTGTTGTGATCATTTCGAAAAAGTACGAAATTAAAAGTGTAGTCAGTGCAATGGATACTAAGAAGATAAGTCCACCCATGGTTGGTGTCCCAGTTTTTTTCTGATGGGACTGTGGACCTTCTTCTCGAATACTCTGACCGAATTTCATTCGACGAAGATAGGGAATAAATAGAGGTGCAAGTACTGCTGTAATAGCAAAACCGAGTGCGATTGTTGCGACAATTAATACGAGTGACATAGTGAAGCTCCTTTAGTTAATCAGTATAGAGATGGATCAGATAAGGTGGTTTTGCCAACTCCCCATCTTTAGGCAGTTGATCAATTATCTTTGTACCATCGCCATGCCAAATCAGTTTAAATTCATGTAGTTGTTGTGTGATGTCTTGTTTTGTTTGTCCCACGAGTAGGGGAACTTTTTTTTCCGGCATATCATCCCATGCCAATTCTTTTTCATGAATGCGTGGGGAGTCTTCAGCAATCGCTTCAAACAATTCACCCACTATTGGCGCCGCTATAGTTCCACCAAATTGACTGGGACCTTGCGGTGCATCAATTGCAATATAAATTAAGTATTCGGGTTCGTCGACAGGAGCAAACCCAATAAACGAGACAATGTACTCTCCGTCAATATACTTCCCATTCTCCACTTTTTGCGCGGTTCCCGTCTTCCCACCAATTGAAGTATAAGAGCGGTAGGCCTTATTACCAGAGCCATGGGCAACAACTTCTCCTAATGCAAGTCGAACCTGCTCTGATGTTCCTTCCGATATCACACGCCGAAGAATCGTAGGAAAATTTTCAGCGACCGTTTCTCGAGTGCTTGGATCGACTGTTTTTGAAACAAGATAAGGTTTTACAAGATATCCTCCATTAATGGCAGCTGCAATTGCTGTCACTTGTTGAATCGGAGTAACGGCAATCCCTTGTCCAAAAGCAGTCGTTGCTTGTTCAAGAGGACCCCAGCTGTTTTTCGAGAAGAGAATCCCGTTTTGCTCCCCTGCCAGACCAGATTGTGTAGATGAACCAAAACCAAAATCCACAATATAGTCATGCAATTTGTCGGGACCTAAGCGTTCACCGAGTTCCATGAATCCAGGGTTACAAGAATTCTCTACTACCTCCATAAACGTCTGCGAACCGTGCCCTTCACGCTTCCAGCAACGCAAGCGATGCCCCGCCACCATGCGATAACCTGGATCATGAAAGTGGTGATCGTGTAAATCAACTAACCCCTCTTCCAAGGCCGCACTGAGCGTGATGATTTTAAATGTTGACCCCGGTTCAAATGTCATCGTGACTGGCAAGTTTTTGTAGATGACATCGGCACTCTCTTTGTGAAAGTTACCGGGATCAAATGTAGGCAATGAAGCTAACGCCAATAATTCACCTGTCTGTGGCTGCATGACAATTCCGACAGCCTGTTTGGCATCATACGTCTCCATTGCTTGTTGCAATTTGCCCTCAAGCAGTTGTTGAATGGTGCGATCAATCGTTAACTGAAGATGATACCCACGTTGTCCAGAATTCCATTGATCGTAAAAGTGGTTCATACGATTTCCTTTGGCGTCGGTATACATTTCTAGACTGCCATCTTCCCCAGTTAATACAGAGTCGTACATATACTCCAGTCCAGCCAGACCTTGGCCGTCTGCTCCTACGAAACCAACGACTGGTGCTAGCATTTTAGAATAAGGATAGGCTCGTTTAAAATCAATGGTCACATACAGACCTTCATACCCTTTTGTTTGTAAATCCACTAATTGCTCTTGTGTCAGAGCAGCAGCTGTTTTGCGCAGCTCATTCAAAAAACTTTTGCGTGTCACTTCTTTTCGAATAACGGAATCCGGCAAACCTGATAATTTTTGCAGTTCCTCGATCAAGGCATCTGGAGAATCCAACTGCCCTGGCATGACATAAAGAGTAGGTTTCAGTTCATTTGTTACTAAAATCGCTTCATTCCGATCAATAATCATGCCTCTCTCAGTAACTTGAGGTAATTGACGATTCCAACTGTCATAGGCTTTATCCGTCAACAAGTCATATTGCCAAATTTGAATATACAGCACTTTGAGCAGAATGGCTAGAAAGACTAGTAATACACTACCAACGAGAAATTTGGTACGTCCTGCTAAGAGTCTTGGTATAAAATAACCTCCTGCCCTACTTTATGACAAGGAGAGAAGGTTATTCCCCTTCAACTGGCTCTTCTACAGGTTCACCTTCCATTTCAATCGGTTCATTGTTATAGACTTCTTCGGGATTTCCAAGTTCAATCACGATTGGTGCATCCGCCGTTGCAGTAGATCCTGCTGTAATACTCTGACGAACAACGAAACCAGTACCAGTAACTTCAATAGGAAGACCTGTGAATTCTTTAAAAATCATCACTTCACGAGAAGACCACCCTGTCATGTCAGGCAAAATGATATCGCCTTCAGCTTTCAAGAATACTTTTGTGCCTGTGATGAGTGTTGTATCACCTTCAGGGAACTGCTGAGATACTTTGCCTTGTTGACCTACTGGAATGACTTCAAGTCCTTGCGCCTGCAAACTAGATTGAACTTCACTGACTTCTTGTCCTTGATAGTTTTTCACTTCAACAATTTGTCGTTCTGTTGATTCATTCGGTAAAATATTCATATACTTAAGAGCGTTTTCAGTTACGTAGTTGAAAATATATGAAGTCGGGTCAGACCCCACTTCGCTTGCTTCAATTTTTGGTTTATGGACAGCCACATAGACGATTAATTCAGGATCTTCTACAGGTGCCATTCCTAAAAATGAATACAAGAATAACTGACGACCCCAGAGATAATTGCCGTTCGGGTCAGGTATTTGAGCAGTACCCGTTTTACCAGCTGAAGTGTAAGAGTCTAGTTTGAACTTTTGCGCCGTTCCTTTTTCACTTGTCACGGTACTCGCTAGAATATCTTTCACTTGATTGGCCGTTGCAGCAGAGATTGGTGAATCTTTTGTTACAGGCTCATGATTTAATAATTCTTCACCGGTGTTCGGGTCGATGATTTTATCTATAATAAACGGTTGGTACATGGTCCCCTCATTAGCGATAGCCGTCATCCCTTGCACGAGCTGTAGCGGCGTAACAGTCGTTCCTTGACCGTACGTAGTTGTAAGTCGATTTATCGGGTAGCGATCACTAATGATTCCCGTTGCTTCCCCTGGTAAATCAATTCCGGTCTTTTCTCCAAAACCGAATTCCTTGATGTAATTAATAAACGTTTCGTCCCCTAGTTTTTCGAGCAAGTAAGCCATCGAAACATTCGAAGAACGTTGGAAACCTTCTAGATAAGTGATGGTTCCCCACCCATCCACATTGTGGTCATAAATAGTACGGTCAAGAAGTTTATACGAACCGGATTTATACCAGGCGTTAGGATCCCACTTACCTTCTTCAATAGCAGCTGCCAGTGTAAAGATCTTCATGGTTGAACCTGGCTCAATTGTATTCTCCACACTTTCATTTAACCAGTTCGTCGTAAGTCCTTCACGAGTATTAGGGTCAAATGTAGGTCGCTGAGTCATTGCTAAGATTTCACCAGTGTCTGCTTTTACAACTAGTGCTGTTATTTTTTCAGGTTCATACATTTCTTGAACATCTGAAACTGCTTCTTCTAAGAAATTTTGAATGGTTCTATCATTTGTAAGCAAAACGTCTGCTCCATGCTTCGGTTCAGTAATCAATTTATCCGAAGATGGCAGCAACAACCCACCACGGTCTGTCTGGTATTCAAGAGTTCCTGGCGTTCCCGTTAATAACTCGTCATAAATGCGTTCAAGACCCATTTTTCCAACCAAACGACTTCTACTGTCTTCTAAGTCTTCTTTAATCGCAAATCCAATAAGATGTGACGCAAAACGGCCATTTGTATAGAGACGCTTCAGATCTTTCTCGAACTCAATCCCCGGAAGATTTAGTGCATCGATTTCTTTCATTTCTTGGTTAGAAATGTCGCGACCTTGTGCACCAAACTCTACCTGATAGCGTTCATTATCGATTCCATTTTGAAGAACCGTGGCAATTTCTTCTTTTGTCAGATCAAGATGCTCACTTAATTGTTGAGCGGTTGTTTCCACATCTAAAACGTGACGAGGGTCATAGGCGTGAGCTGTAGCTTCTTCACTTACGACTGCATAAATTTTATAGCTCAGCGTGTCTTCCGCTATGACCTGTCCGTTTCGATCTTGAATGGTTCCTCGGTGGGCTTCTAGTAGTTGTGAACGGCTATATTTATCTTCTGCACGTTGCTGCAATACTTCCCCATTTACTTCTCCCGTGACTTGAATGTAGATAAATCTACCTAATAATAGGAAAAAGAGCCCTCCATAAAGTAAAAACAGTAGGAAGGCTCCCCATCGAAAACGCACTTTTTTGTTCATTCACCAGACACAACCTTCACATTTTTCTCATTTAATGTTAAGCCTAGTTCTTTTGCTTTCAGCCAGATGCGTTCATAGCTTGAAAGTTCTGCAACTTGGATTTCAAGGTCTGTGTTATCACGGTTAACGGTATCAATTTGACGCTCCATTTGTTGTATAGCCACATCCACCGCTCGAACTTCTGAGTGTGTTTGTACGATGAAGACCATCAAAATCGCGCATGTTGCCACAAATACTGCTAGCAACATTTTTTCCCCCTTTGAAATTATCTGCTTTCGTTTGACAGGGGTTGGATATGTATGAGGTACGGTAGGATTCTGCGGTTGTGGTTGGTTTTGATACTGTCGTAGCGCCATTTAAAAACTCCCTTTCTCGTCAATTTTTTCAAGGATACGTAGCTTAGCAGATCGTGAACGATTGTTTTCAGCCAGTTCTTGTTCACTTGGCAGGATTGGTTTTCGAGTCACCAGTTTAAATTTAGGTTGCAGTTCTGGTGGGATCATTGGTAAATTCGGTGGAAGCTCTGGCAAACTAGCAGATTCCTTGAACATCGTCTTCACTAAGCGATCTTCAAGTGAATGGAATGTGATCACTGCGATTCGACCGTTTGGTTTCAACAACTTCATAGCTTCTTCTAAAGAATCTTCCGCAGCACCTAACTCATCATTGACTGCAATTCGAATCGCTTGGAAGATCCTTTTTGCAGGATGTCCACCTGTTCTTCTTGCTGCAGCAGGGATGCCTCGTTTGATTAAATCGACCAAATCGAATGTAGTTTCAATCGGTTGTTGAACTCGAGCTCGTTCAATCTCTCTCGCAACTTGCTTAGAGAATTTTTCTTCTCCGTAACGGAAAAAGATTTTAACTAATTTTTCATAGGGCCAATCATTGACAACGTGATAGGCTGTTAATTCACTACTTTGATCCATGCGCATATCAAGTGGTGCATCGTGGTTGTAACTAAAACCACGTTCAGGTGTATCCAGTTGTGGAGATGACACGCCTAAATCATAAAGTAGGCCGTCCACTTCCGTGACACCGACTTTAAGTAACTCTTCTTGTAAATACCGAAAGTTTGAATGAATAAAGGTAACGCGATCTATGTAGGGTGCTAATTTGTCTTTAGCATTTTCTAGTGCAGTTGTGTCTTGATCAAAACAATACAGGTGACCTTCGGGACCTAGTTGTTTGACTAAATATTCACTGTGGCCAGCGCCACCAAGTGTGCAATCTACGTATTTACCATCTGGTCGAATCGCCAAACCATCGACTGTTTCTGTAAGTAATACGGTTGTATGGTTGAACAAACGATTCACTCCTTCGGTCTATCAAATATTAAAATCGATCATGTTCTCAGCAATTTCATTAAATGACTCTTCAGATTCTTCAGCATAGCCTTCCCAAGCATCCTTCGCCCAAATTTCAAAGCGACTAGAGACGCCTAGCACGACACATTCTTTCTCCATGTTTGCATAGTCACGAAGATTAGCAGGTAGCATAATGCGCCCTTGCTTATCAATCTCCACTTCCGTAGCACCTGAAAAGAAGAATCGTGTGAATGCACGAGCATCTTTCTTTGTCATGGGGAGCTGTTTTAATTTTTCTTCGAGTTTTCGCCATTCATCCATAGGGTAGCCAAATAGGCAGTTATCTAGTCCGCGTGTGATAACAAAGTTGCCTTCCAAGTGCTCGCGAAACTTTGCAGGCACTATCAAGCGTCCTTTTGCATCGAGCGAATGCTGATATTCTCCCATGAACATGCTACTCACCCCACTTTATGAACTAAACATACCACAATCCCCCACTTTCCTCCACCAATTTTCTAGAAAGTAATCAAAAAAATTCAAAAGTACTAGATAACTTGCTAGTGAACCGATTTTGGCGGACTTTTGTAATCACGAAAAAGCAATTGACTATTTCTAAACCCACAAAAAAAGCCGCCATAGGCGACTTAATTCATATGCACAACATAGTGCTCTGCTGTTAATTTATAAGGCACTTCTACTAAACGATCAATCACTTCAAAACCATACTTGTTAAGGTAAGCAAGTGGTGAATAAATTCTTTCTTGAAGAGACCCTGCAGGTACTAATTCATTTTCAACTGCTTTGTAGGCAGCCACATGTGAATCAAAACGTCTCATGTAGACATCCTCAATTTGTTGTTCTAGGAAAGTGAACTGACGTTTGTGAAGCGCTTTGTTTTTTTCAAGAAGTGGGTCCAGTGAAATATCTTCTTGCTGCAAAACAGATGTCAAATCTTGATATTTATGTTCCAACCACTCGTTCATCTGCTTGATTTCTGAAACAATCGATTTGTCTTTTTGTTGATCAATAAATTCATGCATAAGTGTTGGAATAGAACCGTTCCAAGCGTCTTCAAGAGTAACACCTAAGTCTTTCATTTTCTGTTCAATAGAAAGTGGAAGAACAGTGATACTGAATCGAGGCGTGACGATTGGCATTTTCAAATCAACTGCCGCAAAGGCATCCTTCAAGAGTGCCCAATACGCAATTTCACCAGGACCTCCAATAAAGCTATGCACAGGAAATAAAAATTGCTGCATCAACGGTCGCGTGACAACATTATGACTAATAACAGATGGATTCTCTTCAACTTCATGTAATAATTGTTGTGCTGTCCAATTTTGGTTTAATTCCTTATTAGCAAATCCTGTTTCAGTCGCCTCTAGTAAATATCTATGGTCATCTTTCACATAAAATAAATGGGCATTTTCTAAGCGACACTGAATCGGAAACCCGTATCCTTCTTCTGCAAGCATCTGT